>CAYNZY010000001.1:0-176 GCA_964401805.1 uncultured Rhodohalobacter sp.
AGGGGCCCGGCATGACTGCTTGCAGCGATGGTTCCCGTTCACGTCATCCCGGGGCTAAACAAGAACACAGTCATGCTGAACTCGATTCAGCATCTCCTAACCTTACCAACGCCCAGAGCAGGGAGATACCGGGTCAAGCCCGGCATGACTACTGAGGGGCCCGGCATGACTGCTTG
>CAYNZY010000001.1:276-174246 GCA_964401805.1 uncultured Rhodohalobacter sp.
CAGCGATGGTTCCCGTTCACGTCATCCCGGGGCGAAAGCACGGGATCCCCTGACTTTACCAACGCTCACCCCTTTCCAGTGCGAGGAGATCCTGAATCGAGTTCAGGATGACTCAAAAAGCGTTATACATCGACTCCGTCATTCCGGGTTTAACCAGGGATCCCCAAACGTTATCACAACCGCGGTCGGGAGCCAATTGACTTACCCATCACTTCAACAACAGGTGAAACTCCACTATGCCGGCGTACTCTTTCAACGCAATTGTCATGTATTCGATATTCTCTACAGATGGATAATATTCTATATCATCGAATGACATATCTTTATCCACTCTTATCTTAAAATCACTCGGCGATGCAATGATATCAACACTTTCAGGAAGCAGGTACCTGGCCATTTTCACCGCTCTGGGCATATGCGATGCACTCGTCACAATGATCAAGGTACCGGGTTGTGTTTCTCCATTATCTGGCAAAGTATCGTATCGATCTAAATATGCACGAATTTCCATCCACGTGTCTAACGGTTCGCCATGTTTAATCAGGTACTCACTGTTTATTCCAAGGTCCCGGGCCGTTAAGGCGAACATGTCTGCCTGTGTGGTTATGCCGCCTGAGTCATTGCCAGAAAGTATCAAGTTACTTTCGGGGTACACGTGGTGTAACCTAATGGCCTCAATAATTCTTGAAAGAGATCGGTTATACAGGCGACTGGAAGGCGGTAAGCTCCGATCATTAATATGCCCGCCGCCCAGGACCACTATTTCGACAGGTTCCTGAAGTGAGACATTTGAATTCCTCAAGACTGGCCGGTATTGCGATTCCAGGCTGTTCAGAAGATAGACAGGTACAAACGGTGTGGATATAATCAAAAACCATATCAGGGTTAAACCTGCAGTAAATAAAAATTGCTTCCTTTGTTTTCTGACATAAAGAATACAGGCTGCAAGTGCTAAAAGCCACAGAATATTAAACGGATCGATAAAAAAATGTATCAGGGAATTGACCATCGAAAAATTTTGACCAAACTATATATTCCTTTTAATCCGACTAATTAAAACATCTTTCAAAAAAACAGGTGTAGAAATAAAGTTTCGTTTCCACATACGTTTTGGGTTTAAAAACAACCGATGCAGCCATTCCAGACCAACATTCAGCATCCATTCGGGAGCCCGGTTCTGTGTTCCCGCATAGAAATCGAACACCGCTCCGATGGAACAGATAACCCTAACATTCAGCCTCTCCTTGTGGGCATGCACCCACTTTTCCTGCTTGGGCGCCGTCATTCCTACAAAGAGAATATCGGGCTTAAATTGGTTTACGGCGTTTATCATATTCGAACTATCTTCCTCAGTGAAGGACGATTTAAAGGGCGGGCTGTAACTCCCGCATCGTACGCGCGGAAGCTCTTTTTGAATACGACTTTCTATTTTAGATATCGTTGCTTCTGAAGATCCCAGGTAAAAAACACTCAGATTATCGTTCGATGCGCGCTCCAAAAGCATTGCATGCATATCTGCCCCGGCAATTTTTCTAATCCTCTTCTTATGGATCAGCCTTGCCGCAAGCACGATACCGGTACCGTCTGGAATTAGTATACTGGAATTCAATAAAGCTTCCCTGAACTCCAGATCAGATTTGGATTCAACATATGAGTGGGGGTTCAGCGTATTTATAACCTTTTTTTCGCCGTTAATGCTGATAGAATTACTTAACGAGATATTATATCCGAGAATATTCATCTTTTACAGTCCCAGACTTTCTTCATTTTTCTCTAAATCATTTAAAAACTCATTTGTAAGCAGATGCTGTCCTTCAGGGTTTAAATGGATAGGATCAAAAAAAAGATCATAGCGACTCTCCCAGTTCTCCAGGTATTCAAAATAAGTTACAAAATCATTTTTTTGTTCGAGATTTTTGAAATAGGACAGCTCATAGTCAAATTTTTCCGATTGTTTGTTATTATACAGATCTACTGTTGGCACATACAGCAGAACTACGTTTATACCTCTGTTTGTTAACGCATCGATGCTTTTCTCAAATATCTCCCGGTTTCTTTCAGAGGAGTCTATAATACGGTAATCACCACTTTCAATTCTTCTTTCAAGATCTTGTGCATCAAGAGTACCGAATTTCAGATTCGACCAGACGCCCAGATAACCCCTCATAGAACCACTGACCAACTGCTCATTGTACCTTGATGTTTTTATGATCTTTTTCTGCCAGTATTCTGAAGGATCCATCTCGTTCTTTACATAGTTCTCCATATTCTCATTATCCATAAAAGGTAAGAAAAGGCGGTAAGAGTTCTGGCTCAGGCCGCTTCCCGTAAACATCCATGCGTCTACACCGTATACAACCACCTTAAGGTTTTTATTTTCATCCAGCAGATGGTTAATCATCTGGTGCCGATCGTAAACATTCACTCCCTCGATGGTATATTTTGAAACCTTTTTTCCAAACTGTTCTTCAAAGCTCTCTTTTTCAATTCCAAGCATCAAGTGGGAGTGGCCCACAAACGCAATATCATAATCAGTTCCTATTCCATAATATTTCTCCAGGCCGGTTTGAATGATCTTATGAACGACATAGTCGGACACAAAAAAAAGAAGAGCAAAGAAACAAACGTATGTAATGGGTGATTTTACGTATTTCATCGAGTGATTAGTATTAACCTTAGTTTGATTAATAAATTTTTTTACTTATTCAATATAAAGTCTAAGAGGAGTTACCCCATTTTTGATCTATAAATCCAATTGCTTGCTTTAAATGATGCTTGTCCTTTTGTCTTGATACAAAAGAACGAAAAAATCAAGGCGGTGAATCACTTGGCGGCGGGTGCTGACGGGTGACGGAAAAACTTCAAGGCCGGCAGAGTTTAATTACATTATTAACATTAGTAAACGGCTGATGAAATTTTTCAACCCGTCACCCATCAGTCACCCTGTACCCGCCAACTGATTCAAGGCCATGTAAAATTATAACATAGACATTTCTACATATAAATTTTTGTTACCATTAGGGTAAGTCCAGAAAGTCTAAATCTAGTGAACATCCCCCTCAATCCCCCTTTTTTCGCCGTGGGCAACCCCTCGGGAAAGGGGGACTATTGACATCATCATTTAAGAATCGAACACAAAATATTACTACACAAAGTCTTAAAATTGAAAATAGATAAAGGCATTCGAACTGATCCCAAATAAGCTGATCCCAAGCAGGAGAATAATATAAGACGTCCACACAAGCCATTCCGGAAAAACAGATTTCTGGTTGATATATACAGGTATCTTCTTAATGTACTGCAAAAGTTCAACTACGAAGAGAAAAATGATTAAACCCAGCGACAGCAGCGTTGTAACGGATGATGAACCAAACCAAAGGCTACCCGAAAAGCTAAACACTTTTCCGCTCATGTAGATGGCATCACTCAGCGAGTTGGCCCGGAAAAAGATCCAGGAATAAAAAACGAGGAAAAATGTAATCACCATCCTGAACATCTTGTAGCATTTGTTGTTACCGATTTCCTGAATATTGAGAACCCTCATTATTTTATCGCCGATATATTCCAGCAAATAATAGGTGCCGTGCAATCCTCCCCAGATCACAAATGTCCAGTTTGCACCGTGCCAGAGCCCGCTTATGAGAAATACCACATAAATATTAAATATCCACTTGCGAATAGGTACCCTGTTGCCTCCTATCGGGATATAGACGTAGTCAGAAAACCAGCTTGAAAGGGATATATGCCATCGTTTCCAGAACTCACCGATCGATGAGGCAAAATATGGTAAATTAAAATTCTGCATCAGCCTGAACCCCAGTATCCTGGCGCTTCCAATTGCCATATCAGAGTAGCCGCTGAAATCGCAGTAGATTTGAAACGTAAAAAAGAGAGTGGCTAAAAAAATGGTCGGGCCGCCGTATAGCTCGGGGCTATTAAACACAGGGTCTGAATAGATAGCCAGACGATCTGCAATCACAATCTTTTTAAATAATCCCCAAATAAATAACATGGCTCCTTCCCTGAAATGATCAAATCGAAAGACATGCTTTTCTCTGAACTGGGGCAGCATATTTGACGCTCTTTCGATAGGGCCCGCAATAAGCTGCGGGAAAAAGGCGACAAAGCCAATAAAATTGACAAGGCTGGTTTCCGGCTCTATTTTTTGATTGTAGATATCAATAGAATAGCTGAGGGCCTGGAAGGTGAAAAAGGAGATACCTACGGGCAAGATAACGCTTACATATAGGTTACTAATATCATAACCAGCCTCAGATGTTATCACATTTACGCTCTCCAGAAAGAAATTGGCATACTTAAAATAGAGAAGGGGTAAAAGGGAAATGAAGACCCCGCTTAAAAGCCAAACCTTAGCCAGACGCCGTTCACTTGAAGCAATTTTTTTGCCGGTATAAAAATTTACAACCGAGACAAACAGCATTAGGAATCCAAACTCCCATCGCCACGACATGTAAAAATAGTACGAGGCTGCACACAGCAGATAGTTTCTGTACTGCTGCTCCAGGCGGAAGTAGACCGGGATTAAAGCCGCAAAAAAGATGATGTATTCCCAGGAGCTAAATAGCATTTACACTTCGATAAACAGTTAAAAGGTTCCTGTAAATACCTTCAGATGTGTAATTCTCTTTTGCTTTTATATAGCCCTTTTCACCGTACACTTTACATAGTTCTTTACTGGAATATAATTCTCGTATGGCTTTCGCGAGATCTTTTCCATTTCCATGTTCAACCAGTAGCCCGTTTTGTTCATGATCAATGATGGATGCCATAGCCCCAAGATCAGAAGTTACAACGGGCTTTTTAAGGAGCATCGCCCGGGTTATCACATTGGGAAAACCTTCATACCATTTACCCGGAACCACAATCATTCGGCTGTTCTCATATAACCTGTTTAGCTCAGGCTCATCAAGAAATCCAACCCATTCTACATTTTCAGGAGTGGTTTGCTCTATCCCGTGTAAAGACTCGTGAACTTCTCCTGCAACTACAAATGGAATATCAGGCAATAATGTGGCGGCCTCAATAAATTCATGAATACCTTTCTCTTTTTTTGATCTTCCAACAAACGATACTTTCTCACCAGGCTTATACGTTGTATTTGGTACGTCCGGAATCAGCCCCGGAACAATGTAGACCTTATCTGCAGCAATTCCGTTCTGAATAAATTTTCTCTTTTGAAAGTCTGTCTGAACGATAAACGCATCCGGTAGCTGCTGAACACCCCAAAATTTCCTGGCAGCAAAATTACGCACAGCATATCCCACACTTCGGCCGATACTATTTTCACAATTCTTTTTAATACAGTTTATTTCCCGCGCGCCGGAAAGGCACTGCTCACAAACCTCCCCCTCTCCGTCGAGGTGGAGGCCGGTTGGGCAAAACAGCCTGTAATTGGGGCATCGCATAACAATGGGAATTCCTCTCTTCTTTACAGCCCCGAAGACAGCCGCTGAAATAAGCGGATACACATTTTGCACCTGCACCACATCCGGCTGGAACTCCTCAATTTTGTTTTTGATTTCCCGTATTGCAACGGGGTTCCATATACCGGTGCAAAAAGCTTTCATGTTTTTCGCAAGTGATCCTACAATTTCTGCAGAACTACGGCGGTACCACGATACGGTATGGCCATGCTCTTCAAGCAATTGAGCAAGCCCCTCTGCTGCATGTTCCTCCCCGCTGTTATCGCTGGCATAATTGTTGTGAATAAAAAGAATCTTCATACTATTCTTTTATAATGAACTGAATTTTACCCCGTTGCTGTACAATATCATCTACTACTTGAAATTCCAATCTTACCTGGTGCAATATTCTTTTTTGTAACTCTGTCTCCACTTTTTTGATAACATTTGAAACAGAGCGTGCTGCACTATCCGAAACAATTTTAACTGTAATATCTCCTGTCTTATGCTGAATCACCTGAAACTGATTTACTACATCAGTATAGTCGTCAAAAATAGTGGTTAAATACTCACCTGAAAGGATCGTGCCATCGTGAAGTTCAATATTATCAGAAACCCTTCCTTTTACTTTATCCATTAGAGGGAGTGTAAGGCCACAACTACATGTTTCATCAAGCAACCGTCCCTCATCTCCATTTTCATACCGGATTAATGGAAAAGAGGTATCATTAAGATTTGTTACTACAATTTTTCCATACTCACCTTTCGGAACCGGCCTGTTCTTTTCGTCAAGAATTTCCACCTTTACGGAATCTGCAAATATATGAAGCCCCTCCTTATGAGAACATTCAGCTGCAATAAAATATAATTCACTGCATCCGTATTGATCACAAACTGGTGCTCCAAAAGCCTCACTTATCTTATTTTCCTGTATTTTTGTTATTGGTGCGGCTGTAGACCAAATTACCTCGGGAGCCGGCAGCTGAATCCTGTTTTTCAGTAAATAGTCCGCAATGGCATCCAGGGCTCCCACATACCCATGGATTAATTTTGGTTTTTTTTCTGAATAATCTTTTAAAAAAGCCTCTATCGTCTTCGTTGAGATATTGGTAGCATCCATGTGTACTACTTTTTGCGGCCACTCAATAAAATCTTTTATTAATTTTTTGGATCCGTAAAGTGGCACTCCCCTATAGAGAGAAGCAATGTTATCTGCCGGCGAAAGTCCCCACCAGGAAAACATCTGCCATTTGGGAATTTCCCGAACGGCTTTTGGATCCATCCCAATCTTTAAAGGGTGCCCGGTGCTTCCGCCGGTGGTTGAAAGTTTCAGATCAGACAGATCTATGTTTTCTGATACAAACTTTTGAAAATTGTTAGAAAGTTCACTCCTTTTAAGTGTTGGTACTTTCTGAAACTGTTCTTCAGACCTGATTTCAGCAACATTAATATCTGCTGAATCAAATTTATATCTATACCAGGGAACATACTTATAGGCCTCCGTGAGCAATTTATTCGTTTTGTGCCTGACTAATTGACTCAGCTCATCAGGATCTAGGAATTGATTTCTGACAGATGCACGATACTCCTTTAATGCTCCGGGCTTTGCCATAGAATAGCGTAAGAGGTATGTCCAGGTTTTAAAGTCCAAACTTTATTTCTTTACTGCCAAACAAGCTTCATAAATGCTCTTTGCCACTTTTTCCGGAGTATGGTCTTTTATAATATTTAAAGATTGCTTCCCCATCTCTTCCCATTGTTCCCGGTTTTTCCAGGCCTCATCAAGAGTGCTAACGAAATCATTAGTATCCAATGGATCAAATACCCAGCCATTTTCAGGTTTCACCAACTCAGGCCAGCACCCGTTGTATTTGGAACAAAGAACGGGTAAACCGCAGCTCATCGCTTCCGGAACCACTAACGACCAATTGTCCTGAAGAGTGGGAATGATAAAGTTATCAGCCACAGAAAAATATTTATAGATCTCCTCATAGTTAACTTTTCCCGTGAAATGAACATTTTTCAATCTATGTTTCAACGTGATTTCTTTTAAACTCACAAACTCAGGGCCATCACCTACAATGAGTAGCGAAACGTCTTGATTCCCATCAAAAACCTTACTCCAGGCTTGTATTAAATTTGATACTCCTTTTAGCTGTACTAACCGCCCGACGAATAAAAAAACATAAGAATTCAGCTTTAGCTTACTTTTAAGCCCCGCTCTTTCATCTTTCGAATATGCATTTATTGATGTTTGTAAACCGGAAGTATCAGCAGCCATATTCCCTAAGGTGATATTAGATGTCGGGTATCCTATACTTTTAACATATTCACTGCAAAGTTTACCATTACATACAATACAATCAATGTACTTCGCAGCAAGTTTACGGTACCATGTGCGTAATAAACCTGTGTTGCGTTCAGTATGCATGGTTGCCTCATAACACATCACGTGGGGAATTTTTTTAACCGAGCGAAGCCATAAAGGTGAATATGACCACTGGAAAAACCCGTCGCTGAGCATAACATCAGGTTTTGTTTCCACTGTTTTGCTTATTAAACCTGGTTGGAGTGGAATACGTAATCTTCGCTTTTTGGTCGATGACAATGGTTGTGATTTCTTACCGGTTACTCGCATTTCCCCTGTCAATCCAACAGCTCTTTCACCTATAATATTATCCAAATTTTTCGAACAGCTTTCTGGAACAACATCATGATAGTAAATGACGGTAAGTTGATTCCCACATAGCCGGTTTAACTCTTCGTAGACCGGTATCCGATAATCTAAAAAACTACGTGTAACCCAGGTTATTTTCATCAGAAGATCTATTGGTATAGTGAAGGTAGAACAAGGAGATCATCGAAAAAATCAGAACAGCCGGTATCCAGGTTCCGTAGACTCTGGTCCCTAAACCCGGATTCCCCATAGTATGTACAATAATTAAGATAGTTGTTGAAAAAAAAGCGCCTCTGAGTGTATCAGGAATAACATTTGATTTGGATACCCAAAACATTCGAAACAGGAATATTACAAATAACAGAGTCCCTATCAGGCCGGTACCTAAAAACGCAGATAATACGCCATTGTGTACTCCAATTGCTGCATTAAATGCTTTATTTATCACAAATGTGTCTCCAGCAACAAAACCATACCCAAAAAATGGTTTTTTCATCGCTTCTTCGTATGTACGCTCAAACATATTTACTCTTCCAGTAGTATACTCCAATCCAACTCCTTCCTTACCGTAAAAAATTGTCTGCTGAAGAATACTCTCTGGACCAATTGTATAAATCAGCACTGCTGTTGTGGTAACAATAACAACAAAGAAACTCCTTAACCAAACGTTACCTTTACCAAAAGCAAGTAAACCTGAAGCCATTCCGGCATACGCTGTATTTGAGGTACTGAAAATTGAAATAGGAAGTATGACTGCTTTTATTAACCATCCCACCGGAAGCAGTAAAGCCAAAAAGAAATAAGGTGTAGAATTCATCTGTTCAGCAATTAAAGTGCCCAGCGAAAAAAGCGACATATCAAATTGAATGATCCTTCGGAAAATGTTTACAATGATTGTAAAAACCGCATATTTCATAACCCAGTCGATCATGCCCTTAATTCCTATCTTTCTGTAAAGTCTGCTCATCACTGCCGTAATAAGCAATAAGTAGGCAATATTCTCAAATGCCCTATATGCAGTAAGTGATAATTGCACACTCCAGAAAGAGCTTATAGCTGCCCATAAAACGTAAATAACAAACCACTTGAGGGGAGTCTTAAATAGAATGTCTCTGTGCAGTTTATTTTTTAAAAAAATATAAAATGCTGATGCAAATGCAATAGAAGCAAATACAATTTGAATAACTGCTGAAGAATCGATGGATGCAACTTCATCAAATTCTCTCTGTCGGCTCACTAATGCCAGCATCACAGGATAGGCGATAAGGAGTAAACCCGGCAGACCTGCAATTGAAAAAAAATTGCTTACAGTAATTTTCTTTACTAAATCATTCTTCATTTAATGCTACTTCTGCCTACTGTTTAATTTATTTATAAATATATTACCGATATTTTCAACATGATTCTCACATGTAGCATAATTTCTAAAAATAGCCCATCCCTTTTGTTTAATTATCCTAAATTTATTCGAAATTGGCTGTAGAATAAACCCTAAAGCTATGGCCCCTAAAGCTTTTATTACTTCTTTTAGTAACTTTTTTTGTTCTTGCTTACCAAACTCATCCCATTTCCTTTTAATTTCAATATCATCATTTAATATGTTGGAATAATGACTCAATTTGCTCATTAATACATTCCTATCTGAAATTTCTAAACTAGTGGATGAAAATGTTATGGGTATTTCATTCGTTTTTATTTTACGATTACTTAGATCTACAGGCAGCTCAATTTTTACCAAAAGCCCATTATACCAGCTTTTTTTATAATCGTTGCCTGGAAAAAAGAAATTACCCAGACTATAATATATAGGAGAGTTTTTATACCGTTCCATTCCCATTATGGTATGAGAATGGCTATTAAGAACCAAAGATGCACCTGCATCAACAAAATTCCTGAATAAATTAACTTGTCTGGGAGATGGATAGTGCCAGTTTTCCGGACCTATATGTGTAAAAACAATCACATAGTCATACAATTTTCTTAATTCATTTACCTGTAAAATATTGCTGCCGGGTTCCAGTAATGAAGTACACCACTGATAATCATTTTCCCAGTTAAATTCATGCTCAGCGTAAGAAATAATTGCTATCCTAATTCCTTTTTTTTCTACTATGAATGGTTCCCAAGCTTTTTTCTTATTAGATCCAACACCCCAATATTTAATTCCAATATTGTTTAAACTATTTATTGTATCCTCTACTCCTTGCAATCCAAAATCGAAAATATGATTATTGCATAAAGAAACACCTTCAATATTCAATTTTTTTAACAATCTTATGTGACTCTGATCAATTTTCAGATTACTTCCGGCCTTCATTCTCTTATTGTCATAATCTGTTATCGGAGCTTCCAGATTAAGATAGGCAGCATCTGATCCTGCAATCAGATTTAAAAGTTCATCGTCTATATCAACATCCGCATTAGGGTATATATTTACAGGGACAAAATCTCCACAAAAAATTAAGGAAACTGTGTCAGATTTCATTATTTAATTATTTTTTTGATTGGATGTAGATACGCTTTTATGATCTCCCGACCTCTTAATCCAATGCATATTATAGGCCAAAACACAGGGCCACCCTTCAAGCCATATCTAATAGCTTTGCCCCATCCATCATTATTTAAGTATTCTTTATTTTTTTTAGAAAATCTATAAGAATCACGAAAAGAAAAAGAGTAAGCTTTAGAAAAAGCTATGGTTGTATAAATTGTTTTTAAAAAATTATCTAAAGCTTCTATTGATCTACTATCAGATAAAGCAGGTTTTATTCGCTTAGTCCAAGTTTGAATATCAAGTTCTTTAAAAAAAGCAAACCTTTTTTTGAACTTCTTGAGGCGTTCTCGAGGATTCAAAACCTGTTCATCTGTTACAAAAAGATGTTCAGGAACGAACCCCCATTCACCAAAGGTTGCGAGATATCCCCAAAATTCGAAATCCTCGGTAAGTCTAAGATCTTTACGTTGACCTCCGGTTTCTTGGGCTATCTGAGTCCTCATAAGAACAGTACCCGTTAATAATGATTTATAATTAGCCCAAAATTCATAAAAATTATCACATACATTTCCATCCCTATAATATTCTTTATCTTGTTCATTTAAATTTGGACGGAAGTAGTGTTTTCCGTTATAGTCTTTTTTTATATATCCACAATTTGCTGCAACCATAGATTCTTCAGAAACTAAAAATTCCTTCATTACACTTGCAAAATCCTCTTTCCAATAATCATCAGCATCTAAAAATGCAACAAACTCAGTGTCGGTTTCAAAAAGTCCACTGGTACGCCCTGCAGCTGGTCCTCTGTTTTCTTCAAATTCTATGTATTTGATACGATCACCATATTTCTTTGTTACTTCTTCGGTTTTATCGGTTGATGCATCATTAACAACGATAATCTCACATTCTTCTTCCTTTTGGTTAATAATACTATCGATACAACGTGAAATATACCTTTCGGCATTGTATGCTGTGATAACTACTGTGATTTTTTTTTGATTACTATTTGCGTCGTTCATTTTTTTAAGGATTAGTCCGTTCTAAGCCATGAAACAATCATTTTTAATGACCCACAAATTTTGACCAGCTTATTACAAATAATTTTATTCAACAGTAGGAAAGTTAATATATCAATGTTAACTGCATTCAATTTTCCTTAATGTTTTCTTTACAATAAGAATGAAAATCATTTTCACTTTTAATTAGATAAATTCAGATTCGCAAACATGAATTGAACAGTTAAAAAATCATGTTTTTTTTATGGAAGATGCAGTATACTTTAATTTAAAATTCATATGTACTTTTTAATTAAAGCTACTTCTAATTCGGATCTTTCTTTCCACGTGAGAAATTTATCTTCTGAATGTTGCTTCATTTTACTCTCAATTTTTCGTTTCAAAAGAGTGTCGCTAATCAAATCTTGAATTACTTTTACAGCGTTAGGTATAAATTTATCATTGTCTTTAATTGCAAAACCGGTTTGATAATTTTTGATTAAAAATTCCGTTGATTTGTCATCTATGGTTAAAATAATAGACCCATTTATGGATGCCTCAATTACTACGTTGCCCAAATTGGATAATTCATACAATGACATAACCATGAATGATTTCTTAAATACTCCTTGGAGTAAATCATTGGGAATTGCTTCATTGAAAATGACATATTCTTCCAATTGGAGATTTATAGCCATCTGTTTCAACTCATGATAATAGCTTTCATCGTATATATGGCCACAAAACAGTAACTTTATATTTGATTTTTGTTTATGAGAAAGTTTATCTAAAATTTCCAATGCTTTATGTTGCCTCTTCCAACGATCATATCTGGCTGGATAAACTATCAAATTTGTTTGGCTTGTTACTCCAATACTTTTTAGAAATTCTAAAACCTTTTCCTCAGGCAATACAGACTTTTCCTTGTTTACTCCATTCAACCAAAATTTAAAACGATAAAAGTTTTTAAAAAAACATAATTTTTTATAAACCTCATCACCCTTTGTGCCATCATTAGTCGTGAGCATAAACTTTTTAGGCAGGTTATAGCCTAATGAAGCCAATGGATTTCTTAAGACAAATCTAAACCAGTTATCATCTAAATATCTTGATAAAAATGTTCCATAATAGCGCATTCCAAAAGGAACTCTATTAAGAAGTGCAGGTAAATTAGCCCAAGCCCCCCCTTCACCTTGACCATATACAAAATCATAATTTCCTTGTTTTATCAATTTATTTATAGTGAATATTTTTAGGAATGAGCGATTATGTACCCAGTAAAATTTTGATCTTTTTAACCAAGGTGCATAAATGTTTAATTTCTTTGGTTTTTTACCAATAATTATGAAATCTACATCTATTTTTTCATCCTTAACCATATATTCAAGAGGCTGCAAAAATGCTGGCATGCCTGATGAAACAAGTTCTCCGTTTATTATGAGGTCTTCAAGCCCAGACCAAAGCTCAGTGACATAAAGTATTTTCATTCATTCAATTTTTTTAAAACTCTTGCAGGATTTCCAGCTATTACTTGATTATCCTCAAAAGACTTTGTTACTACTGAGCCTGCACCAACTATTATATTATCACCTAACTCTACCTCTGGTAAAATAATAACGTTAGAACCGATCCAACAATCCTTACCTATAATTACCGGTTTTCCTTTTTTCCATTTCTTTAAGTCATTTAAGTCATGATTAGCAGATATTATCTTTACTCCTGGAGCAAAAATTGTTCCTTCACCTATATCAACTCCATTACCACACTGTATATAACAATTACCACTGAGAGCAAAAGATTTCCAAACATTTGAACCAATTCTAATATTTTCACCTACTATTTGAGAGCTAAAGTGAACTTGAAAATTTACTTGTGAATTCAAGCGAAAAATTCTTTGAATAAGAAAATTTAGAAACCATGTACTAAATGGTATTCCTAATACTCTTTTTAATATTCTTTTTGGTATCGTAAATATTGATTTTAATGAATAGTCCATTTGAACCTGTATGCATTGCACAGTTACTGAAGAACAATTTATAGAGAAACAATTGTTATCCGCGAATTCAATTTACAGATTAACTATACCCAAAAAATTTAAACATGCTCAATAAAGTAAAAAGATAGATTTACTCCTATTAAGTTAAACAAAAAATCATTTTTGTTGGAGAACCTTTAAATATGATGGCATCTATAACTTGTTGCAAGAGTGGGATAATGTTCTAATATCTCTTTTTTATCTTCAATAGTTTTTAAAAAGTATCAAGATGTTAAAAGTTCTTTCAACTTATTACCCATGTCTGTAAACTTTAAAAGAATAGAGTAATATAATATAGAAATAAAAAATATCATCGATAATAAAACATAAAAATCATTGGAAAACATTTTGACTAACAACAATAATAAAAAGAAAGTCATTGTTAACATGAACTGTTTTTTTATTGAAAAAATAAAATTGTAAAATGAAGATGAAACAATTCGAAAAAGTAAATAAAGCACATATATGTACAATAATACTCCAGTGATTGAGAAAACCGATAGAACGAGTTTATACTCGACATTAAATAAATAAAATAAAACTATTAACACTGAAAATCTTGAAACAAAAGAAATTGCGCTATATGATAAAAGTAAATTTTGCTTGTTATAAACTAAAAAAATTGAACTCAAAGTAGACCCTAAAAACTGAAAAAAAATCCAAGGCATAAGAATTTGCGATATCTCACCGGCCTCTACCCATTTAGCACCTAAAAAAAAAGTGAACAATTCAGGGCCAAATACAAATACAATTAATGACGGAAATAAACCTATGACAAAAAGAAAGTATAGGGTTTCTTCAAAAAAGCTACTTATGTTTTCGTTTTTTTTAAATCTATCTGATATAGTTTGATAAAATACTTGTGCAATTGCTGAACTAAAAAATATCAAGGGTAATTGTATAAGTTTTAGTCCTTGTGAATATAATCCAACAACTGCACTCGTTGTAAAGAAAGCTAAAATGATAGGCACAAGTTGACTTGATAAAGTATTCAGTAATGTGGACCAAACGTCAAATATTGGGAATGATTTATATTCTTTAATTAAAGCTAGGTGTTTTTTAGTTATAACTTTTATTGGTATTAAAAACCTTATTTTTACAGGAATACTTCTAATTTTAAGAATAAATCCCAAGGCTTCTGAGAAAAGTTGTGAAATAAACAGAAATATACTTCCACCACTTCTAAAAGAATAACCCAAACCAATGACAGATGCCCTATTTATAGTTGAGGTTAAAATATTAACCTTAGAATTTACCTTGTATAGTGTCAGTTTGTTTAAAAAAAGGTGTGATATTTCTTTCAATTTGGTGGATAAAATTATTGCTGGTAAGAACAATATTAAATGCGGCCTTTCAGGAAGTATCTGCGTTACAAAGATTGAATCTAATAACAACCAGCAAGCTAAAAGCGTTACGAATGAAATTACGAGAGCTATAAAAACAGAAATATGAAATATTCGTATGGATTCACTTATTTTATCTGGAAGCATTATTGCTTGCTCCATTCTAAGTGTTGCAATACCTAATACAATATATGCCATAGACATAATTGTAGAAAATTCACCTAATTCTGAAGGTAAATATATCCTACTTATAATTGGAACTGTAATGAAGGATACTATTTGAATTAGCACTGTTGACCCCCCAATAACACCAATATTTTTCACAAATGATTTATCCATAATTTCTCAATACATAAAAATTACTTACCATATTTTTTACTTTTACAAATTTTTTTTCTTGAGAAAAAAGAATAATTAAAGCTAATTCTGTAATATTAAAATCTTAATTAAATGTTCAAGTAATTAAATTATTTACATTTATAATCTTTAACCCCAAAGAAACAGCAACTTAATGTATTCTCGGAAAATAAATGAATCACCTATTTTTGCATAAAATTGATAATATCTTAGCAGAAGAATCTCCCTCACCAAAAAAATCAGGGTGTTTATCAGGTATTTTAAAATTTTGCTCAGCGTTTTTTATTTTTTCAGAAAACGCTCCGGTTATCATATTCCAGCCGGACTGTACCGTTTCAACCCATTCCGTTTGATCCCGAACCGTGATACAGGGTTTCTTTATAAAGTATGCCTCTTTTTGAACACCTCCGGAATCAGTGATAATTAAGTTTGAGTGTACTTCAAGAGATAACATATCAAAAAATCCAACAGGCTCAATTACGGTAATGTGTTCATTAAAACTGTAGTTATTTTGATCAACGGCCTTTCGAGTCCTTGGGTGCAGAGGTAAAACCACGTTGTAATCCATTTCATTTAAGGCTGTTATAATTTCACCTAATTTTTCGGGATCATTCGTGTTTTCAGCTCTATGGATTGTGGCCAGGATATAGCCGTTTTCTACTACTTTGCTATTAAGATTTGAAATCTTTGATAATCGTTCGACTCCATTATTCTCTTCACTTTCAAGTATTTTTCTATAATAGATGTTAGCATCCAACATGATATCACCCACATTAAATACCCCATCAATGATTCCTTCTTTATTCAAATTATTGGTAGCCGTTTCAGTTGGGCAAAAAAGAAAACTACTTAAGTGATCGGTTAACACTCGATTTTGCTCTTCTGGCATTCTTTTCCAAAAACTTCTTAAACCTGCTTCAATATGTGCCACCGGAATATTCATCTTTGCCGCTGCCAACGCACCTGCTAATGTGGAATTTGTATCCCCATACAAAATAACTACGTCTGGCTTTTCTGATTGTAAATGATCTTCGATTTTAATAAGCATTTCCCCTGTCATACGCCCGTGTGACATGCCACCAATGCCTAAATTAACATTAGGCTTTGGAATTCTTAATTCTCTGAAAAATATTTCAGACATTTTATCATCATAATGCTGTCCTGTATGAATAATCTTTTCGGTAATGCGATTATTCCATTCCTCTGAATTGATCAACCTACTTAGTGCTGCAGCTTTTATAAACTGAGGCCTGGCACCAACAATTGTTAATACTTTTAGCATAAAATTTCAGGCTTAATAGTTAACACAATAATGAAAAAATGAATATTCTTTTTAATCAGAAGGTAACAGTATTTTGGTAGCCAGCATTTAAGCTCGGATTTTACGCGTAATAATACAGAATCATCACTGTTCAGCTAGCTATTCTCATTACATTTCACAAAGCCGGTCTGAAATTTTTCGCTGTTCCCCTTCACTCAGATAAGGATGCATCGGCAGACTCATCACTTCCCGTGAAGCTTTTTCAGATTCAGGGAAATCTCCAACTTTGTAACCCAAATGCTCAAACACCGGCTGCTCGTGAAAGCATTTTGGGTAGTAGACACCCGTGGGAATTCCTTTCTCTTTCAATCCTGATCGTATCTCATCGCGTATCTCTTCATCCACCCGGATGGTGTACTGCGCATAGACATGGGTATTTCCGGGTGCTATTAACGGTGTCGAAACATCATCCTTTAAAAGCTCGCTGTATCGCGCCCCAATCTCTGACCTTTTTTGTACCTCGTCACCAAACCCCGGCCATTTGGCCAGCAGAACGGCCGCCTGCATAGAGTCAAAGCGTCCGTTGGTGCCCACGTGTGTGTGATAATGTCGTCGGACTCCACCGTGGGTGCGGATTGCGCGGATAATCTCCGCCAGAGCGTCATCGTTGGTGAACAGGGCGCCTCCGTCGCCATAGCATCCAAGCGGTTTGGCCGGGAAAAAGGATGTGCTGCCGATCAGCGATGCTCCGCAGCTTTTCACACCGTTGCGGGTGGCGCCAAAGCTCTGAGCAGCGTCTTCAATCACGGCGATGTTGTGTTTGTCGGCAATGGCATTAATTTTTTCCATCTCCGGCATCTGGCCAAACAGGCTCACGGGAATAATCGCTTTAGTATTATCGGTAATGGCGGCTTCAATTTTTGAGACGTCCATGTTGAAGGTGTCGTGCTCAATATCCACAAATACCGGGGTCGCTCCCACCAGCAGTATCACCTCAGCAGAGCTGATCCAAGAAAAGGGAACAGTAATCACCTCATCTCCCGGCCCGACGTCCAACGCCCGGAGAGCAATCTCCAGGGAGTGCGTACCGCTGCTAACGGTGAGGCAGTGCTTCACCCCCACGTACTCCGCCAGGGTCTCTTCCAGCTCCGTAACCTCCGGCCCCATAATGTACTGCCCGTGCTCGAGCACGTTTTGTATTCGGGCATCAATGTCGGTTTTGTATTTCTCGTATTGAGTTTTGAGGTCTATGAATTCCATTTGATATGGTTGATACGTTTATGAGTTTATGGGTTTATAAGATTATAAACGGTTAAACATATTCACGAAGTGAATGAATGAGCACATAAACCATTGCTATTTTGTTGATTCATTAAGTCGATTTAACATAGCAGTAAACGTTTCAAGCTCTGCTCTAAGCTCGCCATAAATATCATCCGTTAAGTATTCCAATTCATTGGATATGATCATTTGATTTAATACTTCAATAGCAGAACTAAATGCAATCACATAAAATCTACTTTGATCTTTAGAGCTTCGTCTGGATGACCCTTCAGCAATATTTGAGCTGATTGAAACAGCAGCGCGCCTTAACTGACTAACAAGGCCAAATTTTTCCTCATCAGGAAATTGCCTTGTGATTTTGTAGATGTTTAAAGTCAAGTCTTTTGCTTTTTTCCATACCTCTAATTTCTCAAAACTGAATTTTTTCATTTTTTTTGTTTATTCGTTTATATAAGCTTCGCTTTTGTTTATAGGTTTATGATTAATATAAACCTATAAACAAATTTACGAAGTGAATAAATAAACTCATAAACGTTACTACTTAAATTCATCATAACTCTTAACACCACTTGCCAGCTCCTCAGGCAGCGACTCCTCCTCATCCAGATCAAGGCATCGCAAGGTATCGTTTTCAAGCTTGTATCTGAACCCACTTTCGGGACAGACGAAGTTTCCATCCCCATCCTTTTTCTTAAGAACATGCCCGTGCCGGCTCATCCATCCTTTTTGTTTTGCGGGATTGCCAAGCATCAGGGCGTAACCGGGCACATCTTTGGTTACCACGGCTCCTGCACCAATAAACGCATAGCGGCCAATCGTAATCCCCGGCACAATCGTGGCGTTGGCGCCAATGCTGCATCCCCGCCGAAACAACGTTTTTTCGTAGAGCGAGTGCCGGTTTACCTGACTGCGCGGGTTGGTAACGTTCGTGAGAACGCAGCTGGGCCCCAAAAACACCTCATCCTCGAGTTCACATCCCGTATAAATAGACACATTGTTCTGCACCTTCACGCGGTTTCCGATTTTCACGTCGTTCGCTACAAACACATTCTGCCCGAACACACAGTTCTCACCAATCGCCGTATTCTTCGAAATATGACAAAAGTGCCAGATCTTTGTCCCTTCACCTATTTGAACCGGTACATCAACATATGCTGATTCGTGGATTTTTACGTTTTTCATTTCAGTACTTGTGCTATTATTAATATCCTGTTTGGTTAACTTCGAAGAACGCAGAGAGGCGCAGAGGAATTTACGTTGGCGGCGTAACTCATCATTTTGTTCCATCTACAAAACTTATACGCCGCCCTTTCCTAACAAGTGCCCTGTCATTCTGAGCGGAGCGCAGCGGAGTCGAAGAATCTCGTTGAATCGGGTTATCACTATAATTAGCCCAAGCTGATTCGTGGATTTTTACATTGTTTTTGTAGACTGGATTGTTTGCCATTTGCTGGTTGTTAGTTGGAACGACGTTTTTGAACCTTGTTTCTGAAGTTTATGAGTTTATCAGTTTATAAACACTGCGTGTTTTGGGTTTATAAGTTTAGGGGTTTAGTAACACTCCGTGTTATGGGTTTAATGGTTTAGGGATGTATAAACGAATAAACAAATTCACGGAGTGAATGAATCAACATATAAACCATTCAATCCCTAAGCTTTACCACACCCGGATGCACCAACCCTTTCGGACTCCGGGTCATCCGCATCGTCCGGAGTTTGTGAACCAGCTCTATCGACGGACGGGCGTCCTCGATCCCAAAACCGTTTCCGGCAAGCGTCTCTTCATAAACCCTGGTGTGCAGATCCGTAAATCCGCCGCTGAACTCCACCTCTTCCCCGTCCACGGTAATCGACCGATACGTACGCTGAGATCCATCCCCGTTTTCAGGAATGTCTTCCGGCTCCAGTGACAGGAACCACTCTACATCGGCATTGGGCAGTTCCAGAAAGCCTCCCATCCTGTTCTCTTCACGCAGATGCATCTCCACAGTGTCCGGCCGGCCAAACAGCCACATCAGCAGATCAAAAAAGTGAATGCCGATGTTGGTTCCGATACCGCCCGACTGCTCCGATTGCCCTTTCCAGGAGTAGTGATACCACACACCACGGCTGGTGATGTAGGTTAAACGGACCTTATGACGCTTTCCTGAGGGCTCCAGCTCAAGTTTCTCTTTAAGCTGCTGGATCAATGGGTGAACCCGGATTTGTAAAATTGTCCAAACGCGCTGTCCGTGATCCCTCTCCAGCTCCTGCAGCATATCCAGATTCCATGGATTCAGAACCAGCGGTTTTTCACAAATAGCGTCAGCGCCCACCCGCAGGGCCATCCGGATATGGGCGTCGTGCAGGTTATTGGGCGAGCAGATCGTTAGATAGTCGATGCCGCTTCCGTTGTTCTGCCGGCGGATTTTTTCGAGGTGCCGGTCAAACCGTTCCACCTCCGTAAAAAAGCTGGCTTGCGGAAAATAACTGTCGATAATACCCACGGAATCGTGAGGGTCAACAGCGGCAACCAGCTGATTCCCCGTATCTTTAATCGCTTTTAAATGCCGGGGGGCGATATACCCTGCAAGGCCTGTAAGTCCAAAGTTTTTCATCGTTTTTTGATTTATCTGTGAATAGTATTGGAAGTATCGTTCTCAATCAATGATTAAATATCCTGAATTGGAATTCGGTTTTTAAAGTCTCCTGCCAGAAACCTCCTTATCCAGAACTCCTTTCACGTCGTAAATTACGCAATCGTCACTTTTCCGGATCGGCAGTTCCCGGAACTCTTCATGGGCAACGGCCAAAATGATGGCCGAGAAGCTGCCCAGATCAGGAAGGTCGCCGCCGTTGGTCAGCTCAATGCCAAACTCTTCTTGTACCTCTTCGGGGTCGGCCCAGGGATCGTACACATCCACGTTCATATCGTAGCTTTCCAGTTCACGGTAGATATCAATGGCGCGGGTGTTGCGAATATCGGGGCAGTTCTCTATAAAGGTTATGCCCAGCATAAGCACAATGGATTCTAGTACCTTCAGATCTTTTCCCAATATAAAATTCTCACAACTTCTATAGCTACATACTTTCCCATACTGTCGTCAATCCAACGACCTGGGATAATAATTCCTTTCTTATTATCACTAGTTTAGCTAAAAATATTTTGTCATTTGATAACAATCTGTAAATCCTTAATCAACAGTTTCGTTCGTATATCTGCCCCATCTTTCGTTAAGTGGTAAGCTGAATCATAAAATAGCGAATCATTTAACAGGTAATCACGAGGTGTACCCAAAACCGGTAAGTTATACGCTAAAATCATCTTCTCTATTTTGTGAATATAAGACATCCAGATATTATAAGATGTAGCATCTATTGTTGGATAACTTATAAAAAAAAGCCCGTCTTTGTCATTCACCTGTTCTGCAAACCCGCGAATTTCCTTCATCATCCCTGGCTGTACTTCTCCTTCCAATTTGGAGAGAGGACTGAAAGATACCGATTCTTTACCCCAATGCCCTATCGCATCTCCAAACTGGTTATACGACTCTGAGCCATATACAGAATGAGGGCTAAAATCACCCAAATACTGCATGGGGTTGTACTTTGTTAATGCATACTTCGGCAAAAAAGGTAACAAATTGAAAAACTGCCAGGTATTCAGATACCTCAACTGTTCTCTGTTGGTATCAAAAGTTACATAGAGCATTTGCCTGTTTATCTCATGTATATCGCTTTTGTAATAGTGGTATTCCGGAACTAAAACCACAATATCCCCCCGCTGAATTTCTGGCAGCGAGCTATCCATCATATACTTGAGGCTTATTCCGGCATTCAACCCCATATTTACCGGATTCATAGCCAGCTCATCCTTTAATAGCTGACTATTGATGCCAAAACTAAGATTGGACCCCCCGATAAGTATAATTCTCGGGCTTTCAGTATACGTTAGCAGAGAATCTTTCTCTTGAGACGCCATAAAAAGTTGGAAGGTTGCTTTAGGAGTTGTTGGTAAAAAAACCCCGATCACGATGATTGTGAGAAATGGAATACTCCAGAGCACTATTTGTGTAATAAATTTCTTCATCGCTATTTAGAATTGGAAATAGATAAATTCATTTTCAGTAAAGTTGCCAAAGTAAATAATGATCCCAATCAGCGAGTAGTAGAAACCAATTCTGTACACTTTCTTCCATCTGTTCACAAAGCTTTCAATGGCGAAGCGGCTGTTTCTCCCCATCCATTCAATAACAATAAAAAACAGGATAAGTACCAGGCAAAAAGCGGCAAATCTGCCATCCTGAAACAGAGGCATTTGAAAGAATGACACTGAAAATATCTCTGCCAGGTATTCAAATGCATGCGTTAGGTTGTTGGCCCTGAAAAACACCCATGCCAGTACCGTAATCATAAATGTTGCAACCATTGAGCGTAATTCTACCCATGTTGGAAGTTTTCTATTGGGTGCAATTTCGTGGGTATATCTGCGATTTTTGTTTGTAAGCAGCAGTGGTAAAAAATAGAGGGCATTCAGTGCTCCCCAAACGATAAAGGTCCAGTTGGCTCCGTGCCAGAATCCGCTAACAATAAATATGATAAATGTATTTCGAATTTTCATCGAGGTTCCACCGCGGCTGCCTCCAAGGGGAATGTACAGGTAGTCCCGAAACCAGGTACTTAGTGAAATATGCCATCGTCTCCAGAATTCTGCAATATCCCGTGAGAAATAAGGATGCGCAAAGTTTTGCATTAAATGGAACCCAAACAGCCTTGCAGTACCAATCGCAATATCCGAATAACCGGAGAAATCACCGTAGATCTGGAATGCAAAGAAAATAGCTCCTATAAATAGCGTACTCCCGTTTAAATCGGATGAATTGGCAAATATGTGGTTTACAATTATTGCGCAATTATCGGCTATCACCAGTTTTTTAAAAAAACCCCACAGGATTTGGCGAAATCCCAAAACTGCCGTTTTATACTCAAAATCTCTTTTACTGCTAAACTGCGGTAATAAATTTTTTGCTCTCTCAATAGGGCCGGCAACCAACTGCGGGAAAAAACTGACATAAGCCGCAAAAGAGATAAAATCCCTTGTTGGTTGCAGCTTTTTGTGATAAACATCAATCGTGTAGCTCAATGTCTGGAACGTATAAAAACTGATGCCAACGGGCAGAATAATATTGAGCGAATTCAGCTGTATAGCCGAACCAAACAGTGTAAATGCCCCTTCAAGATTGTCCAGGAAAAAGTTGAAGTACTTGAAAAACCCGAGTAACCCCAGGTTAACCGTAATACTTGTCCAGAGCAGTGTTTTTCGTTTACCGGCTGCAGAAACCTTTTCGAGACCTCTCCCGACAGCATAATCAACAAGGGTGCTGAACAGAATCAAAGACAAGAATCGCCAATCCCACCACCCATAAAACACGTAACTGGCGCAAAGAATAATGATATTCTGGAGCCGTATATTCTTTTTCCCGACAGCCCAATAGAGAGCAAACACAATGGGCAAAAAAATGGCAAAATCCAGCGAGTTAAATAGCATTTACTTTATTCGCTTAGAAATAAATAAATCATTCAATCCACATCGTACCCAACCAATAAGTAGCCTTTCTTGCATTAACCGGATATAGAATTTCAGGGCGGAAAATCCGGCAACGCCTTTGTTAAGGATTCGTTTCAAAGAAGGTTAGTTTAGGGTTTAGCGTTCTTGTTTGCTCACTTACGTCTTTAGACCTATAAATAAAATAAATAACTATGAATATAAGAATACAATAATAACGTATACAAGGCTTCAGACCGTCAGAGTCTGACGGTTAAGATACATTACCCTATAAACCATCTGTTGCAATGCAAAAGCCAAAGTTTGTTTTTTTGGTATTCATTGATTTATTCAATGAAAAATCGTTTGCATATTATGTTCTGGTTACTGCTTACAACCGGCAATGGGCGATCATCATAGAAACACCCAACATGAACAGCTTAAAACTGAGAAACCATGATGAAAAAAATTCTAATAATATCAATCGTCACCAACTTTTTATTCTTTCTGCTTGGTGCATATGTGATTCATAAACGAGGCGGAGTGGATTACATAAGACAAAAATTGAATTTGATATTTAATCAAACTGAAGAGAGTCGGGGACATTACTATAACGTTAAAAATACAATCTTTGAGGTTATGCCAAACAACACAAATGAAATCATTTTTTTGGGAGATTCTATAACAGATTATAGTGAATGGCATGAACTTTTTGGAAATTCAACTATAAAAAATCGTGGCATTAGTGGAGATACAATTAATGGAGTCATCAACAGATTAAATGAAGTAACTTCTTCAAAGCCAGACAAATTATTTGTCATGATTGGAATTAATGACCTGGGAAGAGGAAGAAGTGTAAATCAAATTCTGATTGATTATGAATTGTTGATAAAAACAATAGTAGATAAAATTCCTGATACTGAATTATACATCCAAAGCATATTACCGACCGATGACCATCAAAGTCGACAAAATATAGATATCATAAAAATTAACAGTGGGTTGGTTGAAATCACAGAGAAATACAACTTAACATATGTCAATCTATTTGATTTATTTATAACCACCGAAAACAGATTAAACCCAGAATTAACACTTGATGGATTACATATAAATGGTCGGGGATATTTAGTATGGAAAGATGCGATCATTGATTATGTGAATAAATAACATGTGGTCTATCGAGTAGATGGTCGAATGCATTCGGGAGAAGGATCTCGTGGTTTACAGGCAGATGGCGTAAAAACAACGAATCGCCCGCAGGCCCAAGCCAATTAACGATCCCATCCACTACCCCTCGGCAACGAATCTCATTGCATGCCACATTCCCCGCCTCGGGGCTCTTTTGAGGGCTTCGCCCAATCCCCCCGGCGGCAAACCGTTCACTATCGCTCCGGTTTTTGACGGGGGCTAATCATATGGCACTCCTTAGGAGTGCTTCAATGGCCGTTCCGGCCATGGTGTTTTTATGGCGCCAATTTTAAAAACCGGCGTAATACAAAATCCTTCAAAGCAATACACCTGATACGCCGGGTTGTGAAAAAAGGCTTTTTGTCATCCCGAGTGAAGCCGAATGCTTTTCGATACGGAACCGCCCCATCGGGATGCCTTTGGCAAGGGATCTCCCTGTTTACAACCACAGGACATAAAAATACACTAACCCGCAGGCCCAAGCCCATCAACGATCCCATCCACTACCCCTCGGTAACGAATCTCATTGCATGCCACATTCCCTCCTCGGGGCTCTTTTGAGGGCTTCGCCCAATCCCCCCGGCGGCAAACCGTTCACTATCGCTCCGGTTTTTGACGGGGGCTATTGATATTCAGCCCCTTTGGGGCTTTCCAATGGCCGTTTCGGCCATTGTCTGGTTATGCTCCCAATTCTAAAAAACCGGCGTACTGCAAAACCCTGCAAGGCAATACGCCTGATACGCCGGGTTGCGTTAAAACCGCCCCTGTCATCCTGAGCGAAAAGAGGAGCGGAGCGACGAATGAAGTCGAAGGATCTCCCCGATAACAGGGAGAAGACGTAAAAATCATAGAACCGTCTCAAAACCTGATCAACGATCCCATCAACGCTCCTTGCCATAACCCCTTCGACTACAAATCTCATTGCATTTCAAATCTACCGCCTCGGGGTGGATTATATGGTCGCTTCCAACCCCCGGCTGCAAACTGTTCGTTTCACTCCAGTTTTTACCGTGGGCTATTGATATCCAGCCCCTTTGGGGCTTTCCAATGGCCGTTTCGGCCATTGTCTGGTTATGCTCCCAATTCTAAAAAACCGGCGTACTGCAAAACCCTGCAAGGCAATACGCCTGATACGCCGGGTTGCGTTAAAACCGCCCCTGTCATCCTGAGCGAAAAGAGGAGCGGAGCGACGAATGAAGTCGAAGGATCTCCCCGATAACAGGGAGAAGACGTAAAAATCATAGAACCGTCTCAAAACCTGATCAACGATCCCATCAACGCTCCTTGCCATAACCCCTTCGACTACAAATCTCATTGCATTTCAAATCTACCGCCTCGGGGTGGATTATATGGTCGTTTCCAACCCCCGGCTGCAAACCGTTCACTATCGCTCCGGTTTTTGACGGGGGCTAATCATATTTAGCCCCTTTGGGGCTTTTCAATGACCGTTTCGGCCATGGTAATTGTTCTTTTCACCAAGCCATAAATTCCACCCAAAACTGCTCTCCTCTTTGCTCTGCAGAGAGGGGCTGCCCCAAAGGGATCCCTTCGGGAGGGGTGAGTCCCAAATACAGCTTCGCTACTCTCAGTCCCAATTGTGTTTTAAACAACGAACTCAGCAAAGCAATAATAAATATTGCGAAACCTATGTTACAGCCAGCAATGTAAAGGTTAAGGCTGAGGTTGAGGTTCAGAAATTCTCAATCTAAACCTCAACCTTCACCTTAGCCTTAGCCTTAACCTCAGCCTCAACCACTCAGGCTTTTCATAATCTTATTCAGCTGGTGAATGATCAGATCCAGATCTTTAATCAGTGTATCTGCTTTTTCAGCATCAAAATATGTAACGCGAACACCATACAGCAGATGATTCTGTGTCTCATAAGCTGATCCACGGCTAATGGTATAAAAATAGTTTTTGTCTTTCCGCGTGCTTCGTCCGAAAGCTTCCGCAATGTTTGCGGAAACACTATTGGCCGATCGCCGGATCTGAGATGTTAACGCGTAATCTTCAGATCGGGGAAGTGATGTAGAGATGTCAAATACATCTGCTGAACACTCATGTGCTTTTTGCCAGACATCCATATCACGAAAAGACTTTATCATACGTTTGTTCTCATTCATTAACTCTAACATTTTAAAGGTTAGGATTGAGTTTAAGGTTAAGTTCGTCTGAACCTCAATCTCAACCTAAGCCTTAGCCTAAACCTCAGCCTTAACCTCCAGCATCGCCCGGTCCACCGCAAATGTCATATTACAGTGCATCGACTCGAGCAGAATGGTAGCGCGATTTCCTTTTACCATCACCACCACGCCGTTCATATTCATCAGTTCGCCACCGGTCACTTCAACGCGGTCGCCGGGCTGCAGCGCCTCCATGCGCAGATCGTCCACGCCGGGGTCGCCGATCACCCGTTTCACAAGTTCAATCTCTTCATCCCTGATTTTTGCGGGACGCCCCTTCCAGCAGACGGTACGGAATACCGAGGGATCGTTTAAGATCTGCATTCGCTGCGGCTCCGTTACCCGCGCAAACAGGTAACCGGGGATGAACGGTTTAGTCACCGTTTTCCAGCGGTCGCTCCACTTCACCCGCTCCTCCTTCATAGGGCAGAAGATTTCCGGCTGAGCGTGATCATCCCCGTCCGCAGCGTCTTTAAAGTCTTCCCGTTCAACCTGTTCAGATAGCCTTTCCACCACTTTCTTTTCGTGTCGCGGCTTTACGTAGAACGCGTACCAGGTTGAGGGGGGCGATGTTCTGTCCCGGTTTTGTGTCCGGGATAGTTGAATCCCGGATGCAACACGATTGTTGCTCGCCTCTGCAGATGAAGTGGATGATGTTCTCATTAAATGCTCTTCTGAAAATAACCAGCCGCCGGTTCAAACTCACCTCCGACGCTGTATTTAAAAAATGAACTCGTTCTTTAAGGGTACTGCTCTATAATGATGTCGCTTTATTTTTATTAAGAGATACTAATGATTTCTCAGGTATCGTTCAAATGATTTTTTGGAAAATTGGGGTGAGAAGGCAGACGGCAGAAATTAAAAGTGAAAACGCAAAAGGCAAAAGTGAAAAATATGAAATCACCCGATGAAGTGGCTTAATGCCCTGCGCCAGGTTTCTTGCGTCCTCAGCCTTAACCTCAAACTCAGAACTCGAATTATCCGGCCTCGAAGAAATACAGGGGAACAGGGTGGCTGAGAGAAGAGAACTGGTTAAATTAGAACCGGCCAGATCTCTGATTACCTTCCACAATTTTGATGGACCATCTAATTTAACCCTCTCCGAAACAGCACCCGCCCTGTATTTTTTCGCAGCCTTGAACTTTTCCCAAAGGCCCCGAAGGGATGCCTTTGGCATGGTTCGTTTTGGTTCAAGCCAAAATGAACATCAACGAACCAAAGATAATTTTGTTAAAAACGGTAAAATTCCTGTCAACGATTCTATCCTCTGCCCCTCGAATTGATGATTCATTTCAAACTACATTTACCGCCTCGGGGCTCTTTGATTGTTGCACCCTATTCTCCGGGTTGCAAACAGGTCGTTTCACTTCTGTTTTTACCCGGGGCTAATCATATGGTACCCCTGACGGGGCTATTCAATGGCCGTTTCGGCCATGGTTTAGACTATACTTTGTTAGAGGTGTACATTAGCCAAACGATAACACTTTCAGTTTCACCTCAAATCAAGCTCCCCTCTTTGCGGAGGGTATGCGACGTAGAGAGGGGCCGCCCCAAAGGGATGCCTTGGGCAGATCCCTTCGGGAGGGGTGAGTTCATATATGACCGCTTCGACCATGGATTATATTTAAACTCGTCAGTTCGAATGAAGTGAGCGAATGAAATGAACAAATACGAGTCATAAATAAACAGTTGAGAAATAGGTAAATACCCTGTCAGCGAAATCTCAATACTCTCCATCATTCAATAAATTAAAAAGCCTTCTTTCTTTTTTTAAACGATAAATATCAAAATCATAATCTAGGGTTACTATATATCGAATGTGTTTGGTCTCAGCAATTTCTAAAAGAGCTGCATCAGCAAAATCAGCTGGTAAATTAGAATATTTAATCATCTTTTCATCAATGCCTGCCAATTGGTGTTGGTCCGGATTTACAAGCTCCAATCCTCCGCTCAACACCCACTTTAAAAAATCACTTCTAACCTGTGAGTGAAAATCAAGCATGTAGCACACTTCCGTTAAAACAGGCCAGCAGGATAGTAAACGGCCAGTATAACTTTTCAAAAAATGGTGCACCTGGTGATGATGCTGGTCATTTCCATCAAAGAGTGCAATCAACGGTCCTGCATCAATCAGGCTTATTTTCATGCTTCAGTTTTTCTTTTATTCTGGTTTTATAGGTAACGGATCGATCATCATCACTGCTTTTATACTTTCCAAAGTACTCCTTGCCTTTTTCATAAGGAGTACTCTCTTTTTTTTGACGGGCGATATACTCCACCAGTGCCTCTTTTATTATCGAGGATCGGGATACGTTTTTTTGATTTGACAGGCGGTCCAGCTCTGTTTCAAGCTTATCAGATAATCGAACAGATCTCATAGCAATTACTATATTTCCTTTTTGTATTACAAAATGTATTACATATTGTTCGTAATTTCAATCATAATCGAACCAATTTTCATTTATCTCTTCCATTATTGAATTAAAGGCATTTTGTGGCTTTATCCACGGTGTAAATTCACAGCTGTGCTTTTTTTCTCAGCTGTCTTTATCTCAAGGTGATGCTTTTGGTTTGATTCCTTATGTATTTCCGATGGTGTCCTTTGGACAAGACAAAAAGAAAGTAAAAGAATGAAAAGGTTTTTTGCCAAATATAGCGAAACTACTCATCAACGATTCTATCCTCTGGCCCTGGATAACAATCTCGTTTTATATCACATTATTCGTCTCGGGGCTCTTTGTTGGTGACACCCTATTCCCCCGTCTGCAAACAGGTCGTTTCACTTCTGTTTTTACCCGGGGCTAATTGACTAGCGCCCCTTTTGGGCTATTCAATGGCCATTCAGGCCATTGTTTTGAATATCATTTATTACAGGCACAAATCTAGCCAAACGATTACACTTTCAGTTTCACCTCAAAACAAGCTCCCCTCTTTGCGGAGCGTATGCGACGTAGAGAGGGGTTGGGGGTGAGTTCTTCAATAGCCGTTCCGGCTATGTTTTATATTTAAACTCGTAAGTTAGACTTCTCGATGCGCTACACTTCGTTCCGCTCTACTCGCAGTGACGATCCTAATTATCAATTTAATCCCCCCCACCGTCAGTTCGAGCCTGTCGAGAACTCGAGTGACATGAGCGGCAGCGAATGCAATCGCTCATCTTTTCACTTCGTGTACAAAAAATGAGCCCCGCGTAGCGAAAACTCATCCTCAGCCTTAACCTTAGTCTAAACCTCAGTCCTCAAATCATCCGGCCTCGGAATGGATGGCGGCAGATAAGTGAGCAGATGATCAGAATGACCGAAGAAGACTGGGTACCGGCCATATCCTTTTTTACGCGACAGTTTATTTGGACCATTCCAGTCTGTGTCATTCTGATGATCCCTCACGCCGCCAGGCATTCCGCAACCTTGATTTTTTGGTTCTTTTGCATCAAGGCAAAAGAATGATATAATGAGCTAGAAGATCATAATTTAATCCAACTCATTATCTTCAATGAGCCTTTCCATGGTCCTTTTTGCTTGTCCAAAAATAGATGAATGCCAAAGGCATCTGCCCAAGGCATCCCTTCGGGGCCTTCAGGAAAAGGACACAAAGAATCCGACTTCACGACTGTGTTTTAAAAAACACAAAACACGCTCGAAGTGACGATCTTTTCTACGCACTCCCAACCTAAACCTCAACCTCAGCCCAAATAGGATCTCAATCGATAGTAAGAACCCCAGAGCAGCGGGTGTTGGTGGATTCGTTGCCAGCGGGCAGACTGCAGGTCAAAACGAACGTGTTCCAGTAAGGCTGAGACGTACTCTTCATCTGGGTGTTTGCGATAGCGAGGATAAGCCTGGCGAATACATTTCAAATCGATATGCCGTCTAAAATCAACATTCTGAGCCCGGTACGAATTATACTTTGCGTTATAGTAAAGCCAGCTGCTTTCCGGTGGATGGAATTTGAGAGAAACCCTGTTTTCTGCAGTAAGCCGATAGTTAGAAAGTTTTTTGGCACTATAAGCCAAGTGGGAATTAAACACCAATCGTATCCACATATCTTGGTCTTCACCATTATGAATACGTGTATCGAAAAGCCCGGCTTTATCGAACAGTGACTTTCGAACGGTTACGCAGGAGCTCATCAGCAGATGCACAGGCTGCAGAAGTGTCCAATAGTTTTCAATGATGCCCTCAAAACTATCCCGAAGCTTAAATTCAGGCTTCGTTTTTCCTGCCTGTGTGATGTAACTCCAGGCCGTTGCCCACACTCCCGCTTCGGGGTAAGCGCTCATCAGATAAGTGATCTCTGATAAATACTCGGGTTCCCACAGGTCATCTGCGTCAAGAAAACTAACAATTGGATAGGAAGACTCCTGAATACCGCGGTTTCTGGCCGCCGAGACCCCTCCATTTTGCTGAGATGTCAGCCTGATGCGTGGATCATTAAACGAATTTACAATTTCCGGGCCTCTGTCATCTGAACCGTCATCAACAACGATCACCTCAAATGCATCCATATCCTGATTCAGCACGGATTTTATCGTGCTCCGAATTGATCTCTCCTTATTGTACAAAGGAATGATTACAGATATCAAAGCAGTGTACTTTTACTCAATGACAGTTCATTGCTGTAAAGTCGGAATTCATACAAGTAGTGTTTCATCTAAATTAGATGAGGTTCATGACTACTGGGTCAATCGATCCACGACAATGATAGTGGTAGCCGTAGCGCTGATAATTCCGGAGAAGACGCTTATCCAGTCGACAAATGCCGGTTTTGATATCACCTCAAGACTTACGATGTCGTCACTCTCAAGTCTGAACGTTCGAAGTTCCGCTGGGTAAGCTCCATCATAACGATGTTTGTAATTGAAAATTTGTTCTTGGCCTGTATTTTCGTTGAACCGGGAAATGGAGATTTCAAGCCTGATTTCATTCCAATCTGCTCTTTGTCCCCCCGATTGTTTTGACGGCCCCCTTGCATAGGATATCAGTTCGCCCACGGTGGTTCCCCTTGGAATAATATACCGTCCCGGTGCATTTACATCCCCCCATACGCTGAGTGTATCGGCGATCTGGCCGGGTTCAGCGATCCGCACAAATCCTTCCGACAGACGAAAGAGCATGGAATCGGTGGTTTGGGCAGACGCTTGCTGTGCAAGAGGCAGTATTAAAAACAGGGAAAGAGCTACAGCGGTTAAGTACGTTTTCATAGATGAATAAGATGTTATTTAATCTTTTTATGGATGATATTTGTTTCAGGCTGTATATATTTTTTCAATCAAATACGAGCCTTAAGGTGCTTACATGACTAATCATCGATTGTCGTACGAATATAGGCACTACGATAGACCAAAACACATTTTTTTGGAGGACTTTTTTGACCCCGATAAAAAACTGATGTGTGATAAGTAAAAGGCAACTTCTCGACTGTATTTTGAAAAACACAAAACACGCTCGAAGTGGCAGTTCATTTTTTGTTCATACCACCAAATCGTCAGTTCGAGTGGACCCTGAGTCTGTCGAAGGGGTGATCGAGAACTCATCTTCAGCCTTAACCTTAGTCTCAACCTCAGTCCTCAAACCCTCCGGCAATCGTGCCAAATATGACAAAATCCTTATCAACGATCCCATCCTTTGCCCCTCGAAATCAATCTCGTTTTATATCACATTATTCATCTCGGGGCTCATTGTTGGTGGCACCCTATTCCCCGGGTTGCAAACAGGTCGTTTCACTTCTGTTTTTACCCGGGGCTACTCATATTCAGCCCCGATGGGGCTCTTCAATGGCCGTTCCGGCCATGGTTGTGGCACCCGCTTCATCCGATGAATAGCAGCAGAAGGCAAAACGCAAAAGTGAAAAGTGAAAAATTTGAGTTTAGCCGGTGAATCTGTTTACTGCCCTGTAAGTGGTTTCTTTCGCACTTAAACTTAACCTCAGCCTCAGCCCTCAAACCGTCCAGCCTCGGAATGGATGGCGGGTTTTAAAGAGGGCTTGGTAAAAGTGAAAAGGCAAAACGCAAAAAAGAAAAATATGAATTCACCAGTTGAAGTAGCTCAATGTCCTGCGTCTGGTTTCTTGCGTCCTCAGCCTTAACCTCAACCTCAGCCTCAAAAACTCCTGATTGACCATTCAAATCCGTGTCGGATGAACGAAACTCATTCCCGGTAGGCATTCCGCAGCCTTGGGCTTTTCCCGAAGGGATGTCTTGGGCAGATGCCTTTGGCATGGTTCGTTTTGGTCCAAGCCAAAATGAACATCAACGAACCAAAGGTAATTTTGCCAAAATGGCGAAATCCCTCTCAACGATCCCATCCTCTGCCCCTCGAAATCAATCTCGTTTTATATCACATTAATCATCTCGGGGCTCTTTGTTAGTGGCACCCTATCCCCCGGGCTGCAAAAAGTTCGTTTCACTTCTGTTTTTACCCGGGGCTAATTGTGTACCGCCCCGATTGGGGCTCTTCAATGACCGTTCCGGCCATCGTTTAGACTATACTTTGTTAGAGGTGTACATTAGCCAAAACGATAACACTTTCAGTTTCACCTCAAAACAAACTCCCCTCTTTGCTCCGCAGAGAGGGGCCGGGGGTGAGTCCTCTCCTACACTTTCTCGTGATACTCTTCGTACGCCTGGTAGCTATCGTATGTGTAATCGGTGTAGTAGTAATCGGCGCTTTTTTTGTGCTGGTAGCCCGTAATTACATACCCGATGATGTTGGCGTGTATTCTCTTTAGCCCCTCAATTGTGTGAAACAGCTCATTTAACTTTGTTTCTTTAAATCGTGTGGTAAGAACAACTGCATCCGCTTTCTTCATAAGGGCGGCTGCATCTGTAATCACACCATAGGGTGCGGTATCGATCACGATATGGTCATAGCGTGCCTGAAGATGCTCCAAAAGTTTCTCCATCTTATCACTCTCCAGCAGTGATGAAGGATTCTGTATCTGCTCGCCGGAGGTTAAAAGATCCAGATTTTGGGCTACCGTATGTTTTACTACTTCGCTGAATTTTTTCCCTTTAAAAAACAGATCTACAATACCCATCTCCCTCTCTTCACCTGTTAAAGAGTATGATACGGGACGTCTGAAATCTGTATCCACCAGAATAACTTTTTTACCCGACTCAGCCAGGGCGGCAGCCAGATTAATGGATATGGTAGACTTTCCTTCAGCTTTTTTAGAACTGGTTACAACAATCGTATTAAAGGTTTTATCCGGATCTGCATAAATGATGTTTCGCTGCAGTCGCCTGTACGATTCAGCCAGCGGTGATATGGAGTCAACAACGACAGACCAAGAGGTGGATACAGATTTATCCTGTACATTGGTTGTCTCTTTTCCGCTAAACTTATTTTTAATATAGGGAGCGGTATCGGGCACACTCGCCAATACAGGGAAGCCTGTATTATTCAATTTTTCAACACCATCCACGCTGCGGTTTATGGTCTCTTTCCCAACGACAAAAGCCAGGCTGAAAACACCGCCAAGCATAAAACCGATGAGTATAATTAAGTTCCTTTTTGGGCCGGCCGGAGCCTGAGGCACCATAGCTCTGTCGATTGGGCGTCCTGCGCCATACTGTGTCTGTTCCCAAAGCTGGGTCTGTGTAAACTGCTGCGAAATTACCGAAAACAGCTCTTCGTTCACCTGGGTATCGCGACGCAGGCGCGCAAGGTCGATCATGTTATCTGGAAGATCATCCAGAAATGCATTCTCTTCTTCAATACGTTCGTCCAGTACATCCTGCTGGGCATTAAGCTGCGACTGTTGAATTTTAAGTTCAATGAGGTTTCTTCGAAGCTCAATAATCCGTTGCGTCACCCCTCCGTCTTCTTCATCCAGAAATCCAATATATACGTCCGAGTCGTCCGCATTCAACACATTGTTGGTAATATCGCGGATCTGATTGCGGACCGTCTCAATCTCATCTACTAGATTTGCATACTGAGGCTCCTGTTCGGGATTCTGTCTCAGGGATGGATTCCGCTGGATGAGCAGATCCCTCTCTGTTCGGAGTTCAGCCAGTCGAAACTGTGCCCGCTCAAGCTGTCCGCTGATATTTTCTGAAAGCTGTTCGGCAAGTCCCGGCCGGATCTGCTCGAGCTGACTCTCATACGACTCAATGGATGAATTCACAGACACGCGCTCAACCTGTACCTGCTGCCGCTGAGACTCAAGCTCTGCCAAACGATCAATAGCCGCCTGTGTCTGGCCATCTATCTGCACCAGGTTGGTGCGGCTCATATAGTTTCTCAGCTCTTCCTCAGAATTAGTAAGTTCTCTTCTTGCCTGTTCCCGCTCTTCTTCCAGAAAGTTCAGGGCCTGTGTGGCTGCCAGCCTTTTTTGTTGTGCAGACACATCAGAGTAGGTATCCATAGTCAGGTTAACAAGATGGGCAGCCTCAAACGGAGACGGGCTAGAAAACGTAATTTGTAAGATATCCGCTTCTTCATCCGTCTGTTCAATCGACATACGTCCCTGAACACGGCTCGAAACGGTCTCTTTACCCACAATGGTAGAATCCTCGGGATAGGCGTACCACAATATCGGAAACACCTCACCATTTCTCATTGTCTTCTGCTCTATTAACCGTTCTGCCATCTCATCAGAAACCCTCCGAGATTCTAATATCTGAACTTCATTTACGAGCCGGCTCGCAGCTCCCACCCCAAAAGATGATGTTAGTATACTGCTTAAGTCGGATCCTGCCCATGTATACTGATTTCTTTCTTCCTGAATCAGCAGGGTGCCTGAACTCTCATAAACAGCAGGCAGGCTATATGCATAAACAGCGGCAATTCCAACGGCCAGTACGATTATAACCATAGCAGTGACTTTATATCTCATCAGCACATTGAACAGATACTTCAAATCAATTTCATCAGTATCTGCCTGTTCTTCTCTGTTGTATACATTTTTTGAGTTTGGATAGCCTGCAGGGGAATTTAATTTGCCACTATTACGTGCTGAACCACTATTTTGGTTGTGATTCAGTCCATTATTCGCATTGCTCATAAATAACTAACGATTATATTTAAAAATCTGATTCTGCCGATATCAAACATCCGCAGATTTTTTAAGGATAAGACAGACTTGATAACTGCCGGGTCATATCGATTTGCCTGCTTACATATTCCGTTCGGTTTAAACATCGGAATTGACAAATGTAACGGCTCATGTGATAACGCAGATAATATATAAATTATTCATGAGTATAGGTCTATATGTAAGAGTTAGATTTTTTTCATATAAACGGACACTAGAATCAACAGCATACGGCCTTTGAATGGGGAGGGTTTTAAAGGGAGCTTGGTAAAAGTGAAACAGCAGAAGGCAGAAAAAAATACTAATTCAATACAAAACCTTGAACATTGCACCCTGAATCATGAACCTTGATCCCTTTGTCCTGCGCCTTGACCCTCAAGCCTTCTCCTGGTACTCATCGTATGCCTGATAGCTGTCGTAGGTATAATCATAATAGTAATAATCTGCGCTCTTGGCATGCTTGTACTCAGTGATAACGAATCCGATAATATTGGCTTTAATTCGGTTCAGATTCTCAATAGTATGAAATAGCTCATTGAGTTTGGTGAATTTAAACCTTGTGGCTAAAACAATACCGTCAGATTGTTTCATGATTGCAGCAGCATCTGCTATTACACCATAGGGCGGAGTATCAATAATAACGTGATCATACCTGTTTTTTAATTCCTCTATCAGTTCTCTCATCTTTACGCTTTTCAGCACTGCGGCCGGGTTGTTTATTCGGCGACCGCTTGTAATAATATGCACACCGGGTGCAGCCGTTGGCTTAATGACTGAAGAGGTTTTCTCATCATCATAAAATAGTTCTACAAGGCCAGGTTCACGTGATTCTCCCATCAACCCGTGCAGCGCGGGACGGCGAAGATCGCAATCCAGAATCACCACTTTCTTACCCGATTCGGCAAGCGCAACCGCCAGATTCATCGACACGGTCGATTTACCTTCACTCTTTTTTGGACTGGTTACAATAATGGTTTGAAAGGTTCTGTCGGGATCGGCATAAATAACATTGTTGTGGAGTCGTCTGTACGATTCAGAGAGCGGAGAAATACTGTCGATCAGCATCGACCAGCTCGTGGATACCTGTCGGCCTTCAGTCTCAATTCGTGCTTCACCATTAAATCTCTTTTGAACATAGGGTCCGATATCCGGAATGGTTGCCAAAACCGGGTATCCAATTTTTCTCAGCTTTTCTGACCCGTCCACAGCCCTGTTAAACGTCTCTTTGCCAACTACAAATCCAACGCTTATCACACCGCCAATCATAAAACCAATCAAAGCAATCAATTTACGGTTCGGGCCGGCCGGGGTATCGGGCACCTGTCCCGCATCGATCGTTCTGCCTGAGCCATATTGTGTCTGCTCCCACAGCTGGGTCTGCGTATACTGTTCAGAAATAGCTGAAAATAGCTCTTCGTTCACCTGGGTATCGCGCTGCAGACGTGCCAGGTCGATCATGTTATCGGGAAGATCATCCAGAAATGCGTTCTCTTCTGCAATACGCTCTTCAAGTACATCCTGCTGCGCATCGAGTTGCGACTGCTGTATTTTGAGCTCTATAAGATTCCTGCGAAGCTCAATAATCCGCTGCGTCACCCCTCCGTCTTCTTCATCCAGAAAACCGATGTATACGTCTGAATCGTCGGCGTTCAGCACGTTGCTTGTAATATCCCGGATCTGGTTGCGAACCGTCTCAATCTCTTCCACAAGACTTGCATACTGTGGCTCCTGCTCGGGATTGGATCTTAGGGAGGGATTTCTCTGGACAAGCAGATCTCTTTCAGTCCGGAGTTCCGCCAGACGAAACTGAGCGCGGGATAGCTGTCCGCTGATATTTTCTGAAAGCTGTTCGGCGAGGCCGGGCCGTATCTGCTCGAGCTGATTTTCATACGAATCTATGGATGAATTTACCGATACGCGCTCTACCTGAACCTGTTGCCGCTGTGATTCCAGTTCAGCCAGACGGTCGATCGCGGCCTGTGTCTGTCCATCTACCTGAACCAAGTTCGTACGGCTCATATACTCCCGCAGCTGCTCCTCAGATTCCCTTAGATCTGCCTGTGCCTTTTCTCTCTCTTCGCCAAGAAACTCCAGCGCTGCGGATGCGGCGGCCCTTTTCTGCTGAGCCGACACATCGGAGTAGGCTTCAATGGTTGTATTCACAAGCCTTGCTACTTCAAATGGTGAGGGACTGCTGTACGTAATCGAAATAATATCGGTTTCCTGATCAGTTCGCTGCACCTGCATGCGGTTCTGAATGCGTCCTGCGACAGCATCGGATGATGCCCGGGTTGAATCTTCAGGATAATTATACCATAATATTGGAAGTACTTCACCATTTTCCATCCTGGGATTATCAAATAGTCTTTGGGCAATCTCTTCCGCAACCTTTCTAGACTGCATCACTTCGATTTCATTCCCGATGCGGCTGCCCGCACCCACTCCAAAAGAAGTAGACAATATACTGTTCAGGTCTGAGTTTCCTGCAAAGGCTTGGCTCGTTCGATCTTCCTGTATAAGCACGGTGCCGCTGCTTTCGTAAACGGGAGGAAGTGTATATGCATAGCTCACCGCTAACGCTGTAGTTATAAATATGATACCCAAAGCCCAGTATTTATATCTCAGTAATACGCTAAAAAGATATTTAAGATCAATTTCGTCAGTCTCAACAGGACTGTTGGGAAAAGGTTCTGAGTTATAGTATTCGCCACGATATGATCCGTTTTTTCGGTGCAAAGAGCCGTTGGTTTCAGACGGTCTTTTTCTAGAATGCTGTTCGCTCATCTATTCAAAATGTCTTGTATGATTAGTAAATGGAACCTGTGAAAATGTATAACCACGATTGTGAGTGTTTTACATGAATGTTTATTTATGTTCATGTACACCGAAAAACGCATAGAAGCAAAACCAACTTTACTTCGGTAATCTCTTGCGATGAATAGCAATGAATATAATAAATTTATTTTGAAAATCAGGAATATTGATCATGAATTTCGGTTAATCTCCTTTTTTGAGGGAGAATAGGGTTTATAAGATTACAGACAGGTGATGAAAAGGCAAAAGGCAAAAGGCAAAAAAAGTTGGAAATCTTAATTTGAAACTCAACCTTTATCTAATATTGTTGCCACTTTTTTTTAAAAAAATGTACAATTCGTGAAATAGGTAGTTGACAAAAGGCCTTTGCATGGCCCTTTTTGCTTGTCCAAAAACGGCCACAAAAAAGACACAAAGAATCCAAACTCACTCGGGTGGTATTTATGTACAAATCGTGCAGAGTGTCCTGACCACCCTTCATTCAAACAGCGGATTCTTTGATCGTTGGGGTACAAATTTTTTAATAGCAAATCATATTAGCCTTAATCTCAACCTCAGCCTCAACTATTCTGACCGCAGAAGACTGGGTACCGGCCATATCCACTTTAACGCGATAGTTTTTATGGACCATTCCAGTCTGTGTCATTCTGATTGATCCCTCACGCCGCCAGGCATTCCGCAGCCTTGGGCTTTTGGTTCGTTTTGGGCCAAGCCAAAATGAACGAAACTAAACAAAGGCATTCGTGCCAAATATGGTAAAATCTTTATCAACGATCCCATCCTCTGCCCCTCGAAATCAATCTCGTTTTATATCACATTATTCATCTCGGGGCTCATTGTTGGTGGCACCCTATTCCCAGGGCTGCAAACAGTTCGTTTCACTTCTGTTTTTACCCGGGGCTAATTGTGTGCCGCCCCGTCCCAAAGGCCCCAAAGGGATGCCTTCGGCAGATCACTTCGTAGTTGGGGCTGTTCAATGGCCGTTGCGGCCATGGTTTAGACTATACTTTGTTAGAGGAATACATTAGCCAAAACGATAACACTTTCAGTTTCACCTCAAAACAAACTCCCCTCTTTGCTCCGCAGAGAGGGGCCGCCCCAAAGGCCCCAAAGGGATGCCTTGGGCAGATCCCTTCGGGAGGGGTGAGTTCTTCAATAGCCGTTTCGACTATGTTTTATATTTAAACTAGTCAGTTAGACTTCTCGATAACGACTCCACTTTGTTTCGTCGAACTCTAAGTGAAGGTTTTTTAATCATTATCAGCCTTAACCTTGACCCAACTCACGTCTAAATATATTACTTTAGTTTCTCTGCATCCTGAAGGTCGGATGCACGACCTGTTGCCAGTTTATTTTTTCGGAGTTCATTTTTACCAATGAAATATGCTATTTGTCCGTCATACTCACCTTCAACCCTGTTTTTCCAGGCTTCTTCAAAATCAACACCGGATATACCTGTGAGTATATCAATTCGGAGTGGCGGATATCCCAGTTGTATAACCTGATCTTCTTCAATAAAGTCATCAATTTTCAATTCGATAGACTCAAAGCCAAACTGTTTCAGTACCCGTACCAGTTTATCTGCATTTTCAGAATCCGGTTTTATAAAAACGTCCAGGTCCTTGGTAAATCGTGGTTCAGCATGAATTGCAAAAGCATATCCGCCCACAATTACATATTGCACCTTATGCTCGTGTAGTAATGTTATAAACTCTTTGAAGTCTTGGGTTGTTTTCATTGAAGTCTGGGAAAAGCCCCATTTTAATAGCGTCTTGTCTCAGTGATTCTACGATTTCCAGTTTGTGTGCGACTGACATTTTTTTCCAATAGTTTAGCGTATCATCTTCTTGCAGTTCGGATGCTTTTAAATCGTATTTCTTTATAACAGGTTTCATCGTGGATTGCTGATAATTTATTGGAGATCATTCTTAAACTAATAAATTTTGATGATTATGTCGTCTTTCTTCAGCAAGATAATGATCTGACTATACTCCTACACAGAATAAATAATGTGAAAAAACATTCATAAAAAGGCCTCTTGGTTTCCTGAACTGAAAATGGGTTGAAATAACGAACGAAACCAAAGGATCTCGTCGGTATCAGGCAGTAGATGGAAAAAAGAGCTTTTTGACTGTGTTTTGAGAAGCACAAAACAGGCTCGAAGTGACGAGTCTTCATACTATAAATTTATCCCACCGTCAGTTTGAGTAGTGTGAGGAGCGACAGTGACGAACGGCATCTAGAACTCTATCAACACTAGTAAGACTTCTCGATGCCGCTACACTTCATTCCGCTCTACTCGAAGTGACGGTAGCCCCACCCGTTAGTTCATGTGGACCCTGAGCTTTTCGAAGGGGCAATCGAAAACTCAGCTTCAACCTCAGATCTCAACAATCCAGACAAAACACTTGGTTTACCATGACAAACCCAGATGGACCATTCCAATCCGTGTCGGATGGCCGACACTCACTCCCGACAGGCATTCCGAAGTCTTGACCTTTTGCATACTTCCGGTGTATTCCCGGTCCCGACCCTTCGGGATATGTCAAGACAAAAGTATGAAAACGAAACAAAGGCTTCTTTGCCATTTATACCACAATACTAATCAACGAATCTATTCTCTGCCCCTCGAATACAAATATTATTTTAATCCAGATTTCCTGACTCAGGGCTCTTTTTTTGGCTTCCTGTCCCCCGGGCTGCAAACAGTTCGTTTCACTTCTGTTTTTACCCGGGGCTAATTGTGTGCCGCCCCGATTGGGGCTGTTCAATGGCCGTTCCGGCCATGGTTAAGACTATACTCTGTTAGTGGTGTACATTAGCCAAAACGATACAACTTTAAATTACACCTCAAAACAAACTCCCCTTTTTGCTCCGCAGAGAGGGGTCGCCCCAAAGGCCCCAAAGGGATGCCTTGGGCAGATCCCTTCGGGAGGGATGAGTCCTTCAATACCCATTCCGACCATGGTATATATATGATTCGGTCAGTTAGACTTCTCGATGCCGCTACACTTCGTTCCGCTCTACTCGAAGTGACGGATATTTTTTTTGTTCATTTCACCGAATCGTCAGTTCGAGTGGACCCTGAGCCTGTCGAAGGGGTAATCGAGAACTCAAATCATACGGCCTCGTCATGGATGGCGGGTTTTAAAGGGAGTATGGTAAAAATGAAAAGGCAAAACGCAAAAGTGAAAAATATGAATTGCCCTGATGAAGTGGTTTAATCTCCTATGCCTAGTTTCTTTCATTCTCAGCCTTAACCTAAGCTCAACCTAGACCTTAAACTCAGCCGAGCGCAACTTCAGGGGGTTCTGTTACCAGGCTCATCTCTCTGAATTCTGGACTGGTATGAACCAATTCGCTGTAGGTACCGGACGCAATCACGCGGGCATCCTTCATCAGATGAATGGTGTCGCAATTTTTAACAGTCGTAAGTCGATGGGCAATCATAATGATGGTTTTCTCTCCTTTTAGCCGCTCAATGGCATCAATCACATATCTCTCCGTGATATTATCCAGAGCTGATGTTGCCTCATCCATCACCAGCACCTGGGGATTGTGATAGAGTGCACGCGCAATCCCGATACGCTGTCTCTGTCCACCGGAGAGTCGAACACCCCGCTCACCAACTCGTGTGCGATCTCCTTTTTCAAGATTCTCAATCAATTCGGTTAGCTGTGCTGTTTTAATCGCCGTCTGAAGATTCTCCTCATCAATCTCGCTGTCGGGAATTCCAAAACAGATATTGCGTCGAATGGTATCATCCAGCAGATAGATCTCCTGGGGAATGTATCCGATATTTTTCTGCCACCGTTCTGTACAGTTGTAGACGTTTTGCCCGTCCACCTTAATCGCTCCTCTTTGAGGTTCCAATAGTCCCAATATCACATCCACAATCGTGGTTTTTCCAGCGCCGGACTCACCCACAAAAGCCACAGCACTGTTTTTTTGAATCGATAAACTGACATCCTTCACGGCCGGCAGGGTAGAATCAGGATAAACAAATGTTACCTCGTTGAGATCAATGGAGTGTTCAAGATGTAATATGGAAAGATCGGCGCCCGACTCTCCATTACGGCCTGACTGATACTGTTCTTCTTTCTCTTTTTTCTGCGAATAAAGGTTTTCTAGCCGGTTCAGATCGAGCCAAATCTGCTCAATGGAGTGCTTATTGAACCGAATACTGTTTACCTGGTCAATAAGCTGAAATATGGACGGTTTTAGCTTCATGACTGCTGCACCAAAAAGGGCAATGGTAGGTACAATAGTTTCAGGGTCCCGTCCCTGAAGTATCATCGAGACCGCGATAAAAAGGACACCGCCCAGGGCCAGCATTTCAATGATCCGAACGGGCAAAGCACGCAGGATGCTGTTCCAGAGTTCAAAACGAAGAATATGATTGGCATGGTTGCCAAAAACCCCGAGAAAGAAAGATTCTCTGTTCAAGACTTTGGCATCCTTAAAACCACCCAGTCCCTGTATAATGGCCTGCATCATGGAGCGGCGATGGCGAAGCGCCTGCGTGCCGAACCAAGTCATCTTTTTCTGGGTCAGTTTCAGAAATATCACGGAAAAACCGCCAAACAGCAGAATACCCAGGCCCGATATGAGCGGTTCTGCGTAGATCAGTGCAGATGCGATAACCACAACCATCAATGAGTGGAGCATAATCGCCATCATGGGTTTCAGCGTTTGGTTGATCGCCCTCGTCGATTCGCTGCCAATATTTCGAATGAGTTCAGACGAATTACGCGTAAGAAACATCAGGTAGGGAGAGTTCATATAGGCTTTAAACAGTCGGTTTTGAAGGAGCATTACCCGCCTGAGCATAAACTTCGTATTAATATAGTCATAAAAAAACATGTAGGCGTTTTTTAACGCGTAGATTCCCAATAAGAAGAGTGCTCCGAAACCTACCAATCTGCTGGTAGTTGTAATATTTACAGCCTGCAGAATTTCTCCAAGGACAGGCAGCTGAAAAACTCGTTCGGAATCTACAACAGCAAGCACAAAGACCGGCACGGTACCTACCCCGAGTAGCGCAAGCATAGAGGCCACAATCATCATTACAAACAGGATAGAGAGCTTCGCCAGGTCTCCCTGCGGCAGCAACGACAATAATTTACGAGTAGTCTCTTTCATACAATTTTATCGGCTCTATCAACCATTAAACAGCTGTTGACAAGGCTTAATTTGTACCTATTCAGCCTGATTTAATATACGGTATCCGTTTTCTTTCAGCGTTTGCTCTTTTTTAAAAAGCGCAAGGTCTGCCTGAATCATATCATCCACCAGGGCTTCTAAATCAAACTTCGGCTTCCAGTTAAGATGCTTTCTCGCTTTTGATGCATCCCCGATTAACAGCTCAACCTCGGTAGGCCGAAAATACGCAGGATCGACTTTAACAACAACATCTCCCGTTTTTACAACAGGATCTGCACTTTCGTAACCATCTGGAGGTTGAATATGGTCTATGATTCCTACTTCGTTGACTCCGCTGCCCTCAAATCGCAGTTTTATTCCCGCTTTCGCAAAGGCATGTTCGATAAAATCGCGAACCGACGTCGTAACGCCTGTAGCAATCACCAGGTCTTCGGGTGATTCCTGCTGGAGCATCAGCCACATCGCTTCCACATAATCTTTTGCGTGTCCCCAGTCGCGTTTGGCCTCCATATTGCCGATAAACAGTTTGTCCTGCAGGCCTAGTGCAATTTTAGAAGCCGCACGTGTAATCTTCCTCGTCACAAATGTTTCTCCGCGTCGTGGAGACTCATGGTTAAACAGAATGCCGTTACAGGCATACATTTGATAGGCTTCGCGATAATTTACAGTAATCCAGTAGCCGTAAAGCTTTGCTACTGCATATGGAGAGCGGGGGTAAAAGGGTGTTGATTCTGATTGAGGAACTTCCTGAACCAACCCGTATAGTTCTGAAGTGGACGCCTGATAGATGCGTGTTTTCTCATGCAGCCCCAACAGCCTCACTGCCTCTAAAATCCGAAGTGTGCCTAGCCCGTCAGTATTTGCGGTATACTCCGGTGTTTCAAAGCTGACTTTAACATGGCTCATGGCCGCCAAATTATAGATTTCATCTGGCTGCACGTCCTGAATGATACGTGTGATATTCATCGAGTCTGTAAGATCACCATAGTGAAGAATGAGCTGCCTGTTATCCACATGAGGATCTTCATACAGATGATCGATGCGGTCGGTGTTAAACAAACTGGCCCTGCGCTTAATCCCGTGAACTTCATACCCTTTGTCAATCAGCAGTTCCGCAAGGTAGGATCCGTCCTGGCCGGTTATTCCCGTAATTAATGCCTTCTTTCTTTTTGTCATGTTATGTTAATTTTTTTCTCTGATAATGTTTGATGAATATTCTCAAATCCAGACTCTAACTATCTTCGAGCCGCTTTCCCGTATACACGAAGATAGACAAACCCATTGAAACTTGTTCAAAGCAAAGATGCATAAAAACATTGCAGTCGTTGTGGTTGCGATGGCGGATAGTATCCATCCTGCAAGCGATTAAACAGAAAAAGCCTGCAGCCCAGTAAAAAATTTATTAGTAGCTGCAGGCAATATTCTGATTATCTGTTTTGAATTCGGTCCAGGATTGTAATGAAGAGTAGTGCTGTGGATGCAATACTGGAGGCCAGACTGATACGCTCCTGAGGCGTAAGCTCCCTTGAAGCCGGTTTTTCGGGTACAATGATGGTTGCGCCGGCATCCACGTTTGGATTGCTCCTAATACGCAAAAATCGCTTAACCCGGTCTACTTCGCCGTTTGCATACACAATGTAGGCGCGATGACGCTGACCCCGGTCGGTTGTACCCCCGGCTGCATCAATATAGTTCTGTAGGCCCCTGCCCGGTACATACCGCATGGTTACCGGTGAGAGTACACCGCCTTCTACACGTACAGTTTGCAGCTGGCGTGGAACCCGGATAATATCACCTTCCTGCAGGCGCAGATCGTTCACACCATTTTGCATACTAAGTGCTTCACCCAGGCGAATACCCACGGGGGTATATACCGTATCGTTGACGGTCTGGAACCCATCAAGATTTACATTTTCGAGATTGAGATCATTGAGCTGCTGAGATCGTTCAAGCATCTCATCTTCATCAAGCTCCCGTGTTCGGACTTCCAATATTCGCTGCATGGATGCACCCTCAACGAAAGCATACTGTGATAGACCCCCTGCCTGTCCTACAAGATCAGACAGCCTGGCATCCCTGTTTTCAAGAACATATTCTCCCGGGAACTGTACCTCCCCTTCAATTCGAACCGTAAGCTGGCGCTGATAGTTGGGCTTGGTTCTTACGAAAACCCGGTCAAACGGCTGCAGTTTAAACTCGCTGTCGTCCCCCTGGAAACGGAAATTTTCGTCGATCTCGAATTCAAAAACTTCGGCAATCTGGTTTACTTTTGTACGAACATCGGCATCTACTACTCGACGTGCAACATCCACACGGTAGGCTGCAGCTTCATCACGAAGGCCATTTGCCAGGTAAATCGCGTCTTCAAGCGACATTCCTTCTAAATATTCAAATCTGTCCGGACTGTTAACGGCTCCTGAAACCTGGATGGTAAACGTTTCTCTTAAATCAAATATGGACGAAATCCGCACCAGGTCATCACTTTCAAGCTCAATATCGGGGGCATTGCCTTCCAATATATCACGTACCGAAAATGGAATGCTTTCAAGCAACATATTATCCATTTCACGAATCAGCAGTGCGCGTTCAAGATAGGCTTCTTCTTTTACTCCTTCTGCTTTATCGAGAAGGTCGGAAAGCATCATACCCTCGGTGAGTTCAAAGTCTCCCTGACGGTATACCGCACCTTCAATACGAACTCTGTTTTCGTACCTGTCTACAATCTGTGCAATTTCTATCTCATCTCCATTACGAAGCTCAATATCGCCGCCTTCCGGCCATTTTACATCCGAAAGACTTCTCTCAATATTGGTCTTTCTTCGAATAACGATTCGGTCTTTATAAGCATTTTCGGCAAAGCCACCGGCAAACTCCATCAGGTCTTCGAGAGTTTCACCATCTTTCAGCTCATACATTCCGGGCCGTTTCACCTCCCCGTTCAGGCGAACCCTGTTAAGATAGGGTCGGACACGAATAATATCATTGTCCATTACCCGCACGTTATCTTGCTGGTTGGCATGAACAATCAGGTCGTAAAGATCAAATTCAACGGCTACGGAATCGCCCCGGATAATCTGAATACTTCTCCAGGATCCCGTACGATTGGGACCACCGGCTGCATAGAGCATGTTAAATACGGTTGCCAGAGAGGATACCGTGTATGAACCAGGCTGCCGAACCTCACCAATCATGCTTACGTTTACGCTGCGAACATTCCCGAGAGACACATCCGCGTAGGTATTTCCTTCTCTAGGGTTTTCGAGGTTCAGTCCGGAATAAATACTCTTTAAATTTCTCAGAATCCGATCTCTCGCCTCAGTGTACTCAAGGCTTGAAACCCGTACAGGTCCTACATTGGGAATACGGATGTTGCCATCGGGCTCCACAACAAGCGTATATTCCGCTTCAGCTGCGCCCCAGATATCAATCCTGATCTCATCCCCAGGCCCGAATATATAATCACGGGGAGTTGGGATGTTGAGTGAAGGCTCAAACGACATGGATGAACCGGAAAAAAGATTGGCCCCAAATACAGGAAACCCCTCTTCCAGTATCATGTCGAGCTCCTGAGTTAGTTCTTCCTCATTTCGCTCCTGGACTAGACGCCTGAGCTCACTTATGAGCAGCTCCTGTTCAAGCGGAGGTAGATCCGACTGCTGGTTAAACATAAGAGAAGCGTCCTGGCCCGCCCGGGTTGATGTGCTACCATCCCCTGTTCCATCTCTGTCGGCTCCTGTAGAAATACGACTAAGCCTCGACATAAGTTTAGAAACTTCAGATGGCGGCATGCCTCGTGCGCGGGCAATATTCCCAACTTCCTGCACACTAAATCCCTGGGCCTGCATCTGTCTGTAGAAATTAAGTATCTGGCCATCTGATAGATTGTCAACATTCACACTTTGAATATTTCCAAAACCGATGTTCTGTGCTGAAGTATCCTGTGGAGGAAGCAGCAACATTGCCGCGGCTGATAAAAGCGTAAGTAAGAGTAAAGCGGTTTTCTTCATTATGAAAATTGTGATGATTCTATGAGTTTATCGTTTATTAAAAAATGGTGGTAATGTTAATGGGCGTTGGTATCGAGATTGATCATTTTCGTCACGGTTTTCATGACGATGGTGATATCCATTAAAAAGGTATTTTTCTGAACATATATCAGATCATAGTCTGTTCGCTTGCGCATGTGCGTCACGCTGTAGGTTCCTCCGCGAAATCCCTTTACCTGTGAAAAACCGGTAATGCCCGGTTTTACAGCATAACGGTAGAAAAAGTCATCAAAAATAGAGTTCCAGTAGGCGCATTCATCTACCGGGTAGGGGCGCGGACCCACCAGGCTCATATCACCTTTCAATACATTAAAAATCTGCGGGAGCTCATCAAGATTCAGGAGTCGAAGCAGTTTGCCAAATGCAAATATTCGATCGTCATCTTCGCGCGTAATATCGGGTTTGCCATTCATGTGCTTACCGGCATTTTTGCGCATTGTTCTGAATTTATAGCAGGTAAAAACGATTCCGTTCTGCCCGGTTCTTTTCTGCTTGAATAAAATGGGGCCTCGGGATGAGATCTTAATTCCAATAGCAATAGCGGGGAACAAGATCAGGCAAAATAGAAGAGCTATAAATCCGAGAGCGAGGTCAAACGCTCTTTTTCCGCGATACTGACGCACCTTCAGATTTTTGTAGATAGCCGGAGTAATCCCCTTCTTTATTTTAACGGGGCCATTTTTTTCAATCAGCTCAGACTCCTTCTGCAGTTTTTCCCGTACCGTCTGAACGTCGTTGATTGATGGATTCATTCTATGCTTGTTTATCGCGAAAATAGATAAGTAAACAAAATAGTTTCTTTACTCTTTACTTACAATGCGTTTTAAAGTTTCTTCAAAGCTCGTCCATGCACGTTTTATCCCAATAATATGCTGAGTATATGGCAGCGTTGAAGGTCCTTTAATTTAAAAAGCCAATGGCAAACTGTAGTCTTTGAAGAGTACAGACATTATGCGATGTCAAATTTAAGGAATCCTCAATCAAAATTTAATTTTATTTGATGATTCTATTGCGGTTAGGTTCTGCCGGATGGAAACAGGATCATACAATCCGTTCGGGATGCCATTTGTTCAATTTTTATTTGTCAAAATGAACTTCACGTATGTCATTGCGATGCTCTGCATACCAATCAATTGTTGTCTTTATTCCCTCCTTCAGCCCTGTAGCGTAGGTCCATCCTTCTCGGGCCAGTCGAGTAACGTCCATCAGCTTTCTTGGCGTACCATCGGGCTTGCTGCTGTCCCACACAATATTGCCTTTATGGCCGGTGAGATTCTGGATAAGCTCGGCTAACTCTTTAATGGAGATGTCTTTACCGGTTCCTACATTGTAAAGATGACTCTCAAGAGACCTTTTGAGCGCAAAATGTACCGCATCAGCCACATCATCTACGTGCAGAAACTCCCGACGGGGTGATCCCGTCCCCCAAAGCTCAACATCTGTATGCCCGTTTTCAGCGGCATCGTAAAATTTACGAATCATCGCTGGCAGGACATGTGAGGTTTTCAGGTCAAAATTATCGTTTGGCCCGTAAAGATTGGTTGGCATTAATGACACATAATCCCTGCCAAACTGTTTTCTGAGCGCCTGACAACTTTTTACACCTGCAATTTTTGCAATGGCATACCACTGGTTCGTCGGCTCGAGGGCGCCGGTTAACAGGGAGTCCTCGCTCATTGGCTGATCCGCAAATTTTGGGTAGATACAGGAACTGCCCAGAAATATCACTTTTTCTACATCCGCAAGGTGAGCTCCGTGAAGCAAGCTGTCCTGGATGATTATATTTTCATGAATAAATGTGTATGGCCATGAGTCATTCGCTAGAATGCCACCTACTTTTGCGGCGGCAATAACGACTGCACGGGGCTTTGTTTCAGCCAAAAAACTGAATACGCTCTGTTGATCTCTCAGGTCCAGCTCACTGCTGGCAGCCGTGATGATGTTTGTATAACCCTCTTTTTTCAGTTTTCGTACTATAGCAGAACCAACCATTCCATTGTGGCCCGCTACATATATAGCATCATTTTTTTTCATTCGTTTCTCTTATTTGATGATGTTAATCGTTGTTTTATAATTAACGGAATAAACTGCGGGGCTTCAATAAGATATCTTTTCGATAATCTGCCCGGTTCTTTCAATAATCTGTAAAACCATTCAAGCCCGTATTTTTGCATCCAGAGGGGAGCACGGGAGATATTTCCAGCAACTACATCGAACGCTGCCCCCACTCCTATAGCTACCGATACATTCAGTTGATCAATATGGCGGGCAATCCAGAAATCTTGTTTAGGAGCCGTAAGGCTTACCCACAATACATCTGCACCCGAACGGTTTATGCGCTCAATCATATCTCTGTTCTCCTCTTCAGAAAACTGTTCCCGGAATGGTGGCGACCATGTTCCCGCGATCTGCAGACCGGGGTAGCTCTCTGTAAGCTTTTCAGCAAGCTGATCTGCAACACCCTCCGCCGCGCCCAGGAAGAAAAAGGAGAACTTCTTTCGGGCAGAAATCTCTGCAAAAGCGGGAAGCAGATCAAGCCCCGTAACGCGTCCCCGTATCGGTTTGGAGAGAAGCCTTGATGCCCAAACGACAGGAACACCATCGGCCGTAACGATATCCGCACTGTTATAAATTTTTTTGAGATCCCTGTCTTTCCGTGCCCAAAGCAGGCAGTTCACAGGTGTTACCGCAATCCTTGTTTTCTTCCCCTCTTCAATAGCAGAACTCATCTGTTCAAGTGTTTCCTGAAGGCTATAGCGGCTTACATCGGTCTGTAATATGCGCACCCTGTCACTCATCTGCGGCCCGGTTTTTCTCAAGCTCTGCTGCTTTTTGATATATATCCGTCAGCAGGTTTAAATTCGTTTCCGGAGTATATTTTGAAAGATACAGTTTTCGGGCCCGCATTCCCATCTCCAGGGACCGATCGGGGTGCTCAACAATCTCCGTAATTTTTTCGTGTAAATCATCTACATCACCGGGCTGGTAGTGAAATCCTGTGGATCCGTCCAGCACCATGTTCTGGGGATTCCCAATTTTCGCGGTAATCACGGGACACCCCGCAGCCATGGCTTCCAAAAGAATCAATGGCTGCCCTTCGTAGCATCTTGTTGGAAACAGCAGGGCTTTTGCTGTAGACAAGCGCTCCATGATCGCTTCTCTTGGAATTTGTCCCAGCCACTCAATGTTATCAGCCCCCTTCGATCTCAATTCTAATTCTCTTTTCAGGGGGCCATCACCCGCGATCACCAGGGTTGAGTTCGGCTGATGCCGCAACCAGCATTCCATCAGTTGATCAACTCCTTTTTCATCACTAATCCGTCCAACATAGAGAAATTCATCCTTTTTTTTCTGATTTAAAGACTGAGATTGCAGGTTCTGCAGGGGATCTTCGATAAAATTGGGTTTGATGAAAATACGCTCTTCAGGAAGGCCGCCCTCAACGAAGAGTTCTTTTGAAAATTCAGAAAGGGCAATAAAGGCAGACGGTATGCGATTCCAGGTCTTCTTCTTTCGATGGTATTCAATCATATGAGCTACCACAGCCGTCTGTATTATGCTGTTTCTGTACACGCCATCAAGTACACAACGGAAGGCACTGCCTTTAACACTTCTGTGATCCGGCTTTCCATTATGAAACATAAGCCCGTTTGGGTGAATCAGCCTGAAGTTGTGAAGACTCATAACCGACGGAATACTTCTCTCCCTGGCAGCCTCAAAAATGGACGGGGAGAGTATAGGAAAAAAGTTGTGCACGTGCATCACATCAAAACTTTTTCTATCCAGAATCGCTCCTATCTTTTTCTTAGAATCAGCGTTGTAATGTGTGCGAAAAAGAAGTTTCAGGCGGTCTGCGACTCCCTTGATTTCATTTTTATTTTCTACAAAAAAAGTGTCTACAGAATGTTTTTCGCGCAGCAGTTTCTGTTCCTGGTTAACGACAGTCCACTCCCCACCCGGCTGTTTATATCGATTGTGAACCTGTAAGATATTCATCATGTAAACTTCTCTGGACGTGTAATACGGATTTTTTTCGGGTGCAGGTTACCTGCCCTTTCAAAACTTAATAACATCCCAATTGCCAGCCAGAATGGAAACGAGTGGTGTGGCCCTTCAAGAACTACGTTAAAAAATGCCAAAACGTACATAAAGAGAAGAAAACCTACCAGGAACAAGAGCATGGAGCAGGCGTGAAATCCGTTATTCATTTTATTTGCCGCCATTCGCTTGACCTTAGCCAGCGGCTTTAATGCCGCCACGGCAAAAAACGGAAAGAGCAATATTCCAAAACGGGTAAGGATATTGAGATAGGAATTGTGAGGCTGTGCGTTGCCTGCCAAATCCCGTATCTGAAAATAGGAGAGCTCCACACTGGTATAAAAAATATTATTGTGAGCATACATCAACGGTCGGCCCACGCCAAAGCCCAATATAAAGTGCTCATAAAATTTATCGAGCACCACCTGCCACGATATAAACCGGTAGTTGATATTACCTTCATCCAGGGAGGACTTTCTTTCCAGGATGCTAAATATATCCACATCCACAATGCTGTTATAGTAGATCAAAAATCCAATGAGTACGACAAGGCTGGTAGTGCCGTAAATGAGAATTTTTTTTCGGATTGGCGTATTCCCAAGAAGAAAGAAAGCAGCAACAGCCAGCATGACTCCTAAAAAAATGGATCGGTGGAATATCGTGAAAACCGCAGGGATCATCAGCAGAGCGATGATTTTGTATCCCCGCCCGATATGCTTAAAGGGAAGAAAAATGGTCATGACCACAAGAGGAGGCAGAATATACCCCACTCCAAACCGAAAACCTTCAAAGTTGATCGATTTGTAGCCAAGCGCAATCATAATGCCCTCATACAGATAGGCCACGGCTTTGAGCACAATAAATAGCTTCAAAAACAGAAAAAAGAGATCGTAGTGCTTTCTTCCTCTGAACACGTGATAAATGATAGGCACCCAGAAGGCATAAATAAGCATGAACGAGTCACGAATTGCATCAATTTGGTACCAAAACAGGTATAGAAATGCATAGGCAAGCCCAATAAGGACCACAACGTAATAGATAAAGAGCACACGACGGATGACAAGAAGATCTTTTGCATACCCGATGGTCAGTATGGCCAAAACCATTTCAGTTACAAATAGCGGCTCCAGGCCAAGATAAGCAAACTCCCGCTCACCAAAGAGCATGTGAAACATATAGAGAAAAAAGACCAGCTCTCTCCAATCGAGTTTCCTGATGGTTCGGTCAATCTTTTCAGCATAGATCAGAACCAGCCCGATTGCAATCATCATCACGGCAAGCAGAAAATCTTCGTACAGCAGAAAGGGGAGCAGAAATCCCGCAGTCTTGGCTTTTTCGAGATGATTGTGCGTAATCGTTAGCAATTCTTTCGTGTTTGATTTAAAATACTGGCCGTCTCCCGCCCTGCATCGCCCCATGTTCGCATATCTTTCAGTAGGCCATGTTTTTCAGTTGGAAGATCCTGAATTATTCTCAAAATATCTTCATCCTTTGCTACCTGCCGAAAATTTAGATACTGTCTCTGGACAGGTGTTCCAGGAGTATTGGTCAATGTTATAAGACCGTTGTTTAAATACTCAAATATTTTAAGAGAGCTATTGTAAAATCCCCAGCGGCACCACGAATAGTCTTGGTAAAAAGCGAGACCCGCCGTGCCTACAGAAACCAGGTGCTCTACATCCTCCCTGGGCAGGTTTTTAAAAGTAAACACATTATCGTTCTGAAAAACAGGAGAAAACTCCGCGGCGTCTCCTTCAACATTTGCAAGGATCAGCAGGGCAATACGTTTAGGGTCAGCATCGGCAACTTTTTTGAGCAGCGATATATTCTGCATTTTATTCACCGATCCAGACCACACTACACGAACCGGGAATTTATTGCAAATTTCTCGTGTGCGTTCTTTTACCTGTTTCGAAGCTTTCTCTTCAGAACTCAAAAACGGTTCTCCTCCATTTTCAACCACATATACCTGAGACAGTCCTAGCTCTTGCTCACAATATCGCCTGATCGGCTCACTCACCGTAATAACGCCGCATGCCTTTTTAAAAAACCAGGCCGCAATCTTGTCCACTCGTCTTATGTAAGCGTCAGATTTACCGTGCAGTTTTAGCTCATCAGATGGAGAGTTCAGTTCGAGAATCACTTTTTTGCCCATTAAAAGCGCAAGGGCCGTGATGAAATTTCGCGGGTAGAGAAAGAAATCTGCACGTGCATAAATCAAATCAGAAAGCCATAATATGCGGATCGCTCCCAGCCAGGAAGGAGTTAGTTTCGTTGTGTAAGGATCTTGCTCCCCGTTCAGCTTGTAAAGAGTATGCCCCGCTTTACTGAGTTCTCTTGCCAGGTAATATCCGTGCACCGACGCACCTCCGGTAACCGGGTAGAATGTGTAGTAGAGAAAACCAATTTTCATACCTCTATCTCTGCCGTATTTTAGTCAAATCTTCGGGAATTTGTATCATTCAGGCGTTTAAGGCCAATAATTCTACCGATTCCGAGACAACATTTATATGCCCATGCAACCGCCCAAAGCTTTAAAAGCATCCGGGTACTGTTAAACTCAGAATTTTGAATTTGTTTGTTCAGGTCTGTCAGCCTGGGAGGTAAAAATGTACGAACAATTGTAAATAAGATTTTATAAACGGAATCGCCCGCCTCTTTTTTAATAAATGGATGTGATCGTCCTACCCTTACCGATTTTCCCATCAGCGATTTAAAAGTACGGGCTTTACAGGCAACACGGGCTTTATTCGAAAATATGAGCTTGTACCCTAGATTTACCGCTTTCTGAGTCCACCAAACATCCATCCCGCTCCTGAAGCTACTTGGAAACGGACCAATTTTCTCCATTACTTCTCTTTTAACCAGCAGGTTTCCGGTCACCGCGGCGTTTTCTCTTTGCACCAAAATTTTGTTGTTGTTGAAATATAACGAGTCAAAAACTTCCGAGGCGGATGGGGACTTCGAAAGTGGGAAAAATATATCACCCCCCACTAAGTCTGCATTTTCATTGATAAGGGACTTTACCCCTTCTTCAATCCACTCGGCAGATGGTGTTTTGTTTGAATCAGTAAATGCAATGATATCGCCCTTTGAGGCATCAAACCCAGTGTTCCGAGCTGCATAAGGACTTTTTTGACTTGTCTGATAGAGTAATCTTACAGAGTATTCCCGAACACATTCCTGCATATTTTCATCTGACCCATTGTCGACTACAATGACCTCGATTTTTTCCTGAGGGTATGTTTGGCCCCTCAATGCGCCCAGTGTCTTTTTAAGTTGAGCGCAATTATTCAGAACTGGGATGATTACCGTAACTGCCGGTTTCAAGATTATAATTTTTTTGATGGTACATTCAATCCATTTTTTGGAATATGGCTTTCTCTAATCTTCTTTGCCCCAATCAGTATGGTTTGTGGATGTTTCTTTGAGGTAAAAAAAGAGCCTATCCAATATCTTAAAATATAATTAATCCACACTTTCAATTTGTGAATACTACCCTTTTCCCGTCTTGAATTTATATTCTCATGGGTTGTTTGCTCAACCCGGGGCGAATTATTTCCAATTTTATTCTTGAGCCAAAATTGTGCAAGAACCGAATATCTTTTTGCAAACACAAGTTCAAAACCACTGCGGTTCAACAGTGTTTTTAAATTATCTAATCCAAAGAAAAACAGATGATCCGGGTACATAAAGGTTCGAATATATCGATAATTTTTAGGGTCCACTTCTGCAAAGTTACCTGTTTCAAAAAAGAGGATCCCATCTTTATTCAGTAAACGATTCATGACCTTAAAGTCTTGAATTGGATCAAATAAGTGGCTAACGACATCACAGTGGTAAATCACATCGAATGTTGTTTTGCCAAATACATCGGTACTGATAGCTTTTTTTTCGCAAGGGATGCCGAGTGAATTTCGAACAAATTCCACTTGACGGGGATTAAATTCCAGGCCATAGGGCTCAAAGCCTTTTTTCCGGGCTTCATCCAAAAAAAATCCGGCTCCGGCTCCTATTTCAAGGAGCTTCCCGTTTTTAATCAATCGTTTTAATTTTTTTAGATGATGCTTAGCTATCATCCTTTTTCTGTACTCGTCTGAGATATGTTCTTCAGCTGTAATATGGGCACTATTGTGGCCGTACAGATCAATGATCTCTTCCAGAGACGGGCGGGGTGAAATATAGATCAAACCACATTCCGGACAACGCTTACCCGTAAAACCGTTTTCTTCAATGGCAACGGTGTCGCTGTGGATATCACAAAAAATACATGGGATTTCTTTCATCAAAACGGTTTATAATTCACAAAAAGAGAAAATCCAAAATAGGAATCTATTTAATAGAAAATCCAATCTTTACATGCTTGTTTAAATCTCGATCGAACGTATATTTTTTCTACGCAAACGTTTTAGACTCTTAAGGGAGGGTTGTAGCATCAAAGCAACATCATTTCATTGTTATATTAACGTATTCTTATCGGGGGATTTTGAATAATTCTAATAAATTGTCTAAATGTTTGGTTAAGGAGTACATTATAATCTGAATATGAACTTTATCAGAACTATTTTTTTGTGAAACCAGGCAAGCTATACGATCGATTAAGAAGAGAAGCAGTAGTCTTACGTCGCCGGGCATTCGGGGAAATTCTATCGGAAAATATTTTCTTTTTGCACATTCCCAAATGTGGAGGAACATCATTAGATGCGGCCATAACGGAAGCCTTTGGATGGAACTCATGTCTTCATCTCGATTCATTGGCCTCTCGCAAAGCCTCAGATGTCCAGAACCAAGACCTGATGCAGTACCGAAACTCTTTGCTGCCCTATTTTATGGAACAGAGTGGTCTAAAATACATCTGCGGTCACTTTGTATTTAATGAAGACATTTACATCCGGTACAGTAGCCGCTGGCGGTATATCACGTTGCTTCGCGAGCCGGTTCAAAAATACCTTTCTCAATATTTTTTCAATCTCCAAAAGGACAATAAACAGCACTTTGGTATTGATGAATCCCTTGAACAATTTATTGAAAGTGAAGAGGGCGTACGCCTTGGACAGGATATGGTTCAAAAGATCAGTGGCAGTTCACAGGTAACTACAGCCAACAGCCCGGAACGGAAAGAGCATCTGCATCAAGCTATACAGAATATTGAAAAGTTCAATTTGGTTGGGGTCCTTGAAGATCTGAAACGGTTTGAAACAGATTTCAATAAAAAGTTCGGGGTACCGTTACACATAAAACGAAAAAACAGAAACATCAAAAAAGATACGCAGCTGATATCACCGGCAATCAAAAAAAAGATTACTTCTCTTTGCGCGCCAGATATTGCCCTCTATAACCATGTGCTGAAGATGTTAGGTGAATAGGTTATTTTTGAGTAGTGGCTTTTGTATATTTTTATGCGAATGAACGGGACAGGCCAATAGTTCATTTTTATATTTTAATTGACTCAAACACAATCTTCAGACATTATTTTTGAATTCAGTACCATGGATCTAAACCTTGCTCAACAGATCAAATCATTTTGCATTTGGCTCATAAAGACCAGAGCGTCGGCGAACCGATTATGGCCACTAATGCTGCCTGGATTACTGCTTGTTTTTACATCCTGCAGCGAGGATTCAGACATACCGGATTTTACTACATCAAATAGCGGACCTTACGTATATGAGATTAGCCATCTGGAGCTGATCAGGGATGCCATCGACAGTGATCCTGTCTTAAAAGAAGATTACGACCGACTGATCTCCGGCTCGGAACAGCTTCTATCTGAAGAATTTCAATACGTAACCGATAAGCCTTCACTGCCACCGAGCAGAAATATGAATGATTACATGAGCCTGGCCCGCTATCTTTGGCCGGACGAAAATGGAGATTACACCATTGTTAGAGATGGAATTACCAATCCAGAGATACTAGATTATGACCGGCCAAAACTTGCTCGTTTTTCACAAGCTGTTCACTCCCTCTCGCTCGCTTACTTCTTTAGTGGTGATGAGAGGTTTGCCCAAAAGGCTTCTGAACTGCTAAAAAAATGGTTTTTTGAGTCCGATACCCGCATGAATCCGAATATGAATCATGCACAGGTGGCAAAAAATGTGAATGAAGGGTCTGCACAGGGTATTATTGACGGCAATGATTTTATTCGGGTTATCGACGCTGTTTCCTTACTGTACGACAGCCAGCACTGGAGCCCTGAAGACCATCGGAAACTGAAGGAGTGGTTTTACCGATTTTCAATCTGGATCATAGAAAATTATAATTCAAATGCATTCTGTGATGACGATTTCTGCAATAATATTTCCACCTGGCTGGACGCCCAGAAAACGATTTACTTTCTTTTTAGTGAACAAGAAGACCGGATAAACTCATCTACATACATTCAACCCGTTTCAGAAAAAATTGAAAAACAGTTTACGGATACGGGCATTCAGTCCTTTGAAAGGGATCGCGCGCGCTCTCAGCACTATGTCTATTTTAATCTCAGGGGGTACTCTAATCTGTTAATGATGCGCAACAGCGTAACCGGGTTCAGTCACAATCAACAACCCTTTTCAGGGCAAGAGATTGCCGGCCTGCGAACTGCACTAAATGCGCTTAACAACTACGTAAATGGAGCGGATGCGCCCGATATGTTCATGGAATCGGATGATTTTGATCACTGTCGCTATATTGAAATTTTCAAACCCGCCGCTATTGCACTGGGTGTTCCGGAATACAGCCAAACGGCTAATATGCTCATCGATGGCGGCTGTCGTAATCCCGATATCACGCTGACGTTTCCTTCTTTGAACAGAATTCAGACCTCTCCTAATTTCAATTAGTCAGCATAAACCCATGCATGGAAGGTTGAATTTCTCTTTTTGGACATGGGCAGCTCTCATACTGATTCTTTGGGTAGAAACCAGCACTGCTCAACGCAGTGATTTAAACTTTGATCCCCAATCAGCCATCGATCATGCGGCTTCAAAGCTGGAAGCCACGTTACGGGAAATCGATTATACCAGCTCATTGCACCCCTCCCATACAGATCCTGAAACAGGAGAATGGGACATTGAAAGTATGAGACGTGAAGAGTGGACGAGTGGATTTTTTTCTGGGTCACTCTGGTATATGTACCAGGTAACTGGAGACGAAAAATGGCGAAACCTGGCTGAAGACTGGACCCGCGACCTGGAACCCATGTCGCTTGGTGCCAACGATCACGATACAGGGTTTAGAATATTTACCAGTTATGGTACGGGGTTTTCGCTCACAGGTAATCTCTCCTACTCACGAACCATTCTGCGGGGAGCACAAACGCTGGCAACCCGCTTTAATCCCGATATCGGCGCTATCAAATCGTGGGACTGGATTGGGAACTTTCCCGTTATTATTGATAACCTGATGAACCTGGAAATACTCTTCTGGGCAGCCTCTGAAACCGGCAATTCTACACTTTATGATATCGCCAAAACGCACGCAGAAACATCGCTCAAACATCATCTACGGGAAGATGGCAGCAGCTACCATATTGTGGATTTTAACGATACCGGAAACGTAATCTGGAAGAATACCCTCCAGGGATATGGGCCTGAATCGGTTTGGGCCCGGGGGCAGTCCTGGGCAATATATGGCTTTACGATGATCTACCGGTACACAGGTGAGCAAAAATTTCTGGATGCTGCCGAAAAAGCCTCCCTTTGGTTTATCAATAATCTGCCGGATGACTCTATTCCCATTTACGATTTTCTTGAACCTGTACCTTCTGTACAAACAAAAGATGCATCAGCGGCTGCCATTGCTGCTTCCGGCTTTCTCGAGCTTTTTAAAATTACCGGCAGCACACTCTATTTTAATGCTGCAGAACGGATACTTTATTCACTTTCTACGGAAGAGTACTCTACACAATCAGACCGTGAGAATTCCATTCTAAAGCGTTCCACCCTGCATCGTGGTAAGGGCCGCCTCGGCACATCCTACGCCGATTACTATTATCTTGAAGCCATTGTCCGTTACTTGGAAATAGAGAACGAAGCTCTGCCGGATATCGACAAGAAATATAGTTTTTTCCTGGATCAAAACTTTCCGAATCCATTTACAACTACCACTACCCTTTACTATTCTGTACCCGAGTCTGCTCTTGTGAAGCTTGAAGTTTTTAACACCCTTGGCCAAAAGGTTCAAACTGTTGTTCATGAGCGCAAGGAGGCCGGCAACTATAATGCTACTCTTCGTTTCGGTTCACTACCCGCGGGTGTATATTTTTACTCATTAACGGCCAACGGTGAGCAAAAAGTAAAAAAAATGACCCTGTTTCGTTAATACCTCTTGATTCTCGCTTAACGATTATTTTCCAACTCTTTTTGTCTGCTTTTATCCCTGCCGCTGCCCAGATTATAACGAAGATATTCTGCCATGAACGACACTTGCTCAACAACTCCCATTGAGTATAATACAGCCCAAACGCGAAACCTGTTCACCGGCAGAGACTGTCCAAATCGTTCGTGATAAAGCTGACCGGGTGTGCCGGGAGAGATTGGTTTTAATGCTCGAAGAAAATTGTAGAACCAAACATTATCACTCTCTTCTTTTAGCCAGGTATACAGATATCCTTTTCCGGTGCGAACTCTCTTTTTAAATAATGCTCCAAAAGAGCGTGCTTTTTTCATCACCACAGCATCACCACAAAATGCAATAGAATGGCCGGAGGAAGTTGCCTTTTTTGTCCAGCGAACATCTCCACCTGATCGAACACCCTCTTCAAAAAGCCCAACGGATTCAAACACAAAGCGCTTCACAAAAAGATTTGCAGTAAAAGCCGCCTTCCGATTCTCAACAGATTTTTTTTGATTGATGGATGTGATAGCATCTGCAACTTGTGCCGCATTGGGTCCGTCATCAAAATCAAAACCTACATACCCCGCAACGATATCTGATGCTGATTCCTCCAGGCACCTGAGACCATTTTTAAGCCATCCATTCGCAGGCCTGGAGTTTGCATCCACGAACACAATTACGGCCCCGGTTGCATGTTCAATCCCACGATTCCTGGCAGAGTAGGGACTTTGTAAATAATTATTCTCCAGAACCACCTTCTGGTTTTTTAAAAATTCTTCACTAAACGAGTGCCCGTCATCAGAACCATTATCCACGCAAATTATTTCGGGCTCAAGTTCACCATTCTGGTTCCGAATTCGCTTCACAATGGATATCACCTCATTGTGGTTATTCAAAAATGGTATAATGATCGATACACTCTTTTCAGAATTTTCTGTACCGGCTGTACTACTCATCTGATCACCTCACCCATTTGCCAGGTTTTTATAGGCCTTTATTGTCTTCTCAGCCACTGTTTTCCAGCCCAGGTGCTTTTCTGCATACTTCCTGTTCTTAATCCCGTGATTATTGATTGAAAGCTCGAGTCCATCCTGTATCGCTTCTGCAACACTATTGATATCGAAAGGATTATAAACGGGATTCCCCGTACTCTTGAGCATCTCGCCAATCACGCCATAATCCGGCCCAATAACTACTTTGCCAAACGTAAATCCAAGCGCCACATTTCCTGAATTCAGCGTGTTGAAACGGGGGATAAACAATAAGTCGGCTGCTTTTAAAAATATCTGCACATCCTCTCTTCCAATGGGTTCCTCATATGTTTGTATAGCCGGCTGAAACATATTGGCGTAGAGTATCTTCCGGTCGGTAAAGTGTGAAAGCTGTGATTTATAGGGAGAAGGCAGTGAGCCTGCCATCAGGTATTTGGCAAGAGTGATATCGGCACGCTTAAAGGAGTTGACAGCCATTTCGAGCTCTGATTTCGAACGTATGGCCCCAAAACTGAGGATCAGATTCTCCTCTTCCGAAACTCCCAGATGCTCACGGCATTTTTCTCTGGATTTATCATTCGGGAAGTACGAATAGTCGCCATGCGGAATGATGGCTGAAGGCTTATCTTTTGTAAAATCCGGAAACTCGAGACTTAAAATCTCCTCAGATGTTTTTCCCATATGAATGAACCCATCGCAGATGCTATATACCTGACGATAAAAATCGTGGTAGACTGATGAGTTCTTATGTGGGGTTTCATTATGAATGGTAATGCAAATTTTAGAACCGCTGCCTTTGTATCTCTTCAGTTCATCTAATACGGCTGTAAAGTCATTCTCTTTGAGATTGTGATCCTGAGACATATCACTGAGCCTCGACTTCACCAGTAATTCCGGCCAGTGAAGATGAATAATATCTGTGGAGACGTTCTCGTATAACCATCCGTACCCGTGCTGCAAATGCTCAATTTCAGGACGTTTTATCAGGTCTCTCATCAACAAAAAAAGAAATGGATTCCGGGTGCCGGTAGTATTTACGTCGTAAGGAATAAGGATTCGCATGATGGCGCGTTTTACTGCATTTTATTTCAGGAATGATAAGGAATCTTCTATTCTGTTGAGATTTTCCTGCAAAACCTTTTTTACTTTCTTACCCGAGTTCTCCTGAAAGTCATTATTGATACTTTTTTTGAGCAGTTTGTCAAGTATTCTTACCCACTCTTCAGGCTGATCTGTGATGATCAGAGACTCCCCTTCAAACTCTTCTAACCCACTGGCACCCTCACGGGTAGAGAGCACAGTTTTTCCATGAGCCAATGCCTCCAGCGTCTTTATTTTCAAGCCTGTTCCCGCCTGCATTGGATTGATAAAAATATTACCCAGCCGGTATACTTCATCTTCGGTGTCAAAGAGTCCATAGTAAATTACCCGTTTACTCTCCGGTAAATATTTTTCCGCTCTGCATAACGTGCCGGCGATGATCAGCTCACAGTGATCAGATATCATATTTGGCCAAACGTGATTCAAAAACCATCCAAGTCCTTCAACGTTCAGCCTGTTATCAGACCCAACCATCACCACCCGCTTTGTTTCTGCTTCACCCGGAATGGGATTATAGGCTGTTAAATGCCGTACTGTAAACACACGGACATCTCTTCCATTCAACATTTCTATATAGTGATTTTTTTCCCGCTTTGTGATAGCCCAGATGATATCGGCGCGCGCAATTGCCCTCTTTTCATCTTTCATACGAAGGCTGTGCCAGTCGGCAGGTACTTTTCCTTCATCAAGATACATTTTATAGCGATCCGTCAAGCGATCATGGGTATCCAGGATTCGAATAGTGCCTGATGAAAAGAGGTTAAAATAGAAGGAGTAAACCGCATAGTTTACGATCACTGCTTTGTATGCCTCTGGCGCCACTTGCTTTTTCAGCAGCTCTATTTTTCTAATATTTCGATATTCACTTAGTCCTTTGTTAAACCGTGCCGACTCCTCTCCTTCCACAAATTTCCTGATGCCGGTTTCAATCCCAATCTTACACCCATTCAGAATCTCCCGGGTGCGCATCCATGTTTCTTTAAGGTCAGATGAATGGAGTGAAGACAGATCAAAATCCAGGATTTTGCCATTAAAAAGTTCATTATGTTCGCTATCGAGCTGTTTTTCAAACCCACAGTAGTAAAAATCTACTTCGTAGCCCATATCCATAATGGCTTTACAGATACTCTCAATCCGTTTACGATTCCCTGAGTAGCAGGGATAGATCTGTACGGGACTTATAACAAGAACTTTTTCAGCCATCTTGTTATCCTGTTTTGATTGACCTTCATGTTCAAATAGTGCTTCACCAGCGTGGGGTTTGACCTCCTCATTGCAGTAATAGCTCTTAACTCTTCAAAAAAGCTTAAATTTGAGCCGAAGTTTTTTATTTGCCGCAAGTACCAAAGTGCGGGCAGATCTGCCGGCTTCAAGTTTTCTTGAATATGGTTGTGGGTATTTATCCAATGTACAAAATTTTGAGAGGCTTTTATCTTGTCCAGTGCCCCGCTGGCACTTTTTTTCCCTGAAATATTCTCGTCGCTAAACCGCCAGCTAACCATGGCTCCGGGAATGGTTCTAATCGTACCCAAATCTGCGATTTTTGCATTAAAAAGATCATCAGCGGCCCAGGCATAAGGCAGGTCTGGTATTCCTCCCACTTTTTGATATGCGCTTCTTGAGAAGATAGTCTCTACGATATAGCTCTCTTCTTTGTATGAAAGTTTTAGGTTCAAGAATTCTGCCGCATCAAACTGTTCAGGAAAATGATTCTTGCGAATGACAGAATCATGAGCGTCAATTTTCCTGGTATTAAAGCGATAAGCGGGGTGATTTGGTGATCCATTCAATTCATCAAAAAAAGACTCTACACAGTTTTTGTCCATCAGGTCATCATCCGAAAAGATCCATATCCAGGGCTCATTGTTTGTATGGCTGATGCATCGTCTCCATTGCTGCACGATCGATGTTGCCCCTACATTTTCATCAAAACGGTGGTAGCTGTTTATTGCTTCGGGTAATCCGTGTAGTTCATCCCGAAGATTGTGAGGACTGGCATCATCAAATATATACAGATTAAAATCGCGACTTGTCTGGGAAAGTACACTCTCTACAGCCTGGCGTAAATACGTTGGCTTGAATGCTGCAAGAACAATGGCAAGACGATGATTCATACCCGTTTTAGAAAATTGTGAAGTTCTTCGAACTGGTTCTTAAAGGCTTTGAATGGCCACCATTTTTGAAAAACGTGAGTCCTGATTTTGTGAGAGCTCTACGTACGATCCCTGTTCAATAATCTCTCCATTATCGAGCACGTAGATAAGGTCGGCATTTTTAATGGTCGACAACCTGTGGGCAATAATTACCACTGTCATGGATCCTTTTAGTGAATCAATACTTTTTTGAATGTAGCGCTCCGACTCGGTGTCGAGAGAACTTGTGGCTTCATCAAGAATGAGCAGTTTTGGATTTTTGTAAAGTTCCCGGGCTATAAAAAGCCTTTGTCTCTGTCCGCCCGAAAGCCTGACACCCCGGTCTCCAACAGTAGTTTCATAGCCGTTCTGCAGCGTTTTGATAAAGCGATGTGCGTAGGCTCGTTTTGCAGCCTCTTCAACCCGTTTACGCACAGATTCATCATTTTTATAATCCCCTTTCCAAAGGCAGATATTATTTGCAATCGTATCATCAAAAACCACGGTTTCCTGCGATACGTAACCAATTTGAGTTCTCCATGAGTCTTTATCGACATCTATGGCATCAATTCCATCAATCAGTACCTTCCCCTTTTTGGGCTGAAGAAGGAGCGTCAGCGTATCAATGAGCGTCGATTTACCGGCTCCCGATTCTCCAACAAACGCAACCATATTATTCACAGGTATAGAAACATTTACCCCCTTCAGAACGTCGCTATCTTTATCCTCGTACTGAAAATGAACATCACGTAGCTCAATGGATTTTGAAAGTGCATTCACTTTTATACTGCCGGTGTGGGCTTTGTTCAACTTCAGCGTTTCAAATTCATCAACAACCATTTCAAGAGAACCTATTTTCTCCATGGTTCTCTGCCAGTCGTCCTGAATTCCAATCATGTGCTGCATGCCGCGGTGAAAGAGCAGAAGCGCAACAAAAATGGGCGCTATCGGTGCGTCGAAAACGGCAACCTGGATTATGATGACAAACAGAAGAAAGATGACAGAAACCGGTTCACGAATAGCCAGCGTAAATGCATTCGCCGCCCCCTGCCGAAACATAAAGCCCGATAGTTTATTGATGCTGTCCATCACTCCGCCCTTCAAATGCTTCATCTGGTTTGTTGAAGTAAGATACTTGAATGACTGAATCGTCTGAACCAGGAATTTATTGAGAACGCTCTGTTCCGATGCAGTTTTTCTTGAGAGTGCCTGCATATACTTATTCAGATACCTGAATAGAAAAAAGAGTACAAGGCCCATCCCTACCGCCATGAGTGCAAATCTCCAGGCCAATAAGAAAGCTATGGAGAGATACGAGATCGTAATGATGATCATCGATAAAAATCTCGTGAACGTATCAAACGAGCGAATAAAATTATTAATCTGTCCGTTTATGACGTTTATAAAATGCCCGGTGTTATTATGGGCGTAATAATGATAGTCCATTTCCCTGTAGGAGTTGAACATCTTAGACTTAATTTCCCGGTGCAGCTGAGCGCGCAGATAGCTGGCATACCCTCCCTCGGCAAATTTTAGAATACCTTTTGATATAAAAACGAACCCAATAAAAAGCAGGATTCCAACGATAGAGCTCTGAATACCGATCAGTTCAAGAACTGAGTAGAGAAACTGTACCGCATATCCCGAACGATCGAGTGAACCCTCCACAGCATCGGCGGCTTCAATAAGAGGCAAAATAAGAGTAATTCCAAACCCTTCTGTAATTGCTGCAGCGGCCGTTAAGCCAAAAACCAAATACAGACGTGCTCCAATAAACTCTTTATAAACTCCAAGATAATACGTAATGCTATCAAAAATCTTCAAACTTAAGAAAAATAAGGTTTTGGCTCTTTCGATTTAAACTTCTGAAGAAACGATGCGGCCAGTCGCCTCAAATAAATAAATAGTACACCCATAAATAACCCTACAAATAGAGATCCCCCCAGTGTTCGAAGTTCACTCGGTGATGAAGGGTTTCCGGGAATCATGGCAGGTTCTTGTACCCTGAACACCGGAGTCTCCTCTTGCACCTCAATCTTCGCCTCCTGTAGTCTTCGTGCCAGTGTGTTGTAAAGACCGAAGGCCAGCTCATACTCCGACTGCAGCCTCTGTTCAATTACTTCAAACGAACGCCTCTGTATATTCACGTTTTGATCCTGGAACTCGGCAAGAGAGTCTTGTGCAGCCCTGAAATTTTGCTCCGCTTCATTAAATTGCTCTTCAATAAATCTCAGATTGGTCATCGATTTTTCGGTTCGATACTCAACGACGTAATTTTTTAGGAGGTCTTTAATCAATATAACCATTTCGGATGCCGCAACAGGATCGGGCATGGATACACCTATTATAATAAAACTACTTTGCGGTTCGCGCGTAATAGTGGTCATTTCACTGACCGTTTGAGCTACGTTTCGCACCCTGTTGTCGAGCTTAATAGGTGAATCAAAACTGGTATATTCAGAAAACTGAACGTCTGAACGAGAAGATGGATCGGACCCAATAGAGCGAATAGCATTGTAAAGAGTAAAAGGCAGACCGATCGTATAGTCCCATAAGTTATCCGAAAAAGCCTGGGTAAAACTTTTTTGATGATACTCATTGTAATAGTCAAATATCGTTACACTTTTCCCAAGAGACTCAAAATACACTTCATGCTGCATCAGCTCAATTTGAAACGGGATACTCTCTACAATGTATGGATACATGGCAACACTGATATCGTTCTCCTCACCCCCTCTCTGTATACCAAAAAGGCTCTCATACTGCTGAAACAGCTGTCCCACTCTAGAACTGGGGGACGTGTTTTCGGGAATAACCTTTGTTTCTGAGTAATAAATTCGCTCGCTTCCCACATAGCTGATGATACCAATCGTAAAAAAAATAAGCGTGACAATCAGAATAACTGCTTTATTCACCCAAAGGTCTTTAAGCAGTCCGAGAATATCAATAAACTCACGATCGTCCTCACTGTAATAGGAGTCGGCCGGAACCATGATATACTCTTCACTTGCATCAGTATCTCTGGCAGATCTTTTTACAAGATCATTTTTGCCGGTATTTTCCGGATTTCCTGTATGTTTATCTGAGCTATCGGGCATATGTTTTTCAGAGCGTTAATTTCATTCTGTAACCACGTTCAGGTCATCAATAGTCGAGAACCTTCTTTTTTTTCAAACGGTATGTAGGTAATATTTCTTTGATGGCATTTTTCACATCTTCACGTGACCCGTTATTTGCAATGTCGATCAACGTATCGAGCTGTTCTTCTAGCTTATCAATTGAATCGACAGACCTTGCCACATAGATCTTTTCATGGTGGGTCATATCAGTGCCCTCTTCGGCGGTAAGCAGCTCTTCGTAAAGCTTTTCACCCGGTCTGATTCCCGTGTACTCAATTTTTATATCTTTATCGGGCTCCAGACCAGACAGTGCAATTAAGTCCCGAGCCATGTTTTCAATATTAACCGGATCTCCCATATCCAGCACAAATACTGATCCATTCATGTTCAGAGCTCCCGCCTGCAGTACAAGCTGGCTCGCCTCCGGAATCGTCATAAAGTACCGAACCATATCCGGATGAGTGATGGAGACCGGACCTCCCCGTTTAATCTGCTCCTTAAATTTTGGGATCACGCTGCCGCGGCTTCCAAGCACATTCCCAAATCGAACAGATACAAATACCTCGCCTTTAACCGCTCTGGATGCACCCCACTGTACAATCTGCTCTGATATCCTCTTGCTTGCACCCATAACGGACGTTGGGTTCACGGCTTTATCAGTTGAAATATTTACAAAGTGTGCTACACCATACTTAACCGCAAGATTAACCAGATTTCGTGTTCCCAACACATTATTCAAAATAGCTTGTTCTGGATTAGCCTCCATGAGTGGAACGTGTTTATGTGCTGCGGCGTGAAAAATTACGTTAGGTTTATAGTTCCTAAAAACACGATCCATTGTTCGTTCGTCCCGAATATCCGCGATCTGTATCGAGTAGTTGAGTTCAGGAAAAGAAAATTCAATTTCGTTAACAAGCTGATGTATGCTGTTTTCGCCCCTGCCAAGAAACACAACATTAGCCGGATTGAACCGGGATATCTGCCTTACAATTTCAGAACCAATAGATCCTCCGGCTCCCGTAACCAGCACTGTTTTATGGGCTATATAGCTTTCTATGAGACTCATATTTAGCTGAACCGGTTTGCGTCGCAGCAAATCTTCTACATCCACATTCCGAATCTGGTTAATGGTTACCTTACCACTGATCAGATCGTAAATACTTGGGATTATTTTATATCGAACGTTTGTCGTACCGGCATAGTCTACTACCCTTCTTATGACTTTTCCGGATTCCGAAGGCATCGCGATCAGAATTTCATCAATATCCAGACGATTAACGGCCTGCTTCATTTCAGGAATGGTGCCAACAACGGGCAGCCCTAGAAACTTTTGTCCATGCTTGGATTTATCATCATCCAAAAATGCTACCGGTTTCAGGCCGGCTTCGGGATGACGAAACATTTCGCGCGCTGCCATATTCCCGCTCTCACCCGCTCCGGCAATAAGCACCCGCTTGCAATTTTCATTCGAGACTTTCCGAGGATTTCGATATACAAAGTAAAATCGTGTTGCAACACGGAGTCCTGATAACATAAGCAGTGAGAGTGCCAGCTCAATTAACGGAATAGAAAGGGGTATGATTAGAGCATCTGTAGTACGCAATGCAATTGTCGCTCCAAAGAAAAGGGCAGAAACAACAAGAACAGAACGCAAGAGTGTAAAAAGATCCCGGAATCCGGTATTTCTCCACGATTGTCTGAATGTCCCAAAGTAGAAGATTGAGGCTGCTTTAAGAAACAGTAGACTACCTGTGGCCACTACAATTTCCGTTTCAAAACCGGATACATTACCGTCCAGGCGAAGCAGAAATGCCACAACCGTAACCATCGACCAAAGAATGGTTTCTAGCAAAAACTTACTAAGATCGCGGTATCGGTTAAGTTTCTTCAGCATCCGCAATAATAATTACACAGTTAAATGGATTGCCTGTACAGCTGCATGCAAGTCTCAAAATACAAATTTTAACAATTCTTTGGTCTCCATAATCAAACCAATGATATTTAATAGCATTGCCAGTGTACTAGAGTTTCTATTAAAAGCCCTTCAGGACTTAAAGTTATAAATTGGGCCTATATATGGTATATGGATAACTAGACTAAAATTAGATTCAATTTACGTTATAATACTCTTTGTACCAATCAACAAAATTTTTAACTCCCTCTTTTACAGATACTTGGGGTTTAAAATCCGTCAACTCAAATAAATTATCAACATCTGCCCAGGTTTTGGGTACGTCGCCCGGCTGTATGGGCATTAAATTCTTATCAGCCTCTATTTCGAGGTTCTGCTCTATTTCGTGAATAAAATCCATCAGTTTAACGGGACTGCCATAGCCAATGTTAAACAAGCGGCAAGGAGCTTTTTTATCGGCGGTTTTCGCGGGTGGTTTCGGAATTAAACGCGTAATTCCTTCAACAATATCATCTACATATGTAAAATCTCTCGACATTTTACCAAAATTGTATACGTCGATTGTTTTTCCCTCAATCATGGCCTTTGTAAAAATAAACAGTGCCATATCAGGGCGCCCCCAGGGGCCATAAACCGTAAAAAAACGAAGCCCGGTGGTAGGAATATCAAAAAGGTGGGAGTAGGTGTGCGCCATTAATTCATTCGATTTTTTGCTGGCGGCATAGAGGCTTACCGGATTATCTACCCGATCTTCGGTGCTAAACGGCAGAACCTTATTCGCCCCGTATACCGAACTGGAGGATGCATACACCAGGTGCTTAACTCCATGATGCCTGCATCCCTCAAGGATATTCAGAAATCCCGTAATATTACTGTCGATGTAGGTCTGCGGATGTTCAAGGCTGTATCGTACTCCAGCCTGCGCCGCCAAATTTACAACGGCTTCAGGTTTTTCTGATTTGAAGAGATCATTTATTACCTGGCTGTTCGTAAGATCGGCCTTCACAAACGTATATCGGGAATTTTTCTCACTTATAGTGGGTGCATTTTCCTCAAGATCTCCGGGTTCAATTCCGGCATATCTGAGCCTGTCGTTTTTCAGATTTACATCGTAATAACTGTTGATATTATCAACGCCGAGAACCTCGTGGCCATCAGCCAGAAGGCGATTTGTGAGATGAAATCCTATAAAACCGGCTGTTCCGGTGATGAGTACTTTCATGGTATTTTTTTCGAATTACTTAGTTTCTAATTCAACGACCTTATTTTGGGTTTACGCACTCCAAATATGGCTCCCTGTTTTTCCGGCGGCCTTCATCGCATTACGTGTATCAACAATCAAAGAGCTCCATTCGTACAGCTCACCATAATCGATAGAATCGTGATTGGTTGAAATGACAACCGCATCGAATGAACGGATCATATCCTCGGTCCATTCTACCGACTTTTTCCCGGCCCAGTGCGAATGCTCCCGCGACTCCTTAATTACAGGCACGTAGGGATCATAGTAGTGAATATCGGCACCTTTTTCCGACAGATAGTCCATCAGCTTATATGTCGGCGATTCACGATCGTCGTCAACATTGGGCTTGTATGCCAGGCCAATCAAAAGAATTTTACTCCCATTGAGTGATTTTTTTACGGAGTTAAGCGCATCAAATATTCGATGTACAACATACATCGGCATGGATGTATTTACTTCACCGGCAAGCTCAATAAATCGGGTATTTTGCTCAAACTCCCTCGCCTTCCAAGTAAGATAAAACGGATCGATGGGAATACAGTGCCCGCCCAGACCTGGCCCGGGAGTAAATTTCATAAATCCAAACGGTTTTGTATCGGCTGCATCCAGAACTTCGTGCACGTCAATCCCCATTTTTGTAAATACTACCTTCAGTTCATTGACAAGCGCGATATTCACAGACCGAAAGATGTTTTCCGTGAGTTTTACAGCCTCTGCTGTTTTTGTATCGGTAACAGGTACGGTTCTTACAATTGAAGTATTGTACATCTCCATTGCCAGTTTGAGCGCGTCTTCGCCGTGGCCTCCCACAACTTTAGGAATCTTAGCGGTATTAAAATCTGCATTACCCGGATCTTCGCGCTCGGGGCTGTAGGCAACATAAAAATCCTCACCGGCTTTAAGCCCGCTTCTCTCCTCCAATATGGGTATGATAACTTCTTCTGTCGTGCCGGGGTAGGTTGTAGATTCCAGGATTACAAGCTGGCCTTCTCTCAGATGATCTCCCACCGCTTCGGTCGTTAACTCTACAAACTTCATATCTGGTTCGCGATGGGAATCGAGCGGTGTAGGGACGCACATCAACAGTGCGTCTGCTTCTTTAAAACGTTTAAAATCTGTTGTTGCATCACAGATTTCAGACGCTGCCAATACCTCCATCTTATCTTTCCCAAGATGCTTGATGTAGGGTACCCCTTTTAGAATACAGTCCACTTTATGCTGGTCAATGTCGAACCCTATTACCGGCATATTATTTTGATGAAAAGTCCACATCAAAGGAAGCCCAACATACCCAAGCCCGATAATTCCAACTTTATACTCTCTTTTTTGAATAAGCTTTAATAGATAGTCTAAATCCATACCTGTTTTTGTTGTTTAAATTTGAATAGTCTTGAATATAAGGGTATCAGTCACTTTAGAAAAAGGTGTTTTAAAGAATTGCATCCTTAACTTAATTATGAACCGCTTCTGCTTTTCGCTCTTCGACTTTTTGTACCCAAAAAGCATATCCCAATGAGAGGATAAACAGGAGAGCAACTGTTACAAATCGAAGAAATTCTGACCCCTGAAGGAAAAAGAATGCAAACAAGCTGCTGATGATGGCAAAACAGGTGTAAAGAGATGAGATGTATTTGTGGGAATAACCCGCAATATTTAGCCGCTGATACAGATGAGACCGGTGTGCATCCAAAATATTCTCACCACGTCGGTACCTGCGTACAATTGTAAAACTGCCATCAAACAAAAATGGCCAAACTACAATAGCTCCGAACCAAAGAGTGTCTCCAATCATTATTTCAGAAGATTGTGCTGTCGCCAAGAACGGCATGGATGCAAACCAAAATCCCAGAAACACGCTTCCCACATCCCCCATGAACACTGATGCCGGCGACCAGTTAAACTTTAAAAAAGCAAATAGGGTAGCAACAAGTACCAGATTCATAATTACAAGCATCTCAAATCCCAGCATCCATCCAAAGGCGGACCATGACAATGCAGCTACAACCCCTTGTAAACTGGCTATACCATCTACACCATCCATAAAATTATAGATGTTGGTTGTCCCTGCAATCCACACTATTCCCAAAAGGGTTCCCACGAAGCCAGCCTGAACAGTAATGATGAGGGGAATGTAGAAGGTGACCATTGATCCAATCCCCAACAATACCGTAAGAGCACAAATTATTTGCACCGTAAAGCGAACTCTCTTCAATAAATTCCCCATATCATCAAACCAGCCAAGAAGTGATATACCACTTAGAGCTGTGATGAGATAGATAACATTATTGATAACGGGTTCAGAAACAGAATAAAAAACCAGCAGACCCAAAAGTACTGCAACGCTAACCATAACAAAACCAGCCCCACCACCTCTTGGCGTTTTTTTGGTGTGTGAACTTCTAGCAATGGGAATGTCGTAGATCTCCTTGCGCTCTGCAAATTGGATATACCAACGCGTAAACAACAGATTGACTAAAAACGCAGCCAGTATGATCATAATTATTATGAAGGTAAAACTCATTTAACGTAGTTAATTCTCTGCTTTTTATAACTTGAAGGTTTGAAAGTAAGAGTTTTTAAAATGAAATTCTTGTTTAATAATGGATTAGAGAAATGAGCTTCTATCCATTGGGTATTGCAATGATATCAACGGCTTAGTTTCACCACAGTACTAAGGTTAATGCGTAAAGGAGAGCCCACTTTTACCGTATAGAATGCTTCAAACAGATGAAGTTTTTTAGTCGCATATAGAACCCGTTTTAAATACGCGTCTGTTTTGGTAGGAATGAAAATAAAAACAGCCCTCAACCAAGAGGGCTATTTTTGCCGTTATTTAATTTTTAATAGTACATTTTGTGGTTGCGTTAACATAGTAACCCTAGATTATCTTACTGTTAATGAATTATTAAGCTTTTACTTTTTACTTTCTCTTCTTGCCCCATGTGAATGATTTTAAACCAGTGCAGGTTAATAAAACAACCATTAACTAACCACATCTCTATGCTTTCTACTCAACTTCTCATTTTTGTCTTTATTTGCGGAATTATCATTGCTTCAACAGCCATTTACGGCATCTATACTCACCTGCTCGAAACCGTATCTGAATTTGAAGCGAAGCGAGAGAGTAAAATTTCATATCGCACGAATGAAGAATTTGTTGGACGCTAGATTTTAATTTCTGTCAAAAAGAACAGGGCTGCATACTATATCAGATTATTATTTCTTAACTTTGTTGTGAAGCAATCACTCACAACATAACTGTTTAAAAATGCCTGATATTTTTCCCGGCATGCGATTTTTTAGCCGAAAGTTGATTAAGCCCGAAGACCTGAACGCACACGGTACTCTTTTTGGCGGGGTTGTTCTCTCCTGGATTGATGAAGAAGCCGCCATCTACGTAACATGTCAGCTTGGTAAAGGAAATATCGCAACCAAGTTTATGTCAGAAATTGACTTCGTGAGTTCGGCCAAGCTTGGAGACATCATTGAAATTGGGATGGAAACCGTCTCATTTGGAACCACATCCATCACGGTACGTTGTGAAGTACGACAGAAGTTCACACTGAACCCGATTATTCGCATCGAAAAAATTGTATTTGTGCATCTCGATGAAAATGATCGCCCTACCCCACACGGGCTCAGTAAACCAGTAAACGAATAGAAATCGAGGAGGTGTTTATGGACTTAAACAATAAAATCGTAGATAAACAGGTGATCGTTGATCTCCTGTATGGTGATGACGATTATTTCAATGAATTTATATCTGTTTCTATCGATTCGTTTACAGAGTTTAAAGATAACTACAGACAGAGTATGCGCATGAGGGATATGGAAAACCTGCGAAAAACCGGTCACAAAATTAAACCGGTGGCGCAGATGATGAAGCTCGACCCTATTCTCGAAATGTATGAGGAATCAAAAGAACTGCTTGAAGCTGAAGCACCGGATAAGCAGTTAAGTGATCTTATGGATAAAATGAACGACTATAGCGAAAAACTTATTCGTGAACTCAAAGATATGGAAGAAGGATAGCAAAAACCTCTTCATCAAGCCTAACTTCCGAACATCTGGGAACGGTTCTTAAATAATTTTATAATGAACAAACATATTCTTGTTACCGGTGGCGCCGGATTCATTGGAAGTCACACCGCACTCAAACTCTTGGAAAGCGGCTATGACGTTTCAGTAATCGACAACCTGGCAAACAGCAACCGAGAATCTCTAAAGCGCGTTGAACAGATCACTGGAAAATCCATATCGTTTTTTGAAATGGATCTACTGGATGCAGCTGCATTAGAACATATGTTTGAGCAACACTCATTTTCAGCCGTAATACATTTTGCAGGCCTGAAAGCCGTAGGAGAATCTGTGGAAAAGCCTCTCCTCTACTTTGAAAATAATGTTTCGGGGACGGTAAACCTTTGCAAGGTCATGCAAAAGTATAAAGTGAAAAAAATGGTGTTCAGCTCTTCAGCTACCGTTTATGGAGATCCCGGAGAGTCTCCCATACCGGAAAAAAGCCCGCTTTCGGCCGTAAATCCGTATGGGCGTACCAAACTGATGATTGAAGAAATTCTGCAGGATCTTCATCGGTCTGATCCGGAATGGGCAATCTCACTTCTTCGCTACTTCAATCCTGTAGGAGCTCATAAAACTGGATTGATTGGAGAAGATCCCAATGGAATTCCGAATAATCTTATGCCGTACATCACACAGGTTGCTGTTGGTAAGCGCGGACACCTCAATGTGTTTGGCGGTGATTATGACACTCATGACGGTACCGGTGTTCGAGACTATATTCACGTTGTTGATCTGGCCCGTGGCCACCTGAAAGCTCTGGATGCCCTCGAGAAACAAACTGGCGTTGACGCTTATAATCTTGGGACAGGATCGGGCTCCAGCGTACTGGATGTTGTGAAAGCGTTTGAAAAGGCAAATCATGTGTCGATCCCCTATCGAATTGTTGACAGACGGCCGGGAGATGCAGCCGTTTGTTTTGCTGATGCTTCCAAGGCAGCAAGAGAGCTACAATGGGAAACGGCCTTTACCCTGGAGGATATGTGCAGAGATGCATGGAACTGGCAACAAAAGAACCCTGAAGGATTCTCGAGCTCAGAATAAAATATTTGCTGTGATTATTTTTGCGCTTTTCTTTTGGTTTGATTGATGTTCACGGTAGTTCTATTTCTGCCAATACAGGAAGATGGTCTGATGGAAAACGCCCGTCACGTTGATCGGCCAGTGCAGCGTGCTGATTAATGGTTATATCATCACTTGCAAAGATAAAGTCGATCCGCCGATCAGGATCTATGTTCGTAAAACCGGTCCACGTCGATGTAGGGCCATGATGTCCGTGAACTGCGTGGTGAAATCCATCTAAAAGCTTCCGTCCGTCGGGCAAAATATTTTCTGAAAGTATGGAATAGGGTTCTTCACTATCACGCGTGTTTAAATCTCCCATCACCACAATAGGCAATCCATTCGCAATACCCGATACGGTGCCCATTATCTGTTTAGCACTTTCAACCCTTGCTATCTCACCACGGTGGTCGAAGTGTGTATTCAATACGATAAATTCCTTCTCGGTGATCTTATCCTGAAAATGTGCCCACGTAGCAATTCTTGGGTATTCAGCATCCCATGATCGACTACCATCTTCTTCGGGCGTTTCAGAAAGCCAAAACGTATCATGCTTAACAAGCTTTAACCGGGTCGGATCATAAAATATTGCACAGCGCTCTCCCCTGCCGCCTTTATCACGCCCAACCCCTATCCAGGACATCTCGGGCAGCAACTCTGCCAATTCATCAACCTGGTGTTTCATTGCCTCCTGAACTCCCACAATATTTGCCTGATGAAGACGAATTGTACTTGCAACGAATTCTTTACGGTGGGGCCACGCATTTTCACCATCACCGGGATTATCATAGCGTATGTTAAACGTCATTACGCGAATATGATGAGTACCATCCTGAATTTCTGCCCCGATCCCGGTGGATGGGTCGGTATTAGTACCCGAAAATGAAAGTAAGCTCATCAATACAGTGAGATAGAAAATATGATGCAAAACCATGGTATTCACCCTACGTTAAGTGGAACAATTTCCAGTAAAATAATTCCGAAATAGAAGAAACAGAAATACATAAAGTAAAATTATAATAATTACCGGATTAGCTTTTACCGTAATTGAACAGTGGGAATTTAATTTTGAATATTAGAAGACTTTATTCTCTTCTTTTTACCCAAATTGCTTGCTATGCTCGGCAAATAAGGTTAAAATAATTTAATAAGACCAAATTGACGGGAAAAAGTGAAATCCATCATTAAATATTACCTGATCCCGATTTTTCTGCTGATACTTCTGAATTTGATCCTGTTTCTCTATGTAAGCCGGTTTCAAAATAACACATACAATCAGCTTAGAGATCTGGATTTATCGAATGATTACCTCTCAACTGTTCTGGATACAACAGTAGAGTTAAATGAATATCTCGAGAGTGGTGCTAAGGCAGATTCCATTCAATTTGTGGATAAAGTAGACGAACTCATTCTTGAGACAGATCTATTTACGTCAGCGGTTCAGACAGAGTCGTCCCTGGGTGATTCTTTAACGAATACAGTAGACAAATACTCTGCAGTTTTACATGAACTTGCCAAAGCCGGGCATGAGAACCCTGCTCTTAACGACATTAATACCGTATCGTCCCGAGTAGAATCGCATAGCCTATTGCAAACCATTCAGCAAATTGTTCATCAGATTGATGAAGATAATTCAAATAAAACCATCGCGTCATTAAATCAGTCTAATAACCTTCTCTACGTACTGATTGTAGTCTACATTTTGATAATATCCGGAATTCTTCTCGTGTCGTATTATAATATTATCCATCCCCTGAAACGACTGCGGAAAGAAATTCAAAAACTTTCTCATGGATCCTATACTCAAATTGACATAGACAGAGATGATGAAATTGGTGAGTTAATTGATTCATTTAATGAAACAAGTCTGTCACTGAAAGAATCTCAGGAAGAGCTTCGTCACGCCAACGAAAAATTGCAGTTAACGAATAAAGAATTGGAAGCCTTCGCCTACTCTGTTTCTCATGACCTTCGTTCACCCCTTCGAAGTATATCGGGCTTCAGCGATGCTTTGGTATCCAATTTTTCGGATGAGCTTTCCCCCAGGGCCCAAGATTACCTTGGCCGCGTTAATCGGGCCGCTCAAAAAATGGGTAATCTTATTGATGACATCCTGAAGCTTTCACGCGTTACAAGAAGCGATGTAAAAAGAGTTCGCTTCGATGTTTCAGCACTATCGCGAGAAGTGATTGAGCTGCTGAAAACCGAGAAAGAATCCAATTATCAGTTTCAGGTTGAGGAGGGTATCACCATACTCGCCGACGAGGGGTTAACAAAAGTTATACTGTTAAATCTTATTTCCAACGCTATCAAATTTTCCAGGAAAACCCCACAGCCGGTAATAAAGATTGGCAGCCAATTAAAAGACAAAAAAAAGTATATTTACGTTAAAGACAACGGCATCGGGTTCGATATGCAGTATGCCGAGAAAATTTTCACCGCATTTCAACGGCTGCATCCGGATGGTGAATTTGAAGGCTCGGGTATAGGGTTGGCGACGGTACAGCGCATTGTAAACAAGCATGGCGGCACAATTTATGCCGAAAGTAAAAAAGGAGAAGGAACCACAATCACGTTTAATTTGGGGGCATAGTTTTGAAACACAATAAATACATACTACTGGTTGAAGATAACGACGACGATATTGAACTCACCAAGCTTGCATTTGAGCAAAATAAGTTTGCCAACAAAATCAAGGTGATCAAAGACGGAGAAGAAGCACTGAACTTTTTGCTTCAAAAGGGAAATGATGAGCTCAAACAGTTAGGACGTCCCGTTTTTATCCTGCTCGATATCAATTTGCCAAAAGTGAATGGCATGGATATTCTTACTCATCTCAAGAAAGATCCGTACGTAAAACATATTCCCGTAATAATGCTTACCACATCGAAAGAGGATGAGGATATTGTACGCAGCTACGAATTGGGTGCCAATAGCTACGTGCGCAAACCCGTAGATTATCGCGAATTTGTGGATGTGATCAATAATCTGGGGATTTACTGGCTTGCCATCAATCAAATTCCGACAAATAATGATTAATGAGCCGATAAATATCCTCATACTCGAAGATAATGAAGATGATGTTGAGTTAATTCGCCTGGAACTGGATAAAGCTGATTTTAAGTATTCACTAAACCATGTTGAAGGTGAGAGTTCTTTAAAGAAATTTTTAGAGAGCGAAGAACCACCAGACATTGTTCTATCAGATTACAATATTCCAGGATATGACATCCACCAGGCTAAGGAACAACTATATGCATCTGACGTTGATGTACCCTTCGTTCTGATAACCGGTGCGCTGGGTGACGAAAGGGCCGTAGAACTCATCGTAAACGGAATTTGTAACGACTACCTTTTAAAAAGCAACCTCACCCGTCTGAACAGCGCTATTCGAAGAGAACTTGAAAATTATGGATACCAAAAAGAGTTAAACCGAAGCCGGGAAGAGCTCAAAAAACTATCTCTGGTGGCAAGCCAGACTCATAATGGGGTGATCATAGCTGATAAAAATCGAAGAATAGAGTGGGTGAATAAGGCGTATACAGAAATTACAGAGTACACTCTGGAAGAAAGTATCGGGAAAAAACCGGGCGATCTATTACAAGGATCGCTTACAAATCAGGACACTATTAAGTATATGAGCGAAATGCTCGGTAAAGAAGAGAGCTTTTCCACCGAAATATTAAACTATACTAAAGAGGGGAATACATACTGGATAAAGCTGGATATTACCCCAGTGCACGATGAGCACGGAGAGCTTACTAACTTCATTGCCATACAAGAAGACGTTACAGAGCGTAAAGAGGCAGAAGCGAAATTGTTTGAAAGCTATAAACAGCTTCAGCGCTCCCAGGAAATTGGACAAATTGGCAGCTGGACCTACAACGTTTTAAAGGATGAGTCTATATGGTCGGAGCAGATGTACGTTCTTTACGATATTGATCCAGACCTCGGGCCTCCTTCCGCATCAGACGTATTAAAGAGAACAGTACATCATAAAAGACAGGAAGCAGAAGAAGTGGTAGGGCAAGCCATTAAGTTCGGAAAACCATACGACATTACCGTACCTCTTGAAGCAGATCAACCGAAATACCTCAGGGTTATCGGGATTCCATCATTCGATAAAGATGGAAATGTGACTCATCTTGAAGGAACTGTACAGGATGTAACAGATATCAAGCTCGCAGAACAGTACCTCTCAGAAGCCAAACAGCAAATTGAAGACATCGCCAATAATATGGATGGTGTACTGATTCAATATGTTTTAAAACCGGATCACTCTGACAAGCTTCAATATATAAGCCAGGGATCTGAAAAAATATTTGGGGTAACCCAGGAAGCCGCCCTCAAAGACAATGACATTATTTGGAAAGGGGTTCATCCTGAAGACGTTGAAGATTACAGGAATGCAATAAAAATTTCGGCAACAGAGTTATCCCCTATCAATTTTAAGTGGCGACATTTTTTGCCAGATGGACGGTTACGATATCTGCAGGCCAGAGGTACGCCCACAGTTGAAGAGGATAAGTCCATTTCCTGGAACAGCGTCATATTTGATATTACGGATCAAATTCTCACAGAAAGAAAAGAGCAAGAACTTCAGAATTTATTGCAAACTACGATTAGTGAAATGCATGTTTATGATGCTAAAAGCTATAAGATAATGTACTGCAATAAAGTAACTGAGGTGAATACCCAGTATTCACGGAAAGAACTGCTCGAAATCAAACCAACCGATTTAAAGACTAAATTCACGCACTTAGAGTTCAAAAAAATGCTGGCCGAGGTTGACAAAAAGGGCAAATTAATCTTCGAAACGACCCAAACCCGGAAAGATGGCAGCGAATACGATGTGTTAGTTCATATAAAAAAAGGTATTTATGACAACAATGATGTATATGTAGCAAACGTAAAAGATATCTCAGATAAGGTAGAAGCAGAGAAATCTTATCGTGAAACATACCGGACGCTGCGAAGTCTGATTGAGGCTTCGCCCATCGGTATCTATCTTGTTGATACAGAAGGAGTTGTAATTGACTTTTGGAACAAAGCGGCCGAGAAAATATTCGGATACCAGCGAAACGAAGCGATTGGGCATCTTATACCCAGTATTGACAATCATGATTCCGATGAACTCAATAACCTGCTGGCTCAGGTGAAAAAGGGTAAAGCACTATCTGGCAGGCGCTTAAAACGAAAAAAGAAAAACGGTGAAGAGATCACTGTTGAGCTCCACTCCACTCCGGTTATTGGTAAAACGGGTACTGATCAAATTCTTGTGCTTGTGCAGGATGTAACGGAACTGGAAGAGCACGAGCAAGCTCTGAAGCAATCATTACAAGAAAAAGATATTCTGGTGCAAGAAGTGCACCACAGGGTAAAAAATAACCTGGCTATTATTACCGGTTTTCTTGAAATTCAGCTATCAACCCTCGATGAAGGACGTCGAGAACGGCTGCCTTTAGAGCGTGCAATGAACAGGATTTACTCCATAGCGGAGGTTCATAAACTGCTATATGAAGGATCAAATCTGCTCAACATCAATCTTGTAAAGTACATGAACAACCTGATTGGAAATGTTACTCACTCTATGAACCTGGAAGAAAGCATAGATGTGGATTTACAGGTTGAAAATATTCAAATGAACGTCAATGAATTAACTCCCCTGGGTATGCTGATGAGTGAACTGCTGACAAACTCATTCAAATATGCATTTAACCCCGGTGAAAAGGGATCCATTGCGATTAAGATATCTAAAAATGATGCTACCTATCATGTTTTGTACAGAGATAATGGATCTGGAATTGAAGAAGATCTACTTGAAGACAGCATTTCATCCGGGTTAAATATCGTAAAGATTCTGCTTGATCAGCTTGAGAGCACCTATACTCTGGAAAATAGAGATGGGTTTTATCTCTCTTTCAAATTTAATGAAAGGCATAAAGGCGCTCATGCCAATGTAAGCGTTTAGTATTGAGTAAACGCTGTTTATTCAGTCTGTTAAAAGGAATTTTAATAGAGCAATCAACGTCAATAATCTAGTCATATCGGTTTTTTTGTTCTATTTGCAATGTTTTTTCCATAAAGACACACCGAACTTCTCCTATTCAACCGTATAAACCAGACCGGCCCCTTTATCATTTTCCGGAACAACGGCTTCTTCATCCAGAACTCCCTGATGTGTATAGCTTGCTACCTCCTCTCCATCTAAAAGGATGCTGAGTGTCACATTATTTGAATGATCTTGAAGTCCTACCATATTGATTGACGTTGCTGCGGGTGCAGTCACAATTTTTGATGTAGACCAGGGAAGATTTATCTCATCAGAGTAAACAACACCACTTTCTGTGCATCCGTCTTCATCTTCTCGGGGTTCAACAAACGAATAGGTAATGGCAAACTCACCGCCATTTTCCAGATATTCGTAGCTGCCGGATGCTTCCAGGGTAAACTCATATACATTTTCATCGCTTAAATCTCCATTAAAACAGCTTGCTTCTTCATCTTCAATGTAGACGTTGGCAGTTTCTGTACGGGGTGGTTCACGACCCTCACGAGGGCCCGTTTCTGTAATTGCTTCAGCTGTTACTGTATAACTACCCAATTTTTCCGGTGGATGATAGGTGACATTATGAGCCAAATCATCGTCGTAGGTAAAAAAACCGTCATCAGCACTCCACTCCAACTGTTTATCTAAAGCGTCATATACGTCTGCTCTAAACTCTACTGTTTCACCCGCCTTTACTTCTTCAAGCGTTAAAGAAGTACTTTGGGGAGCTACATCTATAGAAATTGGATACACGGTAATTTCCTGGGTTTTAACAGGGTTTGCCGGAAAGTTGAATGGCTCAGCCATTGCCTCAACCCTTAACTCAGACACTCCCTCCTTTAAGGGATAATATCCCAAATTGGTGTTCTCAGTACAATCGGTGCACAATCCAAAAACAGGAGGCTCTCCATCAGGTGAAGAAAGATAATCGATCTCCCAGCTAAAATATTTCTCTTCATTTTCCCTTTCCGGGTCTAAAATTACACCCCACTGCAACTTTTCAATCTCCAGAACTCCTGAATCATCGTAAATACTGGCTACAGAGGTATTGAGAGAAGCCATAATTTCGAGCAGCTTAGCATTGATTTCGCCAATTGCTCCTGTCACTTTTTTAAGCTCAAATATTTTACCTGTTGGTAAAAAGGATATAATATCTGATGCTGAAACCGAGAATTTTCTTCCCTGCACAACCATTACATTGTCCCACCCGGCAACGTCGTGGTAGTCTTCTTCAAACGAAGCTTTGGTAGCCAGAAGATCTAAAAATAGAAGCTCGGATGGCAATAAATCTGAAATTCCTTTGGTAACAAAATAGGCAGCAGAAATAGCCATTGACGCATATCCTGACGCCACCGCAACGGGTGCAGTTCCGCCTGCTGTCCCTACTGCAGCAAGCGCACCAACGAGAGATACTAAACCGGTTGTAAGTGCTGCAGCCTGAATTGCAGCTCCTTTAAATCCAGTTACATCTTCCTCGGCATCTTTCTGAATCTTCATCAGAGATGAAACATATTCCGGGCTGTAAACTTTATAGGTATTTCGCTTAAAAGCCCTCATTCCTAACCGAGGGTTTGTGTTTTTTAAACCAGGCTCAATATTTGAGGCGTAAGACTGAAAGAAATCGTTTATATATGTTACGATGTCTGATTCAGAGATAATTGCATCTATTAACTCTCGTTGTTCTGTGGTTATCTGTTCACCATTGAGTGCAGGAGCCGTTCCATCGATGAACGAGGCCAAATCGTTTTCAAATACACCAGAATCAATTGAATGATATGCCATTAGAATTGGAATCAACTCTGGCTCAACGTTTTCAATCGTTTTATCATTTAGTTCGTCCGGGCTATAACCTAACCTCGATATGATCTCTTCAATCCCATTTTTATAAGACTCAAGAAGTTCATCCGACGCACCCGGACTAGGAGTTAAAGCTTCAACCGTAAATGGAATCCCGGGACAGGTGAAATCGCCATTTTCCTGAACGATTTCAATCTCTACATCTCCTCCATCCATTTGTTCTACGGGGTGGAGCGGGATTGCAAAAACAGCAGACTCGTTAGCAAAATCCGGGTAGATGGCGATGGGGGTTTTCTCATCAGGGTTATTCGAATCAACCATCCACGCGTAAGTTCCATCCCCAAATTCCTGCGAAAATTCATCAATGGTTATAAAATTTGTAGGCTTCCCGGAGCTTGATTGTAGATTCAGATTCTCACAAGCTTGGTTCACCTCGGGACTGGGATCACTTTCCGGTATGTCGTCTTCTACCCCTGATGAGGGAGAATCTGAGCACTGTGTAAAGCTAATGGATATGATGATTAGAGCAAATAATCCAAGTAATGTGCGCTTCATAGATCGCAAAATTTTACGTTAAACAGGTTTCTCTGAGAATGGATATTTAAATAACCAGGGGCGATTCCCTATTGATAAATGCGAAAAAACTCAGATTACTCTTTCAAATTTTCTGAACCGACATAAATAAAATAAAGGCAGGCTTAAGTGTTCTCGATAAATTGTTTGAATGTCTAATTGACTTAGCGGAACAATTCTAAAAATTAAATAAACGGAATAAGCATCCTTTAATCCCTATTTGCAATCTGGACATGTATCTCTCTTTGTTCCTTTAATAACACATCATGATATAAAAAGTCAGATATTTCACTTCTGTAATCGGTTAAAGGTTTAGACGCCCATTCATGTCCACCTCCAGCATCAGAAATGAGGTAATATCCGGCATCAATTTTCTGCAGCTGCCGGGTTATAGCAAAGGCACCAAACAGCATCAGAAAACCGGGCGAACCCATTGAACAGTAGTGGTGAGACGCAATATCAAAGGGTACAAGTTCATCATCAGTGCCGTGAAACAGTTGGGTAGGGACTGCTGATTCTTTCGATAAATGATTTATATTCGCTACCGCACCGGCCATGGAGATCACTCCGCCATATCGAAATGTTGACGGTAATATGGTTGCGGATGAATCACCTTTTGTCTTATTCCAATACACCGCATGTAATGCAGCTTCAGCGCCCGCGCTGCTTCCCACTACCACAATATTTGATGGATCGATTGCAAACCTCAACCGATTTTGAACTAGAAATGCGGTGGCACGATTGATATCTCGGGCTGTCTCAAGAAATGTATCTATTTTTATATCTGCATCAACATCACATCCAAATGATTTTCCTTTTCTCTGAAGTGTATAGCTCATTGTGGCCGCTACATATCCCTTATGGGCAAAGTGTTTTAAAAAATCTTCGTGATCCGGGTGATCCCGCTCACCACCTGAAAATCCTCCCCCGTGCACATAAAGAATTACCGGGCGCTCCCTATCTTCATTGTTAATGGGTTCAAATAGATCCAGCTCCAGTTTTTCATTCGTTTTACTATAATAAACGTGTGTCGTTTTTTCGATGGAAGTGAAAAGACTGTCCCGATATACCGTTTGTGCATCAATGCACTCGATTTCTCCAAACAGAAACAGTGCGGTAAAGAAACAGATCCGAACTATACTTTTTATGCAAGTGGTTCTGATCATTCTGTTTTAGTTTTCATTAATTGTCTATTCTAGAAAAGTACATGAACACTTCCCATTCTTTAGTTCAGATGTGGACTCTCAAATCCAAGCTTTTTCAGCCCTTTCCGGATCTCTGGAGCCCCCATAAATAGATCCCATAAAAGACCGGTTCGATAATTTTCTATCATGATGACAATGGGCCCCTGGTCAATAGCCAGGTAACGTTCAGGATACCAGTCTTCATGAATACTGAATGCGTCATAAAATCCAAACTTACCCCATACCCTGTCACGATGATTTTCGATTAAATTTCTGATGACATCCATCGAATATTCGGGCGTATATGGAATGGATGAGATGGCAGCCGTCGGTGAAATTACACCCAGATCACGACCGGGTTTATGAGCCGCGTAACCATCCACTGAGTAGCTCGCCGTCAGTCCCCACAAATTTTTGCCGTATCCGGGATAATCATTCGGATTTTCGATACACCACTGCCTGTTAATGAGCGTATGGTTTTGATTATGTTTAAAATAATCGTTTGAGTATCTATCCCGTAATCCACGGGGATCAAGGCCAAGATAGGAGTAATGCGCCCAAAAAAGTGGTCCCCCATATTCCCTGGCTCCGTTATGGCTAAAATCCAATGTATAATTGTATGCCGCTATTGGTGAATTTATTTCCCCATTTCTGGCCCATCCTTTATGATAAACGTCGGGTGCTATTGGATAAGTGGGTGATGAGGCTGCGAGGATGTACGTGATCAATGTTTCATCATATCCGCGTATTGCATGGTTCTTTCCCCATCCATTATTGGGAGACCAGTGCCAATAGAGTACATTTTCAGTACCCTGTTTCGTGTGCCACTTCCAGTTTACTTCTTTCCAGAGTTTGTCAATTCGATTTGCAAGAGAGTACTCCCTCTCGTCATTTTTATTCAAATACTCTCTTACAGTCAGAAGCCCCTGAATCATAAATGCGGTTTCAACAAGATCGGCCCCATCATCTTTTTTGCTGAAGGGTTTTAATTCTCCTGTTTCACCATTGAGCCAGTGAGGCCAAACACCGTTATATCGAACTGCATCAGCTAAAAAACCTACAATTTGTTCCAGCCGTTGAATACCCTCCTCCCTTGTAATAAAACCACGTTCAATTCCAACAATGAGCGCCATCACGCCAAATCCTGATCCGCCCAGCGTTACAATATGCTTGTCATTCTGAGAATAAACTCCATCTACGTGATAGCGTTCTCTCGCCATACCGCTATTGGGTTCGGCGCCATCCCAAAAGTACTGAAACGTTTGTTTTTGGACCAGTGTAAGCAGGGAATCATCAGAAATCGAGTAGAGGGTCTGTGAATAGCTGACCGATACGACTGTGCAGTTGATCACAAATGTTAGAAAAACTGAGAAAAGAATTTCTTTAAATATTGTTGATTTTTGAACTTGAAGATTCATAAATCATTCAACTCCTCGTAAGAATTCATCAGATATAAACTGCACTGCTTCCGGAAATGTTTTTCTCCAGTATTCCCAGGTGTGGCCTCCGTCGTACACTCTGTATTCGTGTGGAACACCTCTGTTTTTTAATATGATGTGGAGCTGCGCGGTTGCCTCGGAAATACCCGCATCATCATCACCGCTGGTAATGTAATATTTTACCTTCGACAGGTCTGTTAGCCTTCTTTCACTTGCTTGTCGGTGTATCGAATGTGCTTGCCAGTGATCGGTTAATCTGTCATCAGGGTTATCGGTATAAAGTTCGTTAAACGTTCTCAGGTATTGATCTTCATTGAGTGACTGTATCGATTCATCCGTCCATATCCCCGGGCTCAGGCTAAATATGGCTGAAACCAGGTTCGGGTTTTTAAAAGCGAGAATGAGAGCACCATACCCTCCCATCGAAAGTCCTCCAAGTGCCCTGAACTTTTTTTCAGGTCGCGTTCTGTACGTCGAATCTATATGGTTAATAAACTCATCGATGAAGATAGACTCAAATGGAAAGTCAGAATTCAGATCATCTATGAACCAACTATTGCGTGCAAATGGCATCACCACGATCATTGGGGCGATTGTACCGGTAGCATACAATGAGTCCATCAATCTTTTCATTTCTCCATATTGGATCCAGGCGTTTTCATCATTGCCTAATCCATGGAACAGATATAAAACCGGGTATGAGCGCTCAGAAATATCATACTCATCAGGCAAATACACAGCATATTTGACACCATCGTCAATAGTTGCGCTATGGGAAGATAAACCCTCAATAACCCTGCTTTGAGCGCAAACTGAGGGAATCAATAAAAGCATTACAAGCACCGTAGCAGCAGTCGCTGTTACAGTGCCCGTAAGCGATTGTGATTTAAACGATAGCATCTATCCTGTAATCCACATTTCTCCATTTATATTGTCATTTCCCTGGAACTGGCGCTGAATCGCCTCAAGCAGATTCTCCTGATTGGTATTATTCTCATCCTCAGGGTACATCCATCGGGTAGGCACCATTCCGTTATTGAGTTGATTTGCTCCGGACCCTACATCGAACCGGGGAATACCCGTTCTTCGCTGATCGTAAAAGGGCTCCCAGCCTGAATTTAAAAGCATGGCCATATACTTCTGCTCTAAAATTAACTCCAGCCCATTTGCGGGGTCAAATTGAGCAAATTCGGACTGCAAATAGCTCTCAATCGTTTCTTCTTCAATATTATAAAATCTCATTGAAGCGCGTATCCCATTTTGATAGTGGGTTTCGGGATTTTCATTGATCCAGCCTCTTTGTGCTGCTTCGGCAATAATAAAAGAGAGCTCAGAATAACCAAAAGCCTGGTTGGGATCCGCTTCAGGGTCGTTTAAATACCTGAAGTTTAGCTGCGATCCAATGCCTTCTGCTCTCAACAGGTTGTTTTCCTCTACAGTGTTTGATGAGACCAGGCCGCTATATGAATTATAGTCGAGTGCCACACTTTCCTCCCGCGTGTCGGGCTCGGCTATTGCGAACAGTCTTGGATCTTGTTTTTCCACATAGAGATCGACGATAGTCGCGGCTAAAAACCTTGAAGAGAATGAAGCTGAATTAAAGAACGGATAGCGATCTCCCGTTGCCTCACTAAATTCATACTTAAAACTATCATCATTACTTTCCATTACAGGATATGTAGACGGGTTATTTATGATCTGCTGAAACTGGGCAACATAGTCGATCGATGTATTTTCAATTTCGGATAGACTCATAAGAATTCTCAGCTTTAATGAGTTACCAAACTTTTTCCACTTCAGCACATCACCGTTAAATACAACATCACCCTGTACGTTTTGTTGAACCACATTAAATCCGGAATTGATCTCATCCAGGCGGTTCAGCAAATCGGCATAAATCTCCTCCTGCGGATCGTATGCAGGCTGAAAATTTGAATCTTCACCCTGCAGAGCTTCAAAATAGGGTATATCTCCAAACCTTCTTGTTATTTCATGGAATATGTGAACCTGAAGAAGATCGGCAATGGTAAACATGTTTTGATTATCCAGCCTGGTGGCCTCTTCCTTCATCTTTACCGTTTGCCTCAAGCTGTTATAGAGACCAAAACTATCTCGGTCCCAGGTGTAATACTGAGGATCACGAGGCCGGTTGATCTCAATCAGATACCTGGATGCCAGGCCGGCATCTATACTAATGGAGTTGAAGACCGATACCTGAAGATTCGTCAATAACAGGCCAGGTGTTGCCACTGTGCTCTCGTTCGGATTTTCCTGAAAATCCTCAAAACTGGTAAACGTTTCGCAGGAAGCAAAAAAGAATACCGCAATTATAATTGAACTTAATTTTAGCTTATTCATTGTAATATCCTTTTAGAATTTAATATTCAAATTGAATCCATAAGATCTCATGGATGGTGTTTGTGGTATGCCACTCCCTGAGTCGGGATCCAAATATTCAATGTCTGAGATGATGAATAGATTTCTGCCGGTAATAGCAAAAGATGCTTCTCTAAACCAGTTGCCGGGTATCAATCGCTCGGGTAATCGGTAGGCAATGGTTACTTCTCTTAGTTTCACAAACGATTGCGAGTACCAGTGATTTCCATAATTTCTGCTATGGAAATTAACCATGTAGTTTTCGTAGTTCACGGCCGTTGTGTTTGGAGCGAACTCGCGGGTATCACTTATGATATTTCCATCGTTATCGTACTCCACTTCACCACTGGTAACAATCACTCCCGGTGCAACATAGGATGATATTCCCTGTGTAGAATTAAACCGATCTTCTCCCACCAAATCGGGGTGATTTCCATTCCAGAACATTTCCCGTAAAGTTGGACTGTTCATCAGGCCGCCTAAGCGTCCGTCGACTCCCACATTCAGAGAGATGTTTTTATAGTCAAACGAATTTTGCATTCCGAATGTCAAATTTGGTCCGGCATGGCCAATTCGTCTTTGGAATGGATCCCTGATGTTATTTCCATTTGCATCAATGATATACTGGCCGTCCGGTGCCGTTAACCAAACGGTAGTAAAAATATCATCAACCCTGTCCCCTTCTACACTTCTGTTGATGTTGTCACCGATATCAATCTTATCAATATATGTTACACTCCTTCCGAGGTTCACCATAAAGTCCCAGACAAATTCCCTGCTTTGTACGGGAACTCCACGAAGAATCACTTCAAACCCTCGCTTTTCGAACGTGTTTGCGTTCTCGAGTCTTGAGAAATAGGCAGAAGTGATTGATACAGGCACATTTACAATATTGTTGGTCTCCTTGGAGAGGAAATAGGTTACATCAAACCCGATTCTTCCGCCAAAAAATGTAAAATCTAAACCTGTTTCGTACGAAGTAGAGGTTTCCGGTTCCAGGTTCGGACTGATCAGGCTGCCCGGGAATTGCAGTGAGTTGTTATTTTGCCAGCTTATTCCAGATCTGTATGTCGGGATGTGTGCGAAGTTAGATCCAAAATCGGCATTCGATACCTGGGCCCAAGATGCACGTGCCCTCGCCAAATTGATAAAGTCCGGCAGATCAACGGCCTCAGACAAAACGAAGCTGGTTGATACGGAGGGATAAAAGAAAGAGTTGTTTTCTAGTGGCAAGGTAGACACCCAGTCGTTTCTACCGGTTAACTCTAGAAAGAGCATATCCTGGTACGCAAGGTTTACAATTCCGTAAACACTATTCTTCTTGTACTCGGTTAAAAAGTTATTTCCCTGTATAGCATTCTGAGAATTCGCAAGATTATAAAAGTCTGGCACAACTAATCCATCTGTTGACAGAAAGGAGCTTTTGCTCTCGTAGTAATAGGCCGACCCTCCCAGTGTTGATGAAAAAGAGAGATCTTCATTGATATCGCGCGAGTAGTCCAGAACCAGGTCGGATGTGAAATTAAAGTTGTTCTGATTTCTGGTGCTAAAATTTCCCTGCTGCCTCGTAAAATTTCTTACAAAACTGATGGGCTCCCGTTCGGGTTGTTCCTGGCTAAAGAAATTAAACCCACTCCTTGACAGGATCGTTAAATTTTCGCTCAGATCGTAACTGAGAGTGATCTGGCTATTCACTACATCCCGGAAAAATCCCCGGTTATACTCATTTGCAAGAAAATAGGGATTGTTATAAAACGCCCGGCTGTAATGTCGCTGCTGGAATCCTTCCTGGCCATCAATCCAGTAATCCTGTAAATCTCTCACATCAATATTTGGCCCCATCCACATTGCAAGATTATACACAATGCTTTGTGAGCTAAATACAACTTCAGGCACATTGTCTGAGGATTGTTGATTATAATTTATAGAAGCATCAAGCCTGAAGGCGTTATTTTGATACGTTCCCGCCAAGTTCAGGAAGTTCGACTGCAGAGACGTATTTGGGGTAATCCCCTGCTGATACTTGTTAGAGATGGAAGCACGAATATTTCTGTTTTCATTACCGGCCGTAACGCTTAAGCTGTTGTTAGTCGTCATACCGGTTCTAAAAAAGTTATCCATGTTATTTTCTCCCCTTGTAATCCAGGGAATTGGAACTCTTTCACCTGTTTCGGGATCGATAGGGCTATTAAACTGAGCAATTTCCACAAATCCACTTTCGGTTGTTGGGTCGGGTTGATTGAGGGGTGGGCCCCATGTAAATCCAAAACCTTCCACTCCGAACCCTGTTCCATCTACATATCGGTACTCGCCGTTTCGACCGGAACCATATTCATTCTGTTTATCAGGCACTCTCAAGAAGTTGGGCTGAAATGTTGTGCTTGAATTCACCTCTACCTGGAAACTATCCTCGCCCGTTCGGCTCCCTCTTTTTGTATTAATCATGATGGCACCATTTCTGCCTAAAGAACCGTAGAGTGCGGAGGCAGACGTACCTTTCAAAACGTCAATACTTTCAATATTTGTCGCATCAATCGCATATAAGTTTGCATCTTCGTTGGGAATACCATCAATCACAATTAAAGGATTTTCTCCCCTGAGCTGAATTCTTGAGTTTCCGAAGAAATCAGGACTGTTGAAAATCGTCAAACCCGCAACTTTCCCGTTTAAATTATTCACCACATTCGGCTCCTGGGCAACCACAAGCTCTTCTGGGCTTACCCTTTGGGTTGAGTACCCAATCGACTTTTCTGTTTTTAGAATATTTAATGCTGTTACAACCAAAGCATCCCCTTCAATGGCCATCGGAACAAGTTCAACTTGAAGTTCAGACCGTCCATCAATAGGAACCTCCAGCGTCTGATATCCTATGAATGAGAAAACCAGTGTGTCCTGGAGCGATGGTACGGTTAGTTCAAAACGCCCCGAGGCATTTGTTGAAGTACCGCTGCTGGTTCCCTGGATTAACACATTGACTCCGGGCAGGGGATCGTCCGTTTCTGCATCGATCACGATTCCGGTAATCGTATCCTCAATAATGTCTAGATTTGGCTGAACCCTTTTTTCCCTCAAAATTATTACATCCTTACTGGGCGGAAGAACAGGCTCCAGGTTTGTATTTTCGAGAAGCTTATAAATAATTTCATGTGCCTGAACACCCGACATCTCAAACGAAACGGTTTTATCCGGCATTACATCCGGATTATAAGAGAATCCGACATTTATCCTGTCGGCTAATATTTCAAGTGCTCTTTCCAGGGATACATTTGTAAACCGAATGGACATCAATTCCTGGTCAGACTTTTTCTTCTCAGAAATGACCTGAGCTAATGTATCGTCATCGTAAACGCCAGGACCATCCTGTGCAGTTAACGAGTCAAATCCTCCTAAAAGGATGATCAAGGACAAAGCAGATCCAAAAAATGTACTTCGGAGCCACTTCCAAATCTTGTTTTGTTGTATGGGTTTAGCAGACATATGATTGAGTTTAGGGGTGGATGTTATGCTTGGTTAAAAATGATATTCATTATGAAGTCCAATAAATTTTATCCTGTTGTACTTCATAGGTGAGTCCCAGGGTAAGAGAAATAACACTTAGCGTTTTTTCTAACGACTCTGCGCTAAAACTGGCCGTTAGCAACGTCGAGGAAATGTTCGACGACGAAAACCGGCACTCTACACTATATATTCGATTCAATTGAAGACAGACCTGTTCAAGCGTCAGGCTGTTAAACATAAACCGTCCGTCCTTCCAGGCCAGGTAATTATTTACGGCAAGATCATCAACATCCATTGAGTGCCTGGAGAGGTCAAGAAACGCGTATTGATTTTGTGAAAGCTGTACTGACAAATTCTCAGAGTTCGCTCCATTATTATGGCTGCGAAATGCCACCTTTCCTTCAAGAACCGCAATCTGAACATTTCCCTGTTCTTTTACAGATCGAACATTGAAGCTTGTACCCAAAACTTCAACGGAAGACTGCTCTGTATAAATGATAAATGGCTGTTCAGGATTATTTTTAACTTCAAAGTAGGCTTCACCTGTAAGCTGGATTTCTCGAGTTCCTTTCAAATAATCAGATCGAACCAGAATCTCCGAATTGCTATTCATTCGAATAATTGTGCCATCGGCAAGTTCTATATTTCTGTTTTCCCCTTCCCTTGTTTCAAATACTACAGGCATCTCAGAGCTTGATTCTTCATTTACAGAAGGATTAAACAAATTTGTAAGAACCGTTGCACAGGCAATGACCAAAACAGCCGCTCCAATCTTTACAGCTGTACCAACCCAATTATTTTTTCTTCTGTGGTGCAATTTGGGTATGGTATGGATTCTGTCTTGTATCGACTTATACAGTTTTTCAGAGTTAAGCTCGGTAACCCACTCATTAATCTCGCTGCGATCCATTAAGTCAGCATCAATTTGTAGTCTTTTTTGTAAATATCTTTTCCCATCAGCAGACTCAAACCAATCCAGCACCCTCAATGACTCTTCCGGAGTTGTTTGATTATTGAAAAAATTTTCAACCAGCTTTTTGTCCATTGCTGTTCTTTCAAGTGTTTTAATCGTTGGTTGTATGGGTAGTACACATTTAAAAGAGAAAAGTATTAGCACATTTTGAATTTATTTTCTCTTGATGGTTTTTTTGAAATGAGTCTGACGTAATATTGGCTGACAGGATCGACGGTTACACCAGCATTTTATGCGTAATGACGGCCCGCGAATTTAGAGGATAGAAGATGAGATAACTAACAGTAAATATTTAAAAATTCCTGCATGAACCTTCAGATATTTGCGAATAAACTTAGAACTTAGGTAGTAATGAGTTTTGACAGTTTTAATGTCAATGTGCAACAATTTGGCCACTTCTGAATTTGAACGGCCTTTTATTGTTCGCAATTCAAACACTTCCCTCTTTCTTTCGGATAGCTCCTTCAGGCCACGTTCAAGGATTTTATGATACTCTTTATAAATAACCTCATCATCCGTCATAATAGAGCTTTTGGACGGCTTCAGGGTTGATTCGGTAAAAGAAATAATCTCTCGCTTATTTTTTCGGAGAACATTTAACAAATGGTTTTTTAGCATTACAAATAAGAAGCCTTTCACCGATTTGCTCTCATCAATATTCTCTCTGTTTTCCCAGAACCTGATGAAGACATCCTGAACAGCGTCTTCAGCTATCGTAGATTTTTTGACGTACTTTTTTGCAATGTAGTACATTTGCGCGTGATAACGATCGTACAATGCTCTGAACGCTTTTTTATCACCGCTTACAATTCTGTTTCCTAATTCTGTATCTGTTAAACCATCCATCAGGTTTTATTTATGGAAAATAGTGAGGCACAGGAAGTATCCTTCCTTCAATAAAAGCGGTTCCAAACCGAATAGCAAATATGCTGAGACAAATAGTATTTACTCAAAAACAACTATTTATGAATGATATTTGACCTCAAAAACCACAGGGCTCCAATCAAATACAGTACTTATTCAATGTGTTGAATTGTCTCGCACTGAAGAGCTTTATCAGAAATTTTTCCTTAGTCCTCATCAAAATGGTAAAAATTGAGATCGAGAGCCCATACTTTTCGATGGATACACCTACAAGGGTTAACAGTTTTTTAAAATCGATACTATTGAATCCAGGTGAATAAGACCAAATCTTCATGGCCATCAATCACTATCGTTTTTGGCTGACCGCTAATATACTGGCAAGTTCAGATTTCCTTTATGTAGATACGCCGTTCTCTTTTTGATACAACCTCGTGAACTCTCCGCTTCACCTTTCCGGAAATAGCCCCTCTCTTTTTGCCAATCCAATTTCAAAAATTGCATAGGCGATTGGATCGCCCATACATGATTAGTATTCACGATTCTCTGATGTAATTCCCTAGTAAGTAATTTTTGCATTTATTAATTTGTAAAGGAGAAAAATATCTAAATATAAGTTTCTGTACCGTTTTAATATGGTGCTGTGAATTACCTGATCCGGATCACAAAAACCATTGATAAGCCAAAGGAAGCTGCCCCGAACCTATTGACTCCATCTTTTAGATGGAACGGATGGTGACGATTAATTTCAGATCAGACCGGAGAAGAACGGTACAAGAAAAATAGAAGCTTAATAGTAAAAACACATGTATTGAATGATGAAGAATTTAATAATAGTACTTGGCATTTTTATACTGACTGGCTGCCTGCACAGTAACAACAGAACGATGGATGATATACTCTCCTCTAAATTCAGAGTTTATCAAATTTCAGGATATGAAGGACCCAAAATCGACATCAAAAAAGATAGTCTTGCCCAGTTCCTTACTGCCCTGCATTACGATATTCCGCTCACTGAAATTGAACGTAAACTAGATTGGACTCCTGAGACAACAGAGAGAAACATCGATGCACTTATAGACAATAAAATCCTTACTAAAAATGGCGATCTCTTTCAGCCAGCGCTGGGAATCATAACGGTAGAGCGCGGAAAATTACTAGAAGAAAAAGCCCGAAGCGTGGCTCAAGAAATTGCGAACAGCGTCTCCAACTCTTTGCCCGAAATAAAATCAATACACAACGAAACAAATATTTCACAAACACACGATTTCTCAGAACTATCTCTCTTTTATCTGAGCAACGTGATTCTTGATAATTTTCAAATACAACGGGTTGAGGAGGAGTTTTTAAATCAAGAACGGCCATTAAGAAACGGAAGCCGCTATTACCTGGCCATCGTTGAAGACGATTTATCCGGCAACACTGAACCATATGGAATCTACGGCAACCGGGGGCTATTCTGGAGTGATTCGATAGGCGTAGCCGTATATGGTAACAAGCGAACTGAATCAAATGCGGGATGGGATAACTTTGAAGACAAAAATATTCATGTATTTGATGAACAAGATACTGAGTTGATTACTCATAAAATGCCTGACCTGTTTTTCCCAACGCTTCTCGATATCCTGGAGAATAATAGGGCTGATTTTGAAGCGACCTACCATGAGCTGAATTTTGATGAAGAGGTCTCCTTTGAGGAGTTTTTTATCTTTTGGTATCACTGGATTTACACTGAGGCGACGGATGTTCTCATAGAAAGGAACATTGTTCAAATGCCGCAAACCGACATGTTTTACTACCAGATTGCAGTAAATTTTTAGAGAGTGCACGAAGCAAGGGTCGGATATGCCTCTTCTTTTCGTCGTTAAGTATTTTTGAACTAAGTAAAAAGTGTCCTAGATGTTCTTATTAATCGTAAAACTGATGTCATCGTCCAGGTATAAAATCAATTCCAATTGAGTTCCCTTTATTGTTGCAAAAAACTTAAAAATTAGTGGCAATACAGAATATTTACCTTTGACGAAGTCATCGGTAATGTTGTATCTTCAGTCTCACAATAAGCCCGGGTGGCGGAATTGGTAGACGCGCCGGATTCAAAATCCGGTGGTAGCGATATCGTGCGGGTTCGAGTCCCGCCCCGGGTACAATCAGACAATTTCAAGGTCAATTCCACACCTCTCACTTGCCTACTCATCTCTCCAGCCATAGGCCATGTATTCCCTGTCAAAAGTGCCATCTTCGTAGAGATTGATCAATGCGTAGCCGGCCGGTGTTTGATGATAGTCCCCTTTCCACCAGTTTCCACATACGGCCCCGTTGCAGTAATAGGTTACATTATTATATACAACTTCGTCCAGCAGGTGGATGTGCCCGCTGATGCCCACCTTCACGTTGGGATGCCTGTGAAAAAGCTCCACAATTCGGCGTGCATCAATGTGCATCCAGGCGCCAGGAACCTCCCAGTTTCCGCTGGTTTCATTGTCACCATCAAAATATGCGGCTGCACATACTACCGGGATATGAGAGAAAATAAACACAGGCCGGGTTTCCGGAATAGACTCAAGACGTGATTTGAGCCATCCAAACTGCTCTTCATCCAGCCTTGCTGTATACCATGTGCCATCATCATTGAGGTGAGTGCTGTCGAGAACGATAAAGTGCCAGCCCGCCTGTTCAAAATCGTAATAGCGATTTTCGAGCCCGAGTTCCTTTACCGCCCAGGCCTTGCCATACCTCGGGTCTCCCTTCGCCTCTTCGATACCCCACACGTCGTGATTACCGATGCAGTGCACCACTGGGATCGAAATATCTTCTTTCAGACGATTCCAGATCTCCCACTGTCCAGCAACAGAATCTTCAGTCTCTTCCAGCGCATCATCGATCGTGTCTCCGCCGTTAAAGATCATATCGGGCCTGTCATCCAGACTGTGAATGTGGTTGATGCAGAATCTTGTCCACTCCTCGCTTCTGTTACCGGGTTCCAGGTGTGGATCCGTCATATGCGCGATGCGGAGCACTCTGTTTTTTCGGTTTTTTCGGCGATCAGTCGCTGCTACCCCAAATGGATTTGAAATGACTGCAGCACTTCCAAGACCTACAATTTTAAACCACTCTTTTCTTTTCATATTGGGTAGATTTTGATGTTGTTGCTTAATTTTCAATCCCCCTTAGCAAAGGGGGGGATGTTCAACTCCGGTTTCGTTCAAACCTGAGTTCGATTAATAATGGGCTTTTTGGAGTGATAAATGTCCCCTCCATTTCGAGAAGAGCTCATTTTTTGTACGCATAAGCGAATTTAGGGGTGGTTAAAAAGGTTTTAAAGTTTTTTTTGAGCTTAAAAAGATTAAGGCTACCACCCTCGCCCCCTCCTAACACAGGAGGGGAGAATTCTTGCTCATATTTACATTCTAACTCCGGTTTCAAGTAAACCACGTCTGTGGGTTTATTTTCGTCAATAGTTCAGTTTGTGAGTTCAATTTCATATTTCTAATCTGATTCAACGTTCTTTACACCCCTCTCTGTCTCCCCTTGTTAGGGGAGAATTTTTAGTCGCCTTTATTCCTTTAGAATTTCATTTTTGCATTCCTTCGGTGCAGATACGGGGTTACAACGTGCTATCCCATCTGTACCGGGCAGTTCTACTATAAATCCTGATCCGTACGGACTCTCCTCCGGGTAGTCGGTACTGATAAACTGCGCTCCGCTCTCAAGAGCCAGGTCCCTCCGGATTGTGTCACCCGATCGCGCCTCATTCGTGGGGATATCAGAGCGTGTGCGCACAAGAAAACCGGCTTCCACGTACTCTTTGATCTGTTCCACCTGATCCATAACATTATTCATCTTGATAAACCCGGCCGTTGGTTCACCCGGTTCAGAGCTTACAAACAGCACGCGGTTTTCAAGGTTTGGATTTCCTTCGAGGTAGAGATCTTTGTGATGCCCCGTATTGTCCAGGGCAAACATCACTTTTCCTCGGCTATCTGCCAAAGCCGGCCAGCCGTTGGTTGTAATCGCTTCTTCAAGCGTTTCAAAATCACCCCGAGCATCATCGGGAGTAATGAGATGATCCTCTTCAAAAACTTCGCGAATTTCATCATCGATGTTGTGAAGCAGCTCTCGTGTAAAAGCAATGGGCTGTGTAAACTGTATCGGTCCTCGGTCGTCCAGTTCTCCATCTTTTGCTTCAATCAAAATAAAAATCGGCAGATGTGATGGATTGGCCAGCGACCAGTCACGGATCTCTGAAATGCAGGAAATCAGCGTCATACAGGTAGTTCTGTAATCCAGGTCCTGTCCGTGCAGAACCTTCATGCCGGGCTCGGCCATCTCATCCGCGTTCAAAAACTCCTCATCTCCTGCAAGAAGGGCCCCGACCGGCTCAGAGAAAAGTCCCCCTGCTGTATCCGCAAATATATCCAGTTCAAACTGACGGATTCCAAGCTCTTCGAGCTGTTCGGTAAGCGGTCGGTGTTCATAATCAATATTCCGGGACCAGCCCTCCATATGATCATTTAGCTGATCCACAAGTTCCGGGTGCGGTTTAAGCTTATAGCTGTTGTGGGTTCCAAGTACCTGAATATGATTCAGATGAAGTTCAACTTTTGCTTTTTCTTGATGACAAGCGGTAAAAAATATCGTGATGACGAGAAATTGAATCAGTTTTTGTAGTGGTATATACATAGGTACTGTTTTGCTACCTGATTATTGGTTTGATGCGAAGAGATACGAATTCAAATAAATGTTGACAGTATGAAGACGGGTTACAGATGTGATCCCCCCATTCTTTTCATCACGCTGAAATGTATACTTCTTTCAACAGTCCAGAGAGTTGTTTGTCATTCACCTCGATTTTTTAAGTAAAAATATAGCTTAACAGGTTCAAAAAAATAGACTACCATCGATTTAAAAGATTCTGTATCATTCTATAAGAAAATTTTAATATTGTACAATCATTTTATTTAACGAGGGAATGGTAGAATTATGAAACGAATGCGCTTTTCAGCACCTCTTGTACTCATTGCTCTTGCACTTCTTATATATTCCTGCGACGACATTTATGAACCAATATCTGTAAGCGGAAGAGTAGTTGATGTGAGTTCAGGGTCGCCCGTCACTGATGCCACAGTTTCCATCACCTCTCCGGCCGATCTTTCGATATCTACGTTCAGCAATGAAAACGGTGAATTTCTATTTGAAGAGGTTACCGTAGACAGTATTATCGATATGACGTTTCAAGCAACAAAAGAGGGATTCTCAACGGATGAAGTAACTATACTTGCCGCTCCCGACAGAGAACTTGTTGTTCCCGATCTTGAACTTCGCAATCTGCAGGGTGATGACAGCGGTGGTGGAGTAAGCGGAGAAACAGGAGGCGCTGCAGCGATTGTGCTTACAAATCTCGCGTCCGAAGTGATCAATATTGCAGAAACAGGTGGTAACGTGAACAGCGCATTTACTTTTGAAGTACAGGATTCTACAGGGCGACCCATCGGTCCCCAAAACGCTGTAGATGTAAATTTTGTGATTATAAACGGACCCGGTGGTGCTGAGGGAATTTCGCCCACGGTAGTACGAACCAATGAAAACGGAACGGTAACATCAAATATTTTTGCCGGAAACCGTGCAGGAAACTTGAGTATTGAGGCCCGAATAGAAAGGCCTGAAGTGGGACTCACTATTCGCTCAAAACCCATTCTATTAACCATTCACGGCGGATTTCCGGATCTCGAACATTTTAGTATCGCTGCTGATGTATTTAATTTTGAAGGGCTGGCCATTAACGGTAACCGAAATCCAATTACCGTTATTGTTGGTGATAAGTTCAGTAATCCTGCAAAGCCAGGAACCCCGGTCTACTTTAATACAACAGGAGGCGTTATTCAGGGTTCAGGTGTGACGGATGATGATGGTGAAGTAGAGGTTGAGTTGATATCAGGTGATCCCCGGCCTTCCAATGGCTTCCTGACTATTCGGGCACACACGTTCGATGAAAATGACCAGGAGATTGTCAGAACTATACCTGTACTGTTTTCGGGCCCTCCAACCAGCCAAAATATACGGGTAACACCCAGCACCTTTGATATCCCCGCCAACGGAAGCCAGCGTTTTAACATGGAAATCACGGATGTGAATGGTAACGTGTTGCCGTTTAACACAACTATTACTGTAACCCCATCCGACGGAATGACAGTCGACGGAGATGTTGATATTACTATTCCTAACACTCTTGGTTCAGGTGAAGGGCTCACACAATTTTCTTTTACAGCACAGGATTCTGATGAGGAGTCGAACGAACGCCAGGAAGTAAGTATACGGATTGAAGTAGAAACACCAGGCGGATTTACCGCATCGAAGACCATTACAGGGTTTAAAGCCAAAGGTCTCTAAAATAATTTATTTGTTGATTGATTGAACCAGCCTGAAGTGTACAGATTTCTCTGACGCTTCAGGTTTTTTTATGGAAACGAATTTTTTTCACACATCAGACACTGGACAAAAAAACTAATAAACGGACAAATTTCTCTTCAATTTTCATGTCCGCAATTGTATCTTACAGGTATGGTAATATTAACAAGGTAGCCTGTTTACGGTCTCTGCCATAACAGATGTTCACGGGATGAATGTTTACAAAAAAATACTGGACAGAATCCATTTGTTTGGCCGGACAGACATCCAATAAATAAGAAAGACTATGAAGATCACATCGGCAAGCGACGCCCTCAAATATGTTCAATCCAACGATCATGTATTTGTTCACACCGCAGTTGCGGCACCCCTTCAGCTCATCAATGCGCTGAGTGACCGCCACAATGAGTTAAGAAACGTCACAATTTATCATCTCCATACAGAAGGCCCGGCTCCTTATGTAAAGCCTGAATATAGCCGCTCTTTTCACACAAAATCGTTTTTCGTCGGTGCCAATGTCCGTAAAGCGGTTGAAACGGGAGAAGCGGACTATATTCCCGTATTTCTGAGCGAAATACCCCATCTATTTAACCGTGGAATCATTAACCTCGATGTGGCCCTCGTGCAGGTTAGCCCTCCCGATAAACACGGGTACTGTTCTCTGGGTGTTTCTGTGGATGGGTCTCGTGCAGCTGTAAATAATGCTAAAACTGTGATTGCACAGCTGAATCCAAACATGCCAAGAACCCACGGAGACGGTATTATTCATACATCACAGATCGATTTTGCCGTCGAGTCAAACGACTCACTTCCTGAATTTCCACCCGCTGAACTGGCCGAAACCGAATTGAAAATTGGCCGGCACTGTGCCAATCTGGTAGAAGATGGAGCGACGCTGCAGATGGGCATTGGATCCATACCCGATGCCGTTCTTGCATCACTCACAAATCATAAAAACCTTGGCGTCCACACCGAAATGTTTTCCGATGGACTCATCACCCTTCTCGAAAGCGGTGTGGTTAATAATTCGGAAAAACGAATTCATCCTAACCGAACAGTCGCCTCATTTTTGGTTGGATCCAGAAAACTATATGATTTTGTTGATGACAATCCAAACGTGGCGATGCTCGATTGCGCCTACGTGAACGATACCGCCGTTATTCGCAGAAATCCCAAAGTAACCGCTATCAACAGCGCGGTTGAAGTGGATCTCACGGGGCAGGTTTGTGCCGATTCGATCGGAACCCGACAGTACTCTGGCGTGGGTGGACAGATGGATTTTATCCGCGGTGCCTCACTCTCTCAGGGAGGAAAGCCCATCATCGCGCTGCCCTCATCCACCCGCCGCGGTGAAAGCCGTATTGTTCCCTACCTGAAACAGGGAGCGGGCGTTGTAACCACGAGAGCTCACGTTCACTATATTGTAACAGAATACGGATCTGCACAGCTCTATGGTAAAGGAATGCGCGAGCGTGCAAAGGCGCTGATTCAGATTGCACACCCTGATCACCGTGAGGCTCTCGAAAAAGCTGCATTTGAGCGTTTTAATAAACTCTAAATGTTGTTATCCTGTAGCGACGGAAAAAATTCTTAAATATTGAACCATGAGTAACAACTCGCATCATCCATTTATGATATACAGCAGCAACGAAATCGATTCCTATATCGACAGTCTCGGGGAAATAAAGCCCGGCAATGAGTTCTATTTACTGGTGCTGTCGGGCCCCTACAAGTCGGCGAAGAAACGCTTTGAAGAGAGGGTGGAAAAGAAAGTTGGCTCGCTTACCGAGGTGGATCTGCGAACGCTCATCTTTAATGATGAGCAGGAGTCATTTAAAAGAATTGATTCATTTTTTGAGCAGCTTTCAAGCTCTGATAACGCTTTTATCCTGAGAAACGGAGATGTACTCGCCGGCGAATATACCGGACATACCTACTCCACGGTGCGCTATGCCACACCTCAGGAAAAGTACCTGCTTAAAAAAATGAAGGAGAGTAATAGGTTCATCGTTATCGATATTCTTGAATACGAAAATATCGATAAAACTCTGCAGCGTCATGCAGCAAATATTGTCCGTTTTGATCAGCCACAATCTTTTTTCGGCAAACTGTTGTGGAAATTAAAACAGGTTTCGCTGAATGGTCATACGTTTGCGAACAAGCGACGGCCGCACACATAGCCATAGTCTGTAGGGTAAAACAGTATTATAATACAAAAGGGATGGGTCTGATAAGAATCAGGACGCATCCCTTTTTTAATGGATCTTGGTTCTTGTAGGCTCAGCATGTGAAGCTACACTTTTACTTTGCTCTCCTGTTTTGGATCCAAATCATAGAGAGACGACGCCGTAGCCTGTATTGTTTTGTACCACTCATTCCCAAATGTGTCATTAATTTCGTAATAGTCAGAAAAATCTGGGCGTCGTATTTTCATCTTCCATTCCTGATTTTTTGCTTTAAAAACGGGGTCGATGTGCAGCAGCTCATGATAAATCAGCATTTTGCGGGTATCATCATCAAGCATATCCCACAGCTCTCCTGATACCTCAATCAGATAGTCGTTTCCTGAGTAGTGCTTCACTTCTCGCGTAGCTTTCATGCATTTTGCAGCTCTCTGCTTCGTAATATTGGGATAAACAAGAAGATAACCTATTTGAGCCGGTCCCAGCTCTATTTTGTGTGTTTCAATCACTTTGGCCGCCAGTTCCTGTAGCTCGGGAGACTCGATAAGTTCTTTATCGGTGAGCCTGATGTCGCCTTTAGGATCTAAGAATTCATTATCCTGCATAAATCAAATTATTTTCGTGTGTTTAGCATTCTTTTTTAAAGAGACGACAAGATACAAAACATCACACCGATATCATGAATGCATTGTAACGTTTGTTTTTTCGAAATAGAGAGTTCCGCGGGTGAATTCACTTTTTTCGCCAATAAATGAGTATCTTGAATGTAGATATGGGTGTTTAATCATATTTAATCAAAGTAAATAATAACTGATGAAGAACGGATTACTTGCAGGCCTTATAGGAGTTAGCATCGTGTTGAGCATTGACTCTATCACCAGGGTTTTGTTATCCACATACCTGGGAGAAGAGATTTTAATGTTCTCTTATTATGACAAATTTGGGCTCGTCTGGCCATTCTTCCTTGCATTTGTGGCCGGTATCAGCAGCTTTCTGGGCAGCACCTTCTCTCTCACCTACGGAAAGCATCACAGGGTTCTGGCGTTGATTTTTTTCCTTGTTTTTCTTGGCCTGCTTCGATACGGCCAAATTCATCTACTCTATGAAACGGAGGGACTTTTCTATCCGGTAACAGCTCTCGTTTTTTCACTGATCGCTATTCTTCCGGCATGGAAACTAACATCAGGCAGTTCAAAACAGGTGAATGAAGATGTTATGGAGAACGAGCCGCCTAAACCGAAACACCATCAGCCAGGGAGCCCCGATTCATAGCGTCAATTTCCTGCAGGGGAAGCTGCCTCCACAAGGCGAGCTGTTTCAATATCTGTTCACGGACGTGAGTCGTTAGTTTTTTTACGTCCGTTTTATCAAACTTTGAAACGTCTACCGGGGGTAATACTTTCAACTTGATATCATGACTCGGCTCAAAAACCCACGATTTTTTTGGAAGACATCCCTGGGTTCCATCAATTACCATGGGTAAAATCTTGACCCCCTTTCGCAAAGCAAGATCAAAAGCTCCATAGGAAAATCGCTGAAGCTTGCCAGTTTTGGAACGCGTTCCTTCAGGAAAAAACATGACCGATATGTTCTGATCAAGCATGGTTGAACATGCTTTAAATACACCGGCTTTTTTTGTCTTGCTTTTTCTGTCTACCGGAATATCTTTTGCCCATCGCAGCATACTTCCTAGTACCGGTATATCGAACAGCTCCTTTTTGGCTACCCACTTCATCTCCCAGGGTAAATTGGAAATCAATGGGATATCGGCATTCGATAAGTGATTGCAAACCATCACATACGGTTCTCTGTCATCTATCTGGGTGTGTCCGCTGATATCAATCACCCAGTTCGGATTTAGTTTTGAGATGTATTTTCCCAGGTTTCGGAACATCCGCCCCGTTTTATACCGAACCGGATCTCTGTCGAATAGTGACAGAAGAAATAAAAGAGGCACCCAAAACAAGATTAAAATAACAATACCTGCCCATATCGCTATGGATTTAACAACCTGCATAATACTTACAAAGACTATAATTTGGGAAAAAAGCTTTTAATAATACCCCATACCCCTTTTGATGGTTTTCTGGACCGTTTATTTCTCTCCACAGCTTTTTCAACCACCGGAGGAAGAATAATTTTTTCCTGAGGTTCTTTCTTTTCAACCTCGGGTGTAGGTTTTTCCTTGGTTTTCTTCTGTTGCTCAGCAGGTGAAGAAGATTTTTCTTTTTGCTCAGGTTTTGAAGGAGTCTCAGATTTTTTTGTACGTCCGTTGCTTCCTTTTCTTGATGGGCGCTTCGATCGGTCCTGTTCCTCTTGTTTATCCGTTTTGCCTGAGCTTTTATCCGACGATCTCTTCTGTTTATTCTCGGATGAGCCTGAGCCTCGGCCGGATGAGCCTGAAGACTTCTTACCGCCTTTACGGGAATCATTCGATTTTTTGCCGGAGTCCCCGCTTGCGCTGCTACCTGATTTAAAATCATTTTCCCATGAAAAATCTTTCTCACTGGAAAAATTATTCGGGACATCAATCTGTTTGATCTTATTCCCTTTAATATTCGTGATGGTGCGAAAAGTTTTGCTATCACGCCGCGTAACGAAGGTGATGGCGATACCGCTTTTATCGTATCTTCCTGTACGCCCGATACGGTGCACATAATCATCCGAGTTATTGGGGACATCATAATTTATGATGATGGAAACGCCCTTGATATCAATACCGCGGGCAAGCACATCTGTAGCTACAATAACCGGCACTTTACCGTTTTTAAAGGCATTCAGGGCTCGGTTCCTCTCGTCCTGCGATCTGTCTCCGTGAATACTGGCGGCTTTTATACCTTCATTTTTCAGCAGCCGCTGCAGTTCGTCTGTTCCCTTTTTCGTTGATGTAAAAATGATGCATGAGTCCCATTTTAACTGATCAAATATTCCCTTCACAAGTGGAATTTTTTGATGGCTTCTGAGCGAGTAAGCACGCTGCTCCACCGATTGAGCCGGTTTCGACCGTTCAATTTCAATCATATCGGGATCTGTCATGATCGAAGACGCCAGTTTTTTAATCTCTCCGGGCATGGTAGCCGAGAATAGAAGCGTCTGCCTTTTCTGAGGAATCCATGATATAATTTTTTTCATATCGGGCAGGAAACCCATGTCCAGCATGCGATCAGCCTCATCGAGCACAAAATATTCGAGGTTCGAAAAATCGATATTTACAACCTTGTTCTGATCAATAAGGCGTCCCGGAGTGGCAACAATAATGTCGACACCGGCCTTTAGCGCCTTGGCCTGGATGGAAAAATCACTTCCGCCAATAACCGTCGCTGAAGTAATACCCGCATGGTACCCTATAGCAAAGATCTGTTCATCAATTTGAGTGGCAAGTTCTCTTGTCGGGCTCAAAATGAGTGCTTTTACTCCCTTCCTTTCGCTTTTAAGAACCCGCTGCATAATCGGTATCACGAATGCGCCGGTTTTACCGGTTCCTGTTTGGGCAACTCCAATCAAGTCTTTGCCTTTTAAAACAATAGGAATGGACTGTTCCTGTATGGGGGTTGGCTCTTCGAACCGTAAATCGTTTAATCCCGCAAGAAGGGTCTCTTCAAAATCAAATTCACTAAACTTCAAATGTACTCTTTATTTTATTATCGTTTATCGCTTTTACATCAACCATATAATATAAGAACTAAAAACCAAGCAAGTTGAAATTAATCTGCAGCCTGCATTCCTTTTTATAGGAGTGAAAAAAGGTTACCTTTACGCCGAATCAATTTAATTAATACCTAATAATTTTTATGAAGAACCACGTTTTAAACCTATTTCTACTCACATTAGCCGGTGTATTACTGACAGCATGCGGCAATTCTTATGAGTCTGCAACTCCTAACATTGCAGACAGAAACGACTCACTTCACTACAGTTTCGGCTATCTGCAGGGTGCCAATCTTGCCAACCAGGGCATCGATGAAATCGACATGAACAATTATGTTGCCGGTTTTATGACAGCTATGGATGAAGCGGACTCTTCTATCATCAATGATGGAGATATGCAGGCACTCATTCAGTCCTATTTCCAGGAGCTCCAAATGCAGCAGATGGAAGAGCGTGCAGCCGAAGCTGATGTGAATATTGAACAGGGACAGGCATTTCTTGAAGAGAATCTTCAAAATTCTGATGTGACAGAAACCGAATCCGGTCTTCAATACCGCGTACTTGAAGAGGGTGACGGCCCCAAACCAGAAGCAACCGATCGCGTTCAGGTTCATTACGAAGGATCTTTGATAACCGATGAAGTTTTCGACAGCTCGTACGAAAGAGGCGAACCTGTTACATTCCCTCTCAACCAGGTTATTCCCGGCTGGACTGAAGGCGTGCAGCTGATGAGTGTCGGTTCAAAATACCAGTTTTTCATCCCTGCCGATCTTGCTTATGGAAACAATCCACCACAAGGAAGCATCATTAAACCGGGTTCTGTACTTATATTTGAAGTAGAGCTTCTCGATATCGTAGAGTAGATACACGCAATTCAGAAAGCCCATTGATTCTCAGTTTCAATGGGCTTTTTTTGTATATAGCATATCGTAATGACCATGCACCAATCTTCACTATGGACCCACTGGCACATACCATCAAAGTAAGAGAAAAAGCACTCGAACTCGGCTTCGATATGTGTGGATTTGCCCGTGCAGAGCCGCTTGACCAGGAAGCGTTCCGACTTGAGGAGTGGCTGAATCAGAACCGCCAAGGTTCCATGAGCTGGATGGAAAATCACTTCGAAAAAAGAGTTGACCCTACGAAACTTGTACCCGGTTCTAAAAGTGTGGTGAGCGTTATTGCAAGCTACAGGTTTGAGGAAAATGAGCAGTATGACAGGCAAACGAATCAGCCCAAAATTGCCAAATATGCACGAGGACGAGACTACCATAAACTGTTCAAAAACCGACTGAAAAAACTCTTCTTCTACACAAAAGAGCTGATTGGCGACATCAACGGTCGTTTTTTTGTAGACTCTGCCCCCGTGATGGATAAAGAGTGGGCGCGACGCTCAGGTCTTGGATGGACGGGTAAAAACGGAAACCTTCTTAATAAGGAGTTTGGATCATGGTTCCTGATTGGTGAAATGATTCTGGACGTACCTTTTATTTACGATGCTCCCCAGACTGATCACTGCGGTTCATGTACGCGCTGCCTGGACGCTTGCCCTACCGATGCCATTTATGAACCCTATCGAATTGACGCCACGAAATGTATTTCATACCTCACAATTGAGCTGAAAGAGAAGATGGACCAAAAGTATGAAACAGATATTGGTGAGTGGATATTTGGGTGTGATATCTGCCAGGATGTGTGCCCGTGGAACCGAAAAGCAGCATACGGCCACTTTGAAGACCTCAAACCCAGAGAGAGCGTTCTCCACCCTAAATCGGAGTGGCACGAAATTGCAGAAGATGAATTTCACAGTGTTTTTGAGGGAAGTGCAGTTCGTCGGGCATCCTGGCCGCTTTTTAAGCACAATGCACTAATTGCTAAACGAAATATTGAGATGTGAGAACAGTCTCAGAAAAAGTCCCCCTCTGCGTCACTCCGCGCCCTTGGCGGTAAACAATAAACCGCAGAGATCGCAAAGAAACGCGGAGAATATTGATTCGAAAAACGCTCCATAACGCAAATTCTGTGCATCACTGCGCCTGCCTCTGTGTGACTCCGTGGTTGATCACCCCAGCAGAACTCTCCATCTCTCAACCTCAACCTTAACCTTAACCTAAAAAATCACGACAACCAGATCAGCAGTGCAAGCACACAAACAAGCAAAATCCAAAGCGCCAGTGCCCTTCGATTAATTTTTTTCGCCTTCTCTGCCTTATACCAGGTTCTGGGCTTTACTCCCTGCAGAATAAATGTTGCTACGGCTGCAAGATTCACACAGATCACGTTGGTTGTCACTAATAGAAAAGCGTAATAGGCTAAATCGAACTTCATCTCCCCTACCAGCAGTCCCGCCGTTACCAGCGGAGGAAGAAGAGCAACGGCAACCATCACGCCAATCACCGCCGCCGACATTCCAATGGTATAGGCCAGCACACCCGCCGCACCCGATGCCAGGGCAAGAGCAATATCTGAAAGATGGACTTCCGTTCGGCTTGCAATTTGATACACGTTTTCATCAACACTTAATAGAAATCCAAGTACTACAGAGATTAGAAAAGCAACTGTGATTCCCGTAATATTCGTTTTTATAGACCTGGCAAGTAGTTTGTTATCACCCAGAGTGGTTGACAGAGCCAACCCCACGTTCGGTCCCAAAAGCGGAGCAATCACCATAGCGCCAATGACCACGGCTGTATTATCTCTGAGAACACCTAAAGCGGCAACAACGGTTGAGAGCGAAACCATGGCAATATAGATGCCGGATAGGTCTACGCTGTCGGATATTTGATTATAGAGCTCTTCCCGGCTTACACGTGCTCCCTGCAGAGGTTTATCCCACGGGTCAGACTCACCATCTTCGTCGGCTGAGCTCTCTCCTTTCGATTCCTCCTCATCTTCTTCATCCTCCATTCTTGGCAGAGTGGCCTCCACGGCAAGAAGCACCAATCGAAAACCCTCACGATTTCCAATAATATGCTCCGCCTTATCCAGAAACGTCTCCGTTTTATTGGCATCAACAAGAGCTTTTAAAATGTAGGCGTCTTTCGATTCGTCATTCCAGTAGTGCTCAACGGAGTCATCCTCGAGTAAATTTGCAAACTCATCCTTGTGTTCGCAGGGCACCACAACTTCGATCTGTCTTAGCGGCATTGCTGTCTATTTCAGGTTTAACTGCATCTTGAAATATAGGTTCCATTCGAGTGAACAGAAAGGAAAAACCGGTGTCCCTGCACATTTACACAGCTTGCAGCAGGGAATCATGCCGAAACGGATGTCACCTCATTCGATTTGACCTGTTCCTGAATGGATTGTCTCACAATGGATATAAAAAGATTAACCAATAGTCCGACAGCTGCAGCGATGGCAATTCCAGCAGGTACCGGGTCCAGTGCGATCAAAAAAATGGTAACCACTCCCAGCCCATATAGCTGTTTTACAAAGAACTGAGCTGAAAGATTAAGCTTCAGTTCCACATTTCCCTGCTGACTGAAAAAGTATGAGGTTATTTTATACAGCCTCCGGCTAAACAGAAGAGCTGCGAGGATGATCATGATGATGACGGCATTCATATCTTATTATTTTGATTATGAGTCAATCTACTCTAAGCCTCTTTTTTTAATTCTAAAAGAACCCATACTTAGAATTCGCTAAAATAAGAAGGACAAATATCAACCCAACCCCTAGCGCCCGGAGCTTATTTTTGAAAAAGGCTTTTTCTTTACCCTCTTTCCTAAACTCTTTATATATGAGATAATTCAACGGAATGGCAAGCACAAATCCAATCAATATAAATACGTAATTAGCATCATAGACGCCTAATCCAAAGAGTGGTATGATAACCAGGTAGAAAAGTAAATCGTAACTTGTTGTTTTACTTTTGAAAATCGTCATGGGATATTTTCACTTTTGGATTTTGCAAAACAGTAAGTTGCGTATATACTACTGACAATTAGGAGCGTAACACTTGCGTAAAGCCGAAACCCTCCCGTTTGTATTGAGTTAATCACCAAATATGTGGCAACAACGATATTCAGCAGAGCTACCAATAAGTGGGTTTTCGTATACATAAATTCTAAGCTTATTATCCAATACTCTTCTGACATAATTAAAAGACCGCAACCGTCTTGATGCCGATCTTTTCAGTATGATATGAGTTAAAAAGTTCAGTACTGATATTTTTAGTCGATTATTATTTTCCGACGTTAATCTTTTTAAAAGATGGTATAGCAAATCCGATCATCGTACATAGAAATACAACTTTAAAATACCTAATGACAATTTGCCTGCCAAGTAAATGTATATCTACATGTTTATAGGCAAGATAGGTTACCGAAAAGACGCTAATCCCCAGGGTTGGATAGATGAGTACGGTCTTCAGATCCTGCGATATGTTCTTCATAGCGCCTTGTTTTGCTTTTTTTCCTTCTGATTTTTTCTAAAGCCAACAATTTTAACAAAGGGAAAACAGATAAGGACAAATACAGGTACAATGAATAGGTCCATTACGCCATCTGCCGGCAATAGTTCAAAGTAAAAGAACACTATTCCAAAAAATAAAAAAAGGAATGTACCAGTTATCGTAATTTTGAGATCGCTATCCAGCATTGATTTAATTTCTTATCAAAAACATTTAGCATTTGATGCAACTAATACAGTGGTATATGTCCAAGCAAATGATTGTAAGACTCCCATCTAATTAAAATCAAACATCTTAAATCTACCAGTGAAACTTGTCCCAGATTTGAGCACACGGTCCCGGATCTGAGCATAGAGTATTCATGATTCTCTGCCATTTATCCACTGAAAGTCGATCTCCGAGTATCCCTCAAGCAGATCCATTTTTAATTCCGTGAAGGTTGTCTCGTAGTGGGATGACAAAAACCTTGACCCATTTTTTGCAGACCCAAATCCGGCATCTACCGAAACGGAGTAGCAGGTTGCGTCCGCGCCCTCTTCCAGAATAAGCATCACTATCTTTTCATATTTTACTTCCCTGAGAATAATCTTCGGCGGCTTGCCATACACCGCCTTCATCGATTTGCAGAGCCATCACTTGAAAACGTCGCCCATGATTGCCCAGGCTAGAGTGTAAGCTATCACTTCAACCCACTCAATCAGCACGCAAATAGCTTTTTTATATCAATTCTTAATAAGAGAACTCCCTCCTTGACTAATCTAACACATAAATTCACTATTATCATAACACATAGAAGCTTATAATGTTTTTTTGTTACAGCTCTACATGTATAAACGAACTTTTAAAAAACCTTACAGAATTTTTTATCTATGTTATCAGAAGGAATATAAGCCTCACTAATTTATACATTACTTAATTTTGATTTAGTATTAATCGTTTTATGAAAAATTTACCAAGATAGAAGTTAAGTATGATTATTAGCAATCCCAATGAAATAAGATATTGAAATTCATCGATATATGGCTCGTCACCATATACTTTTAAAGCATATGAATAAGGAAACATTAATAGGTTTGGAATGTATTTTATTACATTCAATGAGTTTAATGATGGAAGTAGAAGCTCTATTACTTTTGGAAAAATCCAATTACTTAATAAAAGAAAAATCAATAAAATAAAGGTAAACCAATAGGCAGAGTCACTTCTTCGAGTGATATAAAAAAAAATATTGAAACATAGGAATATGCATAGTGATGCATACAATGGATAATAGATGTTTGATAGTAGGGGGGCAAAGAAAACTCCGTCTCTTATCAAATAAAGTAAAAGAAGGGGTAGAACAAACACAATGTTTATCAATAATAAAATAACGCAGGATTTTAAGAAGTATCCTGTAAATACATAAATGGATGAAATTTTGGATGTATGAAGTATTTGCAGTGATGTTTTATTATAAAATACTGAAGCATGATGTTTTAAATAATATAGAATTAGGAAAAACTGGGTCAGAAAGAGTAATAAAACATTAAATGACAGAAGCTCTGCATCCGGTTCAGTTTTATAACGATAAATAATAGCTGTAGGGGTATTCTGAGACCATATAATTTCAAATAAATATATAAAGAGTAGAATCACTCCATAGATAAGAGAAATCGAAAGAAAAACAGATTTTTTTAATCTTAGAGGACCTCCCAACCCATTGGTTATTGTTATAAGTTCTTTAATTTGATTCATGTTGAAAACTCCTTAAAAGTTGCTCATAGTGCAGATCATCATCGTTTTGTTTTACACCGGTTATGCGACCACTTTTAATCCCAACTAAAAAATCAAAACTTTTATATATCCCTGCAACCTCATGTGTTGATACAAGTAGTGTTTTTTTACTATTTATTTCATCAAGAAGAAATTGTATCAATCTTTTCTTGGTAATGATGTCCAACCCTTCAAATGGCTCATCAAGGATTATTATATCAGCTCTTTTCATCAATGTGATACAGAGTAGTACTTTCTTCTTCATACCCTTTGAAAGATTATAAAAACTTTTATCAGCGAAACTGTTTATTTCAAAAAGAGTTTGTAATTTTTCATAAGTTAATTCTTGGTATATACCCTTTCTTTTATATAAAAGCTTAAAACTATTTATATACTTCTTAACTATAGTGTTATTCGGTGCTGTGATTTCATCTGAAAAAAAAGACAAAATAGACTGGCATTCAGCACCAATACTTATTACCCCTTCATAATCATCACGTAAACCTGTGATGCAATTGATAAGTGTAGATTTTCCTGCACCATTTCTGCCAAACAGCAAGTAATTTTTTTCTCCTTCAAGCCTTAAACTGATATCATTTAAGATTTGCTCTCCATTTCTGGTAACTGACAATTTCTCAATTGATACACCTTTACAATTCATCAATAGAATAACTATAAAAGTTGATATGAAATCTATCTTCTCTTGCCACAATTTGGTTGGCAGATGTTATGATATAGTTACTAAAACTTTGTGGCACTTCATAGCTGTACTTGTATGTTCCATTACACTTGTCAAACACGTGAGTAATTTTATTTCTTCTGTTGTTAAGATCATAATAGTAAGAATGGATATCGTTATTGTGATTAAAAAGTGATCTTACAGCAGTTGTAGTACTATTATCCGAAAGTGGCTTTAGATCATATTTATCTATCTGTTTAGTCTGTTTATTAAGGGTGATAATTAATGGTCTAAAGTAATACGCAAAAAAGTACCCCTTGTCAGTATATAAAAAATGTTTAAATATGTATTCTTTAGTAATTCCAAGATCAACTATATTATTCAAATAAATTGTATTATTCTTTTTACCGTACTTATTTAAAACATCAATTTCATATTTATTAGAATATAATACAGCTATACTGGCTTTATCTACACACACGACATCGTAAGGCATCCCTGTTAAATCCAGCTCCCTTCTTAAATTGAGATCTAAATCATGCACTTTAATGATCGGCCTATTCCAATCAATAGAGTAAATCTCTCCATTTCCACAGTATGTCATTTTTGCAACTGTATCTTTAGAGTATTCATTTGGACCTTGTCCAATTCCACCTGTTTCAGTAATTAGCTCACCATTAAGATTATACTTTAATATTTTTCCTACGCTTCGATCAAATAAAAATAGATCATCATCCTCTGTTAAAAAAAAGGTAACTATAATAGAACTTGTGTCAACTTTAACACTTTTTATTCTTTCAAGACTTAATTTATATTTTTTTAATACACCACTTTGGTAGACAGATACTTTTTCAGTTTCCGTATATAAATCTTCTTCACTTTCACAACCGATACATAGAATCAGTATGGCAAATGAAATATAAATAGTAATCTTTCTCATCAGATTAAATCTTTTAGACTGTCATTTAGACCTTTGCCACAGAGAAGTAGCTCACTGTGGCAATTGCATATTTAGAGAATAGTTTAATACTTAATTTTGGGATTAAAGACTTTACCAATCAAGATCGCCCCACCACTCCTTAACAATACACCCTGCTTCAGCAACTCCACATCCAAAACGACAAGCATTTCTTGCCAGCCCGTCCATTTCAGTATCTCCTTCGTATCTGGTATTACATGTTTCTGCACAGTCATCACCCTTATCTTTACAAGAATCTTCAGCATATACAGGATTTATAGGAAGTGAAATAAATGCGGTTGTAATGGTTAATAATAATATTGCCTTTTTCATACCTATCCTCAAAATTTGATTTAATATTATCTCTATCCATCAAACTCTTTGATGGATGCTCCCAATTAATTAATTGCACACAGTCTAAACCCACAAGAGAAACTTATCCCAGATTTGAGCATATTGTCCCAGATTTGGGCATTTAGTTCCGGATTTGAGCATATTATATTCATGACTCTCTCCCGTTTAACCACTGAAAATCGATCTCATGGTCTTCCTTCAGCAGGTCCATTTTTAATTCCGTGAAGGTTGTCTCGTAGTGGGATGACAAAAACCTTGACCCATTTTTTGCAGACCCAAATCCGGCATCTACCGAAACGGAGTAGCAGGTTGCGTCCGCGCCCTCTTCCAGAATAAGCATCACTATCTTTTCATATTTTACTTCCCTGAGAATAATCTTCGGCGGCTTGCCATACACCGCCTTCATCGATTTGCAGAGCCACCGCCGGGAAACTCCGGCCTCTTCCGCCCAGGTTTTAACGTGGGGTATCTCTACAATCTGCTCTCTCAGCACCTGAACTGCCTGCCTGCATCTATACTCACTAAGGGCATGTACTCGGTTTGCTGATTTATTAAATTTATTTTCATTAGGCATAGAAGCTTGTTCTTGGTTTTAAATACAAAGTCTCTATGTGTATGAACCGTATTTCTGTAATTCCTTACATTTTTTTCTTTTTTTATATTTGAGAAATAAGAATATAAACCCATTCTCGCATCCGGCTAACGGAAATTTCTTCAATCGAAACGACTAAAAACTCACCCGTTATAATAATGCACGGAATACCGGTCTGTTACACTGGCAAAAATATCTGCTGTGAGTTTCTAAGAAGTACTGTCTACTGAGGAGCTATAAAACATACCTCTGAGCTTATGAAAGGCATTGATTACTAAAATTCCTTTCGCGGTTTTGGTAAATAAACTTCATTAAGGAAATTTGTTAAAACATTCTAACCCCCTGAAAGTTGCAGACCATCGATTTTCTGCATAACGTTATAAAAGACACTAATAAATAGCTTTTCTAACTGCGTCTTTTGTTGAAGCCGGGAGGGTACAAACTAAAAAGCCCGGCTATCAACCGGGCTTTTCTAACTACGTTGGCTTTTTCGGGGTACAACAAGTAATATCTGGGGAGATATTACTATGCTCTTCTACACACATAGCATTAAATTGTTTCCATATAATTAATATATTAATTTTTTTTAATAGTTGTGGCCGAAATGATACTCTCCACTGATTATTTTTTATAAAAAAATCTATTGGCTGCCAAAGGAATTTGCAGCCGAAAAAGCCTACATCGGCGGCACTTTTCCATGCTGAGGTTGTAAGAGAAGCTCCTCTACTACCGAGCGGCTGCTTAATCCGGAAATTGCTACGATCAAGTTGGCCACATCCTTTGGATCAATTAAATCGACCGGGCTTACGGATGAACCTGACCACGAGGGCGAATGGGTTTGCCCAAGATTTAATGCCGTAACGCCGATATTAGTACCAAGAAGCTCTTTTCTGAGCGATCGTGTATACCCCAGGAGTGCATGCTTTGCTGCAGAATAGGCTCCGCTTTCAGCCAGCCCCCTTGTGGCCCCTACCGACGAAATATTAACAATTAATCCTCTCTCCATCTTCTTTAAGGAGGGCAAAAACCGGCTGGTTATATTCACTGCAGTGAATAGGTTTACATTTATCTGATGTCTAAATTCTTCTTCCGTAGTAGTTTCGAGCGGTTTGTAAAGGTAGCTCCCTGCGTTGTTAATCAGCAGAGATGGATCCGGCAAATCATCAGGAAGCATAATATTCTTAACAGCTTCGGCATCCGTTGCGTCGCATGCGATGAGCTCAACCCGGTTAGAACCCTCTGCTTCACAAAGCGTTTTGGTTTCGGCAAGATTTTCGTGATTTCTAGCCATTAAAATGAGCGGACGATTTGTCTCTTTGGCAAATGTTATAGCGATGCTTCGCCCTATACCCTGGCTCGCTCCCGTTATCAGTACTGGTTGTTGATCAAAAATCATAAATCATTTTTAAGTGAGCTCTCTCAACCAATATCAGCTATGGAACATTCAGGAATTTATGTGTTTGAAGACTGATTCCCCATTCGGGATTCTCTTTCACAAAACTCACGATCAGGTCAATAGATTTTGGGGTATCCCACTCGGGCTGAAGAAGCAGTCGGGTTCCTTCGGGGCACTTCTCTGCGTTTTCGATCGCCCACTTCAGATCTTTATTGGTGAGCACAACTACTTTTAGCTCATCCACGTAGGGAAAAACTTCATCAAGAGGTTTTTTGAACCGTTTCGGTGAGAGTGTAATCCAGTCGAGTGACCCGCTGAGCGGCGATGATCCGCTGGTTTCGATGTGGACCTGCAGCCCCTCCTCTTTCAGGCGGATCGTTAGCGGTTCAAGATTATGTAGCAATGGTTCCCCGCCGGTAATCACAACAAATTCAGCCTTGCTGGCCAACACTCTTTCAACAAGATCTTTCACACTGCAGCGAGGATGTTTTTCTGCATCCCAGCTATCCTTTACATCACACCACCAGCAGTTTACATCGCAGCCGGCCAGCCGGATAAAATAGGCAGCACGTCCGGTATGAGCACCCTCCCCCTGGATGGTATAAAAATCTTCCATCAAGGGATATTCGGTTTGATCCATTCCGGATCTTGCCCCTGTATCTTTCTTTTTACTGTATGTGGGTTCGGTCTGGTACATCTTACTCCGTATATTCCACCCAGCTGGTTTCTGTTTCCCAGACGGTTACTTTCAGCTCAATGTCAGATGGAATCCTTGCCATGGTCTCTTTATAAATGTATTCGGCAATTCTTTCTGCTGTAGTCGCTACGGGAATGGACTCATTGAGAACCGTGTGATCGAGCCCGCCTTTTTTACCATCAGAGGCTGCCCATTTTAACTCTTTAAAGTCACACACCATATCTGCTGATTTGAGATATTTTGATGGATTCAGCTTATGAGATTTTGCCGAGATATGCACTTTATAGGTGTGCCCGTGCATGCGGCCACATTTACCATCATATCCATCTATAAAATGGGCGGCATCAAATTTAAACTCTGTGTGTAATGTCCAGGTTGGCATGGTATTCGTGTTGCAAATCTTCAATTCTAAACTAGCCTGTAAAGATACAAAAATGGAACGGCATTATCATCCGGTTGATTTCTCGCAGAGGCTCGCTGATAAACCAGCTGTGTCTCGCGGACGGGATCATATTTAAAATATTATTCTTTACTCAGCGCAACACTGCCCCAAAGGGATCGCTTAGCGGCGAAATCATCTGCGGAAATCAGCGAGAAACAATTCATAGCTTATTGCTTGCGAATGCTCCGCTATAAAAATGCACATAAACGTTCAGAAGCAACGGCCCCTTACTCGCCAAACATATCTTTATAGTCAAGGATAGCAGCTCCAATGACTTTCTCTGCCTTTTCCTTCCCAAAAACGCCATCCACAAATACATCATTTTCCGATTTTCCAGGAATTAGTTTGTAGGTGCCAAAATAGTGTCTGAGACGTTCAATGAGAACTTCGGGCAGGTCTTTCAGGTCATCCACGTCTTTATAATAACGGTCGTTGCTCAAAACAGAGATGATCTTGTCATCGGCTTCTCCCTGATCAATCATATGGAGACCGCCAATAACCTTTGCACTTAAAATAACTTCTGCACGGTCAATAGGCCTTTCACTGAGCACGCAAATATCCAGCGGGTCACCATCTCCTTTATCGGTGTGTTCAGAAAGCCCACCGATGCGCTTTCCACAGTATGTTCGGGGTATAAATCCATAGAGTGACGGAGGCATAGACGAACTGCGCTGCGGACGGTCAACACGCATATAGCCCGTTTTCTTGTCTACTTCGTATTTAATCGCATCAAACGAGGTTACCTCGATAAATGCATTCACGATAGTTGGCGGATCTTCTCCTGTTTCGAGTCCATGCCAGGGATGTGGCCTCCATCGGTAAAAAGGATTGGGGAAATTCATAGTTGATAAGATTGATTAAAATAAAATTCGATTGTTGAACAGACACACTATTTGTCCGAACAACTGTTTAATTCATGATAGCGTTTAGCTTTTCCAGGTTATCTTCAACCCGGAGGGATTTAATCACTTCGCCAATGTTTCCTTTCAGAATATCATCCAGATTATAAAGAGTAAGATTGATCCTGTGATCGGTGAAGCGTCCCTGAGGAAAATTATAGGTGCGAATTTTTGCACTTCTGTCGCCCGTTGATACCTGGCTTTTCCTATCGGCAGCGCGCTCAGACCGTAACTTCTCCATCTCCATATCATAGAGCTTGGTTTTCAGCATCACCATCGCCTTCTCTTTATTTTGATGCTGTGAACGCTCCTGCTGACACTCCACAACGACACCTGATGGCTCATGGGTGAGACGAATTGCCGAATCGGTTTTGTTGACGTGCTGCCCCCCGGCTCCGCTTGATCGAAATGTGTCTACACGAACGTCTTTCATGTCGATGTTAATCTCTACGTCATCATTTACCTCGGGAAGTACCGCTACCGTTGCGGCTGAGGTATGAACACGACCTTGCGATTCTGTTTCGGGCACTCTCTGAACACGATGAACACCACTTTCGTATTTCATCTTTCCATACACTTCATTTCCAGACAGCTCAAAGACAATCTCTTTATACCCACCTTTTTCACTATCGGCTACAGATAGCACATTCAAGCTCCACTTTTGGCCATCTGAATAGCGCCGGTACATATCAAATAGATCGCCTGCAAACAGTGCGGCTTCATCGCCGCCGGTTCCTGCACGTATTTCTATTATACAGTTTTTAGAATCATCAGGATCTTTAGGAATCAGTTTAAATTTAATCTCCTCTTCGAGTTCATTTAAACGCTCTTTGATTTCCACATTTTCTTCTTTTGCCATCTCCGTGATGATGGGATCATCATCCATCTCAATGAGCTCGGTATTTCCTTTTAAATCACTATTTAAAGATTTCCACTCTTCGTAGTCTTCAACCAATTCCTTCAACTGGGTATGCTCAATCGTTAATTCTGCATACTCTTTGGGCCTGTCGTAAATGGAAGGATCCGCCATGGCTTGATTTAATTCGTCGTATCGCTCCTTTACCTGTCTAAGTTTTTCTTCTAAATCCATGCCTGTTTTTAATTTTGCACAAAGATAACCATTTTCGCTGAACTCTTTGGAATGGAATTTGGCGATTCAATTGGTTTTTCTTTAACCACAAAACGAATGGTTAGCTTTACAACTTGTTTTCACTTACCCACCGTTTGTACGTATATTCTCAACGAAATATTTCTGCCATTTTGAATAAAACAACGTTATGAAAAATCCTGTCAGTTCAGAATTTACTATTGGCTTTTTAGGAGCCGGACAACTTGCAAAAATGTCGGCACTTCAGGCCTTTCGTTACGGGATGCAGGTTGCTGTTTTTTCCGACAGACCCGAAAATGAGCCGGTTCAATTTATGACACCCCATTCCTATTCGGGTTCATTTGATGATGTGGATTCAATGATTGAGTTTGCCAGGAAGTGCGATATAATTACTCTTGAAAATGAGTTCATCGATTCATCGATACTCAGGGAACTGCGTGACAAAACGGATACTCCGATTTTTCCTTCTCCCGAAAGTTTTGAATTGATTGAGAACAAATTGATCGAAAAGCAGACCTTCGAAAATGCAGGAATTCCAGTTACGCCCTATAAGCTGGTGAAGTCAGCCGAGGATTTGAAAACATTTGGCGATAAACACGGTTGGCCCTATCTGTTGAAATCCTCAAAAGGGGGATATGACGGGTATGGAAACGAAACCGTGCATGACCTAAAAGAGGCAAAAGATGCATTCAGGCAGTTGGGAGGTGAAAAAAAACGCGATATTTTGGCCGAGGCCTTTGTGGATTTTACCCATGAACTTGCTGTTCAGGTAGCCCGTAACAGTACTGGAACCGTGGTCTATCCCTGCTGCGAAACCGTTCAGGAAAATCATATCTGTGTCGCTGTACTCTCGCCCGCACCCGTTGCTAGTGAAGTACAGCAGCGCGCTCAGCAGCTCGCCACTGCTGCAGTAGAAGCCATTGATGGAAGAGGGATTTTTGCCTTCGAATTTTTTCTTACAAAATCCGGAGAGGTTCTCCTTAACGAGTCGGCTCCCCGCCCCCACAACTCCGGGCACTATACGATCGAGGGGACGGTTACCTCCCAGTTCGAAAATCACGTTCGGGCAGTCTGTGATATGCCTTTAGGCAGTTCTGAACCCGTTAAGCCGGCAACCGCAATGATAAATCTGCTTGGCACACATCACAGGAATGCTACAGTTGAACATACTGGCCTGGCGCTGAGTGAAGGGAATGGACACCTTCATTTTTATGGGAAACTACAAAGTAAAATTGGGCGAAAAATGGCTCATTACACACTTCTTGGAGATGATTTAGATGAAACCTACAAAAAGGCTCAAAAAGTAACGAGAGACATAAAAATTTAATGTCAAAGTTAAAGCTGACAAGATTCACAGAGATACAGTCTGCGGCCTGATTTCTGAATTTTCTTTACCTCGCTGCCGCACTCCCTGCACTCTTTTCCGGCTCTGGCAAACACAAAATGCCGATACTGCCTTCGTTTTTCACCTGCTTTCTTGGCTTCTTTTACAATATCATCATCAGCCGTAATACCGCCCGTAATGTAGGCGCGCTGGGAAATTTGAATCACCGATTTTGAAAAAGTCTCCAGTGTAGTCTGCTGAAGATCTTTGGGACGTGCAGCTGGATCCACGCCGGAATGGAACAAAATTTCTGATCGGAGATAATTGCCAACCCCGCTTAAAAAATGTTGATCAAGCAGCAGTGCTGCGAAAGAACGGCCATTAAACTCTTCTGAAGATGCACGGCTATATACCTCTTCGATTGTTAAGTCATCCAGAATGTCGGGGCCCAGATTTTTCAAGTACGATTGATCCTCAAGCTCATCTGAATTCAATACCTCAATTTCACTTGCACTGTATAAGAGCGCTGATTTTTGATCCGTTCTAAGCTCAACGCGAAGATCACGGTTGGTTTTTGGATACTGCCCTGCCGGTTTTATATACCACTTGCCATAGAGTTGATTATGACTAAACATGGTAAGGTCGTTATCGAAATGGATAAGGATAGCTTTGCCCTTTGCAGATACGTCCCGAACTTTCGACCCTGTTAATTTATTTTCAAATGCTTTCAAATGCTCATGCCGAAAAAAGACATACCTGCATTCAGCTTTTGATATGGCTTTTCGAATGGCATCTGCCTCGCGATGTATTTCCGGCCCTTCTGGCATAGTTGGATTTTTGATGATCTAAACGGAATTTACGGGCAAAATCGTTGCAGTTGTTCGGAATTCAAAAATATTGCACTTTCAAGATCAACAAACCAATACAAAAACAACCTTCTATGAAATCGATCGTTCTATCCATTTGTCTGTTATTTATTACTTCTTCTTTCGTTATGGCTCAAGACTATGCGCTTACTCAGCTCGAAAATTCTCCACGGCATCACGAATGGGTTCAAATTGAGTATAATAACAGAACTCTAACCAGTTTTGTTGCCTTCCCCGAAACCAACGAAACGGTGCCAGCCGTCATCGTAATTCACGAAAATCGCGGACTTACTGACTGGGTTCGTAGTTTTGCAGATCAGGTAGCTGAAGCTGGTTACATTGCCATAGCACCCGATCTTTTATCTGAATTTAACGAAGAGTATGGGAGAACTACCGATTTCCCTTCATCTGATGCCGCCAGAGACGCACTTTACCAGCTGGATAGTAATCAAATAACGGCCGACCTACACCAGGTTCGGAATTACATCAGTTCCCATCCAGCTACCAATGGCAAAACCGTTGTTGCCGGATTTTGCTGGGGTGGATCGCAGACATTTCGCTTTGCAACAAACAGTGATCAAATAGAGGCAGCCCTTGTATTTTATGGTTCGGCACCCACAGACGAAGACGCTGTGCAAAATATTTCTGTCCCTGTTTATGGCTTTTATGGTGAGAATGATCAGCGTATTAATTCGGGCATACCTGCAATTGAGTCACTGATGAGTGAATACGGCAAAACTTACGAGTATGAAATTTATGACGGGGCAGGCCATGCCTACATGCGTGCCGGCGACAGTCCTGACGGTTCAGTAAGTAATGTTACAGCCCGCAATGAATCATGGGAAAGACTAAAGCATATTTTAGCCGACATCTAAACAAATTATCACTTTTTTCGTATCCAATAAAGATCTGAACTCGGTAATATTAATAGATCTATAGAACCATGAATACTCTTTCAAAGCTTTTATGTTTACTTGTATTACTCCCCGTTCTTGTAGTAACAACGGCAGTAGCTAAAGAGTACGAGATTCCCCGGATTCATGCTGAATATTCCATTGCCTCTGATGGAACCGTAACCATTATCGAGCATCGTAGCTACACTTTTGACGGGTCATTTAGCTGGGCCGACTACAGATTACCCCTCGACGGATTTACCGATATTGAGAATATCCGCGTTCGTGAGGAGGGTGAATTATTCATCAATGAAAATAGCGAAAATCCGGGAACATTTAGCGTTTCAAAAGACGACAGCAGAGTCGTTGTTCAGTGGTATTTTGAGGCTGAAGACGAGGAGCGCACATTCACAGTGAGCTATGAGTTAAAAGGAGCACTGGTAACCGGAAATGAATGGACCGAGTTTTTCTGGACTTTTGCGGGGGATGATCGCCCTAAACCTACAGAAAACTTTACAGCAGAAATTACATTTCCCCAGGCTGTGGACCAAAATTCCACATACGTTTGGGATCTCACACCCGATAATAAAACGAATCTTGAATTTCGAGACGGTAAGATTATGATCTCGGGGAGTAACATAGGTCGCCGACAACCTGTAGAAGCGAGATTTTTAGTACCCTCTTCGTTTTTTGATCCACAGAATAATATGATTCCCGACCCTGAGCTAACACTTCAGCAAGTGCAACAGGAGGAGGAAGAAAGACAAGAAAGGGAATTGGCCGAGGCGGAAAGAAAAGCGTGGTTTGAGGCCATTACACCCAACGTTGTGATACTTCTTACAGTGCTTAGCGTTGGTTTTTTTGTCCTGGTCTACAAAAAATATGGCCAGCGTCACTCTACAGCCACAATTTCAGATCGTGAAACAGTATTTATACCCGGTAAAATTCGAGCCGCCATCATCGGACGTTTATTGACGGCCAACCAAACAAGCGGTAATCACTTAACAGCAACGATTTTTGATCTTGCCAGGCGCGGGTGGTTTCGAATCGAAGAAAGTGAGAAGGAAAAATCCTTTTTTTCACAAGAAACGTCCGAATTTCAAATTGTTAAGGCCGAAAACAGCCCGGATGATCGCGATCTTACAGAGTGGGAAAAAAATCTGATCGATTTTTTGAATATGAAAATTGCCAAGGGGCAGGATACGTTTAAAGCATTATTCCAGGAAGATGCAACCGAAGCTGCAAAGTGGTACGGAACCTGGAAAAAGCAAATAAAAGAAGATTTTGAAAGCCGAAATTGGATGGATAAAAACAGTTATAAAGGTGCAATCATTAATTTTGTGTTGCAATTTCCATTGGTTGTGTTGTCAGTCTACTTTTTGGTTCAAGGGGGACCCATTTCTCTTATTTCAATGGTTACATCCGTTATGTTCGCCGTTGCGTCATTTTCTATTATTAAGAGAACACCCGAAGGTGAAGAAGTACATGCCCGATGGACAGCTTACAAAAAAGGACTTGCAAACGCAGACGAACGGACAATTCGAATGGAGGTGGCCGACCGACATTTTATCTACGCTACCGCATTTCACCTCGGCAAAGAACAGATATCCAAACTAATGGAACAAACCAACCCGGATTCGTCCTCCGGAATGATTTTTCCCTGGATTGTGCTTCTGGCCGGTTCAAACAGCACTCCTGCTTCGATTGCATCTTCCCTTGCAACGTTATCCTCATCGGGTTCAACCTCTTTTGGCGGCACGGGCGGCGGAGCAGGAGCTGTCTCAGGTTCTGCGGGAGGAGGCGCTTCAGGAGGAGCAGGCTAATTTTTACCTGATGGTGAATCAGTAAGTAAATGAATGTCCAGATCTTCCGGTATTTCCACAAATACCGATCGGCGTTTTACAGCCGTCAGGTTTTTCGTTCGGTGACCTTTTCCCATCGTATCTTCTACTAAGAGAACATCACCTGCAGAAAACGTTCGAACATCACCCAAAGATGTTTCAATTTGTATAGCACCATCAAGAAGAAAAATAAATTGTCTTTTTGGTGCATTGTGAAAATCGTAATCGTATTCAGGATTTACGCGTCTGAACTGAACTGTTTTTGCATCTATTCTTTCAGACAAGAATCCAATTTCTCCACTTGAAGATAGCGGTAAGTTTAAATCTTCAAAATGAGTGTCACCAGTTCTATCGCTGTAAAGCCTTGTTACTGTGAATTTTGATTTTCCCATGTGCTACGTCATCTCTGCCTTTTCCACACCCAATTCTTCACGCACAGCCGGTGCTACTTTTGTAGCAAAAAGCTCGATAGACCTCAGTAGTTTATCTTGTGGCACACTTCCTACACTCATCTGAAGTAAAAACCGCTCGTGGCCAAATATTTTGTGTTGATACAGAATTTTTTCAATCACATCATCAGGACTACCCACAACATTGGCACCGTGCAGACTGCAAGAAGCTTCAAATTGTGATTTTGTTAGAGGTGCCCAGCCTCTTTCCCTGCCGATTCTATCCATTGTTACTTTAAATGCAGGAAATGCCGTTTCGATAGCTTCCTCCCTCGTTTCCGCAATAAAGCCATGCGAATTAATGCTAACTCCAGGAAATGCATGTCCCGCTTCCGATGCTCCACGCTTTAAATAGTCTACCATCGGTTTAAACTGTGCGGGCTGCCCGCCAATAATCGCAATTGCCATCGGTATTCCCAGCAATCCTGCACGATAAGCTGATGTGGGAGTTCCACCAACGGCCCTCCAGACGGGAATCTTTTTTTGAAGCGGCCTGGGATACACTCCCCTGTTTTCAATTGCCGCCCTGTGCTTTCCTTTCCAATTCACCACTTCTTGCTCTGAAAGCTGCAAAAGTAACTGAAGTTTCTCTTCAAAGAGCTCCTCATATTCATTTAACTCATAGCCAAATAGAGGAAATGACTCAATGAATGAGCCTCTCCCGGCTATGATTTCTGCTCTTCCCTTTGATATCAGATCGAGCGTTGCAAACTGCTGAAATACCCGAACAGGATCCTCTGAGCCCAGAACGGTCACCGCGCTGGAGAGTTTGATGTTTTCCGTTCGAGAGGCTGCTGCCGCAAGCAGCACAGGTGGCGCTGATGAGACATACTCTTCTCTGTGGTGTTCCCCAATCGCATAAACATCCAAACCGGTTTTATCTGCAAGTTCTACCTCTTCGAGCATGTGCTCTACCCTTTTTGCCGGCGACCGCAGGCTATCCAGCTGAGGATGTTCCGTATTCTCTACAAATGTGTATATTCCAAATTCCATAGTGTGTGATTTTTTGTTTAATATTAAACAATATTTCTATCAATTTCATTGGGCTTTTTTACGATCCCGTGATACTTATCATTCATTTAAAAATTTGATAATCATGCTTACAAAAAAACGAGTGATTCATACCCTGCTGGCTCTGTTTGTATTGGCAAGTATAAGCTGTAACAGAACGGAAACCTCAGATAACAATTCTGCTCAAACAGATACTGAAGCAGAAAACATCTTTAATGAAGAACTAGCCAAAGAGCTGGGTGCCGACAATTATGGGATGAAGCAGTATGTAATGGCTTTCTTGAAAACAGGCCCAAACAGAGATATGAACCAGGCTGAAGCGATGGAAATACAGCGTGCTCACCTTGATAATATTCGCAGAATGGCCGAGAGTGGAGATCTGGTTCTTGCAGGGCCATTTATGGATACAGGTGAAATTCGAGGAATCTATCTGTTTAACGTATCTACTTTAGAGGAGGCAAGAGCCTTAACAGAAACCGATCCGGCAGTTGAAGCCGGCCGACTGGAAATGGAGCTGCACCCCTGGTACGGATCCGCTGCTTTATTGAAAATCAATGAAATACACGCCTCCATTAGTAAAGAAAACCCCTGATAACGACACATTTTTTTATCTTTCTCTACAACTACTTTTTAAAAAAATATTAGACAATGAATAAAATTCCTGATGTAGGCCTGGTAATGGGCAGCGACAGCGACTGGCCCACAATGAAAGAGGCCGCAGAGATACTTGATGAGTTCAATGTAACGTACGAGAAAAAAGTTGTATCGGCACACCGAACTCCTGAAATGATGGCTGATTATGGAAAAACAGCCAGGGACCGAGGACTCAAAATCATCATTGCCGGAGCCGGCGGTGCCGCACACTTACCCGGAATGCTTGCGGCATACACGACACTTCCGGTGATTGGTGTACCGGTAAAAACAACAGCACTTGGAGGGGTTGACAGCCTCTACTCTATTGTACAGATGCCAAATGGCGTTCCAGTAGCCACTGTTGCAATTGGGAAAGCCAGAAACGCTGGATTATTGGCTATCCGAATGCTGAGCATAACCAATAATACACTTGCTGGGTCTCTGGAATCATATCATAAAAAGATGGCTGAAGAGTCTGTTAAAAAATCAGAGAATCTTACCTAACTAATGGTGATGATAGAGCCGTTATCTCTTGATTTGGAATGGTAATCTTTCCGGTAAAAAAATAACTTTACAGAATGAATGAGAAGCAAGCCAAAAGAAATAAGATTATCAACATAAGCCTCATACTTCTGCTGATTGCATTTATAACTTTTCGGATAGTATCCGCGTGTAATATGTTGGAGTAGTATCTACCCGTTTTGCATCATTGACCGATTGTACTCAATCACTTTCTCATATGCCATAAGAACAGCGGCCGAAGTTTCAGCATCAAGATTTTCTGATACATCCTTAACAGCGCGCGTGGCGTTACTTGGAGAAAAAGGCATCTTCACCTCTTTAAGCGCCGGAACATCTCCACCTGTATCGCCAATATAGGCTATTTCACTTAACGCCACATTTTGCGATTCGCCAAGTAGCTTCATTCCCTGCAGTTTATTGTTTCCTGGCATTAGGATATTGACTGATATATCGGTTGTATGCATCTCTAGAAGAGGAAAATCGGTTTCCATTTTCTTCCTTACCAGCGGGATGATGGCATCAATCACTTCTTTTTCGGGGGCAACGATCCCTGCATCCATCATTTTTGAAAATTCAATATTTGCTGTTGGAAATTCTGGCAACACATGCTCGCGAATCCATGCTTTTAGGGAGAAAATTGGCGCCAAGTCATCCTGTAAACTATTTAGTGCAGTTTCTACACGATTGCCATTCCAGTGGTACAGGCCCGCACTTTCAAAAACAAACGGTATTCTTACATCAAGCCATTGCGCAACGGCTTCTGCATAAGGATAAGGCCTTCCCGTACAGATGGTAAGCGGGGGAATTACATCCGATGTTCTGCTTTCAATGTTCAGGTCTCGTATTTTTTCGATGTTCTTCCAGTCGGGCGTTTTGAAGGGATGTGAAATACAGCCATCCAGGTCTGTGACAAATAGTTTGATCATTCGTAAGTAAAACGTTTAAGAATTGGTTGATAACGATGGACGATTTATAAAATTTGGTTTGAACTGGGGAAAAAACAGGGCAATAAGAAAAAGAATAATACCCGGAATTAATAGCACCTGGTACTGATCTTTATAATCGGCAAATTCCTGACTCGAAAATTCACCTCGTTCCAGCTCATCCAGATTTGAAAAGAACGCTTCGATATTGTCGCTGCCGGATGATATTTCATAATATTCCCCACCCCCTTCACCGGCAATCTGCCTCATCGTGTCTGAGCCGAGCCTGCTCGTTATGGTTTGACCCGAGGAATCCCTATGATAGCCGATAATCTCCCCATTTTCGTTAAATACCGGAACCGGTCCACCACCGCTCGTTCCCACGCCAATCGAAAAAACGGTAACATTTGATTCCTGAAGCTCATCCATCGCAGAGCTAAAGCTTCCGCTGTGATTTTCTCCATCGGCTACAAATAGAAGTACATTAGCAGCATTATTATTTTGGTCGTCAATCGATTCGAAAGCTTCTTTTGCTGTTATCATTGCTGCACTAAAGTTTGTACCGCTCGACGGCATCTGTTCGGTATTTGATATATCGAGTAACATCCTAAATGCGGAGTAATCCGTCGTTAAAGGAACTTGCAAAAATGCTTCATCTGTAAAAACCAAAAGTCCAACCCGATCACCCTGTAGACGATTAACCAATCTGTTTATTTCAAATTTAGCTTTTTCAAGGCGACTGGGATTTACATCCTGAGTGTTCATACTTCGGGAAAGATCCAGCGCGATCATCATATTCACACCAATTCGCTGTACTTCCCTAACTTCGGTGCCAATTTTAGGACCGGCAAGCGCAATGATAAATAGCAGCATAGCGGCAAGCATGCAGAACAGGCGTATTTTATCACCGGTCATCCAAAAATTTCTCCTTAGCTGATTTACCAGCCTCTCGCTAAAATATTGCCGTAGTTTTTTCTGCTGCTTTTTACCGTACCAATAGTAAAATCCTCCAATTGCTGGCAACAAAAGCAACAGCCACAAAAAAACACTGTTATTCCAAATCATACGTTAACCATCTGTTTCGCGTCAAAGATAAGAATCATTCTGCTTAATACGAGATCAACTTTTTTCTTATTATGTACGACCAACTCAACTATAAATATTTATTTGATAAGAGATGTCAATATTTCGGTCTGATATAACCCGTTTTTTGGTAAAAGTATTCGTCATTTACGTGGTATGGTATCTCATTTATGAACTTTGGGTTTTGCCAAACGGATATATTGATGAACCGCTGTCCAGAAATATTGCATCAATAGCAGCCGGCATACTCTCCTTTTTTGGCGAAGATATCTTTTTGTACGGCCGGGTTGTTGGAATTACAGGTGTGGCTGGTGTTGAAATTGTGGATGGATGCAACGGAATAGCCGCGATAGGGCTCTTTCTTGGTTTCATTTATGCTTATCCCGGGGCTTGGCTTCCCAGGGTCTATTTTTCCATTTTTGGGATCATTGTGATTTACCTGGTTAACATTTCCAGAATTGTGACGCTCTGTCTCATTCAGATGTACTATCCCTCTGCATTCGGTTTTACCCATGACTACTCAACAACGGCTATATTCTACATTATTATCTTTATTCTGTGGATGATTTGGGTTAATTACGGAGACTCTTTTGAGAAACCCGAAGGAAACAATCCAGAACCCGTCACAGCCTGATTTAATCCTTTATAAAGATCGCTTTGCAGGTATTATTTTTGCTAGTTTTTAATTCCATCAAAAACGGATTTCGGTGCTTCTTTTTCGAAGGGTGCAATCAAAAAAAGCCAAAAGATGCCGGAAACCACCAGTAGTAACGAGAATGCGGTCATTGTTTCTCGAATGGTAAGCAGATCAAATTCAAGAATGAGTGCAGCAACGGTTACCGAAATCGATTGAGATAGTGTAAAAAGAAGCCATTCTGTACTAAAAACGCGTCCGCGATACGTATCCGGAGATCGTCGCTGCAGCAAAACTGTACTGAATACCCAGTTTGAGCCGGATGCCATATGTGCAATCATTACAAACAGGCTCATCACCCAGAGGGAATCTGCCTGACTCACAACCGCATACATTAGTCCGCCGAAGACCATAAAAATACCAATACTTCTTACCCATCCATTTTCACTTTTAAACACACGGCGTCCTACAACGGGGCCAATTCCTGTACCTACTCCACGTGCACCATACAAAATCCCCAGGCCTATACTTCCCATCATCAAAACATCTTCGGCAACAATAATGAGCATATACACAAGAGCACCAATACACATGGTAAACATGCCTTTTGCAAGCGCTGGTCTCAATACGTTTTTATTATGAATCAAAAATCGAAAACCGTCTACTATACCTGCCAGAGGTTTGTCTCTTTCACCTGACTTATTCACAGCCATTTTTTCCTGGGGAATTACGGCCCTGTAAATAAAATAGGCAGATATTCCATAGCTAACCCCGTTTATAAGGAATACGAGCGTCGGACCCAGATAGGCGGTCGCAAATCCACCAACAGCCATTCCTGTTGTAAAAATAATGCTCCACGAAGCAGCTGATAAAATATTGGCTATAACCAACTCTTGCGACGTGGTAACATTAGGAATACTGGATGTTTTTGCCGGTTCAAAAATGGCCGAAAATACCATTTGTATAGATATAAGGACATATGCAAGCCAAAGAAGGTTTGCGGACGTGATCAAAATAAAACCCAGTACTAGCAAGCCGCGAATAATATCACTGGCAATCATCAACTGCCTGCGGTTAAAACGGTCTGTAATGTATCCGGCAAGGGGTGATGACACCGCAAGGCTTAGCATTTTCACCACAATTATGAGGCCCAAAAGTAATTCTGAACCACTGTATTTTTGGATAATTGCGTAAACCGCCAGTATTCCGAACCAATCTCCAAAATTGGATACAACCTGCGCCAGCCACAACCTTCGATAGTTGTGATTATTTTTTATAAGATCGATGTAGGGCTGAAATTTTTGCTGCAAAGATATACCCAGGCTTGATTGTGTAAAATTGAACGGCTAAGAGTGTTCGAAGGTTTTTCTGATTTAAATAGAACTGGTCCTCTTAGAGATGTTAGCTGTAAGAACTGAAGAGTGCAGGTTATCGTTTAGCCAGTATGAAATCTTCTTTAAAAGATGTACTTCATACAGTTAGTTTACACACCTGTACTACCAAATCCACCCTCGCTACGCTCTGTTTCTGAAAGGCTATCTACTTCTTTGACAGCCACTTTAAGCACCGGGGCAATTACCATTTGTGCAACTCTTTCACCTCTTTTAATACTAAATGGTTTTTTGCCATGGTTAATAGCGAGTACTTTTACTTCCCCCCTGTAATCGGCATCAATGGTACCGGGTGAGTTAAGCATTGTGATGCCATGTTTATAGGCAAGACCACTTCTGGGACGAATTTGAGCTTCATAGCCTCTGGGCAGCGCCATCTTAAATCCACCGGGAACCAGGCTTCTATCCCCGGGTTTCAGCTCGATTGTTTCTTCATTTGCGGCTACGATATCCATGCCTGCAGAATCTTCTGTTTGATAGGCTGGCAATGGCAGGTCGCCCAATCCTTTCAATCGCTGAAATTGCACCCTAATCGATTTGCTGTCGCTCATATGAAATCAGCCTCACTTTAACATTTCCAAAAATCACTTTCACGTGGGCTTCCACCGGAATCCTGAGGTCATCCGTTGAAAACCAGGATTTAAAACGGCCACGAAATCCAAACGGACCGTTAATATCGGCTCTTCCCTCGCTCATATACGTTTCAATCTCCTCGTCGAAAGCTTCGTAGCTTCTCATCTCCGTTTCACTACTGCTGCTTGCCTCAACATAACCTAGTTCATTTTCGATATATGCCGGCAGCCGGTATGGTTTTTCAAGTCCTGCAAACATTCGGGAGTAGTAAAAAATAATATCTCCTCCGCTGGCCGGTTCCACCAATTCGAGCGACGTCTGAAATTCCTGGCGCTCATAAAAGTCTACCTTAGAGCTGTCTCTATCGAACACTATTCGCACGCGATCGTACTCTTCATCGTGGATATCATCTCTCCAAAAGACAAAGCTGTAGGGCCACTTCTCATTATATTGAAACAAATTTTCGTAGTTCACAATACTTTTACTGATGAGTGGCACGCTATTATTAGAACGCATTGTTGTGCGAAGGTGATATGCCTTCTGGCCGTTGTACGTTGTGTCTGGTAGCAGTTCTACATCAACCCAACCGAGGGTAAAAAAACCGTATCGCACCTCATATTCAAAAACTTCTCGAGCCTCCAGCATCATTTCCATTGTTGGCGGCTCGTCTCGCTCGTATGTAAGCATGTCCTGAGCCGACAGTAAAGCTGGTGTCAACAAACAGATTAATAAAACATGAAACAGGGTACTTTTACTCTTCAACAAAACCTTCAAAAGCTTCTTCATCATAACCTACTAATATCGCTTCATCGTTAATTAAAACCGGACGCTTGATCATAGTTTGATTATCAAGCAAAATCTGAAACATCTCTTCATCACTTAGATTTTTGTCTTTAAGCTTCAGATTTCTCCAGGTTGTTCCCCGTTTATTTACTAAAACATCAAGGCCAATTCTGTGTACAAACTCTCTGAGCTCTTTTTCTGTAAGAGGTTCCTTTTTCAGGTCATAGAATGTGTATTCAATTTCCTCTTTTTCCAGCCACTTTTTCGTAGACCGTATTTTGTCGCAATTTTTTATTCCGTAGACTTCTATCATTTTAATATGTTAATTTGCTTTGCTTTAAAAATACAAACTTTCTCGTCATCATCTTAATGATATCACGCCAAAAAGTTTCGTTCTAAAATGAATGCATTCGCACTTTTCAACACAAAATTTTACGCATCGGTTCTTCTGCTGGCATGGATGTTAACAACTTCATGCACACAAAATGATGCACAAAGAGAATTTGAAGAACAGGCATTTACATTTGATGATAATATAACCCAGACTAACGGCTCAGGTCAGATTGTTGACGAAAACGAAGATCCTGATGACTGGCGAACAGCTCCCTTTTATTCTGGGCTGGTATTTGTGGATCCAATTTTTCCAAACCCGGTACTTACGAACGACAGGCTTACGCTCAATATCCTTATTACTGGCAACGATGCCGTTTCGGGCCTTCGAATTTACTCATACCCTGGTTTTTCCAGGCCCCGTGTGGTTTATGATGATGTTCGCCGGCCTCTGCCTCCAGGTACAATTTCTGTCTCTTTAAATCCACTTGATCTTACCCCTAACCCCGAAAGCGCTCAGGGAACTTACCGTGTTGTAGTTCTGGATGCGAACGAAAATGTTATTTCCTACGGGGATGTACGAATTGAATAAAATTTATTAGGGAATTAGACCTAATAATCGTTGTCTTTAGGTCATTTAGGCTCTATCTTTTTGATATGAGTACGAAAGAAAAACTAACCAAGTCCGAAAAAACCATATTAAGAGAACTTATTTTTCAGGAACCATTTGAGCACTTGATCTCAGAAACGGGCTATACTTACGGAACCCTTCGCGATGATTTGATTAAGCTGATTAATCACAGCTATGTCGAGGTATTCGACACCCACAGCGGACGATCCATTTCACCGTTTTACGATTCCGATAAAATACAGCAGTTCTCATTTAAGGCGACTAAAACCGGGCTTAAAAGCATTCAGAACTATGGAATTTGAATCAACAATTAAAGATCAGGCTTTCGAAATAGAAATCGATGAGAATAAAACAGGGGCCGTAATAAATGGTGAAGATGTCTCATTTGAGATTATATCAGAAAAAAACGGAAGGCTTTTATTTAAATCCGGAACAAAAATGTACAAGATTGATAACATCAGCAGAGACAACAAAAAGATTACATTTTCCCTGAACGGTACGTTTCTAACTGCATCCGTTAAAGATGGGCAAGATCTTCTTTTGGAGAGGCTTGGTTTCAAATCGGAGATCGAAGCGTCTATCGGAGATCTGAAAGCCCCGATGCCTGGAAAAATTCTTGACATACTTGTGAATGTAGGCGACGAAGTTGCCCTGGGTGATCCGGTTATGATTTTAGAAGCCATGAAAATGGAAAACGAACTAAAATCTCCGGCCGATGGCATCCTTGAAACAGTACATGTAGAAAAGGGAAATAACGTAGAAAAGAATCAACTTTTACTAGAAATTTCACCTCGTGGATAAATTTATTATTGAAGGCCCTGCTTCCTTAGAAGGCACAATACCCATCAGTGGATCAAAGAATGCGGCTCTTCCATTAATGGCAGCATCTATTCTTGGAGATTCAGAATCATCGCTATCACTGATTCCCAAGCTTAAGGATATATACACATTTAATGAGGTAATCCGGCACACAGGCACATCCGTTAAGTTTGACGATGATAAAAATGAACTCCTTATCAATCCGGAAAGCCTGGAAAACTCGATCGCGCCCTATGAACTGGTTCGAAAAATGCGCGCCTCATTTTACATGCTGGGGGCTCTGATTGGGCGCACCGGTGAGGCCAAGGTTTCACTTCCCGGTGGATGTGCCTGGGGACCCAGACCAGTTGATCTGCATTTGAAAGGGTTTGAGGCAATGGGAATCAATATTTCTCTGGAACAGGGCTATGTGTATGCATCGCTGCCGGCAGAAACTCTGGAAGGTGGCGAATTTACTCTTGAACCAAGCAGTGTTGGGGCTACGATAAATCTGGTGCTTGGTGCCGTAAAACGCGCAAAAAGATTTGTAATTCGAAATGCGGCTAAAGAACCCGATGTAGTTTTGCTATGTAATATGCTGACTAAGATGGGGGCTGATATTGATGGTGCCGGTACAGATACAATTGTCGTTCGGATGGTTGAAAAACTGAATGGTGTTTCTTTTAAGAATGACCCCGATCGCATTGAAACCGGTACATTTATGATCGCCGCGGCCATGCACCCAGATTCTAACGTATTATTAACGGGATGTAAGCCTGAGGACCTTGGCGTATTTCCAAAAGTATTTAAGAAAACAGGAGCAGAAATAGATATCTCTGGGGACCAAATTCGGATTAAAGCGCCTGAATTAATAAAAAATACATCCATAAAGACCGAAATTTACCCCGGCTTTCCGACCGACCTCCAGGCCCAGTGGGCCACATTGATGACCCAGGCGCCGGGCAAAAGTAGTGTAAAAGATACTGTCTATTTTGACCGGTTCAGCTACGTGCCCGAATTAAACCGCCTGGGTGCCAATCTGGAAGTAGAAAAAAACAGAGTAGACATTTATGGCAAGAGCCAATTAACAGGTGCCTCCGTTATGAGCACGGATTTACGGGCAAGCGTAAGCCTTGTAATGGCCGGAATGATTGCTGAGGGGACCACCGAAGTATTAAGAGTGTACCACCTTGACCGGGGGTATGAACATCTCGAAAAGAAACTTACCTCTGTGGGGGCCAACATACGGCGTGTTCAGCAGTAAAAAAACGAGAGATTCGCAGCATAGATTTTGAGATTTAGGATAAAATGTCAAAGTCCATTCAATATTTAATTATTTGTTAACTTTGTACTATATTACTTTTGGTAAAATTTTAGTGCAGAGAATCTTTTCTAATGATATCGAAGTTTAATTTATATACATACTTAAGCGATGTTTCGGGCCACATTTTGTTTGTGTTATGCCTGCATTTGGGACGAAAGCGCTTACTAGACATTTCTGCTGATAAAAGATCTCACACTCACAACTCTTTTTTTAACGAGAATTATAACTTTTTAGCATTTCGCACAGTTTTCAGACTTAAAAGCTGTCGGATAGACCAAATTTCTTTATACAAGAAAAGTCTGTTTTTTGATGTGGCAGAAAATAAGCTACGCGAATTGCTCAAGAAATTTCAAATGATGCATGAAGAATCAAATTATTATACACTCATCGGGCAAACAAACCCGGGTCGCACTGCTCGAAAACGGGGAGTTAGCCCAGCTTTTTATAGAATCTGAGGATAATCAGAGAACGGTTGGTGACATCTATTATGCCCGCGTTCATAAAGTGATGAGTGGAATCCGTGCTGCTTTTATTGATGTTGGCATGGAGAAAGATGCTTTCCTTCACTTTTCTGATGCCGGTGATCATTTAGGATCCTACATCTCCATGATGAATGGAGAAAACAGCATTCCCTCCTCCGCACGAAATGAACTAAAGCGATTCGATAAACTCTCCAATAATGAGAAGCAGATTCTTGCCGGCAAAATGCTGCGGAACAATCAAAACCTTCTCGTTCAGATTGTAAAAGAACCCATTGGCTCTAAGGGACCTCGTGTTTCTACCGATATTACCATTGCAGGCCGTTTCCTGGTTCTCATACCAATGGGAGAATACATTGCCGTATCCAAGAAAATATCGAACGGGAAAGAGCGCCGCAGACTCAAAAGTACTGTGGGATCAATGCTGCCAGAAGGATTTGGCGTAATCATACGGACGGTTGCCCAAAACCAGGATAAGAAGTCGATTGAAGAGGATATGAGAACCGTTTTAAAAAAATGGGAACGTATTCTCAATAAATTGGAAAGTTCAAAACCACCGGCTCTTCTGTACAAAGATCTCGATATTACCGAAAGCCTCATCAGAGACCTTTTTGCAAAGCAGTATGACCGTGTTCTAATTGATGATTATCAGCTTTATAAATCTATTAAAAGCTATGTGTCGCAGATAGCTCCCAAAATGCTGCCATCTGTCGAGCTTTATAAAGGGCGCGACCACGTCTTTGATCACGTCAATATTGCACACGATGTAAATTCTATCTTTAGCCCAAGAGTGCGCATGCCATCAGGGGGATACCTGATCTTCGAGCAAACCGAAGCAATGTACGTTGTAGACGTAAACTCCGGGCCATACGCTGCTAAAGAACGCCAGGAAGACAATTCACTGAAAACGAACCTTGAAGCAGCGCGTGAAATTGCCAAACAGCTTCGCCTGAGAGACATTGGCGGGATTATTGTAGTAGATTTTATCGATCTTCGTGACAATAATAACCGTAAGAAAATCTACGACGAGCTTAAAAAAGAGTTTAAAAAAGATCAGGCCAAGACCAACGTTATTGGCATGAGCGATTTTGGCCTTATCCAAATTACACGTCAGCGAATCAGACCAAGCGTTGTAAATTCAGTTTCCAAAGTTTGCCCGATGTGCGGGGGATCAGGCAGCGTAGTAAGTCAGGATACCATTATCACGGACCTTGAAAGCTGGATCAGTAAATTCAAGTACAGTACCGAATATCGTGCCGTGGATATTTACGTAAATCCATATTTACGCTCTTTCCTATGTAAAGGCATTTTCAGCCAACGATGGCGCTGGATGATTCGTTATAAATTGCGTATCACATTTATTGCAGACGAAACAATTTCACTAAATGAATTCAAGGCTACCCTCACCGGGTCTGATCTTGAAATTACCGATGTAATTGTACAGGGCCAGTCACTGGAAAAAATTCTCGAGGCACATGAACAAGAGCTTCGTGAAATAGATGTTGAAGATAAAAATGCTGATACACTCGACTACTATTCAAAAAATGACAGGAACGGCTCTTCTGGAAAAAGCGGACGAAAAAAACGCCCTAAGAGACCTCAGAGACAATCCAGTTAAACATATTTTGTACACTTTATGACAAACCTTAAAAATTTGCATGCAACAACTGTTTTAGGAATCATTCATAATGGCAGTGTTGCAATTGGAGGAGACGGCCAAGCCACTCTTGATAAAACGGTAATGAAAGCCTCTGTAAAAAAAGTAAGAAAACTGCAGGACGGTAAAATTCTAGCCGGGTTTGCAGGTTCCACTGCCGATGCTTTCACTCTTTTTGAGAAATTTGAAGAGAAACTAAACAGCTACAACGGCAATTTACAGAGGGCCGCCGTTGAACTTGCAAAAGAGTGGCGTAAAGATAAATTTCTGCAAAAATTGGAAGCCCTGCTCGTTGTTATGGATAAAGATACAGCGCTCCTGATCTCGGGTCAGGGAGATGTAATTGAGCCCGACGATGACATTCTTGCCATTGGAAGTGGTGGATCCTTTGCTCTTTCTGCAGCTCGCGCTTTAAAGCAGAACGCGCCGGATTTATCGGCCCGTGATATTGTTGAAAAATCATTGAATATAGCTGCTGACATTTGCATCTATACAAATCATAATTTGACCATTTTAGAAATCGAGTAGTACCATGAAGCTTATCAAAGAACACAATTTAACGCCCAGACAGATTGTATCTGAGCTGGATAAATATATTATTGGCCAGGATGCTGCTAAGAGATCTGTGGCAATAGCGCTGAGAAATCGCTGGAGAAGACTCAACGCAGATGAAGAAATCAGAGAAGAAATTATTCCCAACAACATTTTGATGATAGGACCAACGGGTGTCGGAAAAACGGAAATCGCCCGAAGACTTGCAAAACTATCCGGTGCACCCTTTATCAAAGTAGAGGCTTCGAAATTTACCGAAGTAGGGTACGTTGGACGCGATGTGGAATCTATGATTCGCGATTTAACCGATCTTGCAGTAAATATGGTGCGGATGGAAATGCAGGAGCGCGTTAAGGAAAAAGCTGCCGATATTGTTGAAGAAAAAATCCTCGATATCCTTATTCCCCCCGTCCGTAAGGGCAGTTCATCAAGCTCTTCAAACCGCACGGGTGAAGTTGGCTTCGATCCTTCTACCGCTTCAGACAGAGAACTCAATGAAAGAACTCGTGAAAAATTTCGTGAAAAACTGAAAAACGGTGATCTTGAAGACCGAAACATTGAAATTGAAGTAAAGTCGAGCAAAAAACCCACTATGCAGCTTTTTGGGCCGCAGGGTATGGAAGAAATGGGCGTTAACCTGCAGGATATGCTTGGTAACCTTGCCAAGGGGGGTAAAAAAACCAAACGCACATTACCGATCAGCGAGGCGCGAGAAATTCTAATTGAAGAAGAATCAGAAAAACTTGTTGATCACGAAGCAGCCGTACAGGAAGCACTCGAGCGCGTTCAGAATCAGGGCATTGTTTTTATCGACGAAATTGACAAAGTAGCCAGTGATTCCAGCAGCGGTAACAAAAGCGGGTCTGATGTGAGCCGGCAAGGTGTACAGCGGGATCTGCTCCCCATTGTTGAGGGAAGTACCGTAAGCACAAAGCACGGTATCGTTAAAACCGATCACATTCTATTTATCGGCTCCGGTGCCTTTCACGTTTCAAAACCTTCCGATCTGATTCCGGAATTACAGGGGCGATTTCCCATCCGCGTTGAATTGAATTCACTGACGGAACAGGATTTCTTTAAGATCTTAACCCAGCCCAAAAACGCACTCACCAAACAGTATCAGGCGATGCTTCAATCAGAAGGTGTTTCCGTAAACTTTTCGGAGGGTGCTGTGCTGGAAATTGCCAAAATCGCCGCTGAAGTAAACCAGGAAGTGGAAAATATTGGAGCCAGACGTCTTCACACCATCCTGTCATCGCTTCTTGAAGAACTGCTTTTTGCAGTTCCCGATGATATCAGCACCGGCAATATTGATGTAGATGAAACGTATGTACACAAGCAACTTGATGGACTGGTGAAAAACAAAGATTTAAGCCACTATATCCTTTAACGGATGATTTTCGGTTCCCAATAACTAATTTCAGAAGCTTGAAATTAGCTGGAAACGTTTACATGCTAAATGCGTTTAATAATACTATATTCAACATGATTCGTGTTGCGGAATAATTACTTTTTGTGTTTTCCGTTGTAGTATCAAAACTAAACTAAACTGATAATGACTGTGAAAAAGTTTATTGCACCACAAATAGCAGCTCTCCTCATTCTCTCATCGGTATGGCTGGCCGGTATTGATACGGTGATCGTTCCCGACAATACCCACCAGGAAAATCTTACCAAGTATTTACAGGTACAGAGGCGTGTGATGGATAACTATTTTGGTGAAACCAATATCGATTCACTTTTTCATCAAAGTAAACTCGGAATGGCGAGGGCATTCAACGATTCTTCAGCGAATTTGACCGGAACACCTCTCGACACAACAGTCATTGAAAATGTTAGAAACCTTCGGGATTCCTATAATAAATTTGAAGAAACCTACCTCTACGTAGCCAACAATTTCCCAGACCAGAATATGGACAATCTTGTTGAAGCATCCATCAAACAGATGCTGTCTACACTAGATCCACACTCTGTTTATATAGAAGCTGAAGAGAGTGATGATATCCAGGAGCAGTTTGAAGGCAAATTTCAGGGAATTGGTATTCAGTTTAACATTATCCAGGACACCATTACGGTGATTACCCCTATCTCGGGCGGGCCCAGTGATCAGCTTGGAATCATGTCGGGCGATAGAATTGTAGAAATCAATGATACCAGTGCTGTAGGATACGATAATGAAGACGTCATCAAACGGCTTCGTGGCGAAAAGGGAACATCGGTGGATGTCACTATCCAGCGCCCCAGAACGTCAAAACCACTCAACTATACAATTATACGTGATGATATCCCCATCACAACCGTTGATTCCAATTACATGCTCGACAATGAAACCGGGTATATTAAAGTAAATCGGTTTGCAGCTACTACCCACGATGAATTTATGACGGCTGTTAACCAGCTCGAACAACAGGGTATGGACAGGCTTGTTCTCGACTTGAGCAATAACCCAGGTGGGTTTTTGAGTCAGGCAATTGCTATTTCAGAGGAGTTTTTTCCTCGTGGAACCAAGCTTGTATCCACCAAAAGCCGACATTCACGGTTTAACTCGGAAGTTTACTCCAGAAGTGACGGCAGCCTTAAAGATACACCTGTCATTGTCATTGTAAATGAAGGGTCAGCCTCAGCAAGCGAAATTGTTAGTGGCGCCATACAAGATCACGACCGTGGACTCATTGTGGGTAAACGTACATTTGGTAAAGGACTTGTACAGCAGCAATACCAGCTGGTAGATAACAGCAATATCCGTGTTACAATATCACGCTATTTTACACCTTCCGGCAGGCTCATCCAAAAACCGTTCGACAGCGGTGCCGAAGATTATGCATTTGAAATACGACATCGATCTAATGACGCCACTGTAGATGTTAATGAGTTCAAATCTCAAATTCCCGACTCATTAAAATATAAAACGATGGGCGGTAGAGAAGTATTCGGTGGAGGAGGCATTGTCCCCGACTTCATTGTACAGGAAGATACTACACGCTCCTATTATCTTTACAATTTTATGCGCATTAATCGTGTTGACTTTGATTTTGTACGAGATTATCTGGACAGAGAAGGCAATGAATTCAGGCAATCATGGGAAGATGACTACCAGGCTTTCAGAAGCGAGTTTACCTGGTCGGAAAATGATGAAGAAATTTTTCTTTCTATGATGAAAGAAAGCGGTGTAATATTTGATGAAGAAGCTGATGAGCCCAGCATTAATGACGAAGATGAGTTGGTAATAAGCCGCGATAATTATAACGATTTGAAATGGATGAATTTTGCTCAAATGAAAGCCGAATTGGCCCGGCAAGTGTATGGATCAGAATACTTCTACCCCATCATTAATGATGCTTTGAACGAATCGTTAAATGAAGCGATGACTCTTTGGGAAACCGCAGAAAATATCGATTTGCTTGTTCAAACACCCACCGGTTCACTGATGAAGCACTAAATAAGAATTTGCTTTACACATAAACCCACTGCAACCACGGTGGGTTTTACTTTTTTTGAGTAAATCGATCCGTCATTACAATTGCAGCTGTTTCCGTTCGTAATCGGTACGGTCCAAGTGAATAGGTCAGAGCTTTATACTTGCCAAACATCATCTCTCGCTCTTTTTCTGAAAATCCCCCTTCAGGCCCAATTATAAGCGAAATATGATCCTCCACTTCAGCTTTTTCCACTGATGATTGTTTATCTATCGTTTCATCAGCGATAATACAACATCCATTTTGAGATAATACCTCCAGCATTGATTCCAAAGACCTGTAAAAATGTACTTCCGGTAATGTAAATCTTAAAGACTGCTTCATTGCAGACAAAACTGAATTCTCAACGCGGTCGAGGCGTAGCGATGATTTTTCACTATGATCGCCAACGAATATGAAAATTTCACGAGCTCCGAGTTCCGTAATTTTCTCTACTGCAAACTCAAGTCGATCCCTCTTCTTTATCAGCCCAATCGCTACCGAAACGGAAGGTTTTGGTGGATCAACGAATATCTTATTATTTACTAATAGGGTTGCGGATTTCTTTGTAATGCCATCAATAGTGCAGTCGTATTTATATCCAAGGCCATCCGTTACATATACCCTATCTCCAACATTATGCCGAAGAACTTTGACCATGTGGATAGATTCCTGTCCTTCAATCTGAATCAAATTGCCTTGTATGGCTTCTGGATTGGCATAGAACAGATTCATTGATCTTCACTTTATTTAATAGGAAACGTAGTTTTTCCGGTTTTTAGCATCTCTTTTACGTAGGGCTTACAAAGTTTACAGTTTGTACTGCTTATGTTGGCTTTCTGCAACTCTTCAATTGTTGAATAGCTGTTTTTCTTGGCGATTTTTTTTATATCGCTAAACGATATTTTGTGACAAATACATCGGTTTACCGCCATCACTACTCTTGTTTAAAGTGTTTCCCGAGCTTTAAACCTTGTCCCTGATAATTACTTTTAATATCTGAGCCGTAAATAAAATCCGGTATTTCACTGTTTGGCTCAAAAACCATACTGCAAAACGTCTGCCCATCTTCTATCAGGAAAGGTACATCGTGAGATCGTACTTCCAGCACAGCTCTTGCTCCTCCATCCTCTGCTGTTCCGCCAAACCCGCTGTCGAAGAAACCTGCGTAGTGAGTTCTGAGCTCTCCTGAACCCGTGTCGTACGCAACCATTTCTGCGGCAAGGTTTTTAGGTATTCTGCAACGTTCTTTTGATGCAAAGATGTAAAATGCTTCCGGTTCCAGGATTAAATGATCGTTGGCTGCGTAGTAAATTGGCTCCCAAAAATCGGACACTTTGTAATGATTGATTTTATCGAGATCAATGAGGTCTCGATGATTTTTTGCTTTATAGCCAATGATATCTTTTCCCTCGTTCTGGAGGTCGACACTCAAAAACAGTCCTCTGTTCACCTTCAGCGTATCCAGGTCTACCGGCACCCTCTTTTCAGTGAAAAGGATTGGATCCGTGCTGTGTATTCTCAGCAAATCCTGGTCGGTAAGAACTGTGTGCCCGTGACGTACACGTAGCTGATTTAGCCGATGACCTGTTTTTACTTTTATCGGAAATGATTTTGGAACAACCTCAAGGTAGAGTTTTCCACTAAAACCTGGTTCAATTTCCTCAAACCGGTGTGAATAGTCTGTAATAACGCGGGTGAAAATATCCAGCCTGCCCGTCGTGCTTTTCGGGTTTGCTTTTGCTGTTAAATTATCTTCAGACAAAACCGTGATAGGGTCGTTGTTCTCGCCATTAAATAATTTTTTCTGTGATGTATAATTCGTTGCAGGCAGATGAACACTCTCTAAAAGCGGGATAATGTAAACACAATTGGGCTCGAGTACTGCACCCTCTTTAATAGAAAACGAATATTGATGGAGCTTGTTAATTTTTTGTTCTACCGTTTCATTCTCTGGTAGAAAACTGCTTCGAACGCGATACGCTTTTTCTCCAAGACGCAAATCCACAGAATTGGGCTGAAACTGATTCTCTTCAATTGGATAATCTGGAGAACTCTTGATGACACCTGCTTCAACTAACAATTTAAGTTTTTGAACAGGTAAAACTCCTTTTGTTCTCAACGATACTTCTGTAACTGTTTTGCTCATATCTGAATTATTTATGGGATGAGCAAAGTTAACAATTAATCGCTTTTTTTAAAGGATAAGTTCAGTTATTAAGAGGATGGGCTTTCGGTTCTTTGAAGGTTTTTGAGAAATGTTTCGCTAGACTCTCTTATCGCGCGTTTAACCTCATCTGATTTTTTATTATCAAACATATTTACCATAAAATTTACTCTCCCGCTGTCGTTAAACGTATCCCTCTGTTTGTCAACAAAGTTCCAGTATAAGTAGTTAAACGGGCAGGCTTTTTCCCCTGTTTTTTTAGTCACGCTGTATGAACAATTTTTACAGTAATCACTCATTTTGTTGATATAATTACCGCTCGAAACATAGGGTTTTGATGCCAAAACACCGCCATCAGCAAAGGTACTCATACCCAGTACATTTGGCAGTTCAACCCACTCGTATGCGTCGATATAAGCCAGCCAAAACCATCTGTTCAGCTCACGGGGATCCGTTTCGGTAAGATTGCTGAAATTGCTCAGCACCATCAGCCGCTGTATGTGATGTGAATAAGCCTCGTTGATAACCGGCCGAATGCTCTCTTCCATGCATCTCATCTTTGTTTTACCGGTCCAGTACATTTCAGGTAATTTTCCTGTAAATCCAAAATGATTCGCCTCACGCACCTCGGGCATCATCGCTTCGTAATATATCCGAATAAACTCACGCCAGCCTATAATTTGCCTGATGAAGCCTTCAACGGAGTTTAATCTTGCCGATCCGTTTTCGTATGCTTCGAGTGCTCGTTCGCAAACTTCCCATGGTAAAAGCAGACCGTTATTCATGTAGAGAGAGAGCTGCGAATGAAAAAGCTGATGATTGCCGGTTTTAAGCGCATCTTCGTAGGGCCCGAACTCGTCTAGACGTTCACTGATGAAGTTATCCAGCATTTCTAGTGCTTTCTCACGGGATACAGCATATGGAAAATGATCCAGACTACCGAAATGATCGGGAAAGTAGTCCTCTACCATTTCCATCACTTCCTCTGTTATTTCGTCGGGCTCTACTGCAGGGATATCAGGTACGGGTTGATTTTTAGGAAGCTTTTCCCGGTTTTGATCATCATAATTCCACTCTCCTCCCTCTGGTTTTTCCCCATCCATCAGATAGCCCGTTTTGCGGCGCATATCTCTGTAAAAATATTCCATACGGTAACCGGGTTCAATCTTATCAGTCCACTCTTCAGGATCGGCAAGAAAAAAACTATTCTTGATTTCCTTTACTCGATCACCAAATTCCTCCGAAACTTTCCTGAGCCGCTGCCTCGAATCCCACTCTGATGGGGTCATAAAGAAAAGTTCACCCTCAAATTTCTCTGCCACACCTTTTAAGGCATCATCAAAATGTCCTTTTACAGATAGAAATAGAACATCAAATCCGGATTCAGCGCACTCCAGTGCAAAGTGTCTCATACTGCTCAGCACATACACAGCCTTCATTTTGTGATGAGGAATCTCTTCCCCTTTCTTTTTACTCTCAATAAAAATAAGAAGTGGCTTTTCCTCTTTTACCCAGCCTGGCCATGCATCTAAATTTAGTTGGTCGTGAAGAATAAAAACTGCTTTATCAGCCTGTTTAAGATTTGGCTTTTGGATTGTAGAATCGATTTGGTGCAAATATTCTCGTGGCATGCGTTCTATAGTTTAGTTTCACTAAAAAATTGCTTTTCAGGGCGATGCGTTCCAAAATATTATTACTAATATTTTAGTATGTGTATTGACATTTGTCAGTAATACTATTTTATTAGTACTAACAATTTAATAAACAGAAATCTTCGGGCAGCTTTATGAGAAAACCGCTTAGTCCTCTTGGAGAAACAGAAATGGAGATTCTCAACCATGTTTGGGAACTCAAAGAAGCATCCGTGTCAGACGTTCGAGAAGAAATATTAAAAACCAGAGACGTCGCTTACACAACCGTTATGACCATTATGAAAAATCTGGCCGACAAAAAGTTTCTGAAGTTCAGAAAAGAAGGACTCAGCTATATTTACAGTGCGGCTGTTCGACCCGAAGATGTTCGGTTTAATCTAGTTGATCATCTGATTGACAAAGTATTCAAGGGGTCTGCAAAAGATCTGGTACAGACTCTTGTCCAGAATGAAAATCTTTCAGAAAAAGAGCGTCTTGAAATAAAAAAGATGATCGACAAGATGGAGGAGTAATATGGACACGATAATTTTACAATTAGCAGATTTAGCTGAATCAATATTCTCCACGCTATGGCTTCCGCTGTTCATCTGGACCGTTCTGAGCTTAGGCGTATGGGCCGCTCTTCGATCTGCGGATAACCTGCACCCCGTTTATCAGTATCACTTGAGGATGGCACTCATTTTTTCGTTACCGGCCGGTCTGCTGGCGCTCACGGGTGTGGATATGGTTTCAGAGTGGTTATCGACTGCTTCAGCAGAAACATCACTAAAGGTCATCACCTTATCGAGCCCCATAGCTGTAACGTTTATTCCTGAGGAATCTTCTGGAATTTCCCTTATGTCTTTTATCCAGGCATCTGCTCTTGTATTATTCTTAGTGGGTGTGATATTCTTTATTTACAGAATAATTAGGCACAGTTTAAATCTGTTAAAGCTTCGTAATAGTTGCTCTTTCACATCCGTGAAGGATTTAGATGAACTTAGTTCAGAGAATGTAGGTCTAACAATTTCTACCCGGAAAAATGTTCAAATTTCATTTATTGAATCTGATATCGTACCGGTTACATTTGGCTTTCGAAAACCGGTTATTCTACTTCCCGGATCTTTGAAAAGGCACCCGGAAAAGATGAACCTGGCTATTCGGCATGAGCTTACTCACATCAGCCAGCATGATTTTTTCTCGCACCTAATGGTTGTTCTAACGGAGGCTGTTTTTTGGTTTCATCCATTAGTACACCGTTTAAAACGAGAACTGGTAGATTACCGTGAAATGCGTTGCGATAATATGGTATTAAGTGAATCGTCGGTATCAAAGAAGGAGTATGCTGCTCTACTACTCGAGCTCATACCGATGCCCAATATCAACAAAGAACTTTCCGTACACATGGCTCAGGAATCATCCAACCTAAAAAAGAGGATCCAAATGATCACGCAATCAAAATATAACCATAAACATTCTAAGAGGATTAGCCTGAGCATTTTCAGTGTCATGTTGATGCTCACTGTATTCGCGATGGCCTGTACGGATATGCAAACCGAAAACGTGTTTGATGAAGAAGATCAGGTCAGTAATGTAATGACTGATATTGACCAAACCGGTGAACGCGGGTTTCATGAGATCATCATTTTCAGAGGAGAGAACGGTGAGATGGAAACACATCAGGGCAAGATCAATAACCTTGACAATCTCCCACCCGACATCATCAAATCCATTGATGTTTTTAAAGGTGAGAAAGCCGTTGAGCTTTACGGTGAGCAGGGCAAACATGGCGTTATCGTCATAAAAACCCATACGGATCCCACTGCATATAATACAGCTGTGAAAGCGTTGGGCATGGAAGCTGAAATACCGCCTCCACCACCCAGACCAAATGAACCACTTAATGAAGAAGAAGACTATTTCGTAGTCGTCGAAGAAATGCCGGAACTAATCGGTGGACTCGAATCGATCATGAAGGAGGTTCGCTATCCTGCCACTGCCAGAAATGCCGGAATTGAGGGACGGGTTTTTGTGCAGTTTGTGGTTAACGAACAAGGTGGCGTAGAAGATGCCAGAGTAGTGCGCGGTGTTGGCGGAGGCTTAGATGAAGAGGCCCTTCGTGTTGTACGTCAGGCAAAATTTAAACCAGGCATACAGCGCGGCAAACCTGTAAGAGTCAAATATTCGCTCCCAATATTCTTCAGGCTTGCAAAAGATGAAGCTGCAGAGCAAGGTCAAACCGGCACGGCTCAGGTTGAGCAGCCCGCAACCATAGAGAAGAAATTAGCTGTGGAAGTTCAGAATGATAATGGAATCCTTCGCGGCAGGGTTTTGGATGGTGAAACGCAAAGGCCACTTGCGGGTGCGAACGTTATTCTGGCAGGCACAAATACAGGTTCTACTACCGATTTAGATGGGACATTTTCTATCAAAACAGACGGTTCTGATGAAGTTGAGCTCATATTTTCTTACATCGGCTATGAAAGAGCATCCATGAATATCACACGCTGAGCCATAGCGTGCGGAAGACGAGCCGGACACCGGTTCAATCTGAAAAGCGAAATCCTTCTGAGGGTTTCGCTTTTTTATTTTAATATTTAATTATTTGAAACTATAGTAAAGAACTTTCGTATTTATAAAGTGAAATGGATCCAAAACATGTAACGTATTTATAAATATGCCAGCTAAGCTCAGAAAATCCAGAACTGATAAAATGATTGCCGGTGTTTGCGGCGGTATTGGTGAATATCTGAAATGGGACCCAACCATTATCCGAATCATTTTTTTGATATTAGTCTTCTCCTCTTTTGGTACGATGGTACTCATCTATTTTATACTTGCATTGATCATGCCCGATTAATTTTTTTGGATACATTTGGAATCATTCGCGTTACTCATCATTTTAGATTAAACATGATCTAATCCTCTCGCGAATGAAAATTTCAATTATCGGGGAAAAAGCCCGCGCTGCAACGTGGGAAAAACACTTAAGAAAATTGTCTGCTATTGATGAGGTTACATTCATCTCATCACTTGGATCAATTACAGAAACTGACGCCGTTTTTTTGATAGATGAGTCGGATGACTGCTTGACTAATCTTTATGACTCTGTCCGTTCCGGGTATCACACCTACCTGATATCAAAATTACCCGTAGATCCAATTATGCTGGAAAAGATTTATGCTTCTGCACAGGAATCCGGCGTTGTGGTTCAATTTTCGCACTGGCCTTCATTATCCGAATCGGTTCAGTGGATACATCAAAAAATTGAAAAACCGGATTTGATACAGATCAATCGAAGAACGGTTCCTGTTAATCATCGAGTTATTGATTTTGAAGATTTTGAGCATCACTGGATAGACGAAATTGCCCTCATTGTAAAGTGGATGGGTGGTAATGTACACCGGTACGAAATTAAACCTGTAAGGCTGGGTGGCATGTATGCCGGATTATCTGCAACTCTCCGTTTTGAAAACTCAACCGTTGCAGATTTGCAATACATCGCGGCCTCAGATTATGAAACTCATCAAAGAATTTTTTCGAATCGATTAACTATGGTCGATGCGGATGTTCTTAAACAAACAGTTCGTATACACACTGTAAATGACCTTGGCAGAATAACGCTTCAAAAAAAATCTTTTGATCCTTCAGACACCGCTGAACGTTCTGTTGTCCAATTTATCAAAGCAATACAGCTTAAACAGTGGACTCTGTTTTCTCCTTATGAGGCTCTTCAAACTTCAAAAATTATCTCAAAAATTCGGTCTTTAATGAATCAGAATCATTAATTTATTTACCTAATTTCATCATTTTGAATATCGCCTTTAGCTTCTTTCGCCCCATTAGACCATTGATAAAATTAAATTGACCACCCGAAAGTTTTTCACCTCCATCAATCGTCACCGTTTCCCCGGTGATATATGGAGCCATATCGCTCATCAGAAAAGAAGCAAGATGTGCTAACTCTTCATGGTCACCATATCTGCCGGCTGGAATTTTATTCAAATATTTCTTCTCAAATTTTTTTGTTGGAAAGAGCCTTGTCCATGCCCCCTCAGTTGGAAACGGACCGGGTGCAATGGCATTTACCCGAATACCGTACGTTCCCCATTCGTAGGCAAGTGAGCGGGTCATTGCCAGCACTCCAGCCTTGCCACATGCGGATGGAAGCACAAATGCAGACCCTGCATCCTCAGCATAGGTTGTAACAATATTCAGAATATTTCCCTCTTTTTTATTGTCGATCAGGTAGTTGCCGAAATGATGTGTACAGTTGAAACTGCCATGAAGAACGATATCCACGATCGCTTTGAAACCACCGGGTGAGAGGTCTTCTGATGCACTCAAAAAATTACCGGCCGCGTTATTCACCAGTCCAGTCATTTTCCCAAAGTCCTTAATGATCTGATCAATCATCTCCCCGACTTTTTCATAATCCCGGACATCCACTGAATACCATCGAACATCAGTTCCGTGCTCTTTCAGCTCTTCGGTAGCTTTCTGCAATTTTTTTTCCGTGCGCCCGCAGATTGCGATATCAGCTCCCAGTTCAGCAAACTTCTTCGCCATAGAGAGCCCAAGCCCGCTACCACCGCCGGTGATTAGGATAACTTCATCTTTTAGAGTGTCTTTTTTAAACATGATTTTGGATTATGGTATTTGGTAGATGGTCAATAGTATATAGTAGATAATTCATTGTCTATCTACCATAGTCCATTCACCATCGACTATTTATTGCTTGCTCAATTTTTTGATTAATGCATATATCATTTTCTCGATTCTTACCAACTTAGACTCCAACTTTTGAAAATCTTTATCGGAAAGAAATTTGATGTTTTTTGAAATCAATAATTGCGTTTCTAACTCGTAGCAAGATCCTTTTGCAATATTTAGGAACTGGACAAATTCTTTCTCTGATTGCCTACCAGCACCTTCTGCTATATTTGAACTTATAGATACAACTGACCTTCTGATTTGCGATGTAATTCCATACGTCTCCGACTTGGGATATTGTTTCGTTACGTTATAGATCTCGGTAGCTAATTCTATTGAATCACTCCAAATATTAAGTTTTCTAAAATTGTTCATAGTCTTTGGTTTAAAATGTGAAGGTTCATATGTATGAACTGCAAACCAGCGAACCCTTACACTTTTACATAAAATGTTTCAGGACTAGGAGTTTAGTCCATCTACTATCTACCAGAAACCATTTACGATGTCCTTTCAAAAATTCCCGCGGCGCCCATACCACCACCTATACACATGGTAACCATTCCAAACTGCTTATCAAGCCTGTGTAAATCATGTAGGATTTGAGTAGTTAGTTTTGCGCCCGTGCAGCCAAGCGGGTGACCCATCGCAATTGCTCCGCCATTAATATTCACTATACTTTGGTCAAGTCCGGCTTCACGGATCACAGCAAGTGATTGAGCTGCAAATGCCTCATTCAGCTCAATCAGATCAATATCGTCCAGGGTCAGGCCTGTCTGATTCAATACTTTGGGGATTGCCTCTACAGGACCGATTCCCATAATTTCCGGAGCCACGCCTGCGACGGCGAACCCATGATATTTTGCGATTGGTTTCAGACCGAGCTCTTCAGCTTTGGCTCGGCTCATCACCAAAACGCCTGCAGCAGCGTCATTCATTTGGGATGAGTTTCCTGCCGTTACTGAACCGCCGTTTTTAAAAACAGCTCGCAATCCACCAAGAGCTTCAAGGTTTGTATCTTCTCTCAGACCTTCATCCTTTTTAAATGTAAATTTCTCTTCAGCCACCTCGCCATCAGCAGTTACATATTTGTGAACCACATCAACCGGTGTGATCTGCTCATCGAAATATCCCTGTTCCCACGCCTTGATCGCTTTTTGATGACTCTCCAAAGCAAATTGATCCTGGTCTTCACGGCTTACGCCATATTTGTCCGCCACATTCTCGGCCGTCAATCCCATATTGATATACACCTCCGGTCGCTCTTTCGTCAGCTCAGGATTAGGCTGAAAAGACACACCACCCATCGGCACCTGGCTCATACTCTCCACACCGCCGGCAATCATAATCTCTGCCCCTCCGGCCATGATCCGTTCTGCAGCCATGGCAATGGTTTGAAGACCGGATGAGCAGAATCGGTTGATTGTCATTCCCGGAACAGAATCGGGTAATCCACCCAAAAATACACTCTGACGGGCCACATTCATCCCCTGTGAAGCTTCCGGAAATGCACATCCTACAATTACGTCATCCACCATTTCAGGCTTAACCTCGGGAGCATTGTTCAAAAGATCTTTGATGATCTCTCCCATAAGCGAATCCGGCCGAGTAAAACGCAGGGATCCCTTATTGGCCTTTCCACAGGCGGTTCGTTTTGCTGCTACGATGACAACTTCGTTGTTATTAGTCTTGAGTCTTGAGTCTTGAGTCATGAGGATGTTGGTTTAAAATGTTTGGGTTTCAAAAGTCCCCTCCTTCTCAAGGAGGGGATTTAGGGGTGGTTCAATCGAAATCAAACTTCAGCGGTTTATGTAGTTCACATGCCCGAGCTTTAAATTTATCTTCCAGATACATCAGAGAACTCTCATAATCCTCTTCCAGGTCTTCATTCTTTAATCGGATTAAATGAATTCCTTCTTCATTCAATCGTTTATCCTTTCGCTTATCAATTTCAGATTTATCTGGGTAATAGTGCACATCTCCATCCACTTCAATTGCCAATTTTAATTTCGGACAGTAAAAATCAATTACATAGTTATCGATTCCATACTGTCTACGTACTTTGAAGCCAAACATTTTTTTATTCTTTAAATCATTCCATAATCTGACTTCCCACTTCGTCATGTTATTTCGAAAATATTGACGCTGCTTTTTTGTCTTCTTTGGATTTAACATGTTTATTGATTTTTACCGTTGGTCAACCCTTAGGTAACCACCCCTGTCCCCTCCTTAAAAAGGAGGGGAACGCTTAAGCTACATCTTACACACTATAACTCAAGACTAATTCCTAAGAGGTTTCCCGGTCTTCAGCATATGCTCCATTCTCTTATGAGTTCGTTCATCCCGGAAGCACTCTAAAATTGCCTCACGCTCCAGTTTCAGCACGTATGATTCAGGGACTTCCTGCGGTTCACTGATATCTCCACCTGTCATAATTTCGGCGACTTTGCCTGCAAGAACTTTGTCATAAGGTGATGCCCATTTCGCTTCGGTCATAATGTAAAGCGTAACATCAAGCACGCTTTTTCCGGTTTGCCCCATCAACTTTATCTTCGGCTCTGCAGGCGGACGATATCCTGCATCAGCCATCGTACGGGCTTGTTGCTTGGCCGTTGCCAAGAGCAGGTCCCGATGCATGACAATCATATCCGTATCACGCAGATAGCCAAGCTTTTTCGCTTTGGGTGCACCATCGGAAACTTTCGCCATTCCAATCGTTTTGAATGCATCCTTCAGGTATGGAAGCGGATCTGCATCCTCGTCTTCATTCACTTTGTTCATCGCCCGAAGAAGCAGCTCTTTCGTCCCTCCTCCGGCCGGAATCAAACCAACCCCCAGTTCTACAAGGCCGCAGTACAGTTCATGGTGCGCCACAACTTTGTCGCAGTGCATCATAAACTCCACACCGCCTCCGAAACAACGTCCTGACACAGCTCCAATCACCGGAAACGGCTGATATCGCAATCCTACAGCCACCCGCTGGAAATTCTCCACTGCCTCCTTCACTTTTCCAAAATCCCCACTTTGCAGCGCTTGGCCGGCTTCGCCAAGGTTGGCTCCATAACTAAAATTCTCGTGGTCGTGACCAATCACCAATGCATCAAACTGATCCTTCACAATTTCCGTGACTTCATCTACTGACGTCACCAGCTCAAAACCAAGTGTCTGCTGTTTGGTGCGAAATTCGAAGAGTGCAACACCATCCCCCATATCATACAGAGCGGCACTTTTGTTGCTCCACACTTCCTTTTGATCTCGCTTAAGAGATGCAACGGTCACAGCACCCTCTGCAGGGGCTGATAGTTCTTCTATTTTACCTGACGCCAGGTTATAAACGGTTCCATCATCTTTATAGAATGATTTACGACCGCTCTCGAGCATCTTCTTCACAGAAGCGGGAACTTCGCGCCCCTCCTCTTCCATTCGCTTCACCGACTCCTCTACGCCAATGGCGTCCCATCGCTGAAACGGTCCGAGTTCCCAATTGAAACCCCACTGCATGGCGCGGTCAATCGATTCTACAGATTCTGTAATTTCAGGTATTCGATTGGCAGAATAGAGCAACAGATCACAGTGAATCTCCCACAGGAATTTACCGGCCTTATCATCCTGATTGACTAGAAACTTCAGTCGTTCTCCCGAAGTTTTATACTCTTTTTTTGCCTTATCAGCCGATTCAAACGAAACATCCTGTTGCTGTTCATATTCCAGTTTCTCAGGATCTATCACATGATATTCATTCCCTTTGTCACCTTTTACTTTTTTATAAAACCCGTGCCCTTTCTTGTTGCCATGAGCACCTTTTTCCACCATTTTTTTGAAACCCTCTGGTACTTTAAAAAGCTCCCTGCGTTCATCATCCGGAACGGCGGGATAGAGATTTTCCGCCACATGGTTCAGTACATCTAGTCCGGCCATATCAGCAGTTCGAAACGTTGCGGCTTTAGAATATCCGGTCAGTGTTCCGGTCAAAAAGTCGATCTCCTCGGCCCTAAATGATCCGTCAAAAAACCATGGCATAATGGAAGCCATGGAGAAAACGCCGATTCTGTTCGCGATAAAGTTTGGAGTATCTTTACAGATCACAGTTCCCTTACCGAGAATCTTTTCACAAAACCCGGTCATGTACTCCGTCACTGTATCATCCGTCTTCTTTGTAGGTATGATCTCCAGCAGCTTCATGTATCGCGGCGGATTGAAGAAATGCGTACCCAGAAAATGTGCCTTAAACTCATCAGATACATCTTCACTGATATCAGATATGGGTAGACCGGATGTGTTGGAGCTGACAATGGTGCCCGGCTTGCGAACCTTCTCAAGCTTCGCCATCATCTCTTTTTTGATGTCCATTCGCTCCACAATCACCTCGCAAACCCAGTCAGCATCTTCTACCCACTTGAGATGATCTTCAAAATTCCCCGGCGTAATTCGATCCGCCCATTCCGGATCACCCAGTGGCGCGGGATTCATTTTTGTCAATTTCTGAATACTTTCTTCCGCCGTTTTATTGGGCCTGTCCGGATCATCAGATTTAAGGTCCAGCAACTTCACCTTCAGTCCGGCATTCACGCAGTGTGCAGCTATCTGGCTGCCCATTACACCTGAGCCGAGAACTACAATGCTTTGGATATTTTTAGTCTTGGTATGTGATTCTTGAGTCATTATGATAGTCTTGAGATATTAGTCTTTTGTTGTGAGATTATATGACTTTATGTTGAATGAATGAGAAGTCCTGTATAGATCATGAGTAATTCCCGAGATTTCTCAAGACTCGAGCCCCAAGACTCATGACCATTCATCAGCATACATCGATTCGATCTGCTCCTTAAATTTTTCGAGTACAACCGGTCTCTTTACTTTCATTGTGGGTGTTAACTCACCGCCATCGATTGTGAGAGGGTCATTCAGAAGTTCAAACTTTTTGACTTGTTCCCAGGGTGAAAGCTGGCGGTTGGTTTTTTCAATCTCTTTCTGAATTAACTTTCGAATTTTTGAATCTTTTGAGTAAGGTTTTTCCGGAGTATAGTTATCTCTTTTCAACCGTTTGATAATGTTATCATAAGAAGGGACAATTAACGCCGAGCAAAATTTACGCTGATATCCAATCACCACCACTTGGTCGATAAAACCTGATCCTGTTAATTTGTTTTCAATGTTTTGAGGAGCCACATATTTACCAGTCGATAGCTTAAACATCGATTTCTTCCTATCTGTGATATACAGATAGCCGTCCTCATCAATTTTTCCAATATCACCTGTTTTAAACCAGCCATCATCGGATAACACTTCTCGGGATTTTTCTTCATCGTTGTAATAACCCTGCATGATGTTAGGGCCTCTTGCCAAAATCTCTCCATCCTTTGCGATCTTTACTTCAACTCCAGACAGAGGTTTTCCAGAGCTGCCTACTCTCATATCGCCCGGCGTTTGAACCGTTATTACCGGTGATGTTTCGGATAGTCCATAACCCTGCACGCAAAGAATACCAATGGCATTCATAAATCTGAACACTTTGGGGGAAAGTGCAGCCCCACCGCTTACCATTCCCCCGAGATTATTCCCAAACAGATCTCTTATTTTCTTGTAGACCAATTTATCCGCAATTGCATGCTTAACTTTTGCCAATCCTGTTGGCGGATGTTCCGGATCATACTCTTCTGTAAGATAAATTGCCCAGTAGTAGAGGCTCTTTTTTAGCCCGGATAGCTCCTGTCCTTTTACTTTCACTCCTGTGTGAATTTTTTCCAGCAGCCTGGGTACTGTAGCTAAAAAGAAGGGATTTACGGTTAAAAAGTCGTCTCTTATCTCGTCAACCTGATCGATATAATGAATTTTTGATCCCATGTAGATAAACATATAATCAATCATCCTCTCAAAAACATGCGACAGCGGGAGATACGACAGAACATTGACGTTACGAAATGCTTCTTCATCATATGGAAGCTTTTCCATCGACCCCAGCACATTCGAGGAGATATTGTGGTGGCTGAGCATCACACCTTTTGGCAGGCCCGTAGTTCCAGAGGTATAAATAAGAGTAGCTAAATCATCGGGCTCAACTTGCTCAACCAAATCCTCAAAAAGCGATGGAGAAGAATCATCCACTTTTTTACCCTGGTCAATAATATCATCAAACAATTTCAGCTTTTTATGCTTGGAGCCGAAAATTGTGACCACCGCCTTTACTGATTTGATGGATTTCATCAGAGGTTTTGTATCCGCGAACATCTCATCATTGGAAACAATGTGAACTACTGAATCACAATCTTCAAGAATGTACTTAATCTGATCTCCCGGTTGAGTACTATAGATGGGAACATTCACAGCTCCCAAACATAATATGGCTAAATCGCAAATCAACCACTCTGTAGAATTTTCAGCATGTAGAGAGACCTTATCACCGCGCTTTACACCTAATTGATGCAGCCCAAGACAGAAATATCGCACCCGTTTTTTAAATGAGTCCACACTCTCTTCTATCCACTTTCCATCTCTTTTTGTAGACGAAAAACAAGAACCATCGTACTTAGCAAGACCTTCGAACAACAGCTGTGGTAACGTTTTTTCAGGAATATCCATATTGTAAAAGCGCTTTTTTGACGTTTAAAAACAGATTAACACTGTTATCTTGTAATTTAAACTTTGAACCGACTTTTAAAAATTAAATCGGAAAAAAGTTCTACATTTTTTAAACCCTCGAATAGTTAATCAAATTTTAAAAAATGCATATTGATAGTGATCTAAAAGGAAAGGTTGAATCTCTGTTTAATTCAGGACAAAAAAATATGGCTGATGCGCTCGGCATTGAATTTTCCTATATATCGATGAACAAACTGGAAGCAATGATGCCGGTAAATGAGAATACAACCCAACCTTTCGGGCTTTTACATGGTGGAGCATCGGTAGCACTTGCAGAAACCGTGTGCTCTGTAGGTGCATGGCTTAATCTTAGCGACGAAAAAAAGATGGCGGTTGGATTAGAGATCAATGCCAATCATCTGCGCCCCGTGAGAAAAGGGAATATGGTAAAATGTATCTCTCAGCCTGTTCGCCTAGGCAATTCTATCCAGGTCTGGAAAAATGAAATTTATTCTGAATCCGGTAAACTCATCTGTATCTCCAGATGCACAATCGCTGTCGTAAACAGACGCTGACGTTTTTCTATTTTAAGCAGTAATCCGAAATACGCCGGGTTCCGTATCTAATTCGTTAGCTTCAAAAGCTGATCTGCTTCTACTTAACACCGCACGGTTCATAAACAACAGCGCGGAACGAGCCTGAAGATGATCTTCACTGGTGAATCCAGGCTCATTTTTTAGTCTTGACAAAAATGCCTCCTGCTGCCAAGGCCTTATCTGGGATGAGTGATTAATTGACATTTCCGTAAAAAACCGTTTAATCCAACCGACAACATCCCTCTCTCTTTGAAGACCTGCCCTTTTTCTGCGAATTTCTACTCTGGTTTTTGAAATAATCAGTGATGTATCCATATTATACCTTTTTAATAGTATGAACCACCTCAATAAGATTCCTTACAGATTATTTTCTATTTCTTTTTTAAAGAAAAGGGAATCATCTTTAAATGATCTTCCCTTTATGCCTTATTTACTGATTTCTCAGAAACTTATTTATTGCTTTTGGTTTGTATTTACTTTTTATATAGTATAGATAACAAGAGAAAATTTTAGCAATCATATAAAATTACAGTCACTTCGCAGAGAGTCGTGTACAAACAGCGCTTTTAGATTATCGTGATTGATAAATAGTAATATTATTAAAGTATTTTAATATTTATATTTCTTTGTAATAATGTAGCAGCTAATGGCACAAGGGGTTTATAACAGCAATGGAAAAGAGAACAATTTTAGTAATTGACGATGAGAAGATGACCCATGTCATTCTCAAAGCGTTGCTTGGTAAAGAGTATCATCTTCTATTTGCTAAAAATGCCCAGGAAGGCATTGATTTGCTCGCCGAAAATTCTATTCATTTGATTCTCCTGGATGTTCAGATGCCAAAAGTTACAGGAATTGAGCTTCTGGAATCACTGATGATTGACACAGTACTGCGGAGTGTTCCTGTGATTATAATGACAGGCAAAGCAACGGAAGAAATTGAGGAGAAAGCCAAAGAGCTTGGTGCTACTGAATTTGTAAAAAAGAGTATTCTCTTTAATGACAAAGAGTATGTAACAAGGCTCGTAAAGCGAAAAATACTACACGAAAGCCGCCCACCCGAGTCTTATCACGGTTATAAACAGCAATTTAAAAAAATAATCAAATCCATTATCTCAGAGTCGGTTAATGGTGATTTTATATCCGCTTCCAGAAAACTTGGCGTAGGTCTGGTAAATACCTTCGAGATCAATTATATCTCATTCTGGACCGTTCATAAGTCAAAGCCAAACCTTATTGTATCTCTCGGCGATAGCCAGCCCGACAATTTTGGCCCCAATGAACTGCTATCCGAAAAGGCTTTCAGAGAATTTGCGACAACCAAAAAACCCTACATGACGAATAATCCCACATCTGAAAAGAAAGGTTTGTTTGGTGAAACTGCTCTTAAAATTGGTCTTAGCTCTGAAATTGGGATCCCTTTATTCAAAATTAGTAAAGAAGCACTCATGCATAACAATATGCGTGTTCCCATTAATACTCCATTATTTGGTTTCGTAATTTTGAAAAGAAATCGTGTATTTTCTACAAGAGAATTTAAGATGATTTCAAAGTTTGTAATTCAGGCTGGTACAATTCTTTGGGGACTTTACAGAAAGTTCTTTGCCAGTTAATAAAACAGTGTAACAAATTGGGAGTACGCTCATCTCTCTGAACTCCTCAAACACTCTATTTTCAAAATTTTTACCAATATCCCATCTCTTTTAAAGTATTTTATTGACATATTTATATCTGACTGACTTCTCAAACCTGCTGTCGCAGATTAACTTTAAATATTTGTAGCATGAAAAAAACAGACAAAAACTCCTCTAAAGGGATAAGCAGAAGAAGGGCTCTATATCAAATCGGTCTTGGAACCACAGCTATTGGTGCTGCTCCTTTTGCATTCGGCTCAAAAATCTTTGCCGGAAACGCTAAATCGAATTCAATTACGCTGGCCATGGTCGGCGGGGCACACATTCATGCACCCAATTTTGCCAACCGAATGAGCAGGACTGATTTTGTACAAACAAAATATGTTTGGGATCCCAGTAGCGAGACTGCTCGGGAACGCCAGCAAGTTACCGGTGGTGACATTGTTGATGATCCCAACATAATCTTTAACGACCCTGACGTTGACGGTGTTATCATCACGTCACAAACCAACATGCACACCGATCTTATTTTTCCGGCTGTAGAAGCAGGCAAACACGTATTTGTTGAAAAACCCGTTGGAATGAATGGCTCAGAAGCCTATGAAATTGCCAATGCTGTAAATAATGCAGGAGTGATCTTTCAAACAGGCTACTTTATGCGTAGCAGCGGAGTTAATCAGAAAGTCAGATCTCTTGTTCAAGAGGGTGCGTTGGGAGATATTACCCGGCTTCGATTGAGCAATGTACACAGTGGTGTAATTGGTGGCTGGTTTGATACTGACTGGCGCTGGATGACTGAACCTGATAAAGCCGGCGTTGGAGCCTTTGGAGACTTAGGGTCTCATGTTTTTGACCTTTTACTATGGTTTATGGAAGGAGACAGTCCAAAAGCGTGTACAGGATATGTTGATTCTGTAATTGGCCGATACCCCGAGAGCGATGAATATGGTGAAGGAATGGTAACGTTTGACTCGGGTGCCGTTGCTACAGTTGCAGCCGGATGGGTGGATCATGCCAACCCCAATCAAATCGAAATTTCCGGTACAAAAGGTCATTTACGAGTAACAAATGGGAATCTCTATGTTCGGATACCCGAAATGGATTTAGACGCTTCTGAACCCTATACCGATCTGCCGGAAAGCTGGAAGCACCCGGTTGAAATCTTCTTTGATGAAGTTGCAGGAACAAATACAGCACCACTAATTACCGCTGATGAAGCTGCAGCCGTGAACCAATTGGTGACTCAAATTTATAACGCACATCAAAACGGAAGCTGGATACAGCTATAATATCCAACATCCGGATAAAAACCAGATATGAACATTCGAATTCTCTTAACGGCACTGTTCTGCATCTTTGCAGCAGTGCCGGTTTTAATTGCTCAAGATCGTTTAACTGAACCCGTAACATTGGCAATTTCTGGCTTGTCTCATGATCACGTACACTGGATTTTTGGACGTGAAAACCCCGGTGATATTGAAATTGTCGGCATTTACGAATCTAACCCTGAACTGAAGCAAAGATATGCATATCAATATAACTTGCCTGATTCTCTTTTCTATGATGATTTACTGGTGATGCTGGACGAAGTACAACCCGAAGCAATATCAGCATTTGGCCCCACATTCGATCATCTTGAAGTTGTTGAAGCCAGTGCACCCCGGGGTATTAACATCATGGTTGAAAAACCACTTGCTGTGAGTCTGGAGCATGCCCAAAAAATGCAAGCCTTGGCTGAACAGCATGATGTTCACATTATTACCAATTACGAAACAACATGGTATGCGAGTAATCAGCTGGTCTACGATCAATTTCATGAATCATCCATCATGGGGAACATCAAAAAAATAGTGGTGCATGATGGACATCGCGGCCCTAAGGAAATTGGCGTTAGTGAAGAGTTTTTAGAGTGGCTGACCGATCCGGTTTTAAATGGTGGCGGAGCTATAATGGATTTTGGCTGTTATGGGGCAAATCTCATAACGTGGCTTCACAATGGCGAAGAACCTCTATCAGTTACAGCCGTTACACAAACATTAAAACCTGATATATATCCGCTTGTTGACGATGAAGCAACTATAATACTCACTTACCCGGAATCTCAGGGTATTATTCAAGCATCCTGGAACTGGCCCTATAACCGTAAAGATATGCATGTATATGGTGAATCTGGTTACGCATACGCGTTAAGTTCAGAGCAAGTTGAGATTCTAAAAGAAGGGGATACGACCTCAGAGATTATCAATTTACAGCCAAGGGTTGCTCCCATGAATGATCCTTTCAGTTACCTTGCAGCTGTGGTAAGGGGAACGCTTACCATTCATGAAACGGACCTGTCTTCACTGCAAAATAACGTCACAGTTATGAAAATTTTGGATGCCGCAAGAGAATCAGCCCAATCGGGTAAAACCATATTTCTTACTGACTAGCCATCACCTCGTTACAGCTAAACTCTCCCTGGTTCTCACCTTGAGGTTTAACGAATACTATTGAACTAAGTGCAGGAATTGTTACAACATTGTCCCTTATTATCACATTTTTAACCACATGATCTGTGCCACTCACCAATATCTGATGTAAATAAAGATTATCCTCGGGGAGTCTAATCGTTTGTTCTTCAATATGAGAATTGAACAGGACTAGAATTCCATCTACCGCACTATCTAAATCATTGCCTGCGCACTGCCCGTCAGAAATGCCCATTGCAATCACTCCAGGTATTTGATCCGGACCCGTGTTGAAATAGGCTACCCGCCGATGAACTTCTGCGGCTGTTGGAAGCCTGAAAAGTGGTGAGCTATATCGCACTGCAAGCTGCTCCTGAAATACTTTTGAAGAGAACAACATGTGCTCTTTCTTAACCTCAATGTTTGGATTCGTCATAAATCTGGAGTGATCGTCCCAAGCGTTTTGATTGTCCCATGCGGGGGGCAAACCTATTCCCCAGTTATGAGTCTCCATCGTATAATCAACACGGTTAAACCAGTCGCCAGAATTGTAGCTGTTTCGATCCATTGATTTACTTCGAAGCATGCCTGTGCCAAGCTGATGGAAAACGACACCCTGACCATAATTGATAAATGCAGTACTTAGTAAATGAACTCTCACCCGCTGCTCCGTAGATAGGTTATCCGGTAACTTCGTTTGTGTATTATCCCATAGAGTTTCATTGTCGTGTTTATCGATATAGTTGACTGACTCCTGTGGCATTTTTGTATACCCTATATACTCATTCGCCCCGTTTGTCTGTTCACCGCGGCGATTGATATAAGGATACGATTCGAGATTTCCGGCCATGCCAACTCGTATTCTGTCGGCAGAGCTCAATAGTTTTTCCAGCATTTCATCTGGCGTACCCGATGCGTCTTCATTCGGATATAAATATTGACCATTGGCAAACCCCTGCTCACGGCCGCTCCAGGAATAAAAAGGTCCACGGATTGCGTCTCTTATCCGATCGTTAAAATTTCCAACGCCTGTTCCATCCATATTAAATTGTGTAGCCTGCTCAAAAATGCGGTTGTCTGCCACCTCACCAAAATTCCACCCTTCTCCGTATAAATATATTCCCTTCCCGTCTACACCGTCCTTTTCAAGAGTTAGCAGGTCCAACTCCTTACGCAGATTTTCCATAACATACTTTGGGTGATGCCCCATCAAATCAAATCGAAACCCATCTATTTTATACTCTTTAGCCCATAGAATGACTGAGTCGATAATTAACTTTTCCATCATTTTGTGTTCGGCAGCGGTGTTATCGCAGCATGTACTGGTTTCAATTTCACCGGAATCGGCGTTATATCGATGGTAGTAGCCCGGTACTACCTTATCCAGAACGGAATATGGAGATGTGCCCGACCTGTATGTATGATTGTATACGACATCCACAACCGTTTTGAGCCCGATTTCATCAACTGCCATCACCATTTCCCGGAACTCAAGAATACGCTGGCCTCCTTCCGGATTTGTAGAATAACTGCCCTCCGGCACATTAAAATGAAATGGATCATAACCCCAGTTAAAAGAATCATACTCACCAAGACCTTCGTAAATTCCGGGGACACTGTAAGGGGCTTGCACAGTTTTCGTAACAGGATTTCTCTCACTCTCGCTTTCAAAAAACGACCAGAATGATTCGGTTCTATTTGCCCTGCATCCGTCTTCCAGCATATCAGAATTCACAAAATCACATAATCTTTCCCACGGATCTGATAGAAGAACCTGCTTTGATCTGTTTTCAGGAACCGACCCAATATCGTTAACAGGAAGCAAGTGAAGATGGGTTAGTCCGGCATCTGCCAGTGACTGCAGATGCATCATTCCGTTTGATAAAGGCCTTCCACCTTCCCCATTCAGCGTAAAGGCTCTATAAGTTCCTTTATAGCGCTCAGGAACTGTATAATCGTAAACACTAAAATCTCTCATATGTGTTTCATAGACTGAAATATCTACATGTTGAGGCAGCTCCTTCTTAAACTGATTCCAGCCCTCGGGTTTTAAACGGTTATCGTCAGAAAGATTCACCAAATGACTGAATTCACTATCCATTGAAAGACTCACTGAGTATGGGTCTGTCACTCTAAAAATCTCCGTTTTCCCGGTGAGATAGTGGAAAACCTCAATTTCAAAAAGATAGAAATGCTGATCCCAGTCCACGGGCCCCGTAAATGTCCACACCCCATCAGATTGCGATCCTGTTATAGTATCAACCTGTTTTTTGTGCGTATCAAACAATAACAAATGAATATTTTTTGCCGTAGGCGCCCACAGTTTTAAAGTTATCGCATCATTTGCATACGTCGGTCCCAGCTCTCCGTCAAAGTAATAAAGATCATCCAGCAATCCAGCGAACTGAACTCTTGTTGCGCCAATGACATTTTCCATTTCATCATAAGCTACCGCAAAAATTCCTTGTTTTATTCCATTCGTAACTTTGCTCCGGTCTTGTTCCACATCAAAAAGAGTACGGCCGGCAAGATGTCTGTAGATTCTTGAATCTTCGGCGCTCCAACTTCCGGTTTCAGTTAAAACTAACGTTGGATAATCATCAGTATTCGTTAACCACTCATTTTCATCAAGATTACCTGTAAATACTATTTTATAGTTCGCAGCATTTTCGGGGGCATCCCAAACCAACTGCCCTTCATTTACCCAGTGTGCAGCTGCCCCCTCTACCACTTGCTGAGCAACAATCTGTTGGTGAAGAAATGACTTTAAAATCACTAAAACTATGATGAAAAGAAGAGGTCGGGTATTCATAAGACTGGCTTTAAATATTGGTAAAAGTAATCTATTTAAAATCGGTAAAATGATGCTCAAATGTAATTCTTTTATCTCCTGATCTGTTAGTTTTTAACATTGGTAATCGATAGTTTTATGCCGCGAAATAGAAATTCAGAGACCAATGCATGAGAAAATTCTCAAGCCAAGATAATTCTTCACCCAAACAAGAGCCGAACATCACCAAGCTCTCATTGATTTCAGGTGCAATTTGGATGATTCTGGGAGCACTGATTATATACATAGGCCAAGATCGCACACTTCTAGAGGTATTTACCGACGGAGCTTCCATTTGGATACAGATCACCACAGGAACAGCATTTGGCATTCTGTTTGGCGTGATGGGTATACAGCTCATGAAAGACCCTACTTTAAAAAAGGCATTATCTGAGTACGAAATTATTAAAACACTGAACGAACTGAAGCTGGGTAAAGCACAGCAGATATCTGTTTCAGCTGTCGCAGGTATTACCGAAGAATTTCTGTTCAGAGCTGCTATACAACCCATAATTGGAATTTGGCTTACATCCCTGATCTTTGTGGGTGTTCATGGATATATTAAAATTACAACCGTTCCCAAATTCTTGTTCACTCTCTTTACTTTTTTACTAAGTATGATGTTGGGATATCTGTATATGGCCTTTGGCTTATATTCCGCCATGCTGGCACATTTTGTTTATGATGTGATTGTTCTCTGGAAGCACACTAAAGAAGCAAAAAAAGAAGTTACTGAATAACTACAGGCTATGATCATTTTCACTTATTCTTTTCTTCAATCCATTTCGCCATATATTTTGTACTGGCCATCGTATTATGCAGCAGAATGGAACCTAAAAAGTTTTTTTCCCGATGGCTTTGCAGGTTCTTTTTTAAATCTGTAAGTCTAAAAACAAATTCTTTGCGATAATTATCAACGTTAAATCGATCTTTTGCCAACTGAACTCCCATCTTACTGGCAGCTTTCCATTTAGCTTCTTCGTTATAGAGACCTATAGCCGCTTCAGAGAACATTTCAGCGTCATTTTCAATAGCCCCACACCAAACTGATCTCTTGCTAGTCATTCCCTCGGCACCAATATCTGTCGTAACCGAGGGGGTGCCAGATATCATTGCGTCCACCAGCTTTCCTTTTAAACCCGCTCCAAATCTCAGTGGCGCTAACAAAACTTTTGCTTTACTGATCACGTCAATAGCATCAGGTGCTCTTCCTTTTATCAGAAAGCCATGGTCAGGATTATGCAGCTGCATTACTTTTTGTGATGTGTATGACCCATAGATATTCATTTTTGCGCCTGGGAGAGTAGCTCTGATCCGTGGCCAAATCTCTTCTTTTAACCATAATGTTGCGTTCCAATTAGGTTCGTGTCGAAAATTGCCGATCGTTACAAAATCCTTTCTATCCTCAAATGCCACGAGCTGTTCTCTGTTTTTAAAGTCATAACTGTCTAAAAGAAAAGGAAGGTAATGAAGTAACTCCTCATCCAGTTTAAAAATACGTTTCAATATTTCTACTTCTGCTTCGGAGATAATCAAAGACAAATCACTTCGTAAAATGGATGCGATTTCACGTCGGGCAATTTCTTCAGTTAGTAAGTCGTCTAATTGAAATGAAGTGTTCTTTTTCCAGGCATTTTGTCTTGCAGCTCTTAAACAGTGCAGATCTACAGTATCCAGTATCCGAACAGCATCAGGGCAGAATTCGGCAACTCTCCAACCAAACTGTTCTTCGATCATAAATCGATCAAACAGTACAAAATCGGGGTTCATTGCTGCAATAAATTCATCAAATGAGGAGTCATTAAGCTTGATTTCTTTTTGCCCCACTCCCTTGCTTTTCAAATCTCCTGAGAACTCACTCTTTTCTGCAGTACTGGCAAACGACACCGCAAAACCTTCCTCAAGAAGTACATCAATTAACTGCATCATTCTTGATCCGGCTGCGGATGATTTGGGCTCAGGCCACACTTTACCCAAGATTAAAAATGTCCCTTTGTTATCCATTCTCATTTCAGCAATAGATTAGTAAAAACGACCTGAGTTACTTACAAAAGAGAAATATTTACTATCTGGTGACCAGCTCGGAACGTTTATGGTGCCTTGTCCGCCATATAAGTAAGCAATCACTTTTGGCTCACCTCCATCAGCAGGCATTAGCTGTAGAGTAACTTCTTTATAAAATGGATGATCACCTGATTCAACATCAAGTCCATAGCTTAAAAACACGATCCACTTGCCGTTGGGTGAAATGTGAGGAAACCAATCGTGCGTGTTTTTATCAAATGTAAGCTGCTTTTTATTTGAGCCATCTGCATCCATCCGCCAAATTTGCATTGTCCCCGTTCTGTTCGAGTTAAAATAGATGTACTTCCCATCAGGTGAATATTCAGATCCATCATCAAGACCAGGCGTGTCGGTGAGCTGAGTCTCCTCCATGGTTTCTGTGTCTGCGGCATAAATGTCATACTGACTATTTCTATTTCCTGTAAACAAAACAGTTTTATTATCGGGTGATATTCCGTGCAGGTAGGAAGCGCCTAAACCCGACTGCGTTACCTGCCGCGGATTATCGCTGCCTTCAATCGGCAACGTATAAATTGTTGATTCGCCCCCATACTCTTCATTATGATGACTGATGGCCAGCATGGTGCCGTCAAATGATATTACATGATCATTGTTATTGTTTGTTGCAAAGCCGGTATTTAGATACGAAAGTGTTCCGTTTTCGAGATGGTAGTTGTAGAGATATCCGTTTGAATTTACAATTAGTTTTTGACCATCGGTTGTCCAGTTGGGTGCCTGTACAGAGTGTTCACTTTCCAATAAAACTTTTCTTAGACCACTCTCAACATTTATCACTTCAAGTCTGCTGCCTAGATATTCCTGATACGATTCCATGGTTTCGGGTGCAGGTTTTACGATGCGCACATTCCTGAATGAAATCTCGTTACTGGCTCCCTGCGCATTTTTTACAAAAAGACCTGCAAACAGTTCGTTGTTTAATGTAGACGTTTGTTGCTTTACTGTTTTTAGCTGCTCGCCAAACAGAGCCATTTTAAATGTTAATTGATCTCCTACCCGCGAAAGCTGGAGAACATGAGTTATCTGATCACCAGAGCCTTGTAAATCCATTTTCAAATCATCTCCATCTTCTCCCAATCCAGATGCGCTTACTGAGACAAAGATGTCTTCATCGCCTACCTCAGGGTCAATTGAATTACGAAGCATCCAACCTGCCATTGGTCCATCTTCATAATTTTCATCAAACTTAATTTCAGCTCGCAGAATAAAATCACCCTGAATCGCTTTCCATAAAAAAGGAGGAACCGCGCCCTCAGGATGAGTATTAGAGTTATCCGTGTTCACCATATATGTTTCGGTATTTGCATCATACTGAAAGTATTCTTCTCCGGACAGGTACCCCGGCAATGACTGCTGATCAAATATTCCTATACTATTCATTCGGTTTATTTCTTGTGATAATCCATTTTGAATCATGGTTAAAAAAAGTATAAATAGAAGTGTGTTAACTTTTGTGAATTTCACCATGGCGAACAGGTTATTTTATGAATAATGATTAATTGTGATCTTTCTGAAAAGTACATTAACGTAACCGAACAAACCAAAAACTAATCTTTCAGTTAAAAAAGTTTTCGGGAGCCTCATCATGAAAAAACAGGTAAAAAAGGTAGTGGCAAAAAGCAGCGGGTTATTTCATGGAAAAATACCCCGCCAAAGAAATCGGAAACCACCCGGGCAGGCACCCGGCACTATTGTATATACAGGCCAGAAAAAACTGGAAAATGTAATTCTTAAGGTTCACGATTTTGATGAAGCTCATTTTAAATCTATTACTATAGAAAACTTAGACGATGTTGAACCCTATTTAGCTAGCGAAAGTAAAACATGGATTCAGGTTCAGGGACTTCACGATGTTGAATCGCTCCAAAAAATTTGGGACTATTTTGAGCTTCATCCTCTCATCCGAGAGGACATTGTTAATACCACCCAGCGTGCAAAAGTTGAGGACTATACGAACCAGATTTTCGTAGTCATGAGAATGATCTCTCAAGAGTCTGTAGAGAATGGCCTGCCTCATATCAGAAATGAACAATTAAGTATTGTTCTAGGAGAAAATTACGTGCTCTCATTTCAGGAAAGCGATTCCGAAATCTTTGCTCCGGTTTTAAAACGTATTGAAACTCCAAATACACGGCTTCGTCAATTTGGTCCCGATTACCTTGCTTACGCACTTATTGATAATATTGTTGATCACTACTTTCACGCTCTTGATGATGTTGCGGAAGCCATTGAATTGCTGGAAGATCGTATTATTGAGAATCCTGAATCATCACTTTTGAACAGCATTCATCTTCTTCGAAGAGACTTGATATTTTTTCGCAAGGCGGTCTGGCCTCTCCGAGATAGTATAAACTCCCTTATCAGAGACGAAAACACTCTAATCAAACAAGAAACAAAAATTTATATTCGGGATGTGTATGATCATCTTATACAAGTTATTGACAGCACTGAAAACTACCGTGAAATGATCTATAGCCTTTATGATATGCACATGTCAGGCCTCAGCAACAAAATGAATGAGGTAATGAAGGTTTTAACAATCATCGCAACCATATTTATTCCACTAACTTTTGTTGCAGGTATTTATGGAATGAATTTTAATACGGATTTAAGTCCACTGAATATGCCGGAACTCAACTGGTATTATGGTTATCCTGCATCCCTGGCCGTAATGATCCTGATGGCCTTATTGATGATCTACTATTTCAAAAGAAAAAGCTGGTTTTAAAAAAATAGCCCGCTTTCACGGGCTATCATATCAAATAAAAAACTGAATGATGGTTAATTAGACAAGCTAACTCGGACCCCAGCTCCCAGAACAACCTGCTCTTCACGCTCGGTTCCTAAGATATACTTCGCTTCACCAAAAGCTCTTCCAAATCCAAGATCAACCTCAGCGCCTGCTCCAACATTAAAGCCTGTGTCGGTATCTGAGAACGTTTCATCACCCTCAGATAGCCTCGCATGTAAGATATTCAAACCAGTTATTGTATACAGACTAAAAAGCTCGGTATCTACTGCCATAAAATGAAGGTTGGCATTCGACTCGATTTCAGTTAAGTCATCTTCTGGTTTAGAAAAACCTACATCTCCACCGATTCTAAGAGGTAAAGTCGGCAGTCTGTAGTATATGTTTACCTGAAAGTTTGCATTCTCAGATTTGCTACCATACCCAACACCGCCACCGGCAGTAATGGTTTGAGCCTCTGCATTGGAGGTTACAAAAAAAAGTATTCCCAGTATAATTGTTAGCGTGTATGTAACTTTTTTCATTGTTTAATCCCAAATTAATGATTTCATTGCTTTTTAAAGTTGAACAATATGATCAACTCAGTAAAAATATCAAACCGCTGTTCACAACTTTTTTCAACTCAATTGACCAATTCCGAATATAGGCATTGCTCCAAGACAGTTTTTTTCTTATCAATAGAAGACCTACTTGAACAATATCCAAATTCTATATCTACTATGCGTTATTTACCTAAATTCTCTCTCATTTTTTTTATATCGATTATTTTTTCATTCTCAAGTAATAGCGCATATTCCCAGCAGGGCAATTCTGTTGTTGAAGAAAATGACAGAGTAAAGCAACTCGTTGATTATTTTGAAAGTAAAAATCTTGACCTAGAATCGCATTTGCTAGACTCTCGGTTTTCACTTTATGATGATATTGGCGGCCGATTCAGAAACTCAGCCGAAAGGAAAACCCCCACGCTGCAGGAGTACCAAAGGATACTTGGTTTTGACACAAAGAAGGTAAAAATCCGGGAATTTATGAAGACTTATTCTACTGAACTTCAGGAGGCCGAAGAGTCTTACGACATTCCAAAATATGTTATTTCTGCAATCATCGGACTTGAATCAAACTTTGGTGCAGTCGTAGGTAGCTATAATCCACTAAACGTTTACGTATCAATGTATAGTGAAGATTATAGAGCAGATTTTGCACGTGCCCAGTTAGAAGAGCTTCTCATTTTCATCAATGAGCGTGACATTGACGTTTTTGAGCTTAAATCCAGTTACGCGGGTGCTATGGCGTTTGCTCAGTTTATTCCATATTCATTAAACCGATGGTTTGTTGGTGATGACATTTTTGATATGAGAAACAATATTCTCTCAGTGGCAAACTATCTGGCACATTTCAAAGAAATTACCGGTGATATTCAGGGAGCTGTATTTCGATACAATCCAAGTTCACTCTACCGAGATGCCGTTCTCTCTTTAGCTGATGAAGCAGAGACTTATTTTGCGAGTCAACAAGAATAAATTCTATTTACGGTTTGGCACTTTTTATTCCTTTTGTACTACACATGCCGAAGATGGGAAAGGTTTAAGTCGTTAAAGACAGAACAGCCTAAAAGCGTAAGTATAATTTTGCAATCACGCTTAAGCTCAAGGTACCATTTTTCAAGCCCTTTTTCTCCGTCAAGCATCAAAGATTTTATAACGGGCTGAGCAGCTGCAGTAAAATTGGCACCCAATGCCAACGCCTTTACAATATCAAAAGCGTTGCGAATACCACCAGAGGCAATGAGCTCAAATTCATAGCTACTTCTTAAAGCCTGCAGGCTTTTAACACATTCTGCTGTAGGAATGCCCCAATCATCAAAATGGTGAAGCGCAGATCCCTCCTTTTGGCGCAGATTCTCAACTTTCGACCAGCTGGTTCCTCCTGCTCCGGCTGTATCAATTACCTGGATGCCCGCCTCGAGCAGCCTTTTGGCCACATCAACTGAAATACCAGCCCCGGTTTCTTTTACTATTACCGGAATATCAGCACTCTCAATTAAATGATTTATCCCCTCTTCAATACCAACAAAATTTCTGTCGCCTTCAGGCTGCATAAGTTCCTGTAGTGGATTCAGGTGTACAATAATCGCATCTGCCCGAATACTATCTATCATTCTGAGCACGTCATCTTCAGGGAGCCCTCCAATTAGCTGAGCTCCACCAATATTTGCCGCAATAAAAGCACTGGGTGCATGCTTTCTCACTACTGAAAAAGTTGATGTCTCTTCCGGATTTTCGATCATGGCTCTTTGGCTCCCCACACCCAGAGGCAGATTCATTCTCTCGCAGAATGACGCCAGTTTTGCATTTACGGATTCTCCATCGCTGTATCCACCCGTCATTGAAGAAATGAAAAATGGCATATCAAATGATCTGCCAAGAAGTTGAGCCTGCAGATCAATAGATTCTGAATCTACTTCTGGAAGTGCGTTATGTACAAATTCGTACTGTTCAAATCCTGTTGTTTTTTTGTAGAATACATCTTCGTTTATGGTTAACTCCAGATGATCTTTTTTCCGTTTTTGAATCGACATATTACAAAACTCTCATTTCAGTTCGTCTTCACTTTTCAATCTAAAAATCAATACATTTTATGAAATTCCGAACCCAACTACATTTATAAAAATCTTTACGATTTGAATAAAACCAGCTCTACAAACCTATACCTCATTCCCACTCCTATTTTCAGGCAAAAAGAAAATGTATCCCTACCACAATATACAGTTTCTGTTATAAGAAAAATTCGTTGTTTCGTAGTAGAAAAGCCCCAAACGGCTCTGAGTTTTTTACAGTGGATTAATCATCCTGTTCCTTTTCATGAAATTACATTTCGTGTTCTGAATAAAAAAACTCCAGACCATGAAGTTTTTAGCTACCTAAAACTATTAAAAGAGCAAGACACTGGAATTTTATCTGAAGCAGGAGCTCCTGGTTTAGCTGATCCAGGTGCAAGACTTGTATCATTAGCACATGAAAACAGTATACGGGTAGTGCCTTTAACAGGACCATCTTCCATTCTGCTGGCGTTGATGGGTTCTGGACTCAACGGTCAATCATTTGCGTTTCATGGCTACCTTCCCATTAATAAATCTGGGAGGCAAAAGATGATTCAAATACTTGAAGAGGAATCATCAAAAAAGAAACAGACTCAGATTATCATGGAAACACCACACAGGAACGACGATCTGTTTCGCGATTTGCTTTCAAAACTGCATCCTGCTACACAGTTGTGCATTGCTAACAATCTTACATCACCTAATGAATTTTTGCTTACGAAAACAGTGGGAAATTGGAATAAAATGAAAGCTCCTGATTTCGATAAAAAACCGACTCTTTTCCTATTTCTTTCTAAATAGATTGAAAAGTTTAAACCCGGCCTGCATTTTTAACACAATCGCGAAGGGCATCGATAATTCTTGACTTCTTTGTCCTAAAACTTCCGTGAGTCATGTTAAGTTTTTCTGCAGTAACAGCATCCTTTTCATTGATATATCGAAGCATTTTTTCATAAAAAACCCGACGACTTTTCCGCATTTGCTCCACACAGAATTTCAGCAGTTTCTCTTTTTCGTTTGAGTGAAGTGAATGGACTACATCGTCAGCCCCAGACCCTTGAACGCCCTGGAAATATTCGTATTCACTCGATACTTCAAACTTTTCTCTTCGCTTCGACATTAAATACTCATTTTTAGAAGCACGAATCAGATACGGAAACAGATCATCGATATCTCCCAGACTTTGATCAACAATTTTTGCATATACTTTTTCAAAAGCCTGTTGAGCACAATCTTTTGCTGCTTCACTATCTGCTCCCAATACGATCTCGAGATAACGAGATATACGCTGAATCAGGATTTCGGAATACCTGTTTACTTCTTGGGTATCAGATGCAGCAATTAAATCATAAAATTCCCGACTCGTATATTTTTTTTGTTCCAAAGAAAAATCAGTCGTTTTATTCCTTTCCGAGTAATGTAAATAAAAAGATGTACAAATTAGATTTTTTTAACCAACGGCCACGAATATATCTATATTTTTCTGTATTATTCAGTTATTAAATCATTTTAATATTTATTAAAAAATATAATCCAAAATTCATTTTTTTACTGTAACATTTTGCGTTCTCGTGCATCTTACTAGTGTATAGTTTATCTAAAATTCTAATAATACATTTTAATTAATCATTAAATCTCAGAAACCCATGAAAACACTGAAACTTACCCTCGCCATCGCCACCATTGCCCTGTTCACCGG
>CAYNZY010000001.1:174346-266088 GCA_964401805.1 uncultured Rhodohalobacter sp.
CCCTGTTCACCGGATGCGCCGGCATCACCGATACCAGCATTGATGAAGAACCGGTTCTCAACACCGCTGGAAACGACCAGGTTGTCAACCAGGAACTACCCGATTTCTTTAACGGAGGCGATCAAGAAGACATCATTGATGTTCGACCACGGGATCGATACCAAGACAGAGACTAATTCACTTCATTTACAAAATGTGTTTTTAAGTTCACTGGCATGAATTCTCAGCTAAGAATATTATTGAGTTTTTTTTTAATAATCTCTTTATATCAATCTATTTGTATTGCTCAAGCTGATACTACAATTTACAATAATTGGTTAGAGGTATTAGAAGAATCAATTGAGTCTTCTAAAGAATCCGATCTATCTTCATACCAAATTGCTGCTGTTAAATATTTTGATCTATACAGTGAAACAGGTGAAATACATTATTTAGATTTTGCATTACATGAAGCAGGAAGAAGTTTGAGAAATGATTTCCTCAAGAACTTAACTGAAAAAGAGAGATCACTGATTAAACCCACAATTGAAAAACTTGAAAATAATGAGATTACAAGAGATTACCTTCAATTGAGAGAGTTTTCTCCCAGAGATATATACACTTTTGTGGGCGCTGAAATCCCTGACTCACTATCTTCAGACACTAAAGAATTGCTAAATTTTTGGTATAAATCACTTGAAAACACCTATAGTGATAATCCAATCGAGGGTGCTATTTTAGCTCAATCATTAGTTCATGGTTACGATAAAATTAATGATTTTGTAAATGTTCATAGAGTCGGGACTTATTTAATAAAAAATAACCCTTTTCCTAATTCTTATTTCTCAATAACGCTATTTGAAATTATTTCTTACGCTTCACGTGTATTAGGATATTATAATGATGCTTTGCTAATTAATAATACCATTCTTCAGCCTATTGCTGAGGGTATTGGTAACCAAAATCTACTCTATTCCATAAAAATGGATCATGCATCAACACTTTTTCGAATTGGAAACGCAGATGCAGCACTCAGAGAGTATCAAGAAGTCTATGAAAACCTGGAGTATTTAACCAGTAGTCGTTATCGAAGTGCGCTCTTCAACAATCTTGCAATCAGCTATTTGAATACCGGGCAGTTTGAGAAGTATGTCGAATTTCAGCTTGAAGCCTTTGAATTAGCGAGCAAAGAAGAGAATTTTGGTCAGCAGCTTTCCATACTCCGAAATCTTTTTATCTATTATCGGCGTCAAAATGAGACTGAACTGGCGTTTAACTATCTGAATCAGGCGCTAGAACTATCTCAGGAAAGAGATCTTTCTGAAGAAACAGCTTCTATCCTGCTGTCTTTAGGCGTGTATCGCAGAGACGTTGAAAATAACCCACAAGTTGCTTTAGACCATTTTGAAGAAGCACTAACATTATCCGATACTACCGATAACTACCATCGTTATTTTAATAGCCTGATTGAAATTGGGGAGACATACTTTACACTTGGTGATGAAGATAAAGCTGTAAACAATCTACAGCAGGCAATGGACATCAGTCGTGAACGTGATGATTCTGCAGGGTATACACAGGCTGCTATGAGGTTGGCGAATCAGCTCTCACTGGCAGGTTATTTTGAAAGGGCGAGAGAGGTGGCCAATACACAACGGCCAGATGACTTTAAACAACTTCAGTTTAATTACGAAGTTTTAGCCAATAATGCACTGATACGAATTTTAATGCATGAAGAGCAGTATTCGGATGCAGAGGAAATTTCTGACGCCATGATTAACGAAATAATTACCTGGTTACGGGAGAGTATAGATCATCAAACCGGCCACATGAGGATGGATGATGAGTTTTCGGAGGCGTTCAGGCTTCATACAGTACTAATGCAGAAGACCAATCAAACCGAAAAGGCACTGGTTGCTATTGGCAAACTGCGCAATATTTCGCGTTCTGGGTTTTACAATAACCCACTGTTGAAATCTCAAATTTTGACCGACGAACAACTTGTTGAAGATTATAACATAAGAAACAGGATTCGCAATCTTAGGCGACAATATGCAGATGCATCCGAGGAGCAGCGGGTTTATCTCGGGAATGAACTTCTTGACGCCATTTCAGAACGAAATGCACTTCAAGACAGTGTTTTTCCTGAATACCAACAGTCAACCTACGAAGATGATTTAAGGCAGTTCCAACGTAATTTAAAAAGAGACCAAATGGCAATTTACGTGTCGGTCTTTGAAGAACACGTGTTTCGGTTTGTGATTACCAGAAGTGACATCAAGCTGACGGCATTTCCAAAAGAACGCGAAATTCTTGATCTCCTGGCTTCTGCTGTAAATTCATTTGATGAGGGATCGACCAATCTGGAAGACCTCTATCAAATTTATTCCAACTTTTTTGCGGATGTAATTTCAGATCAATACAGCCATATCTATTTTATCCCTGATGGTGAGTTTTATCGTTTACCTATAGGTATATTGCCCACACAGCCTGTTAACAGCTCTCAAAGCTATGGTTCATCACAATATTTGATTGAAAATTTCAGTATTAGCTATTTGAATACGATTTCAGATCTGAACAGAGAAAGAAGGGACCGATCTGATTTTAAATATGATCTCGCCGGATTTGGAGTACGTGACTTTGACAGTGCTGGTCACCCTTCACTCCAAAACTTACCATACAGTGTCAGAGAAGTACAGCAGGGAGCAAAAAATCTCGACAAATTTAATTCAAAACGCTATTTCCTGAATAATCAAAGTACAGAATCTAATTTCAGATCCGTTGCAGGAGATGCAAAAATTCTACATTTAGCGACGCATAGTAAAGTTAACGATGAGAGTCCTCTCTTTTCTGCGATCTATTTTTACCAAAATAAAGACGATATACAGCCAGATAATGGTGTAATCTATGCGTACGAACTCTTTGATATGAACATGGATGCGGATATGGTGTTTCTGAGCTCGTGCGAATCGGGAACGGGTGGATATTTGAAGGGAGCCGGTGTATTGGGCTTTTCGAGAGCATTTGCATATGCAGGAGCAAAAAGTTTATCTCTGAACCTGTGGCCGGTACGCGATCAAGCCGCGGCAAGCATCACCTCTGAATTTTATAAAGCGTTGAATAGCGGACAAAATAAAGCAGAAGCTATGCGAACAGCACGGCTACACTACCTGAATAATAACAATAGTGATCCCTATCTTTGGGGAGCTATGGTCATATATGGTAATATTGATGCCCCACTGGAGAAAGATGGAAATCCAATTATTGTATTTATATCTGGCTCTTTATTTACCATGCTTCTTCTTTCGTTCTTTGTGCTGGCAGGTTATGATCGTTCTCTCAGAAGCTGGATAATATAAACTAGTATAGAGTAACGTTGTGAATTGCTTTTATTCTTCTCTCAATGATTAGCCGAATGCCACTGATTTCTCTGTCAGCCTTGATGTGTTTACAGCGCTATTTGATTAAAACGACTCTAGAGTATTTCGGGCAACCCGGTTGTAAGCTCCATCAAGGGCTACAACTTTCTGCATTACCTCTTTGGCGTTTTCACGGTTATTAAGCTGGAGATAGGTATTTGCCAAAAACCACATGCTCTTTTCATAGTCCATAAAACTAATATCGCTCTCATCTTCGACTAAAGTTTCAAAGATAATTCGGGCTTCATTGAATCTGGCTGCATTGTACAGAACAGATCCTTCAACAATTTTCATCTCGTTTAATTGATCGGATGTAAGCTGTAAATTCAATTGTGCAGCATTCAAAAATGCAATTGCTTCATCAACATTTCCGTCTGCAGATTGCTCTACTGCGCTGTTAATATATTCATCGAATGTTGTACCCTGCTCTGCAGATCGCTCCGTATTATATTCTATAGATGATATAGGTGTGGGGCCCGTTACATCATTTTGCTCAATTAAACTGTATGAGATTGCGACGCTGATGATAAGAACAGCAGCAGCGGCCAGGTATTTTCTGAATGGAGTGATATATGAAGTATCTTTCTTTCCAATTGTACCAGATACTTTGTCATCATCTGCAACGAGTGCTCCCTTCTCTCCCATTGTTTTTAAAGTTGCAAGGGTTTCGAGGTAGTCCATGTCATCAGGACTCCCTAATAGATATGCCCAAAGTGCATCCACGTTCTCACTCGACATCCCACCCTCTAGATAGTCGTGAATGCGTGATTTAATATTATTTTCGTTGATTAACATTGTAAAGTGGTGTGTGTTGTGATTTTTTTAAATGTGCTTATCCAGCTCTCGAATTGTTCCTAATAAATACGATTTATCAAATGGTTTTTGGATATACGCATTCATTCTGGATGTAATACACTCGTCCCGCACGTGGTTATAATCGTTTGTTGTTAAAGCAATGATTGGTGTTTTTTCATATCCGGATAATTCACGGATGAGGCGTGTCGTCTCAAAACCGTCAATTCCTTGTCCCAGATCAACATCCATTAACACAAAATCGTAATTGTGCTCCGCTGCCTGTTGAACTGCTTCTTCTCCTGTATGGACACTGTCGATATTAAAATCGTTTTTAAGAAATATTGACACCAAAAGCCTTATTTGAGGACTATCTTCAACATGAAGAAGTCTGGGCTTGGCAGATTGATCTTTATCAGTATTTCTGTTTCTCGAAACAAGAGATAGTTTTCGTCTGGTTGTTCGGGCTGTACCATTTGAAGTAGCAATTTCATTTGGGTTCAGATAGAGCTCATACGAAGAAGGAATATCAAACGAGTGAGCCACTGAACCACTCATATAATTGTATGAAAAAGCTTTTGGAAAGAGTACACATGTTTTCATTAGAAGAAAAATCTAAATTTATTTGTTGCTTCTGTTACTATAGATGCACGAACTACCGATTTGTTACATTTTTTTTTAAATAATTTTCGAATACTCTTTTGAGGATAAATAATTGATAATTTATGGGCTGCACAGACTTTTCTTTCTGAACTCATTTCGGTTGTAACTTTGAGAAGCTGATCACTATTTTGATCTCCATTGCTCAATCCGGAACCGTTCTATTAAAAGCATGGTTTTTATGCAAAATTATAAATGTCATGCAGCACTGATTTGAAAAAAAACATATCTCTATTTCTCGTACCCGCCATAGTTGTCCTGTTGATTTGGGCGGGTTACATGCATTCCTCTAATAGCTGGGGACTATTTTCTGACTACTGGTTTATGACCGTTACGATGATCTTCGGTTCGTTTATTGCCGGTGCTAGTTCTGAAGGTGGAGGAGCTATAGCTTATCCTGTAATGACACTGATTTTTAATATCGAACCGGATGTGGCACGAAATTTTAGTTTTGCTATTCAAAGTATCGGTATGACCTTTGCGGCCATCTGGATTCTTCTTTCCGGCATCAAAATTGAAAAACAGTATTTGATTATTGCAGGAATTGGGGGGGCAGCCGGTATTATCTTTGGAACTTTTGCTGTTGCTCCATTTGTGATGCCAGCCTATGCAAAGATGATGTTCGTATCATTCTGGCTGAGTTTTGGTATCGCAATTTTCGTCGTTAATTTTGTCAATAACAGGAAAGCACTCAAAAAGCTGCCAAAACTCCGACCCTCACAAATTGCAGAGATTGCTGCCGTAGGTTTTATTGGTGGGATCTTCAGCTCTGTTCTTGGTAACGGCGTTGATATTTGCACTTTTTCCTACGTAGTTTTGAAATATGGGTTATCAGAAAAGATTGCAACCCCCACGTCGGTAATTCTTATGGCTTCCAACGCTATTATCGGCTTTTTTCTTCACACAAATGTTACAGATTCCTTTCAGACCGAAGCATTCCATTACTGGATGGTATCAATCCCCGTTGTAATTTTTGGAGCACCCATCGGCGCTTTTGTGATCAATTTTTTTAAACGCAAATCGATTGCATCGCTTCTAATTGCAATCATTGTAATTCAGTTTATATCAGCAATCTTAATTATTCGTCCAGATGTTCAATTGATATTCTTTTCTCTGTTAATCTTTGTGGCCGGTCTATTTCTGTTTTTCGTTCTTACAAAGGTTAATACACTGCCAAAAGAGTAAAGATGTGATGCATCACATGATATTGCTAAGCATTACAGATGCTAAAATTAAAATAAGTAGGGCAAATCCTGATCTGACAACTCTTGGAGATAATTTATGATTGATCCGGACTCCGGCAACTCCTCCTAAAATAGCACCCGCAATAAGAGGCAGCCCGGTGCCAAAATCAACTAAACCCAGGGTGAATTCTGTTATACCGCCAGGATTACCGGCAAAAAAGGCATACTGAGCCCAGCCTGACAATGATATAACCACAATGGCCAACGACGACACACTAACTGCCTTGCTCATATCTATCTTATAAACCAGGTTCATCAGGGGTACTAGCATCACACCTCCTCCAACGCCTGCGAGTGCCGCCACAAAGCCCCCTAAAATACCGGATGTACCTGCATTCCTGGTACTCAGGCACCCAAAAGTATCCTGTTGGCTCTCAGTTTGCCTGTTTTTTTTAAAAAAAAGAACAGCGACAACCAGCAATAGAAGTGAAAACAAGGTCACAAATATGGTTTCTGTATAATATCCCGAAGTAACGACTTCTTTCCCGGCATATATACCAAAACTGCCAAATAATCCGATTAAAATTCCTTCTTTCCAGTAAAAATTGCGATTACTACGCTGCTGTATGGAACTGCTGAGTGATGCGGTAAACGTACAAAAAAGGGATGTGCCAATAGCCCAGGCAGCGGGATTTTGCAGATCGGATGCAGAAAAGATCATAAATAATATAGGCGTAAAAATAACTCCGCCACCCAATCCAAACAGTCCTGCGATGACGCCTGCTACAATGCCACCACAAATTAATACCAGGAAAAACATCAGAGTGAGATTTCTCCCACCATATATGTGCAGGCATAGCCTCCGATTTCTGTTCTGTCACCAAGATCTTCGCAGAACAGATCTCCTCCCCTTTCAGAAATTTGCCTCGCCTTTAACGTAGTTTTGCCCAATCGTTTTGCCCAAAAAGGTGTTAAAACAGTATGTGCCGACCCCGTTACGGGATCTTCGGATACTCCCACTGATGGCGCAAAAAAGCGGCTCACAAAATCGTACTCACCCGATTCGGCAGCTGCCGTGATGATCACTCCGCGCACTTCCATCTTTTTCAATATTAAAAGATCGGGCTTCATGTTGGCTACCGTTTTTTCGTCCTGAACTAGAACCAGCAGGTCTGTTTTTACACCAGTGTAGAGGGGTATAACTCCAATAGCCTCCGGTAACAGCTTTGGCACCGGTATCGGATCCGGTTTATTAGAGGGAAAATTCATGCTGTACCTGCCCTCTTTCAACGAAACCATAAGGTCTCCGCTCTTGGAACGAAACGTTACCTGATTTTTCTTAAAGTTTTTATGATGAAACAGAACATGAGCGGAAGCCAGTGTTGCATGTCCACAGAGGTCTACTTCCGTTTCGGGTGTAAACCAACGAATGGAATAGGTTGAATCGTCATTTTGCCGGTAAAAGGCTGTTTCCGATAAATTATTTTCAGCTGCAACCTGCTGCATCACAATATCCTCTGGCCAGTCTTTAATTGGTATGACTGCTGCAGGATTTCCACTGAAAACGTTTTCTGTAAATGCGTCAACCTGATAAATTTCCATGCAATGAGTTATTCAATGTTTATCTTTCACTGTAAAATGGCACGAATCTTCTCTTCGAGTCCTTCATAGTATAGTAAATATGTGTTTTAAATTTTGAGCGAATCGAAAACTCATTTTCTCTTGTTCGAAATCAATCTACATTAAAATAAAAATCCTTTGAGGTTAACAATATCCAGTTCATGAGTTCCGAACTACCCATTTATCCAGCTTCTGCGGCCCAAAAAATCGGTTTGCAGGCAATACTCGACGCAACTATAAAACTTGCCCATACTCCTTATGGAGAAGATTACCTGCGGGCTTTAAAACCCTCCACCAGCCGATCAAAAATCACATTTATGCTCCAGGCAGCAGCAGAATGGATGAAAATTGAGCAGAGTGGGCACCCTATTCCACTCGAAAGTGTGGATGATGTCGTGGACATTGCATCCGATAGTAAAGTTGCAGGAAGTCGCCTGCCCCTTGAGGATTTTACCACGGTATTCGACAATGCAAGGCTTGCAAGGCTGCTGCTTACCTTTTTCAAAAGATTTGATTCTTCCGATGATGCGAAAACCCTGCAAGGTATAGCAAAACAGCTTGTGAATTTGCGCCCTCTCGAAGATTCCATCAAGCAAATAGTTACTGAACACGGTGAACTTCGCGATGACGCAAGTCCTGAATTACGCCGTATTCGAAAACGTATCAACAGAGAGAAAAACAAGCTGCGAAGCACCGTACAAAAAGTAATGAAACGCGTAGCCGAAAAAGGTATGACCTCAGACGAAGGGGCAACCATTCGCGGGGGACGCATGGTGATTCCGGTACAGGCAGAATTTAAGCGAAAAGTAGAGGGATTTATTCATGATGTTTCTTCAACGGGACAAACCGTTTATCTAGAACCTGTTGAAGCCCTCCAAATTAACAACGACATCCGCCAGCTTGAGTCGGAGGAGCAGCGTGAAATTGATCGTATTATCAGGGAATTAACAGCTGAGGTTCGCAAATATTCCGACTCGTTAATAACAAATACAAATGCTATTGGTCAACTTGACGCTATTCAGTGCAGGGTTCAGCTGGGATTGAAAATTGACGGTTCCATTCCCGAACTTGCTGATAATTTTACCCTGGAACTGCATCATGCTAAAAGCCCCAATCTGCTCTTAAAGAATATCAGTGCCCGTGAGCCAGAACCAGTTGTTCCGCTTGATGTAACCCTTGAAGAAGAGGATCTTGGGCTCATTATTACCGGCCCCAATGCCGGTGGAAAATCCGTAGCAATGAAAACCATCGGCCTGCTTTCCATGATGCTTCAGAGCGGATATCCCATTCCTGTACAGCCCCACTCCCGCCTTCCGGTCATCAAAGGGCTTTTTGTTGATGTGGGTGATGAGCAGTCGATTGAAAATGATTTAAGTACTTTCTCCTCACGACTTACATGGATGCGGGAAACCCTGAACCACTCCCTTTCAGAATCGCTTGTTTTAATTGATGAAGCCGGATCAGGAACCGATCCGGATGAAGGAGGAGCACTGTTTCAGGCGTTTACAGAGTTTATTATCAAAAAAGGTTCCCGCGTTATCATAACCACTCATCACGGGTCGCTGAAAGTTTTTGCACAGGATCATCCAAATGTGGTGAATGGCGCCATGGAGTTTAACCAGGAAAATCTTTCGCCCACCTACAAATTCAAGAAAGGCGTGCCGGGAAGCAGCTATGCGTTTGAAATTGCGGATCGGCTCAAGCTGCAAAAAAATTTGATTCAGTACGCACGCGATCTTCTTGGTGAGAATCGCGGACGCATGAGCGATTTATTGGTTAATCTCGAGAAAAAAATGCAGGAATCGGAAGATCTGGTTCGAGAGTATCGAATCAAATCGAAAAACCTGGAGAAAAAAGAGAAGCAGTTTCTTGAGAAATCTGCAAATATTGATGACAAACGAAGCAAAATCCTGGAAAAAGCCTACAAAGATGCCGGTGAAATCATGCAGGATGCCAACCGGCGAATTGAACAGGCTGTAGAGAAGATTATCAGTGAAGGCAGGGAAAACAAAGAGACGATCAAAGAAGCTCGCAAGGAGGTAGATGAGGCCAAAAAGCAGATCAGCCAAAAAAGAGAGGCCTTTGAAGATGAGAAAGAGAAGCCTTTCAGAAGTAAGAAAAAACCGGTTGTGGGCGATTATGTTCTAATTGGCGACAGCAACACCGCCGGAGAGCTGGTAGATTTGAACGGTAAGAACGCCACCGTTTTGGTAAATGGAATGAAAATCAAAGCGAAAACCAACAACCTCGTAAAAACGAAAGCTCCTTCAGACAAAACGAAAAAGCGTGGTGCAAGGTCGTACACAACTACAGGTGATATCGACTTGTCTGTAAAACCATCCATTGAACTGCGGGGGATGCGAGGCGAAGAGGCCATCAAACAGCTGACCCAATACATCGACCGGGCAATTGCCCGCGGGCTGAAACGGGTTGAAATTATCCACGGGAAAGGGGAAGGAATCCTGCTCTCACTGATTCACGACTACCTTGAAAAAAGAGATGACGTATCAGACTTTGAAATAGCCCCAATCGAGCAGGGTGGCTCTGGGTGTACTATTGTTCAACTGAATTAGGACAATGTATAACAACCTCTGTTTCAGTAATTTTTTTCTGCTGGGTTGTGTAAAACAGGTAAATGTTGCTTCAAAATGATGTAAGAAGCGAATTGATATACTCCCATTTGGGGATGAATTGATTTGTTTTAAAAATTCAACTTGCTTTTTTATTTTTTTTTTTTTTTGGTTTATACAACATTACTCATAAAAAAATAAGATTATGAAATATTATCCAAAAAAACTCATTGCAGCACTTACCATTACTATTTTTGGAATCATGGCAGGTGTTTATGTGACTCCTCAGCCAGCTAACGCTAACATTCCTGCTGATTGCGCAAATGAATTTTGTGACCCAGGAAAAGGGTGTAAAGAAGTTTCATTGAGTTGGGATTGCAGTGGCGAGGCAAGTAATTGCGATCATCAAAATTGTGGTACTTGAATTAGCTTATAAAAATTGACGATTAGTTAATTACAAGTTGTTTATCACTTTTATAATCAGAATTAATCTATAGATAGTATGTGTTCAAAACATCTATTCATTTTTATTCCAGTAATTCTGATTTATTTGAGCATAGCATGTACTAAAAATGAAAACTTTCACCCCACCAATGAAAACCTGCATCCAAATTTTGATATTGATATTACAGAGGTACAAAAAAAGGAAAGATCTTCTTCAGAGACTTATCCTGGATTAATCTCTCTTGCCTCAAGGCTGCAAGAGTCAACTATACAAACACATATTGGTAAAGCTGAGGGTTATTCACACGAAATGATTGGTAGTGTTGAAGGAATAACCATTGACCAAAAACTATCCAGATTTCTGGTTTTAGACTCACAACAGATGGGTATCAATCAGTATGATTTTGCAGGAAACTACATTCATTCTTTACTAAGAGAGGGCCGGGGTCCGGGAGAGTTAATTAACCCATCAAAATTAACACTATCTGACGACAGCTTATATGTTTTAAATTTCTCATTCGGTTTAAACCGATATTCAGTATCATCAGATTCCTTACAGTATATTGATGAGATTAACAGTCCCTATCCGCCACTTGGTTTTTGTTTAAATCACAACCAATTATTCGTATACACTTTACCGGTAACAGGTCCATCTGAAGTTGAGAAACAAAATAACGTACTCGCATTTAACACTTCAAATATTACCGAGATCACCAATAAATTTGGAATTATGTATAAATCGGATAGCTGGATGGCGATTTCATCTATGTCGATGAGTGCCGGAATAGAGTGTACCAACGGATCTGAAACAGTTGTACAGTATTTCGAATTTATGAATCTACTGTATGGATTCAATTTAGATGGCACGTTAAAATGGATAACAAGACTGCCTGATTTTAATTTTATTGAGATAACAGAACACGAAGACGGCAGGATTAACTTTTCTACTGTTTCTGAAAAAAACTCTAAGAAAAATAGCATCCAAAATCTTATTTCAGTAAATCAGGATTTTTTCATTGCACAAATTACAAATCTTGCTTCGAATGAAAATGACGTAGATACATACGATACTTATCTGTTAAGCTATAGTCATGGCAACGGCGTTTTCTTAACAAGCAACTGGCCAATCGTTAAGGCTGTATCAGATAATTACATCCTCTTTTATAATATCAATAACGACGTTCCACAAATAGAAATAGCATCTTACTAATGAATAATGCTAAAACTATATTTCTATATGTTTTACTCTTTTTGATATCGTTTTTTCTCTTTTATAATGAAAACTATAAAAAAATTTTAGGATTTGAACAGGATTCTAATGCTTCATCTGTTTACACCGCTTCAGATGCAATAGAATCAAATAATACAGAACTCAGATTCATTTATCTCACTAACTCGTCATGTAATTTCTCATCTAATGAAGATGTAATTTATGCAATTAATTCATTGAATGACTTAATTGAAGAAAAAGCAAACGGATATGGAATCTCATTCAGTTCTCTAATAATTTCCGTTGATGAAAACAGCTATGTCGGTATTGATCATATAAGTAAATATGACAGCTTTGATGAGATTTCTACAGGTAAAGGTTGGCTCAATACAAATGTTATAGATCTATTTGAGGATCAAACGGTTTCTTTTAAAATTGTGCCACAAATTTTGGTTACAGTTCGAATTTTTTCTTCGAAAGAGTTTAATAATAGTAAACACTTAATTAGTTTTCAGAAAGAAAAATTTTTAATCCGAAAAATTGGAAAACCTGAGATTATTGATTGGTATAAAAAAGGAGCTCCTCTTCCAAAAGATTTTAATCAGCGATAAAGTAGTAGATTTTAAATGAATAACTATTTTGCTAAAATATTCTCTCAGTATCTCAGATGCAGAAGCGATGTTTTAGATCCAATTACGGTGATAATGAGCAAATTTCCATAGTCCGATTCGTCGAAATCATTTTCAAAATGAGTTCGACCCAGTAGTTGATTGGCAAGCCCGGGGATGGTATTTGAATGTCCGCTGATGAGTACCGTTTCTCCTCTGTGCTTTTTGATCCATTGTTCAGGTACACCTTCTCCCGGAACCGGTTCGTACATGGTAACCGGTACATCAACCAGTTCTGAAACAGGCTGAACAGTTGCCCTTGTCCGTTCGAAATTCGTCGAGTAAATTGCGTTTACGTTAGCCATTACCACCATTTCCTGTAGCTTATTTGCTCTGCTCACTCCTTCCTGCGTAAGTCCGGGGTCGTCGGAATCACTCATTTTCTCAGCATGTCTGACTAATATAAAGGTAGTGCTCTCGTTTGATGGACCATTCTCGCTTTCCTGAGCAAAAATCGTTACTGTGCCCAACAACGCCATCAGCAAAGCAAAAATAATTGGCTTTTTCATTTGTAACATGTGAGGTTCCTGTTAACTTTTACGATTAAATACGTTTGCTCAACTAAAGTATCAAAAAAATATTAATATCGGTTTGGCTGTCCAACGAAATAAACCAAACAGGCCGTATAAAATGTTGCTCATTCATGAAATACTTCACACTATTTATTATACCACTGATTATGATCTCCTGCACTCAAAATCAACCAAACAGCTCGTTCGATCTTCAGGGACATCGCGGTGCACGGGGACTGGTTCCGGAAAATACCATTCCGAGCTTTTTGAAAGCTACAGAATTCAACGTGAAAACCATCGAAATGGATCTTGTAGTTACCGCTGAGGGTGAACTGCTGGTTTCACATGAACCCTGGTTCCACCATAAAATTTCCACTCATCCCGATGGCAGTCCGGTAACGGAAGATGAGCAGATGTCTCTGAACATCTATGAAATGACCTATGATGAAATTCAGCAGTATGATGTAGGTATGCGTGGTCATCAGGACTTTCCGGAGCAGCAGCCCATGAAAGTGAGTAAACCACTTTTTAAAGACGCAATTCGCGCCATTGAAGAGCATGCATCAGAAAATAGTCTTGAACCGCTCTATTACAATATTGAAACCAAAAGCGAACCTGCCTACTACGGAGTATTTGTGCCGCAACCTGCTGAATTTGCCCAATTACTCTCCGATGAACTATCAGAGCTCGATCGTGAATATGACCTTCTTCAAAGAGTAATTATTCAGTCGTTCGATCCGGCAACGCTTATAGCATTTCGAAAGCTTCAACCTGATGTGTCTCAGGCTATGCTGGTTTATGAGAATAATCCCGTACAAAGTTATATAGACACTCTTGGCTACACACCTGAAATTTGGAGCCCAAACTATAATCTTTTAACACCTGAAGCGGTTCAGGATCTACATGATCGAAACATGAAAGTAATTCCCTGGACTGTAAATACCGTGAATGAAATGCGCGTACTTCTTCAGATGGGAGTAGACGGAATTATTACCGACTACCCTGACAGCGCTTCTGTTTTTTTGAGTGAGGAAATGTAATTACGGTATGATTTGTATTTGATAGCACAATCGTAACAAATCTTGTTTTACAGTATGCCATTACCTGATCAAAATCATATCATCAAAGCACTCGATTTAGTTCCACATCCGGAAGGAGGGTATTTTGCTGAAACCTACCGCAGCAGCAAAGTCATTCCTGAAGATTCAGGTTTGGTATCGGGAGAAAGAAATGTAAGTACAGCCATTTATTACCTCCTCAGAAGTGAAGACATTTCCCGATTTCATAGAATTAGATCTGATGAGGTGTGGCACCATTATATGGGTACTGCCGTTACGCTTCATATCATTCATGATGATGGACTTTACGAAGCAAAATACGTTGGACCATCTCTTGAAAATGGTGAGAAACCGCAGTGCGTTGTTCCTGCAGGGGCTTGGTTTGGCGCAACCGTTGATAAAGATCACTCATTTGCCCTCTGTGGATGCACCGTAGCTCCCGGATTTGACTTTGATGATTTTGAAATGGCCGACCGATACAGAATGCTGCAGGCTTTTCCGGAGCACGAGGCCATTATTAAAAAACTACTGCCATCAGAATATCATTGATATCAGATAAGTAATCATACCGGTTGAAAATTACCTTTTTATGGATGCTTCATTGGGCTTGCCTTGGATATGGTGTCAAGCAACTTAAAACGCTCCAATCATCCAGCTATGTTTATCTTCCAGCATACATTCACATATTTCAGAAAGTAAATTCAGGCTTTATCATACTCATTCAAAACAACATCCGAAAGTGACAGCCATGTACCATTTGCCGTTTGTGTAACAGGTATATTTTCTCGCTCTAAATATTCGGCAACTCCCTTGTCGGCTGCAATGTTCGTTGTTTGATGAAGATCTAAATTCTGGAATGCCAGCTTTATTCTCGTTATCGATGATCGTTTATGAAAGAGGACTGTCTTCACCCCTTTAGTCTCTGTAGCCTCGCGGTACTTTTTCAACTCATCTGCCGTTATGGTTCTCTCGCGACAAACTGAAAACTCTGTAACCGGCATTTCAAGTTCTTTGAGCAGACCCGGGATCTCTTCGGTATGAGAGTCTGAAGTTGGGTAAAGAACAGCCCCTTCCGTTGAAATTCTCAGCATAAATTCAATGACATCGATCCCTTTTGCAAATTCTCTGGGCATGATGGCGGGTAAAGAGTATGTTTCAAGAAGGGCTGAAGTGTCAGGATCCGTTGCGAGATGAATTCGATTTTTGCACTCATCTATCAGGTTGTTTTCTTCTGCCCATCGCAGAAAATGTTGTGCATTTCGATAGTTTCCATGAACAACAAAGACAAAATCCCCCAGCTTCTCTGTAACTATCCCGCTAATTTCACTTTCAACATGGTGTTCATATTTTTCAAGCGGCAGATGTAGAATCAGGTCGCTGATTGTTTCTGTCTTTTTAAAAAAATGCTGACAATCAGCTTTGTTTGCAGTCAGCAGTATGGCAGATTTTTTCATGTTATTTGTTGAAAAGTCAACGTTTTACTTTACAGACATTAAAAAACATAACCGGCCCCGAAATAAATTCGAAACGCCTCATCAGAAAATCCGGCATCAGCGCGCACGATAAAATCAGGATTGAACAGAGAAAGAGCTGCTCCTGCTCCATACGAATGTTTCCAATCATCAAAGAACCTGTTGCTGTCATTCTCTGAGTAAACTCGGCCGGTATCCCAAAAAAGCTGACCGCCCGCGCGAATGCGGCCATCCCATATCGTAAATAGCCATGTTCTGAGTTCCGTCATGCTTAAAACAGAACTACTTCCCCTAAATCGATTCCAGTGAAATCCTCTCAATCCATATTCGTTTCCTATCACAGGTTTTGACCAGAAAGGAGCGTCGCCGGTCTGATGTTCGAATTTAAAATTGTGAGCAAATACGATATCGGCAAAAAGGGTTTGATAGTGGCGAAAATCACCGCTCAGGCTCGCTACGGTATAATCACTTCCAATAAATGGAATCGCTTTGGAAAATTCCAGGCTATAGCGGTAGCCTCTTTCAGGGTCAAACTCACTATTACGGGTGTCGGCGATCATTCCTATTCCGATTGAGTTGACCCATCCACGCTCAAATCCCTCGGGCTGGTCAATTAAATACTTGGTTTGATCTTCTTTTTCTACACCGTTTACATGCCTGATATTTACTCTGGTAAACGCATCCATAACCCCAAATTCTCCATAGGAATGAACTCGTTTTCGCGCCTGATAATCGAATTGAAATTCCCTTCGCTCATAAAAATAGAAATCAGAATCAAAAAGTGATTCAGAAAAATTGGTATCGTTGCCTATACCAAAATAATGTCCCTGGAGTAACCTCAATCCAACTACTTCGACCTTGCTTCGGATATCTGCTCCAAACGTGCGGATGCGCTCATATTCGAGATCTATTTCCAGGTTCCCTTTTGTAGAAATCACACCATTCAGACGGGTATTACTTAAAAAGGGTCGTTCATCAACACCGTAGTTCATTCTCTGTAAGAAACCACCGCCATAAAATCCAAAATCGGATGAATAGCCTGCTAGTGGAAAAACAGAGTAGTGGCTCCCGATTCTTGTTTGATCAATATCCCGTGCAGAATTTTCTGCTGGAATCAGTTGAGCATTCGCCATTGGCAGGCAGCCCATCACAAATAAGAGGAAAGCAAATAGCTTTTTACAAAACATTTAAAGTGCTCCCTCATCTTCGAGCATTTCAAGCGTTTTGATGGCGTGCCGCAAGTGAGGAATCACAATACTACCTCCTACTACAAGAGCAACATTCAGTGCATCAACAATCTCTTCTTTCGTTGAACCGGTTTTTGCACACTGTTCCAGATGATAATCTATGCAGTCGTTACAGCGTAAAACTGCGGACGCCACTAGGCCCAGTAACTCTTTGGTTTGAGATGGCAAAGCTCCGTCCTTATAGGTATTATGATCCAAATTAAAGAACCTGCGGATTCCGAGGTGATCCTGATCCATCACTTTTTTATTTAACTTTTCTCGTTTTTTCCTAAACTCTTGAAGGCCGGTTGTTTTAGATTCCATAATGGAGTTGATTGCTGGTAATTACGTTAATATCAGAAACAGTAAAAGGTAACAAATTATCATTTTGTTTAGTAAGGAAAGAACCTATAAGCATAAACTTGCTGTAATTGGAGACAGCATGGCCCAGGGATTTAAAAATGGTGGAATTTACCGTACAGATTTAAGTTTCCCTGCGATTTTGGCTAATATGATTGAAGAAAATTGCTGCTTCGATCTGCCATCTTTCACCGCACAGGCCGGTATTCCCATCAATCTCGAAATCCTGGTGAGAGGCGTCGCCGAAGAATATGGAGACGACATCAATCTTTTCAAATCTGTATCAGCGGCCCGCTCGGTCTACAAAACGCTAAGCAGAATAAAATCGTATTGGGAAGGACATAAAAAGTCGTTGAAGGTGGAACAACTTACCCCCTACCACAACCAGGCAGTTTGGGGATTTGCCATCAGCGACTCCATGATGATCGATGAAGCCTACTGCAGAAAAACAATACGTGACAATAAGATTCACTACTCGGTCTTCAATGTGTTGCCCGATCACGCCATGTACACTACAGCACGAATGGTGTTAAATCCCACATTCGACAAAGAAACCTCAAATAAAACGATGGTTCACAATGTCAAAGATCTGCATGAGAATGGCGGCATTGAAAATCTGATTATCTGTATAGGCCATAACAATATCGTGGGTGCTGTTACTAATCTAGATATTCGATTGTCTGAGCAAAGTGATATCATGAACTATCACTCCAGTCGCCAGTGTACGGTTTTTCGGCCCGAGCACTTTGAGCTTGAGATGCGCGCACTCTACGAGCGAATTGCTCCATTCGGAATAAAAAGAGTATTTGTGCCCACACTTCCACACGTAACCATACCTCCTGCCATTCGGGGAGTGAATGAAAACGGGACTACGCCTAAAAACGGATATTTCGACTACTATACTCGATTTTGGATTTGGGATGATGATTTCAATCCCGAGAAACACCCACATATTACCAGAGATGAAGCGATATATTTGGATAGCATTGTGGATGAGTATAATCAGATCATTCGAAAGCTAGCTGATGAATTTGGATATCACGTGGTTCCTGTGTCTCGATACGTAAGCACTGCTGCCCGGCGTCGAAGAGGAACATATACAGTTAAGCCCTTCCCAGCGGGATTTGTAGAAGCTCTGAAGCAAAACCCAAAGACTAACTACCTGGTAGATGAATTTGGAGACCCACGTATTTCAACCGACTACCTGAAACTGGATCGCGAAACAGGGAAAATTGCCAGCGGAGGAATTTTTAGTCTCGACGGGCTGCACCCCAGCACGATTGGATATGGATTAATAGCAAATATTTACAAAAAACACATGGAGGAACAAGGCGTACGATTTGAGCGTAATATTGACTGGAATTTTATCATCAACAGCGAAACACTTGTAACTGATCCACCACCTCTGCTTCACAATTTACGCCAATTACTACGATGGCTGGCAATGGGCAACCAGGAAAAGATGATGTTTTTAGGTAAAAATATGCTCGAGCAGATGCTGGAGATTTTCTCAACGGCTCCAAGACTGGATTAACCCCATTTAGTCTTGAGAACCCACACGATCTGCCAGGGCTATTCCATTTTTGATGCAGTCGGGAACAGAAATTCCATTTCTGAAATTACCTGCAAGGTGCAGACCAGGGTTTTCTCGTTCCATGGAATCAAATTTGTCCAGCATTTCCCCGTAGCCAACATGGTAGCCAGGGATAGCCTTTGGCCAAAAAACGTGCTCTTTGAACCGGTGTTTGCCTTTCAATCCAATTAACTGTTTAAGCTCATCTTCCACTATTTTTACCAGTTTTTCTGTTGAAAGATTTGCTTTTTCCGGTTCCCGTCCCCCGCCAATAAATATGGTGAGAAGGTGATGTCCTTCCGGAGCTCTACCTTCAAAAAGTGTAGACGAAAAGAGCGCTCCCAAAATATCTCTCTCCTCCTTTTCAGGAACTAAAAAGCCAAAGCCATCTAAAGGGTGCTGTACGTCTTTTTTGCTAAAACCCAGATGTAATACCGACAGTGGCGGATAGTTAATTTCAGTCTTAGGAAGATCAGAATACTCTTTTATGGGTAATAATTCTTTGCTCCACTGATATACCGGAACATTGATTATTACGTCATCGAACGGGCCAGCTTCATCGTGATCTGTAGATATAAACCAGCCGTCAGTTTTTTTCTGGATACTTTTTACTTTTGATGAATAATGTACGCGAACGCCTTCAGCAATTGTCAGTGGAAGCTGTTGTAATCCGCCTTTAAAAGAGATCAGCTTGCGTGGAATACGGCCTTCTTTTTTCCTTTTACCTGAGCCCGCTAAAGCACCCCAAATTAACGATCTGTACTCTTTCTCGAGATTGAACATTGCTGGGAAAGCATGCTTCAGAGACAAGTATTCGGGCCTGTTTGCATATATACCCGCAACAAATGGGTTCAGGCCATAATCCAGGATCTCCTGTCCCAATCTTCTTTTCACAAATGAGGCAACAGTTTCTTCCTCTCCATTATACCTTGGAATAAAGGGCTCTAATAAAACGCGAAGCTTACCTGCAGGTTGAAAAACAGTAGTCGTGATTGCCTCTTTCATAGAAGAAGGGAGTGCTTTAAGTACACCGTCCCGCACAATATATCGCTTTGACGCGCTCTCATTAGCTACAAGCTGGTCTTGCTCTAAACCAATTTCCCTGATAAAATCCCTAACCATTGCGTCCTTGAGCAGAAGAGTATTCGGACCATATTCCGTTAGCCATCCATCCGTATTTACAGTGCGAATAGCTCCGCCCGGCTCAGCATTTTTTTCAAAAACTTCTACTGTATGTCCGCGTTTTTGCAACAATCTGGCGGCTGTTATTCCGGTTATACCAGCACCTACAACGGCTGTTTTTTTTGATGACATATGACTTCGTGTAATTTTATTTTGAAAGCATACAAACTGCTTACATTCACCCATCTGAGTGGTCAGATAGCCTGTTCATGGAATTGATGTTATTTAACATACAATGAACTTACAAAGATAGAATGAAGTAATTTGCGGAAAAAAGTTCATAGTTTTCTTCTGGTAATACAAACAGACTTCTTAATATCCCTCTTTTCATTTCAGCACTGTTGTGATTACCTTGCAACCCGTAAATAAGAAGCAGCCTTCTGTAGAAATAATTTGAGGCAGCATGCATCTCTGCATGTTATAATTTTTGAAAGAAATACCTGATGAAAATATCAGTTCTTGGATGTGGATGGCTAGGATTCCCACTGGCAATACGTTTGGATAATTTGGGGTATAAAGTGAAGGGATCCACCACAACTAAAAAGAAATTGAGCGTCATTAAGCAAAACGGAATTGAACCATATCTTATTAATCTGCCTGATTCTTTTGAGAACACAGAAATTGAATCTTTTTGGGACGCAGATCTTCTTTTTTTGAATATTCCTCCCAAAGTAAGACAGGGAAAAAATGGGGAATCGTTCATACAGATTATTGAAAAACTCACTCAGCGTGCTCAGAAAAAACCAATAGGCTGGATTATTTTTGTAAGCTCTACATCAGTCTATTCCGAAAAAGGTGGCTTGCTCAAAGAAGAAGACACAGACATCAACCATACATCACGCCCTTCGGGTGAGGTATTATTGCGGGCAGAAGATCGATTAAGAGACTCAGGAATTGACACCACGATTCTACGTCCCGGCGGATTATATGGATACGGCCGCCATCCGGTACACTACCTAAGCGGACGCAAGAATTTGAAAGATGCTTCAAAACCTGTACATCTCATACATCAGGAAGACTGCCTTAATATTATCATTGAGGTGATTAAAATGCAGAAGAAAAATACTGTTTATAACCTTGTGTCTGATGGGCATCCGCCCAAGGTAGAGTTTTATAAAAGCGCCGCAGAATACTTTGACCTGCCAGCACCACACTTTAAACCCGATAAGCAAAAAAACTATTCTATTATCTCAAATGAAAAGGTGAAACGGGATCTAGCCTATACTTTTAACTACCCAAACCCGATGGATCATACTCCCTGATAATAGTGACTCCTATTTGATGACGTATATTTGCGCCGCCAGTGAATTGGAAATGTGTGTTTTCCCCCCTTCAATATCCAGATGCAAGCCACTTTCCTCATTTTTGTCAACAATGGTGACTTTTACACCTGGAATAATACCTGAACGCTCAAGTTTTCGGAGAATCTTGGAGTCCTGATTTTTTACTCTCTGCACAATACAAGAAATTCCGGGCTTTACACTGCTCAGCTTTTTGGTTTTAATCACAGGCATTTCACCATCCTTTGTTGGAATTGGATCTCCGTGGGGGTCTACAGTTGGATGATTTAACAGTTCGGAAATTTTGTCTTCAAACTGTTCAGAAATATAGTGCTCCAGTTTTTCGGCCTCATCATGAACTTCATCCCACGAATAACCAAGCATCTCTTTCAGGTATAGTTCCAAAAGCCGGTGATGACGAATCATCTCCAGGGCAATTTTTTCACCCGATGAGGTTAATGTGGTACCATAATACGATTGGTAATCCACCATTCCGAGCTTTGAAAGCCGCTTTAGCATATTTGTTACGGATGCATTTGCAACCCCCATTTCTTTCGCAAGCTGAGAGGTAGATACTCCACCCTCCTGCAGTGACTGAAGTTTATAAATAGCTTTCAAATAATCTTCTATAGACTGGCTTCTTGACATATGATAAAATTTACTTTTGATATTGTATTTGCCAGGTATAGGGCTTAATCAGACTGATTAAATTCATTAAATGATTGATTCAGATACGCATCACTACCAACGAATTGCAGAAGAGATGAGAATACATCCGGTTCAAGGTAGCCTGGTTGCACTCCAAGAATAGCACCCTCCTGATTCAAAAAGTATGTTGTGGGAACATTTTTATTATCCAATGCCCGTGCAAACTCAGCTTCAGTCATTATTTCACCAAAATAGTTTACTTCATTGCTTCCCTCTACATCAATTCTTACAAGTAGGAAATGCTCCGAAATAGCTTCTGAAACTTTTTCACTTGGATACACTTCGGAATGCATCCGCTGACAATAGGGACACCAGGTGGCATACACATCTACCAAAATCTTTTTCCCTGTTTCCGGTGCCAGATTTAGAGCCTGCTTTAATGTGACCGGCTCAGCACTTGCGCTATCCTGACTTTTTGCAATATCGGCCAGCAAAATCGTAGAAACGACTGCTACCATCATTAAATACTTTATGCTTCTCATAATACCTCTTCAATTGTCTAATTCTTTTTGATAACGATCATCGTCATGTCATCGTGCTGTTCCGACATTTCTTCAAACTTGGTTAAGTCAGCCTCAATTTTTTTGATAATCTCCTCCGCCGACTCATTATGATGCTTTTTAACCAGGTTATAGAGACGACTATCACCATAAACTTTATTGGTTTTACTCACGGATTCAACAACACCGTCTGTGAAAAGTACTAATATATCTCCTTTTGAAAGAGAAATCTTCTCTTCTGAGATATGTTTGCTAAAAACTTCCTCATCTGCCATTCCAATGGCCAGCCCCGCTGGTTTGAACTCTTTAAGAGTTTGTGTTTTCTTCTCAAAATAAAGCAATGGATTGTGCCCCGCCCTTGAATATGTAAATGATTGCCCGCCCGGGCTAATGACACCAAATATCAACGAGATAAATGTTCCCCTGTTTGCATTTTGCCGAAACAGCTTGTTGGCCTTGGTCAAAACTTCCTTGGTTGAGTGATAATCATTACATAAAGAGTGAAGCACTCCTTTGGTAAATGTCATATAAAAGGCCGCCTGTATCCCTTTCCCACTTACATCCCCAATCGCTATGGCGTACGAGGATTCATTGAGTTCAATAAAATCATAATAGTCTCCGCCTGTTTCATACGCTGGCTTACAAATTGCTGCGATGTCGAGTCCTTCAACTGTAGGAGTTTTTACCGGTAAAAATGACTGCTGTACTTTCCTTGCAATCTGAAGCTCTTGTTTAATTCGGTCTTCCTGTGCCAGCTCCTGTATATATTCCGGCACAAAATTAGGCAATTCTTTGGCTTTAGTACCTCGAACCAGGTTTACTACTCCAAAAATAAATCCAGAAAACACGAAGAGCAGGAATGAATAAAAAACCAGGCTGTCGGGAGAATTATCCGTAAGCCAGCCCGGAGCAGATGTAACAGCCGTCCCAAATACAACAAGTGCAATAAACGTCGTTAAAAAATCTTCTTTATAGTAAATCCATCCGGAAACCAATCCAATAGCAAACCCGGAAATAAGTTCACTGGGTATGTTACCTGCATCAAATGGAAATGGATGCAAGATAGCGAGTAGAACAGCAGGCAGACCAATCAATAAGAAAGACGAGCTTGTAGCTGTCCTCAACTGCCCCACAAAAATGAGAAATATGACCTCTGCCAACAGCATAAATACAACGCCGTTATCGAGCAATTTTGTAATATAGGCGAGATATGATTCATCCGAATAAAATGGATATTCTGAGATGGATAGAAATGATCCGGGAGTTAGGTAAAGCGAAAGAAACCAAAAAATAAGGATGATAAACCCGTAGGGTATTCCGCGTATTAATGTAGCTCCCACTGGCTGATTGGAAATTTGTCCTATCCGAAAAAGATCAACTGTACGCAACTTATCACTCCACGCCTTTCGGGTAATGGAGTCTGAAATTGAAGTTACCGCAAAAAATACAACTGACGTCAACGCCGCAACAAATCCTGCCGGAATTAGCATGGTAAGTAGTGTGACGAAACTGAGCTCAGCAAACGATTGAATCTGAGTGTTAAGTAGCTGCATAAAAACCACAAACGGTGAGATTACACCCGCTAAAACCGCAACCAGAATAGCAGCTTTCATATCGATGAGACGCATTCTGAAGCGGACAAATAGCAAGATTACAAGCCAGAAAACACCAATAAGCACTAATATTATACGAACGCTGGTGATAGTAATGTCAAGAGCCGAACTTTGCTCAGGAACAGTGATATATTCATAGGTAAAAGATAATAGGTCACCCGAAGGCATTATCGTAACTGTAACGGTGACAGGAATTCCTGAGAAACGCCCATCATGCTCAAACTCAACTACTGCTATACGCTGATCCTCTCTGTTCTCTATCTCTACAGAACCTGTTTCAAAATAGGTCTCTGGCCATCCCGATTCTTCCAGGTACGTATACGCCATTTCTGCCGCATGCCCACTGTTTAGCAATAATCTCCCGCCTTCAATGGTAAAGGATGAGTCAGCCTGCTGGCCCGCTCTTTGTACCATACGGAAATCAAGAGTAGTAAAATCTTCCGAGTTTAGCCCAAGATCATCCATTAGCGAATCGAATGCTGCCGGAGCGGCCTGTGAGGGTAGAGCCAGATTCGGGGAGAGCTGATCTTCATTTTCAAACGCAATGAATTCCCCGTTTTCTGAAAGCCTGATGTTAATGATATGATGATTACCCTCAAACAAATTAAATGAATCACCATTCTCCTCTTCTCCCATACTAAAGCGACTATTCCAGTAAAAAACAGGAGACAAAGATCTGTTTAGGGGATTTGAATAGTACTCGTGGAATTCGTGTTTTCCCTGAAGTGAATCCAGTATTTCACTATTTGACTTGTACTGAATAGCAGGGCCGTCATCGGGTTGATATCCAAAATCTTGTAGTAGTTCACCGGAAAGCCTGAAAATCTGGTTCTCGGGCAGCGTAGTATTTGCTTTACCCAATGGGTGATAACCTGAGTAAAGCCAGAAAAATACCAATGCCGCAATTCCGCCAACCACTACCAACAGCAGGTTCTGCTTGGCTTTATCGTATCCCGTATTCAAAATATTTGATTTATTTTTGTTGATCTTGCGAAAACAACGCAATAAAGTTTCAGGCGGCTACTTTTTTTTACATTTAAAGCTGAACCAAACTTAAATAATTTTCGCATCAAAAAGCCTAAAACTATTTTTTAATAATCCTAAATCAAAAATAACAGTATTCGGGCTTCAACGCTAAACCACTCTGTTTGTTTATCATGAATTTCATCAAATTCAATTATTTAAAGTAAATATCAATACTTTATATTAAAAAGATACCTATGTGTTTAATTGTTTTTGCTTATAAGATGGCCCCGGACATACCCTTTATTTTTGCGGGTAATCGTGATGAGTTTTATGCCCGTCCCACAGAAACGGCTCATGTCTGGAACACTGATCCGAATATAATTGCCGGCAAGGATAAAAAAGCCGGGGGAAGCTGGCTAGGAATTTCAGAGACTGGAAAGGTTTCGGCCATTACAAATTATCGGGATATGAGTAACATAAAACCCAATGCACCAAGCAGGGGCCACATTGTGAAGAATGCACTCACATCAACCTTATCTACCGAGAATTTCCTTACAGGGCTTAAGTCTGATGCCGAAGCATATAACGGCTTTAATTTGATTGCCGGCGATGTGAAAACACTCTATTATTTCAACAATCAAAACATGAAAATCGAAGAGCTACAACCTGGAATTTATTCGCTAAGTAATGCTCTTCTGAACACGTCATGGCCCAAATCAGACTGGGCTAAAGAGCGTTTTACAGAAATCGTAAATTCCGGTGATATGAGCTCTTCGAAGCTCTTCTCTATGCTCAAAAAAAGTGAAACATATCCACTAAAATCTCTGCCAGAAACCGGTCTGGACAACGAGATGGAAAAAGCCGTATCTGCCGTTTTCATACAGACAGCAGAATATGGCTCCAGGTCATCCACCGTTATGAAACTTTTCAATGACCAATCATTTTATTTTGAAGAACGGACCTACAAAGCCGGCACGAAAAAAATGAGCTCAAAGCAGGTTTATACCAAGTTTTAGTGTTCAACAGTTACCGAAGTGATTTCTGCCGCCTTTCTGCATCTTTTCTGGCATTTGGTGCCGCATCCTGGCTGGCAGCTATTCCATAGTAGTGGCGCGCATTTTCATGATCGCTTTTAATCTCAGATACTCTTCCGGCGTAGTATGCAGCCATTGTAAAAGCTTCACGATCCCTGAAATGATCTATATCTTTGCCTATCTGAACCGACTTTTTAAACGCGTCCAGTGCCGAATCATAGCGACTGGACTGATACTTGAAGCGCCCATACCAGTACCAAAGCTCGGCTTCAGTTATCGGATCACTATTAATACCGGAGTTGTCCCTGTTTTCCATCGTATTTTCAAAAAAACGATCCATCTCATGGTACTCGTCCAGTTGCGCAAGCGTTCGCATATATAGCCTCCTGTAGTATCCATTGGACGGATAGTTTTCCACCAGCCTGTTAAAATAAAATTTTGCCTTCTCCCCATCGCCTTCGTAATTCAAATAAATATATGCAAGGAAATAATTGGCTTCGGGACGAGCAAAAACCGCGTTATCGGCTGCATTCTTCAGGGCTTTTAATCCCTCTTCCCTGCTACCGTCTGGCAAAAACCATGAAACTGCCTTTAAAAAAGTATATGTTTCGGGGATGTAAGCTGAATAATATTTTTGTATTCCTTCAGCAAAAAGGTTGTCTGGAAGTTCTGGAGCTACCTCAAGCAATCGCTGATGTGCTTCATATCCTTTTCGTCCAATTTGCAGACTAGTGACCCAGCTTTCCCGATTTGAATACATACGGGCAACATAGCTGTTGGCTACAGCTTTAACAATCAAGGCATCAGGATGATCGGGCTCGCGGTGAAGAAGTCGTGATGCCTGGTAATCGGCCTTCTTCATGGTTTCAGCAAATGCCTCGTCGTGAGATGTGTCGTTAAGGTCTTCGAGTATTTTCCACCAGATTTCCATCCCGTCCCAAAGAGTCCATATCGGATGATCGGGATACTTTTTTTTCCATATAAAAAGCTCCTCGTCTGCAGCATCATTTTGCCTGTTATAAAGAAAATCGATGGCTTTTTTTGCATCTTCGCCAAACTCTTCATCATGAATAAGCTGAATAGTTTGCGCCTGAACTAAAGCCATACTCCAAATAAATATGAAAAAGAGAACCGATAAAAGAGCTTTTTTCATAACGTTATTCCTCTCATCGAATCATGTTCAGTTACTCTAAAAGTGGTACTTACTTTAGGTGCTCCAAAAGCCAACCCTCTGTAAAATCTAAAACCTCCTCAAATGCTTTCGGAAACTCTACTTCTTCAAACGGATGTGAAATACCAAAAGTGTGTCCGGTATTTTCAATGATTCTCACCTCTTTTTCATCAGCCGGGCACCTTCTGAATAGCTCTTCTGAGTTTGAGTAAGGAACAGCCTCATCCAATTTTCCTGCGATAAACATCGACGGTATATAAATTTCTTTAACACGATTTGCAGCCATCAATGTATTTGCGTTTTCATTAGCGTCATCATAAACGACTCTATTAATTTTAAAGACCTGGCCTGTTCGCGAATTTTCAATTTCAGTATATCCTTTGTCTTTCCAATCTTTCTTCATCTTGTCGCTCCAGCGTGCACTATAATCTGCAACTGCCGACCATGTGATCAGGCACTGAATTTCGGTATACTCTGCTGCTGCCGCCACAGCTGTATGGCCTCCCCTGGAGTGCCCAATGATCCCCATCCGATCTGTATCCAAATCAATCTTATTGCTTTCAATATCTTTGGATTTAATCGCTTCAATAACCGTCCCGATATCTTCCAGATCCTGAGAGAGCGTCTGATTTGCAAAATGATCAGGCTCGTCAAAATCCGTCAAACTTTTGCCAACTCCATTCATCGACAGGTTAAATGTTACAACCGCAAATCCTGCGCGAGAAAGCTCTTCACATGCGTCAGGAAATGCTCCCCAGTCTTTAAATCCTTTAAAGCCATGCACAAAGAGCACCACCGGAAGGGCACTTCCAGGCGTTACTGACGGGGTGTAAAGATCATAATAGATAGGAATATCTTTATTTGACGGAATGGATCCACTTGTCTTTAATACACTGTTGATGCTCATAACTTTACTCTTTCTTAAAATTAAGGGGTTCCAGCTTAACCAGTTTTCTAAGATCGTTAATCTCTTTCTGTTTAAGATATCGCCATCGGCCTACCCTTAAACTTTTCTCATTGAGTCCGGCGTAGCGAATTCTTTTCAGCTTCACAACTTCTGCACTCATGTACCTTATCATTCTCCTGATGAGATGATTTCTACCTTCGTGTACAGATATTGTCAGTACAAATGGATTCATCACATCACGCTTTACACTTACCGGCTTTATAGGACCATCTTCAAGAGTAATCCCTTGCCGATACTCCTCAACCTGCTCATCAGTAATTAATTTGTTCGTAGTTACTTCATACGTCTTTTTTACGGTGTAGCTTGGATGCATTAACCTGTGAGCCAGATCTCCATCATTTGTTAATATCAACAGCCCCATTGTATCCCGATCGAGCCTACCCACCGGGTAAACACGCTGACCGGTTGCTTCACTCACAACATCCAGTACGGTATTCCTGTCCTTTTCATCATCCGTTGTGCTTATGGTATCCTTACCCTTGTTTAGTAAAATGTATACAAATGGTTCCAGCCGAACGGATTGCCCATCCACTGAAATGTCATCAGCCGCAGATACTTTTGTTCCAAGCTCTGTCACGGTTTTTCCATTTACTTTCACTCTCCCTTCAGAGATATGAGTATCGGCATCCCGGCGAGAACAAAAGCCTGCGTGAGCAATATATTTATTAAGACGAATCTTGTCGTTTAAATACTCTTTTTGAGGCACTTTTGTCGGTGAAATAGAGAATGATTTATCCCGATTTCTTTGATTTTTTCTGCGTTCCGGCCCACTATGTTTAGGTCTGGAAGGTCGTTGTTTTTTCTTCTTCATACGTGCAGTATATAATTTTAAATTCAATTATTAAAAATGCTTGTGGCAGAGATACTTGTTCCCCAGCTCCAGTCAATTACAGATCAGTCGTTTTTCTCTCTTTTTTTGGGAACAGGGTCGTAACCGGATGTGCCCCAGGGATGGCATTTTAAAATCCGTTTCAGGCCAAGCCAAACGCCTTTGATTGGCCCCCACTCTTCAATTGCCTGAATGGTGTAGGTTGAACAAGTTGGAAAGTGCCTGCAGTTTTGTCCAAGAAGTGGCGAAAGAGTCAACTGGTAAAGACGAACAAGCTTTATGAGTATCCACGAAATGGCAGCTGCTGCATAGCTAACGATCGATCTCAAAGGTAGTACCCCCTTTGCCGTCTTTTAGCTGTACACCAATTTTTTGCAGGTCATCTCTAATTTTATCGGACGTTTGAAAGTCTTTTTTATCCCTGGCATCAGATCGAATCTCAATAAGCAGATTCACCAGTTCATCCGTTATAGTATTATCGCTCTCTTCAATATCCTTTAGGCCAAGGATTTCAAAAACAAACTCATGAACAGTTTGTTTAAGCCGTTCAAAAGCGTTGTTTGATAGATCAGATTTTTTGATTTGTCCGTTTGAAAGAGCATTAATCACGGATGCAAGCTCAAATAGCCCAGCAAGAACCTGAGCGGTATTTATATCATCGTTAATGGATTCAACACAAAGATCACATGCTTCAATGACCCTACTTTCCGATTCACTTTTTACACTGTCGGAAAAGCCTTCATCATCTATTTTTTCTAACGCTTTTACAGCCGTCATTAATCGGCTAAATCCTTTTTCGGCAGCCTGCAGTGCTTCATTTGAAAAATCAATTTTACTTCGATAGTGCGATTGAAGCATCAAAAAACGCACTACCATAGGGCTATACGCTCGATCCAGTTTCTCATGATCTCCGGAAAAAAGCTCCTCAAGATTAATAAAATTACCGGCCGATTTGCTCATTTTTGCCCCGTCGATGGTAATCATGTTGTTATGAACCCAATATTTTACCGGATCGTGGCCGTATGCACTTCTGCATTGTGCAATTTCGGCTTCGTGATGCGGAAACTGTAGATCGAGGCCTCCTCCATGGATATCGAAATGGTTTCCTAGATATTTTAAGCTCATCGTGGTGCACTCCATGTGCCATCCCGGATAACCCTCTCCCCAGGGCGAGTCCCAACGCATAATATGGCCGGAAGTTGCTTTTTTCCAGAGAGCAAAATCATGCGGGCTTCTTTTTTCCTCCATTCCCTCGGTATTTCTTGAGCCCGACTGCAGATCTTCCAGAACTTTACCGGAAAGCTCTCCATATGGATAATCTTTGCGGTATTTTTCAAGATCGAAGTATATGTTTCCATTTACTTCGTATCCATATCCATTCTCTACAATCTTCTTGACCAGTTTAATTTGCTCCATGATGTGGCCGGTAGCCGTCGGTTCAATGTCGGGCCGTAAGCAGTTCAGTGCATCCATCCCTTTATGGTAGCTAATCGTATATCGCTGCACAATCTCCATCGGCTCAACCTGTTCTACCCTTGCTTTTTTAAGGATTTTATCTTCGCCCGACTCTTCCTCCTCGTGCTCAAGGTGTCCCACATCCGTAATATTTCTAACATATCGAACTTTATAGCCATGGTGGCGGAGAGTTCGGTAGAGAATATCAAAGGTTACGGCAGCTCTGGCGTGCCCCAAATGCGGATCGCCATACACGGTTGGTCCACAAACATAGAGGCCAACAAATGGGGGATTAATCGGTTCAAACTTTTCCTTTTTCCGAGAAAGGCTGTTGTATATCGTGAGGGATGATTCGGCTAAAACGTCCATGAAACTACTGATTTAAAAATGGATTACATTTCTGTGGCTGCGTGGATGTAATCGATAAAGCGCTGTTGAGTCTTTTTCTTTTTGAATACCCCTCCAAATTCCGTCGTAACCGTGCTGCTTTCTCTGTCTTTAATTCCGCGGGTTGATACACACAAATGTTTCGACTCAATAAATACGGCTACATCTTCCGTTTCCAGCGCATCTTTCAGCTCGTTCGCAATTTGAAGGGTTAGTCGTTCCTGAACCTGTGGTCGACTGGCAAAATAATCAACAATCCTGTTGATTTTTGATAGTCCAATTACCTTACCAGAGCTGATGTAAGCCACATGTGCTTTTCCAATGAAAGGTAAAAAATGATGTTCACAGAATGATGTAACGTTGATATTCTTTTCTACAACCATGTCCTTGTAGTCGAACTTGTTATCAAACTTTCGAGCTACCGGTTTGTAGTCAGGGTTTAGACCGCTGAAAATTTCTTTCACGTACATTTTAGCAACCCTGTGCGGGGTGCCCTTCAGGCTCTCATCATTTAAATCGAGCCCTAGAGTGTGCATGATTGATGCAAAGTCTTTTTCGATAGATGCAATTTTCTCTTTTTCACTCATCTGAAATGCACCGTTTCGCATAGGAGTTTCTATTGAGGTTGGAGTATGATTTTCTCCCATCTCCTCTGCTTTTTCATCATCTATGTTTATTTTTTCTGCAATATTCTTGTCTGTGCTCATTGAAATATTTATCTGGATACGACTCTGTTTTAGCCTTCAAAAATACGAGTATCCGCATCCATTTCATAATCTCTTACGTCAACGCGGCCGTACAGTTCGGCTTAGGTATCAGTTGTTCTTTTTATAAGTATTTATAATTCCACCATCGAGAAGTGCCTGTAACTGGCGTCCGCTCAATGTGTGTTTTGTTGTGAATGTATCATTCTTCGAAACGTTGATAACCTCAACTGTTTCTCCGCTTTTTAGCTGATCACGAAGACTTTCCACCCGGAGAATGTCCCCTTTCTCAATCTCATTGTAATCTTCATCATTCATGAACTCCAGCGGCACAATCCCAAAATTGACCAGATTTTGCCAGCCAATTCTTGCATAGCTTTTTGCAATAACGGCCTGCTGCCCTAAATACCTTGGTGCAATAGCAGCATGTTCCCTGCTTGAGCCTTGTGCATAATTTTCACCGGCAACAACAACATGGCCTCCATACTCTTCATGGGCCTCTTTAGCCCGCTCGTAAAAGCTTTCGTCTACCACCGTGAATGAAAATTTACTAATTTCAGGAATATTGCTTCTAAAAGGGAGAACTTCCGCGCCGGCTTTCAGAATTTCATCGGTAGAAATATCGTCGCCCATTTTCAGCAGTACGGGTGATTCAAAGTCATTGGTTTCTGAGAAATCGGGAAGAGTTGAAATATTCGGCCCTTTCTTTAATTCCGTTTCAGATCCATCCTTTGGAGGTGCCTGCAGCATTTCTTTATTAATGATGTAGTTGTCGGGATCTGAATATTTCGGATAGCTGATCCCAAACTTCTCTTCCAGATCTCGCGGATCGGTAATCACACCGGTTAATGCGGATGCAGCAGCCGTTTCCGGGCTCACAAGAAATACGGAGTCTTCTTTGGTTCCTGAGCGATCGGGAAAATTTCTTGGAACCGTGCGTAAACTATTTTGCCCGCTTGCGGGTGCCTGTCCCATCCCTATGCATCCGTTGCAGCCTGCCTGGTGTATTCTGGCTCCCGACTGAATCAGATGCAGCATAACGCCGTGTTTCACCATATTTTCAATTATCTGGCGTGACGTAGGGTTGATGTCGAAGCTCACATTTTCATGTATTCGTCTATTTTTAACAATCTCAGAAGCAATCCAAAAATCTCGATAGCCAGGATTTGCAGACGAACCGATATAGGATTGATATATTTCCCTGCCTTCAACTTCTCTCACCGGCACAACATTTCCCGGGCTGCTGGGAAGAGCAATCATCGGCTCAACAGTAGATAAATCCAGCTCTTCATGCTTATCATATTGTGCGCCCTCATCTGCCGTCAGTTCAATCCACTCTTCTCCCCTGCCATTTTGTTCCATGAATCTCTTCACTTCCCCATCTGAAGGAAAGAGTGTGGTTGTTGCTCCCATTTCCGTTCCCATATTGGCAATAACGTGTCGGTCCATCGCAGAGAGCTCATCCAGCCCCGGGCCATAATATTCGATTACATAATTTCTTGCACCTTTTACATCGTAACGTCGCAGCATTTCCAGTACAACATCTTTTGCGCTTACCCAATCGGGAAGCTTACCAGTTAGCTTAACACCAAGAACTTTCGGCATCTTCAAAAACATGGGCTCCCCGGCAATGGCGAAAGCCACGTCGAGTCCTCCTGCCCCAATAGCAAACATTCCTAAAGCACCGGATGCCGGAGTATGGCTGTCTGAACCTGCGAGTGTTTTACCCGGAACCGCGAAGTGCTCGGTATGAACTGGATGACTTACCCCATTCCCCGGGCGGCTGTACCATAATCCGAACCGCTCAGTCGCGGATTTTAAAAATACGTGGTCATCCGGATTTTTATTATCAGTTTGTAGCAAATTATGATCTACATACTGGCATGAAACGTCTGTTTTTGCATGATCAAGTTTCATGGCCTCGAGTTCTAGCATCACCAGCGTTCCTGTGGCATCCTGTGTTAATGTTTGATCTATTTTGATGCCAATTTCTGATCCAGGAGTCATTTCTCCTTCAATCAAATGGGATTTGATGAGTTTCTGAGTTACATTGAGTGCTTCAGGCATGTGATCTCTTATTTAGTTAACCTTCTGTCTGATAAAAAGATAATCTGTATATTATCGTTCAATAAAAGAGACTGATTGGCAATCTGTAATCCTGTCGTATAACCAATTTACATAAGCACTCTTGTGATTTTCTGGCTATTTTTTGTTTATTGAATAAGTGCCATGTTCTTCCGTAACATATTTTTGGAATGAACCTCACACAATGTGCGTATATTACTGGCTGAATTACAGTTTATCGGTATTCTATATCTGAATCATGAATTATCACGAATTAATAGATCAACTTTCCAGCAAAACCGGACGCTCTAAAAAGGAGACAAAAGAGCTGTTGGGTATTACTGTGGAAAAACTTACCGAACAGCTAAGTGATGGCCTTGGCGTCTCTGTTCCAGATCTTGGTACATTCAGCACAAAAACAACGGATGAAAAGAAGGTCTATAATCCTCATTATGAAGATTACATCATCGTTCCGCCAAAGCGGTCGGTAGAATTTTCACCATCGGCCGGGCTAAAAGAGTCTTTAAAATTTGCGGAGGGTGGCGATGAGTGAAAAAATCACGTTTAAAGAACTTGTAGATCTTATTGCGTCTCAGTCGAACCAGAGCAGGAATTCAACAAATAGCTTTATTCATGAACTGGTTTCAATTATTGAAAATGGTCTGAAAAGCAGCGGCTCAGTTAGTATTTCGGGGTTTGGAAAATTTGAACTGCGCTGGATGAAGCCAAGAACGGGTGTAAATCCGCAAACCGGCGAAGAATTATCAATACCCGGACAGAACAAAGTTGTATTTAAGCCCTATAAAAATCTACGCGAAGATGTAAACAAGCCGTATGCCCATCTCGAGTCCAGGGTAGTTGGAGAGACTGGAAAATCTGATGGCTCTTCAAATGACACGAGCGAATCAAAAAGTCAAAGTGATTCTGATGCTGAAGATCCATTTGAAAGTATACTTAACGATTCTGACTGGAATGCTGCATTTTCCGATAGTGAAGAGACCAGCGAAACTGTTGATACAAAAGAACCAAATGCTGCATACCGTTCCGTTTCCTCAGCATCCGTGTCGGTCGATGAGCTTTTAATCGAGCGAGATAACCCACGATATAGTGCAGAGAAAGAATCTACTCAAAAAGCAGCTGCGCCTGCTGTAAAATCAGAGTCGAAAAAACCATCGGCCATACCCAATCAGGAAAAAATTGCCACGGAAGTACAAAAATCGGGCTCTTTTAAATGGTCGTATGCTGCCGCCGCAATAATTGCGCTGCTGGCGTTCATCATTTTATTCTTTATGATTCAGCGCTTTCAGAGCGGGGATAGCACAACGCAGCAAAATCAGATAGAAGTAATTGATCCGGCACCAAATAATGCAGCAGATAACGATCCAGCTATCGCTGATAACAGTGAGCCGGACCCACCTGATCCCGGATCTCAAACTGAGTTTGAGACGTCTACTCTATCTGTTCAGCCCGGACAGTCTCTCTGGACAATTGCGGAATCTGAACTTGGCAATCCATACTTGTGGCCGGTTCTTTATAACTTGAACCAGGATTTGATTGATAATCCCAATCAATTGCCTCAGGCTTCAGATATTTTGATTCCAGATATTTCAGATCCTGAAAACCTTAACGAATTTGAAAGAGAACAAGTAGCGCTGGGGTATTTTTCTCTTTACGAATGGAACAGAGCCAATAATCCTGAAGAAGCTCGCTTTTTTCTTTGGGCAGTTGGTGTTTTCTCACCCGATCTCTTAGATCAACCCCCGGCCGACGTCGATCCGGATGACCTTGAATTTGCCCGGAATCGATAATCACCCCAAATTTAAAAATGAAGGAGATTTATGATACGCCATATTGTAATGTGGAAACTAAAAGACCAGGCAGGCGGTGCAACAAAAGAGAAAAATGCAGAAAAACTTAAGCTTATTCTTGAAGGCTTACGAACAACCATTGATGAGATAAAATCCGTTGAAGTGGGTATTCAAATCAATCCAAATGTTGATGATGCACTCGACGTTGTATTGATCAGTGATTTTGAAACAGATCTTGATTTTAAAATGTATACCAGGCATCCATCTCACAAAAAAGCCATAGACTTTATCGAAACTGTAGCCGAACAGCGCTACTATGTAGACTACCTGGTTGATTTATAGAACGTTTTTAAAACTGCTAAAGAGATATCGTGACTGAATTATCAAATCCGCTGTATGGATCATTACGGCATTCTGCGAAGTGTTCACCAAAAAAACAGTGTATCACTCTTCAGGAGGATTTCGTACTGTTTTTTGGTGAAATTGCAGCACTCTCAACATCCGACGTTATCAACGCAACACATCAAGCCAGAAAAGCGCTTAAAAGTTATCGTGCTTTTGTAAAGCTATTGAAGAAATGTCCCGGGGTCCAAGATTATAAAGAGGCAAACTATCTGCTTCGAGATCTTGGGAAGGAATTTTCTGATATGCGCGACTCCCATGTTCGACATATGCTGCTCAGTGAGCTCAATGGAAAATTGCAGCTTAATTTTTTGAGAACATTCATCAATAAAAATAGTGAAGAGGTAGAAGTAAAGGAGAAGGTATTACTGAGTGATCCCAACCATTTTGATGGACTGAAAAGAACAATTTCTCAATCAACTGTTTTGCAAGATCTTTTTGATAAAGCTGACATCCAACCAAGCTGCATCAAAGAAGGGTTGTCATCTTCATTCAATAAAAGCGAGGCTGCCTATATCGACTGCTCAAATTTGATAACAGAGGACGCTTTTCACGAATGGAGAAAACGCCTTAAGGATCTGCTGAACATTTTAAAACTATTTAAAAACGAACAGGTTTTATTATCCAATGAGCAGTATAGTCAAATGAATGAACTATGCGAAGAAATGGGGCTGCTTAACGATATGGCGATGCTAAAGGAATGGATTGAAGAGAACGAATCAGCATGGAATGACCCTCAAGAACACTCCGGCATCGTATCGTTCCTTGATGACAAAATCAGTGGGTTTCAGCAGCGACTTTTAACTGCCGGTGAACATTTTTACATGCATTCTGATAAGACACTGGATGAATTAAAAATACTCTATTCCGATGAGCAGTGACGAACCGAAGCATATTGAGGTAAATGGTGTTTTAGACCTTCACTACTTTAAACCCCAGGATCTTTCCACACTAATTGATGAGTACATACGCGTCTGTATAGATAAAAATATCTTTTCTGTGAGGTTTATACATGGTAAAGGCGTGGGAAACATCCGTCGAAGCGTGCACTCCCTCCTTGACAGAAATCCTTTTGTAACTGGCTACCAGCTTGCAGATGAGTCTGGTGGTGGCTGGGGAGCTACTATCGCGAACCTTTCTCCAGAACCAAACTCTCAAAAATAAAAAAGGGGCCCGAAAGCCCCTTCCTCAAATCACAAATTCCTCCCTTTACATCAAATACTAGTTTAAAAACTGATCAAATGTCAGTGAAACATAGTAGATTGCGCCTAAATTAGGTCCTCCGTAATTCAGGAAGTGGCGATTATTGGTGATATTTGAACCGCCCACTTTCACAATCGATTTCAATTCAGGGACCCGGTAGCTTACCTGGGCATCCACGGTTGAAACAGAGGGAACGGTTCCGTTTGCAAATGAGGATGTCCAGTCAAATTCTTCCTGCCATCTGTAGGTAACATTGAAACCAAGATTGTTTGTCAAACGTCGATTTCCAAACGACACATTTACCTTATGCTCAGGCGTGTTAAAATCGAAGATAAAGCCTCCATCACGATCTGTAATGAGCTCATTCCAGTTATAATTAGTGCTTAGTGCAAAATTATTTGGCAGGCTAAAATCAACTCCAAATACGGCGCCACGCGATTTTACCGTTTGATCAAGGTTAGTATAAAGCTGAAAAGTATTTGATGCATCACCGGAAAGTAATGATGCAGCAATCTGCTGATCCGTTGCCGGGTTTCCGGTAAAGGCAGCTGCAGCTTTACGAACCCTGAACTGTGCTATAAAGTCATCATAAATATTGTAATAATAGGCTGCATCTATCAATACCCGGTTGCCAAGCAGTCCTTTATAACCCACTTCAAACGATTGAATCTGTTCTGGTTTTACGGGCTCAAAATTGGTGTATGGGTCGAGTTCCTGGGCGGCTGCAGGATTTCCTGCTAAAAGTTCATTTGTAAACCGTTCAACAGACTCGAGCGTAAACGCATTTTCAGTAACGTTGTATTTCTCTACTAAAAATGGAAGACCACCAAGTAATCTGGCCGTTAATACATTCAGGTCGATATACTGTCCCTGGGTGGTAGGGTTTCTGAAACCGGTTTGATAGGAAGCGCGAATATTCTGGGTGTCTGTTAGTTTAAAAACTGAAGAAATTCGGGGATTAAACTGCCCATCAAAGTTCTCATTCTTGTCGTATCGAAGTGAACCTGTAAGCTTAAGTCGTTCATCAAAAACGGATTTTGCTGCCTGCATGTATCCACCGTACTCATTGATGTTAACCCCTCCATCACCATCATCAAAAATAGTGCCGTTCGACCGCAGCTGGTACTGCCGGAAACTGAGCCCCATTTGCAGATCTATAAAATCAATTTCGTTTTTGAAATCATACTGTCCTTCTGCATGTAAGAATCGTGACTGGTCGTCGAAAAGTCCACCATTTGGAACTACTGCACTGAGCGCTGTCTCTTTTGCATTCTCAAACTCCTGTGTACCTGGTTCAATTCGGTTCGCATCCGCTGCATTTCTTGCAGCCCCATGAAGCTGATTGAGTACGGCAGGATTTTCGAGCAGCGCAAACACCGTTGACGGATTAAATGCAGGATTTCCACCTTGTTGCTGCGCAGCTGCCTGTAGAAGGCCGCCGGCAAACGTTGCTCCATACGTTCCAAACCACTGTGTGGTTGGCAGATATTGGTCATTGATAGAAAAGCCGACAAAATCAGCGATGTAGGAGTCGCCGGAATTTTCGAATGTTCCGTACGCTTTTACCTGGAAATTATCTCCGTCGAGCTGAAGTTTGTGCTGATGGATATAAAAGTCGCTTAAGCTGTAGCGCTGTGCTCCACTGTATACAGATGTACCTGCACCGTAGTTCATTGTGTAGCTTGCTTCTACAAAATCATTGAACCGATAGTGAAGAGCTGTTCCCAGTTTTAAATTATTAGCGTCTTTATCAATTAAAAACTCCTCTTTGTAGCCGGTACGTGCTACAGGCTGGGCGGGAAGTACCGAAAGATACTGCTCAGCCAGTTCTACAGAAACACCCGGGGTCTGCGCTATGGCGTTTGCAAGCTGTGTTCTTGTGCCTCCAGGAAGGCCAAGAAGCGCCAGGTTAAACGTTCCGTCATCACCATAAAGATGCACACCATCAAAAGCAGGGTTTCTGTCAACGCCAGCGGGTGCCAGAGAGCTGTTTTTATCACTAAAATTAATGCCTCTCCAGTCATTTGCCTGGCTGTAAGAGAAGTTCACTTTATATGCAAATTTGTCTCCAACGACGTCAGCATATCGCACTGATGTTTCAAACATGTGTTGTGGATTGCCGGGTTCGCCCAGTGAAGTATTCCCGTCAATATGATTAAATCCATTTTGTACATGAACACTTAACCCCGGATACCGAAATGGGCTTTTGCTGTTGACAAGGAGAATACCATTAAATGCGTTGGGGCCATACAGGGCTGATGAAGCGCCGGGTATAAATTCTACGCTTTCAACATCCAGTGAGGAGGGCCCATTCAGGTTGCCAATAGGAAAGTTGAGCGCTGGGGCCTGAGTATCCATACCGTCTGTTAGCTGAACCATTCTTGTGTTACCCGTTGAGTTAAATCCGCGAGCGTTGATAATTTGGAAATTGATACTGCTGGTGGTCATATCAACTCCCTTTAGGTTGGCCAGAGCATTGTAATAGCTCGGGGATGGAGTTTGATTTACTGCAATAATGTCCATCTTTTCAATGGAGACGGGCGCTTCTAAAATTGACTCTTCGACTCTTGAAGCTGATACAACAACATCATTTCCAAGGATGGTTTCCTCACTGAGTTCTATTCTGAGGTTATTTACGTTAGCCTCGGTTATTTCAAGTTCAGTTGAACGATACCCGATAATCGAAACGGCAATTGTGATCGGCGGTGTATCGTTGACATTTAGCGTAAACTCTCCTCTTGAGTCTGTAGCCACGCCGACAATTGTACCTCTTACAACTACGTTTGCGCCGGCAAGAGGTTGTCCGGTGGACGCATCAACCACAACTCCGGAAATTGTAATTTGGTCATTTTGTACTGCATTGGATGCACTAACTTGTGCGAGAAGGAAACTACTTGAAAGAATTAGTGTATAAACTAGTAGCCTGCTGATATCGTATACTATCTTCATAATAACAGTTTAGTTATGGTTTGATGACTTCGTATGGTAGACTTAGTGAGCATATTCGTAATAAATTAACTGTCTGAAATTCGTTTATGCAAGCGCTTTCAATACAATTTTTCAATTATAGAGAAATAATTTCCAATTTTACATCTCTTTTAAATAGTAACCGGTAATTAATACTAATCTTATGAATAGTAAAGTTTTAACCTTTTTTATTTTCATATTAACATCTCTTTTACTCTTTGAAAATGCAGAATCCAGGCAATTTCAGTCACAACCTGTTTCACCATCTGTTTCTATTCAGTCGACAGGCACGGTAACCATACCGGCCGAATTTATACGTTTCACGGTTAACCTGAATATATTTAGTAAGGATCTGAATGATGCGTTTGACCAGCATAAGAAGCAGGAGGCTTTTTTGGCTGAGCTGATCAAAGAAAATAACTTTAATGATGGAGAGCTCATATTTAACCCAATCAGTGTATCTGCCACTCGAAATCCAACTTCAGGAAACGGATTTACAACAAGGCAAGTCGTCGTTTTTAGGGTAACGGACTTTGATCTTTTTGAGAATGTACAAAAAACGCTGATTGAAAATGGGTTTACGAATCTAAACGGTACATTTGGAGCAAATGAGACAGATGACAATAGAAATCAAGCCCTGAAAAATGCCATGGAAAACGCGAAGGCTAAGGCAGAAATTATTGCTTTATCTGCAGAGAAAAAACTTGGGGATGTACTGAGTGTTGAGTACGGAGTGGGTCGCGTTCAGCCCATTGCTTACCGGGAAATGAGTTTTGATATGCAATCAGCGGGTCAACTTTCCGAATTTGAACAAACAATCACAATTACTGAAAATGTAAGTGTTACGTTCGAACTGTATGATTAAGTTCAAATATTAGTTAATCCTGGTTTTTGACAAGCATTGGACGAAGATACTCCCAAAGGTCATTGGCAACAATCCGATGGCCTTCTTCGGATGGATGAATACCATCGGGGAGATTCAGTTCCGGGTCACCTGCTACGCTTTCAAGGATAAACGGCATAAACACAACATCATTTTCGTTGCTTAATTCGCTGTAGATTTCTCGAAATCGCGATGTGTAGGCTTGCCCCATATTAGGTGGAGCCTCCATACCTGTTAATAAAATCTCAGCATCCGGATAGGTTTGCACCACCTTATTCATGATCCCCTGTAGGTTTTCTTTTGAGTTCTGTGGGTCAATCCCACGCAAACCATCATTCCCTCCGAGTTCCAATACAAAAATATCTACATGCTGTTGCAGTACCCAGTCAATACGGCGCAGTCCACCAGCGGTTGTTTCACCACTAAGCCCGGAATTGATGACTCTGTAGTCTAACCCAAGAGAATCAATCTTTTGTTGAATAATCGCGGGGAAAGCCTGTTCTTCTGTTAAACCGTACCCGGCAGTAATACTATCGCCAAAGAAAAGAATTGTATCCTTATCCTGTGCACACAGGTTTAGAGATAAAAATGTAAATATGATAAAAAATGTAACTTTTAGCTGCATCTTCCGAAAATTATGGTTTAAAAACAGATCATTCCATGGAATGGTTTAACTTAACTCTATTGTTTACAGTTTTGTTTCAAAATAACGTATAAAAATGGATTCAGAGAATATTTTAGAGGTTAAAGATCTAACAAAGGTATTTAAAAGTGGCGATCACTCGTTAAAAGTACTTGATAGTTTATCATTTTCAGTAGAAAGAGGGATTTCATGCGCAATTGTTGGGCCATCCGGAAGTGGCAAAACAACATTGTTGGGTCTCTGTGCAGGGCTCGACAATCCCACAAGCGGCTCTGTATTTCTTAATAACACAGAGATTTCTTCTTTAACTGAATCTGAACTTACATCCATTCGAAACACAGAAATTGGGTTTGTATTCCAGTCTTTTCAGCTCATTTCGACTCTCACTGCATTAGAAAATGTGATGGTTCCGGTCGAACTTCGCGGAGTTCCATTCAAAAAAGTCAAAACAAAAGCGTTGGAATTGCTCTCAAGTGTAGGCCTGGAGAACCGAACTCATCACTACCCAAACCAGCTTTCAGGTGGCGAGCAGCAGCGTGTTGGCCTTGCCAGAGCCTTTATTCACGAACCCTCAATTCTTTTTGCTGATGAACCCACCGGCAATCTTGATGATGAAACCAGTGCGTCTATTGAAGAGCTTCTTTTTGATCTTAACAAAAAACAGGGGACTACTTTAATTATTGTAACACATGATATGAAGCTTGCACAGAAGTGTGATCGAATTATCCGACTGAAAAGCGGGACCGTATTTTCTGATGAATACACATCAGAGCTCAAAAAAGATAAAATGAGTGTTGCATAATGGAAATTTTTCGAACCATTCTCTCCCCTTACACATGGAAGCTGGCTTACCGAGATGCAAAGCCACAGTGGAAAACACTTTTTTTATATACATCCTCGGTTATTGCGGGAGTGGCAGCACTGGTTGCCATACTATCGTTCAGAAGTGATGTTCTGCTTACTGTCGATGGTCAGTCGCGAGAGCTTTTGGGTGCTGATCTGGAATTTCGGTCAGGCGAGGTCTACCCGGATACGGTTGAAGCCTTCATCGATTCCATTGGCGGCAGTACAGCTGAGGCTTTGGAATTTAATTCCATGGTTATTTTTGATGATGATGGTACCAGCCGACTCTCCCAAATACGAGCTATTGATGGGCAATTTCCAATTTACGGTTCAATCGTAACCCGGCCGGCTGAGGCAGCCTCTGTCTATCAGGAGAATAGAACGGCCCTCCTTGAAGAGTCCGCGATGAATCAATACGGACTTGCTGTAGGAGATACCATTCAGGTTGGATTGGAGCGTATTGCCATTGAAGGAGCTTTATTGAGTGTTCCCGGAGAAGCGGCTGTTTTTTCTTTGGTTGGGCCACGAGTATATCTGCATAAATCGATTATCGAAGATTCCGGTTTGCTGGATCGCGGAAGCAGGGTAACATATAAACGATATTTTGAAATTGCTTCCGTCGATACAGTAAACAGCATCGTAGAGGCTTTTCGTCCATTGGCAAGGGAGCATCGAATTCGAACGGAAACGGTTGAATCTGAAAAGGAAGATTTTGACGAAATTATATCTAACCTGTCTAGATTTCTGGGACTTATTGCATTTATTGCTTTATTACTGGGCGGGCTTGGAGTTGCAAGCGCAGTTTATGTATACATTAAACGGAAAAGTTCTACCGTAGCTGCCCTGAGATGTATTGGCGTATCTAAACAAACACTCGTCACAGCATTCTCCATTCAAATTGCCGGTGTTGGCCTGACAGGGGCACTACTGGGCTCGCTGATCGGAATTGGACTTCAGCTCTATTTACCCACCCTCTTTTCGGGATTGTTGCCATTTGATATCGTTCAGCAGTTATCGATTCAATCTATTTTACTGGGTCTTCTTACCGGTGTTGGGATCAGCGTTGTGTTCTCGATTTTACCTCTGGCAGGTATTAGCACAATATCGCCACTTTTGACTCTGAGAAATACAGATTTTTCGCCTTTGGAAGCATTGAGTAATCGCGTTAAGATCAGTTCATTGCTATTTACACTGGCGGTATTGATTGGTGTTATTTCACTCTTAACGGGTAGTTTGATCACGTCTATCGCATTCACTGCGGGATTAATCTTGTTTATAATACTACTTTGGGGTATTGGTTTGATGTTGATTTCGGTTGTAAAAAATATGCGGCTAACCACTTTTTCCTATCCCCTGCGACAGGGAATGGCAAACTTATTCCGCCCCAACAATCAAACAACCATGCTGATTACCACCTTAGGGATGGGTATGCTTTTGATTGGTACCCTGTATCTTTCACAGGATATGCTTGTAAAAAGAATTGATATGGAGACTGGCGATAACTTTCCGGACCTGGTTTTTTATGACATCCAAAGTGATCAGAACGAAAGAGCCAACACCATCATCGAAGAGAATGGCGGCAATGTGTTGATGAATGTGCCCATTGTTTCAATGAGACTAGCCAGCCGAAAAGGAGTACCGGTAAGTGAAGTTCGTGCAGATACCACATTGGATGTAAGAGGCTGGGCGCTCGGCCGCGAATACAGAGTCACATATCGCAGCGAACTTTCCGATACAGAAACAATAACAGAGGGTGAGTGGATTGCCGAAGCAGATGGAATAAACAGTGTAGTACCCATTTCCGTTGCCACACAGATACAGGAAGACTTGCAGATCGAGCTAGGTGATACACTCGGATTTAATGTACAGGGAGTGCCGGTAACAACGGTTGTTGCCAGCTTTCGTGATGTAGATTTTCAACAGCCGCAACCAAACTTCTTTGTCTTGTTTCCAACCGGCGTACTGGAGGCGGCACCCCAATTTTTCGCAACCACAATTAAAACAGGTTCGGATCAGCAGTCCATAGCAGTTCAGCAAGGCATTGCACGAGAATTTCCCAACATCTCCGCTATTGATGTCTCAGTGGCCCTCGAAAGTGTTCAGGAATTTTTAGGGAAAATTTCAATGGCCATACAGTTCATGGCCCTATTCAGCATCATTACCGGCTTTATTGTTCTTGCAAGCTCAATTGCTATCAGCCGTAAACAGCGAACCAAAGAGTCGGTTCTCTTACGAACGCTGGGCGCAGAGAAACGCCAAATCGGAGCTATACAAACGGTAGAGTATGCGCTCCTAGGGCTGCTTTCTTCTCTTGCGGGTCTCATATTTGCATTCATTGCGAGCTGGGCACTAGCTTTTTTCTATTTTGATATGGCCTTTGTACCCGATGTAGGAAATCTCATGTTGATTACTCTCTTCGTGATGGTGGCAGCGATTATGATTGGATGGAGTGGAAGCAGACATATTTTTAAACATTCACCACTGGAAATTTTGCGTCTGGAAACTACCTAGACCTATGGACAACCGAAAAAAGGCAATCCTCATAAATGTCTTAGTGGTTCTGGCTTGTATTCTTTTAGCCGGATTTATTTATCTCAAAACCGGACAGATAGTCATTGCAATTTTTTTTGCCCCTCCGATTGTTTACTGGATTTTAGAGCGAAAACTTCAACAGAAGTCTGATTGATGACCAATAATGCGAAATAAATATTCCGTAATTAAGACCCTCTTGTCTGTTTACGTTTAACGTATTTTTGAGCAAATTATAAGTAGATAAACAACAGGAGTCTTTAACGAAAAAATGGTTTGTCCTATGAAAATTTTAGTCCCCATTGATTTCTCAGATCGCAGTAAAAAAGCACTCGAAGTTGCAGATAAATTTGCAGATTTGATGGACGGTATGGTAACGCCATTTTACGCTCACCTTCCAATATCAGAACTGGATGAGCCTTATGCCCTTGGAATGAGCTCCAAAATGTATCAAAATTTTGAAGAGCTTGAAGAAACACTGAGCAACCGCGTGAGCGACGCTGCAAGGGATTATATTGATCAGGACCGTCTTACAAAACCTGAAGTGGTGCTCGGGAACGCTGCCCAGGGAATTATAGACGCATCCAAAAATTACGACTACGTAATTATGAGCAGTCATGGTCGAACTGGTTTTTCGAGATTCTTACTGGGCTCAGTTGCCGAAAAAGTTATGCGGCTCGCTCATACCCCGGTAATGATAGTAGAGAACGACTCGGATGTCGGGAACTTTGACAAAATTCTGGTAACGACAGATTTTTCTGATAATGCCGCAGAAGCATATCCACATGCGCTTGAAATTGCCAAAAAATCGATGGGAAAAATAGACTTACTCCATGTATTAAGTTTTGATCAGTTTGATGACAAAGAGAAAGATCTTTCACTCAAAAATATCCGCGAAGAAAGACTGAAATTATTAAAACGGGAGTTCTTTAATGATATATCTGATCGAGTGTCTCACGAAGTGCTTGTTTCCGAAGATTCTCCCCACGAATCGATATTCAATCATGTCTCTAACAATGATTACGATCTGATAGTGATGGCAACGGTAGGACGTACTGGTATTAATTACCTGATGATGGGAAGCACAACCGCGAATGTGGTTCGACACGTAAATACTGCCGTATTAAGTATTAATCCCAAGAAGAGTTAACGAAAATATAGTAGTGGTTTCAAATGGAAGACGGTTGAGTTGATTTTCAACCGTCTTTCTTTCTTTACATCTTAAATCTCAGCGTACCCATCATCTGCCACTTATCTACGGTTCTGTTGGCTTCAGCTGATCGAAATCTCGTTAAAGGGCGATCATCAGGCAGCGGTGAATAGTCGTAGCTTACATAATCATATACAGATGAGTTTTCCTCCCAGTTCGTATATACGGCAGTTAACTCAAGGCGAATATTATCGGTTATCGTAAAACCGGCCCCACCACTAAGTACAGTTCGGTCGTCATCACCATCAATAAAACGACTGGGATTATATCCTACGCCAGCCCGTAAAGTGAAGTCTTCTGAAAAATCGTACGCCGCACCCGCTCTTAAATTCCATACAGACTCAAAGTTTTGTTCTATAAAGTCATTTTCAATAAGCTCATCTTCTATCAATTCGCTGTCAAGGAAATCAATGGTTGTATTCGCATAGTCGGTATAGTCTGCCGCAAATGAGACAGATAAACCTGAAATATCATTGACTCCAATACCCACAGAAATGACGGATGGATGTCTGATTTCATATGAAAATTCACTCTCAATGAAATCCTCAAATTCAACACCATTATCAAACCTGTTATTCAGCGTTACATCATAAATTTCATCTACGTTGATTATTGTTGGAAGCGTATAACTTGCCCCCAGATTTAACTGGTTTGACACTTTATAGAGTAAGCCTACCCGGCCTCGAAATCCATTAAATGTACTTTCGAGTTGCTCATCCATAAAGATCCTGTCAACATCCGTTTCTCCCTCTCCATCATCATCACTATCAATAATTGTACTGTTGTAGAGGTTAAGCTCATCGTCTTCCTGAAAAATCCTGTCGTAATTATACGTACCTGAAATAATTCCAGCACTGGCACCAATGAACAAGTTTTCCTGAAATTCGGTAGCAAAAAAGAGAGAATACTCACCACTCACACCACTCTCTGTGATTCCTCCCTGCTGGGTAATCCCAAGAAAATCACCAAATCGATCAAACCCGATTCTAAATATTGATTCATCCCAATCTTCGAAAGTATCCCCATAATCAGTGGCAAATGTACCGAATGCGATTTCCTGATACTGAGATCCATCCGCTTTAAATGCATCCGTGATTGAGCTGGTTTCATTGCGACCGCGAAACTCAAGAGCTCTGTTGAATGTCTTCTGTTCCGAGTAGCCGGCACCAATCACAAAGCTTCCGCGTTCTGTTGGATAACTGTAAAGAAAGCCAATATTATTTAAACCCGTATCACGATTATCCCCAATTCGGCTTTCGCCCAGAAACAACGCGTTTTCTTCAACATTCCTGTAGGAAAGTCCAAACTCAAAGAAGCTCTCATCATGCAATGCCATACTCGCCGGGTTATCTACAAATGAGCCAAATCCTGATTTAATGGCCGTTCCGGGAAGAACGATGGAAATTGGGTCGCCCGAACTGCTTTGCTGGCCAAAAAGGGTGGCCTGATTATTATAAAGAATTGCATTATTAGAGTTTTGAGCGATCAGCTCTTTCACTCCTATCAGAACAATAACAAGCAGAACTATTTTTAATATTTTTCGCATACTTCACCTGTAAATCTATTTGCCAATATCTGTTTTGAATGTTTAAGTTGGCCGTTAATTATTTCTATTGCTCGAAGATGAACTACGACTGCTCCGCTTGGTTGCAGAGGAACTGCTTCTGCTCGAAGATCTTGATGATCTAACTGTAGATCGAGAACTACTTCTGTTACTTGTAGACCGAACCGATTGATTTGATCGCGTTCCTGACGAGCGTGTGACCGATGAAGATCTGCTAATTCCGCTGTTTACTGTGTTTGAAATTGTTTTACGAATCAGAGTTGAAATTCTTGAGCTTTGATTTCGACTTTCAGGTTGACTTATTCTGCTCCTGATCCTGGATACAGCACTTGATTCGTTCGAGCGAACTTGCACATTTTGGGTGTTTATTCTGCTTCTTATTCTATCGATAGACTGTTGTCTGGTACTTGAAGGAGCAGCCCTGTTAACAGTATTTCGGCCTCGGTCGCTTTGTATTGAGCTAATTCGATTAGAGCTTCGGCTGCGATTTACTGAACTTGAGTTTCTGCTACCAGAACTGCTGTGATTCACCGTTCCTGAACTTCTTGAAGTAGAACGTGTACGGTTTACAGTACCTGAACTGCGACTATTGCTCTGGCTTCTGTTAATTACGCCGCTGCTCCTGTTATTGGAAGAACTTCTGCTGCGGTTAACTGTACCTGAACTGCGCGAGGTGGATCGTGTTCGGTTCACGGTCCCTGAACTTCGGTTTGTAGATCTGGTTCTGTTTACTGTTCCCCGGTTTGTGCTTCTTGAGCTGCCACGGCTTCGTACCGTCGATGAAGATCGTGTGCGATTTACGGTTGATCGCGTTCGATTTACTCTTTCCGACCGGGCTGATGAACGTACGTCGCTACGTACAGCACTGCGGCGTACTCTTGCATCATTTCGGGTTGTCCGGTTAACTGACGAGCGATTTCTGGATGAAAGCGCACTGGTTCTGGGGTTATATGTTCTTGAAGGACTGTTTACTACAGTGTTGGCATAATAGATCGTAGTTCCATAGTAAGGATAATAGCCACCATATCCCCAGAAAGATCCATAATAAGGATAGTATCCAGGATAGGCGTAATAGCTGTAGAACCCGAAGTGAGGGCCATAAAATCCATGACCAAAACCAATTCTAAATCCTAAATGACGTCGGTAGTAATATGAATATGGAGTGTAGTAAATGTCATAAAATGGATCATAATGTGAATAGCCGTTTATCCTGTAGTAGCGATCTGCAACAGTCCTTCTTGCATAAGGATTGTGTGCAAGATTTACACCCACGTCGAGGTACCATTCGAGCGCATCATAATCTTTAAAGTAATATGCCTCAGCATCACTCCATCCGTCGTCGTACCCAAGGGAGTAATCCCCCTCGTTTACGATCTCATTGGAGCGCCTTTCTGTAGCAGCCTGAGATGAAACAGCTCGATCTGTTTGTACTCGTTCAGCTACGGATACATATGGCGTTCGTTCAACGTGTTGAAGTTGAGTGTAGCAACCCGAGATAAAGAGGACAAGTGCGGGTAATGTGACGAGGAAATAATTTTTAGCTTTCATAACAGACTCCATTGTTTCAATGCGTTGTACTAACGTTTACTAGAATATAACCGTTTGGTTTCGAAATACGTATCACATATTCATGTTATACTATGTTTAAATCTCTCCTCTTAGAGATTTCGCAATTACCTCTGCTTTCGAATTTACGTGCAATTTCTTGTAGATGTTTCGTATATGAGCCCTAACTGTATCAATTGATATTGAATATCTGTCGGCAATTAACTTATAGCTTAAACCATCTACCAAACCGTTTACAATGTCTTGTTCACGGGTTGTAAGGTTGCTTTCCGGTTTTTTTTCTGGCTCGGGATTGTTGAAATGCTGAATAACTTTCCTGGCAATTTGAGGTGACATAGGGGCACCGCCATTCATTAAATTTTCTATCGACTCTTTAATTTCAGGAAGTGAGGTATGCTTCAGCAAATAACCGGATGCTCCAGCGCACAAAGAGTCAAATATTTTATGCGAGTCGTGATAAATAGTTAACATAATGATTTCAATATCAGGGTATTTCTGTTTAATGATTTTGATACCCTCAATTCCCGACATCCCCGGCAGCTGAATATCCATGAGCAGCACATCCGGCAAGTTGCCATCTCTCAGCAGGTCGAGCATCTCCTCAACGGAATCGACCGCAAGGTTCAATTCCATATTTTCCTGCATATTCAAGTATTTCTGGATTAAATCTCTGATTTTGATGTTATCTTCAACTATTCCTACGTCTATCATAATTGTCTACCTCTTCTATTTTATTGATCCGCTTGCCTGAACTTTATACCCGCCATTCTCAGAAATCTCGATGTTTGAACCGATACGTTCCGCCCTCATTCGCATGTTCCTTAGACCCTGACCCGATTTCCGGCTCCCATTTTGAGCCATTGTCCCGTTATCGTGAATACTCAATTCATAGTTTTTCCCACTAAATGCAAACCGAACATCCACTTTCGTGGCATTTGAATGTTTAGCTATGTTATTAACCGATTCTTTAAAAATCAGGTATACATTTTCTTTTACATCAACCGGTAGTTTTTCCTGCATTTTCAAATCATCAAAATCGTACTCAACTTTTATCTCTTTTTGAGCGAGTACCTGGTTAACGTAATCCTGCATGCGATCCGTTAAATCTCCGGCGGTATCGTTTCTTGAATCAATTGACCAGACTATATCATCGAGGCTGCTTACAATTTTCCTGCTTTGATCCCCCAATTGTTTCATGGTTTTCTTTATCTCTTCACTACCGGGCCCTGCCTGCAATAGGTCTGTTTGCAGCGCAATTTCTGTGAGCGATGAACCTACATCATCATGAAGGTCACTGGCAATCTGCACCCTCATTCGTTCAATATCTACCTGTTTACGAATCCCAAAGTATCGATATAAAAAGAAACTAAACGCCATCAAAAGTACCGCCATCAGAAAGAGAAACCACCAGCGCAAAAAAAATGGATAAAGAATGGTAAACGAGAATTCAGACAGTTGAGCACTAGGTACACCATCTGCATTATAAGCGCGTACCTGAAAAACGTACTCTCCCGGAGATAATGATGGATACCGGATCTGGCTGTCGCGAGTCAGCTGCCATCCTTGATCAAGCCCTCTCATCCTGTATTCATAAACGACCTGATCGGGAGCTTCAAAACTCAGGCCTTTAAATGAAAACTGAAGAAAATTCTGATCGTTTTTTAATGTGTAGTGTTGGGTTGAGTGCAGCATATTTCCGCTGGCCATAATTTCTTCAAATTCAATACCGGGTGGCGTGCTGCTTTGACGTATGTTTTCTGGAAAAAACTGACTAACCCCTTCTACACTTCCGAGCCAAATCGAACCATCACTGGCGAGAAGAGACCCACCTGCGTTTAACTCATTCGAAATCAGCCCCTGATTCTTATTATATAATCGAAATGCTTTTAATCGGTTTATGGGATCGGATGAGTTGACAAGGTCTTCAGGTTCTACTTTATAAAGCCCCTGATTTGTACCCACATAATACCTTCCCGCGCGATCTTGTATCGTAAAATAGGATATTATTTCAGAGTTCTCGGACTCCGGTAAACGAATGACCCGTTCCTCTTCGAGAATTGCTACGCCATTAAAAGTAGATAGCCAGGTTCTGTTTATGTTATCCTTAAAAATATGAATAACCCCATTACTGGGTATTCCATCGGCAATGGTAATATGACGAAAACCATCACCATTAAAAATAGATACACCTCCGTAGGTTGCAAGCCAGATATCTCCATTCTCGGCTTTTTTGATATCCATCACTGTGTTGTTCAGCAGACCATTCCCCGCGTGGTAGCGGATATAGCCACCATTACTATACCTGAAAACACCATCATTGTAGGTGGCAATCCAGATCTCTTGTTTTTCCTCATCTTCAAAAACTCTTCGCACAGACTGCAGCGGATAATCAATTCCGTCAAAACGAGATAGCTCTCCATTTTCAAAAATGTTAAGACCGCCGCTACTCCCAATCCAAATACGACCACTTGTATCTTCTTTAATTGAATACACTTTGTTGTCGGCCAGGCCATCGTCTTCCGTAAATACGTCAAATGCAGAACCATCATACCTGAGCACACCTCCGCCGTAGGTTGCCATCCAGATATTACCATTAGAGTCCTCCCCAAAACCCGTGATAACATTATTTGTAAGGCCATTATCAATATCGAAACTTTTAAAATAGTCCCCAATATACATTGAGATACCGCCTCCCAGTGTTCCCAACCAAATGTTTCCCTCTCTGTCTTTTAGTGTGTCGTAAATAATAGATGCCGGCAGACCATCTTCACGCGTATAATTTTGAAATGTACTGCCATCAAATAGCGATACGCCACTTTCTGTTCCCAGCCAGATACGATTTTCATTTTCTACCGTTACCGACTGTATTCGTTCATCATTTAGCCCGTCTTTCTCTCCATATACAGTAAATTCACCCTCATTATATAGTACCAGACCTGTTCTCGTGGCAATCCATACTCGTTGACTTCCCTCAACATCCAAGTCTCGGATTCGAAGCTCCGGAGCCTCAAACCTGCTTGCAATAAACTCAACATCTCCATCAGCACCAATTCTTGCAAGCCCCTCTCTCGACCCCAGCCATATTGTACCGTCTTCAGACTCATCGACAGCCCTAACCCGCTCTACCGGGAGTCCATATTTCTCATCGATCGACTCAACCGATTCATCGCTCCCGGCTCTCCAAATTCCATTGCCGTCGGTTCCAATCCAGGCGTTTCCTTCACTATCAATAAAAATCGCTGTAATAGAATATCGGCTAAATCTGTTAAGATAATCAGGTGTGTGAAGCGTATCTTCTTCAAATATGGAAATCCCCGTTTCAGTTCCAATCCAAATCCTGCCTCTGCTATCCTGATGAAGAGAATGAATTCGATTGTGAGACAGACCGTCTTCTTCATAGTACTGCCTGAATCTCTGGCCATCGAAACGATTTAAACCATAGCCTGTTCCTACCCATATATATCCGTTTCTATCCTGTACCATCGCATGTGCCACAGATTCACTAAGACCCAGCTCAATAGAATAGGATCGAAATGGCAAATATTGCGCTGAAGCCACACCTGCTAAAAATGCCATGAGTAAAAGCGATATAAAAAAGCGGATAAATTGCATAATATGATAATCTACTAAGATAAGTCGACCATACAAATCACATATTCATGCGAAAGTGTAAACTAAAACTTTTTTGGAATAGGCAAATGTGTGACATAAAAAAAGCCGGTTAAAAACCGGCTTTAAAAATAGATTGTAAATAAGGAAACTAAGTTAACCAAGATAAGCCCTGAGAGCCGCACTTCGGTTGTGATGTCTCAACTTTCTGAGCGCTTTCTCCTTAATCTGTCGAACTCTTTCTCTTGTGAGGTCGAATCGTTCTCCAATTTCTTCAAGAGTAAGAGAGTGTTCACGACCAATACCAAAATAGAGGCGAATAACTTCAGCCTCGCGTTTCGTTAGTTTAGAAAGGGCTCTTTCAATCTCCACTTTCAGAGATTCTCCCATCAAGTCGTTATCGGGATTGGGAATTTCCTCGTTTTCCAATACATCCAATAAACGATTATCCTCTCCCTGGGCAAAGGGGGCATCCATCGACAGGTGACGCCCGGAAATCTTAAGCGTGTCTGCCACTTCAGAAACCGTCATTTCAAGACTTTCTGCAAGTTCAGCAGCTGAGGGCACACGCTCGTATTCCTGCTCTAATTTAGAAAGCTCTTTCCCAATTTTATTGAGTGCACCAACCCTGTTGAGAGGAAGGCGGACGATACGGCTTTGTTCGGCAAGCGCCTGTAAAATTGACTGTCTGATCCACCAAACAGCGTAAGAGATAAACTTAAAACCACGGGTTTCATCAAAACGCTTGGCTGCTTTAATGAGTCCAAGATTTCCTTCATTAATCAAATCGCCAAGAGATAGTCCTTGATTTTGGTACTGTTTTGCAACCGATACCACAAACCGAAGGTTCGCTTTAGTCAGCTCTTCAAGTGCTCGTTGTGAACCTTTTTGAATTTCCTTTGCAAGACGAACTTCATCGTCTGGCGTAATGAGCTTTTCCTTTCCAATTTCGTGTAGATAACGATCTAATGATTCTGATTCCCGGGTGGAGATTCCTGAGCTTTTTGCCACGTTTTAAAACCTTTGTTGATAATTATGCTTTCTGAACAGGTACTTTTAGTACGAACCATGTGTATAAATGTTGTGTAAAAATACACTGGTAAAGAACTTTTAAATATAAACAAAAAAACAGATAAATGTGTAAGCCGTTATTCTGTACCGACGGCGATCTCTAAAAATGAATCGGCATCAAACATTGTTTTAATGTTATGGTAGTCCGCAACGGTTGCTGCAACATCAGAAAATGTTTTCCTAATTCCAAGATTACTGCCACTTTTCCCCTTTATACAGGCTAGCAAAGGCACAAATTCGCGGGTGTGATCCGTACTATCATCTGCGGGGTCATTACCATGATCGCCTGTTATGATTAATAAATCACCGTTTTTTAATTTTTCGAGTATCGCCGGCAGTGCGCGATCAATCTCTTCCAGGGCCCTGGCATATCCTTCAGTGTCTTGCCGGTGTCCATAAATCTGGTCCGTATCAATCAAGTTTACGAAGGTGAAACTGTTATTAATATTTGCACTCATCAGGCTTAAAAGCTGTGAAATCCCTTCTGCGTTGCTTTTCGTGCGCCGAAACTGGGTGAATGGCGCAGCAGGAAACAGATCTACAATTTTTCCAATAGAATATGTGCCAACCCCGGCATGGTGCAGTTCACTTATAATATTCGGCTCAGGTGCTTCCAGCGAATAATCATGACGTTTATCAGATATTCTGGAAAAAGAGCCGACTGATCCTTCAAAAGGCCGGGCTATCACTCTACCCACTGCGTGATCTTCCACACATATATGATTTCGCGTGTACTCACACCATTCGTATAGCTTTTCAATAGAAACTACATCCGTGTGGCAGGCGACCTGAAATACGCTGTCTGCAGACGTGTAAACAATAGCGTTCCCGGTTTTTAAATGTTCTTCCCCAAAATCCCGAATAACGTCTGTTCCGGAGTAAGGAAGATTACACAGTACATTTTCTGTCTTAGTAATCTCGCAAAATTGATGAATTACGCTTTTTGGAAATCCATTCGGATAGGTTGGAAAGGGAGCATCAAGCTTTATGCCTGCAAGTTCCCAGTGCCCCGTAGTACTGTCCTTTCCTGCCGATGTTTCCCTCATTTTACCATAGCTGCCAGCCGGATTTTCGGTGGCCGAAATAGATGCCAAACTTTTGATATTGCCAAGTCCCAGGCGCTCAAAGTTAGGAAGCCGGACTTTTGTTATGTTGCTTATATGGCCAAGCGTGTCTGCATTCTCATCACCATAATCAGCGGCATCTTCCTGGGCTCCAATTCCAAGCCCGTCTATTACAATTATAAACGATCTGCTCATATTTAATTCCTGATTGAAATTTCTCGTTCACTGTTCATCGCTACATTCAGCGATTGTTTTGCATCATTAATAATTTCATCCGCTTCGCGAGAATCATTTACCAATTTCGTTGATCCGGCATTAATCACAACAGAAACTTTTCTGCCATCCCCAAGATCGATTTTGTTTTTCAAATCAAGGATATTTGTTTTGAGCCACTGTTTATGGTGCTCTTCAGACATTCCAATAAATATATATGAATACACGTAATCGCTATTAAAACCAATGATACCATTATACCCCAGCCGGGATGGATTAATCGCTTTTACAATAATTCGCTGCAGTTTTACTAAATCTTCCAGGCGATATTGAGATCGAATTTCAGAAAGATTTTCAACACCGATGAGTCCAAACCAAACATGCTGATCTGTTTTGGCTGTTCTTTCCACCTGTTTCTCCAGACTTAATTTCCATATATCCGGTTTAAAATTTCCATATTCAGTTGTAAACAGGTCATCAGAAATCCGTTTTTTCGACATTTTTGCCCGAATACTAAGGCCTGCAACCCGAACCAGATTTTTTATTTGATGTTTTACTGATTCTGTAAAAACCAGCGGATTTTTATCATAAACCAAAAGAACGCACTGGCGCCTGCCGTTGATCAACATGGGGACGGCGAGTGTTGCGCCTTCAGTTTCACTCTCAGATGTAGAAATTCGTTTAGGATTTTGATTAAAATGCATTGAAAATACAGATGTCCCTTTTTGCAGCGCATCGAAAGCCATCGATCTCTCCTCTACCATTAATCCAAGCGATGGTGAGTCGTTCGAGTGCTCAGACCGCAGCACCGATACCCAGGTTTCCATTCCCCTAAGCACAATGGATCCGCCACCGGTTGGCAGCAGTCTCTGAACTTCCTGCAGCAGATGATCCAGCACCTGCACATGCGTCAGATTCTTATTAAAGCTATCCAGCGAGCGGTCATAGCCTTCCCACCTCGCCTGATCTTCAAACATATCGGTTAGCTTCAGGTAGGTATTCAGCACATTTATATGGGCACGATTATACGATTTGATGACATCTTCCAGACCTGTTCCCGTGAGTTTTTTGTCAGATTCGAGCACGGTTATCGCTACCGTTTCACCGTTATTTTGAAACGGGATCAGGCGTATGTACTTAACAGGTGGATTTTCGTAGTAGTGACGTAACCTGGAGCGCTCTATGCTCTCGCCCACAATAAGGTTCACATCTCGTTTTGAATTCCTGTACTGGTCAAGAAAAAAATTTTCAAACTCTATTCGATCCTTAAACATCACGTTTTGCATGTCGGTATGAGTAGATTCAAGCACAAATTGCCGACGCGATCGGTTCACCCAGTACATATAACCCGTTTTGGATCTGCTTGCCTCCACCAGCAAACGCAGGAGATCACTCATTATCAATTTAAATTCCCGCAGTGCCTTGTCTTCGCTGTTCGTTGTCATAAATCAGGATTCAAGTATAATGTTATATGGCTTTTCAAACTGACTCGGAGAGCTTTTCAGCTTCAGAAATCATCTCTTCAAAAAGCTGCAGGCCGTTTTCCCAAAAAGATGCATCCGTAATATCGACGCCCATTTTTGCTACAATTTTATGTGGCCAGTCTGATCCCCCCGCTTCCAGAAGTTCTATATATTTTTCAGAAAATACTTTTTGATCCGATTTTTTGTAAAGATCGTAGAGAGCCAGAACCAGTAACTCACCAAACGCATACGCGTAAACATATCCGGGCGTGTGAAGAAAATGTGGAATATAGCACCACCAAAGCTTGTACTCCTCGGTAATTTGAATTGAATCTCCATAGAGATTATGCTGAGTTTTATACCATTTATCAGAAAAATCTTCGGTTGAAAGTTCTCCCCCCTCCCTTCTGGCATGATGTATTTCATCCTCAAACCGATTCATTGAGATCTGCCTGAAGACCGTGGCTATGGTATCATCAATTTTGCTAATTAGTAAAGCCAATTTTTCTTTCGGATCGCTGAGTTTCTCCATCATTCGATTAAATACGAGCATTTCCCCAAAAACTGAAGCCGTTTCTGCTGTGGTTAGAGGGGTTGATGACTGCAGTTCCCCCTGCTTTCTCGATAAATACTGATGCACCCCGTGTCCCAGCTCGTGGGCCAGGGTTTGTACGTCACGAAGTCGCCCTTCGAAGTTCATGAAAACATATGGATGGACAGTCGTAACGGTTCCCGCAGAGTAGGCACCTCCTCTTTTGCCCGGTTTTACAGCCGCATCAATCCAATTTTCTTCAAAGAATTTGGACGCAATGTCCGCCATCGCGGGATTAAAATCACCATATGCATTCAGCACCATTTCCTTCGATTCTTTCCACGAAATCTTTTCGTCGGAGCTTAGAAGAGGCGCGTACCTGTCGTAATCGAACATTTTTTCATAGCCCAGCAGCTTTGTTTTAAGCTTATAATATCTTTGTACAAGCGTATACTTGTTTTCAACAGCTTTTATCAGGGCATTGACCGAAGCATCATCTATTTGGTTCGATAAATTTCGGCTTTCAAGCCAGTGGCTGTAGTTTCGTAATTTATCGTTGGTATATTTGTCTGCTAAAATTGTGTTAAAAACAAACGTCAGGGTTCGGGAATGTTTTTTAAACGTGTTGGTTAGTGACTGATGGGCTCGCTCCCTCAGCTCACGATCCGGACTGTGGAGTTTGCTCAACACTTCCTGTTCTGTTAACGAATCGCCATCCAGTTCAAAGCGTGCAGCCCCTAGAGTTTCATCAAAAAACCGGTTCCATGCAGTTCGCCCTGTAACAGATTTTGCGCTCATCACTTTCTCTGCTTCTTCAGATAGGGTGTGCTCTTTATATCGCCTAGATGTGCGCAAATAGTGCTTCCAAAACCTTAATTTCTCATCGTTTATTAGTTCATCAGCTCGCTTATCAGATAGCTTAAGCCATTCTACATCAAAAAATACCAGCTTCTGGCTAACCTCTGAACCCAACTCGCTCGATTCCTGTAATAGTTTTCCATACTCTGTTGATTCTGTATTAGTTGACCAGGTGAGATGCGCAAAGGACCCTATCTTTCCCAAAATTTCGATGATATTTTCATACTTTCGAAGCGCATCAGCAAACATTTCGGCATCCAGGGACTTCACCTTGCCGCGATAATCTTCTTTGAATCGCTCAGCGAGATCCAGTACTCTTTTCTTATCTGATTTAAACTCTTCGCTATCCATTGAGGGATAGAGATCTGTCAAATCCCACTGTACGTTTTCAGCCCCGTTTTTTTCCATTTCCTTTGATGATGCCATTTAAAAAATTTTCTTTGTTTTGGTTTAATCCGTTCTAATATAAGGAAAGCAGAATGCTTGTTAAATGTTACAGACAAATCATCTTGAGCACTATTTAATTCATCGTATTTTAAAGCAAATTTAGTTAGTTTTACCTGCACTGCCACCTATTCTAAGGTTTAGGTTTATCAACCACTACCCTTAGCAGGTGTATTTGATCAGATTATTCACCACACACAAAAAGATTACAGTTTTGAAATCACTTGAATCCGTATTTGGCCCTAATTCCGCACTGGTAGAAGAATTATACAAACAGTATGAGGAAGATCCTTCTTCAGTCCCGAATCACTGGAAACGTTACTTTGATGAGATGAACGGCACTGCGACAGTGGAAGCGCCTGTTGAGGATAAGGAGGTATCGGATCAGAAAAAAGAGAGTCCAAAAAAAGAAAAAGCAGCACCGGCAAAGAAAAAAGAGAAGAAACCATCGATTCCTGAGAGCGCTGAGGTTGAAAAAATTAAAGGTGTTGCCTCAAAAATTGTCGATAACATGGATGAGAGCATCTATGTCCCAACGGCAACTTCCCTGCGTGTTCTTCCGGTAAAAATGATGACTGAGGATCGTGCAATCATTAATACTCACCTCCTGCGAAGGGGTGAACCTAAAGCTTCTTTTACTCATTTAATTGCATGGGCGGTTATACAGGCTCTGGAAGATTTTCCCAATATCAACTCTTACTATGCCAACCAGGAGTCAACCCATTACCGCATTAAGCCAGAGGGTGTAAATCTTGGCATTGCTGTTGATCTGAAATCGAAAGACGGCTCCAGAAATCTTGTTGTTCCAAACATTAAGGGGGTCGACAAGATGAACTTTAAAGAATTTCTTTATGCCTATTCTGAGTTAATCGACAAGGCTAGAAATGGAAATCTTGAGCTTTCCGATTTCCAGGAAACCACCATCAGTATTACGAATCCCGGTACGATTGGAACCGTTTCTTCTGTGCCAAGATTGATGAAAGGCCAGGGCGCTATCATTGCTACGGGCTCAATCAACTATCCTGCAGAATTTCAATCAATGGCTCAGGATGTGCTGAACCAGCTTGGTGTCAGCAAGGTGATGACCGTAACGTGTACTTACGATCACCGAATTATCCAGGGTGCTGAGTCGGGGATGTTTTTACAGAAAGTGCATTCCCTGCTCAATGGTGAAGAGACATTTTATGAAGATATTTTTACCGATCTGGAGATTCCCTATCAGCCATTCCCATATGGAGAAGATAAATATGAAGGGCAATTAAGCGGGCGCGCCAACTCACTTGAGCAAGATCGACGGGCAATTGCCGTCTGGAGACTCATTAATATGTACCGAATGCGTGGTCATGTTATTGCCAACCTTGATCCGCTGGGAACTGAACCGGGTCAGAGTCCCGAACTCGATCTTGAATATTATGGCCTTACATTGTGGGATCTCGACAGGGAATTTTTCTGTGATGGTCTTGGTGGGAAGAAGATTGCGAAGCTTCGCGACATCATACAACTTCTCAGAAATACGTACTGCGGAACCATTGGCGCAGACTACATGCACCTTCTTGACCTGAAGGAGAGAAAATGGCTGCGGGAGACGATGGAGTCTACAACAAACACACCCGAGCTTTCAAAAGAAGATCGCAAGGATATACTCCATAAGCTGAACCAGGCAATGGCATTTGAGCAGTTTTTGCATAAAAAATATATTGGCCACAAACGTTTTTCTCTTGAAGGTGCCGAAACTTTAATCCCCATGATGCACTTTTTAATTGAGCGAGCATCTAAAGGAGATGTTGAAAAGTTCTTTTTAGGGATGGCCCACCGCGGGCGGCTGAATATCCTGGTAAATATTATGAACAAGCCTTACCAAAAAGTGTTTGCAGATTTTGAAGGAAACATTGATCCCGGGACAATCCAGGGGTCTGGAGATGTTAAGTATCACCTTGGCTCAAAAGGAGCATATGAAACTAAAGATGGTAAGTCCATTGAAATGGAACTTCTACCCAACCCCAGCCATCTCGAAGCTGTAAATCCGGTTGTTGAAGGGGCTGCCAGGGCAAGCCAGGACCATTATGAGGGCGAAAATCCAACCAAAAAAATTGTACCCGTTCTCATGCACGGTGATGCAGCTTTTGCAGGTCAGGGAGTCGTAGCCGAGACTTTGAACATGTCGCAGCTGCGCGGATATGAAACCGGTGGTTCAATCCACATAATCATAAATAACCAGATAGGATTTACTACGCTGCCAAAAGATGCACGGTCTACAGAATATGCTTCTGACCTTGCAAAAATGATTCTGGCTCCGATTTTTCACGTTAATGGAGATGACCCTGAGGCTGCCGTTCACGCGATGAACCTTGCCCTTGACTATCGCCAAAAATTTGGAAAAGACGTGGTTATTGACTTGATCTGCTACAGAAAGCACGGACACAACGAGGGGGACGAACCAGCGTTTACGCAGCCCGGCCTTTATAAAGAGATTGACAATCACCAATCAGTAAGGGAGTTATATGTGAAAGAGCTGCTTCGAAAAGGCGAGTTCACAAAAGAGGAAACCCAGGCACTATTTGATGAGTTTGACGAACTGCTGCAGAAAGCATTTGAGGATGCTAAAAGCTCGCCCGCGCTGGAAGTTACCGATAATATGCTCGATCGGACTGAGGAATCTCAAAGTGACAGGGCTGCATTTCCAGACACGGGATATCCGCTCGAAGAGCTTACCGATATTGCGGTTAAATTAAATACGGTGCCCAAAAACTTTGATGCCAATCCCAAGCTTTTGCGCCAGCTAGCCAAAAGGGCTGAAGCTGCGGAGAAAAATGAAGCAAAAATAGATTGGGGCTTTGCTGAGGCACTTGCTTTTGGCTCGCTGCTAAAAAACGGAACTACTGTTCGGCTAACCGGACAAGATGCCGAGCGTGGCACTTTTTCGCACCGCCATGCCGTACTGCATGGTACTGATACCAGCCAAAGATTTATCCCACTAAATAATCTGAGCGAAGATCAGGCCAGATTTTATCCCTATAACAGTCACCTTAGTGAATTTGCAGCTCTTGGATTTGAATTTGGGTATTCTGCTGCCAAACTCAATGCACTGGTTATTTGGGAAGCACAATTTGGTGATTTCGTGAACGGTGCGCAGGTTATTATTGACCAGTTTATTTCGGCTTCGGAAGCAAAATGGGGACAGAAATCTGCTTTGGTCATGACTCTTCCGCATGGATATGAAGGACAGGGACCGGAGCACTCTTCGGCCAGGCTTGAACGATTTCTTCAACTGTGTGCCGAGGATAATATACAGGTAGCAAATCTTACCAATCCTACCCAGTATTTTCACATTTTGAGAAAACAAACTCTGCAAGAGAACAAAAAGCCATTAATCATTATGTCGCCAAAAAGTCTACTTCGGCATCCTAAGGCCGTTTGCAGTGTAGATAGTTTGGCAAATGACGCTTTTCATCCATTTTTGAATGATTCAGATGTAGAGAATCCATCCAAAATCGACAGAATTATAATCTGTTCAGGAAAAGTTTACTACGATCTGTTAAAAGAAAGGGAAGACGTGGAGAAGGATAATGTTGCAATTACGCGGCTTGAAATGCTATATCCGTTCCCCGACAAAGATATCAAGCAGTTCCTGAAAGACTTTGAAAACGTAAAAGAAATTGTTTGGTGCCAGGAAGAGCCAAAAAATATGGGGGCCTGGAATTACGTAATGCCGCGTCTTCAAGAGCTTCTGCAGGATGGACAAAAACTTACATATGCGGGCAGACAGGCATCCGCCTCACCGGCTGCAGGCCAGAAAAAAGTTCACGAAGCAGAGCAAAAAATACTTGTCCAAGACGCTCTGGGATAGATATTGCATACACAAAAAAGGCTTCTGCCGTCAATACAGCAGAAGCCTTTTATACTTAAATGAAGGATTGAACAGTTAATTATCGCAATCCATTTGGTAATCCTTTACAAATTCTGCTTACAGCATCGTGGCTGTGCAGACTTTCAAGATGGGCACATCGTACCACAAAATCCTTAATGCGTTCATCTTTGTTTAACTCATCATAGAGCAATCGGGCCGCGTCCTCCACGAACTTTTGGTAGGCTCCGTTCAGTTCAGCAAATGCTTGTTCATCTTCTCGTTTTACAAGTACTTGGGTTTCTGTTTTTAATGCTTCTCTACCTGCAAAGACAAGATCATCTACAAACAGTTCTGAGTTCAGCTGTACTGTAATGTTAGCTACGCTTCTCTGGCTGTGTGGAATTGCAGCAACATCTCTGGTTTCCCGGGCGTGCTCAGCTAGTTCATATGAACAGGGGCAGGCGCTGCTGTATTCGAAATCGAGATGTACAAAAGAGGTAAAGTTGTCGTACTCATCAAGTTTACCCTCGAAAGCCACGTCATAATATTGGTATCCAACCATTCCAGACCGAAGGCTTTCCTGCTCCATAGGATAACTGAATGAGAGCTTCAAGAATGCTGTCTGGCTCTCAAGATCTTCTTTATAAGCCCTCAATACTTCTTCAAGTTTATCAGGATGAAATACATCATCCTTGAACTCGTAAAATGTTCTCATGATACGGCTCATGTTAATTCCTTTTTTTCCCGCATCCAGGCCTACATAGCCATCAATATGTGTTTCCAGAGTTAGTAGATCGCCGTTTGGCGTCGGGTATTTTAAAGGAAGTTTGAATCGGGAAATTCCTACTTGTTGAATAGGTACATTAGCTCCTTCAATCAATGAAGCCGGGCCATTTTGAAGATCCGGCAGGCTGTTTTTGTACTCTTTGGATACCGTAAATGTAGGGTCGTAAAAACGCTTTAAATTTGTTGAAATCATATCTGCTTACAAATAAATATTCTTTAAGATGCACGTGTAGGACAATATTCGGCTATATTTCGTTCAGTCTCGAAAAGCTTCACTGAATAGAGTGTTGATGAGTTGGATGCGGCACTATTTACATCAGCTTCAAGCTCGTTGTAAAATGCCTTCACTAAATTCTCAGAGGTTGGAATTATCCCTTTCAAAAAAGGGACTTCAAGATTTAAATTTTTGTGATCGCACGGATCTAAAATTCTGTCTTTGATAATTTTTTTCAGCTTACCAAGATCTATTACATATCCCGTCTCTGGATCGGGTTCTCCAGCAACCGTCACTTCTATGACGTAATTATGACCGTGCCAGTTTGGATTGTTGCACTTACCAAAGGTTTTTATATTCCATTCATCCGACTTATCCGGATTGTGAAGTCTGTGGGCAGCGTTAAAATGTGACTTTCTTGTTACGTATATCAAAATTTACCTCGTTGTTTAAGTATATCCTTCAACACCGAAATATCGTGATCGGTTCCTTACAACAACATCCAATTAATATTAAAAAAGCCACAACCCATATTTGAGTTGCAGCTTTTTTAAAATCTGTAGTTAACTAGACTACACTACATTCAGTAATTAGAACTGAAAATAGCAAAATGTTAAAAGGAGTATTTTATTCCAACACTAACAGAACGACCGGGAGTAAACGAACTAAAGATTTGATCTTCAGCTCTGAACCCCTGATAAAGCTCTTCCCGGGTATCATTAAGAATATTAGAAATGCTCAGATTAACGGACGTTTGTCCCTCTTCTCCGAGTGTCTTGTTAAGGTTAAATCTCAGATTGTGAAATGGACTGGTGTAAACATCAGGAAACAGACCACCACCCACAACAGTAAGTGTTTCACCTTTTAAATTATAGAAGAATCCAGTGTCTAGCCCAAGTGCAGGGTTGTCGTACTGAAGTCCCGCATTGATAAGGAATGGAGCCTGACCAGCCATTTGGCGAGTATTTTTAATTGTTTCACCTTCTTTTTCGCGGCTTTTTCGAGCTAAGAATTCCTGTTCGGTCATGTCAATTTGAGATTCAACAATTGTGAGATTACCATTGAAGCTAAAGTTTTTCAATGATGAGCTAAGAAACCCAAGTGCTTTTCGAAACTCAAACTCTGCACCAAAAACTTCACCATTACCTACGTTTCTTGGTTGAAATTCGCTAGACGTCGCCTGGGCCTGAATTCTAACCAGTTCAATAGGGTCATCAAAAGATTTGTAAAATAAACTTACCGACAATAACTGACCTTGGTTTGAAAATCGCTCCCACCTGAAATCAATATTATTTATTCTGGTTTCAGTAAGTTTTCCATCCCACTCACCAATTGAAAAGAGTCCGCCATTGAAAATACGATCAGAAACCGGGTCTAGAATTTGAGCAAAGGAAAGCTCCCGAAACGATGGCCGGGCAATCGTTCTAGAATAGGAAAGCCTAACATTTTGATTGTCTGAAACGTTGTAAGTGAGGTTCGCTGATGGGAAAAAGTCAAGTGCATCCAAAACTTTCTCATTATCAAGATTATTCCCGCTTACATCTCCCTGGGCAAACAAAGCATCACGGCCGGTATGTCGTTGGATATAATTTTCTGCTCTCAAGCCCAAATAAACTTTTAAGTTTGTGATTGGGTAAAGTTCGTTCGAAACGTATGCTGAAAAGTTGTCAACTGTTGAGTTGTACTTATTCGGGTTTGGATCAGGATTTCCAGACTGGTAATAAATAGTACCATTTGGATAAATATTCTCTTCGGTTAGCACTTCCGATGGATCTCCCGTGAACTCTGGCCAGCTTCCAAAATTCTGCATATCAAATGTGAGAATTTCATAATCCCTCTCCTTATACACGTAGCTGCTGCCAAATTTTAAAGTCGATGGATTGTTAAACAACTGGTAGCCCTTTGTTAGATCCAGGCGTCCGGCAACGTTCACTTCATCCATATTTCTCCATATCCTGCTGGGGTTTCCGCCTGCACCTGCAACAAAACGTGGTGCCTGACCCGATACCGACAAAGTATAGGCCGTTTTCCTAATATCGGGGTCTACCATACTGGAAAATGTCGGGGATACCCTCCAGTCGATCTCCCAATTCGACTCGCTAAAAAAGTGAGTACCTCTGAGAAGAAAATTGGTTACGCTTCTTTCCCCATAAACCAGGTTATAGGAGTCGGCTGTATATCCCGACTGTCCGGGTGCGCTTTCACTATTATCGATAAAGAAGTTGGTTGCGCTGGTTTCTCCGTTTTGAAGATGCATCCCTGTAAGCTTAAACCTCGAACGGGATGTTTTGTAGGCAACACCAGCCAAACCACCGGCCAGAACGTTTCTGTCTGATACCGTACCGTTTTGGCGAGTAGCATATATCAGGTCATAAGCCGTTGGATCTGGTTGTGTCTGGTACTCACCATACTGATAGTTGTTGTAATGAGTATATGAATTCTTATATGTAGCTGACAGGATGTACCCCAGTCTCTTATCTGTAGCCAGTCTAAACTGATTGCCAAGAGTTAAGCCAAGACTATAGTCCATTGGATTCGTCATCGTTCTTGGGCCTAATGTAGAATCAAATCCCCGGAGAAAATTATTTACCTGGTCTGGAGAGTCACCGCTGATTGGTGTCGGTATTCTATCACTCTCAGCACCTGTTGGCAGGCTTCTTTTCCCGTTATCAAACCCTAAGAAATCGGTATTACTTCCATCATATGTAAGAAAATCACTACTGAAATGCATATCGGGGTTATAGCCGACACTGGCAGATACATCAAAAATCGGTTCTTCAGGAAAATCTTTTGTCTCAATGTTAACAATTCCACCCGTAAAGTCTGCCGGCATATCAGCTACGGCACTTTTTGTGATAATCATGTTATCAATCAAGTTCGTCGGAAAGATATCGATCTGAAGGCTGTTTTTTGTTGGATCCAGACTTGGGATATCAATCGAGTTCAACATTGTTTTTGTGTAACGATCTCCAAGGCCCCGGACGTAAACATATTTACCTCCTTCAATTGAAACTCCGGTTACCCTTTTAAGGGCATCGGCAGCATCAGAATCACCAATTCTGTCAAATTGTTGGGCAGAGATACCGTCCATCAGGTTCGATGCTCTTTTTTTCATCGACATCATGGCAATTTCAGAAGTGTTTATTGCACCCGCTGTTACAACAACCTCATCCATTTCTTCAATTGATTTTTCGAGCATTATATTTCCAAGTACAGTTACTTCGCCTGCTTCTACTTCTACTCCTTCAATGGTCAGGGTTCTGTAAGAAACATAGGTGATTCTTAAATCGTAAGTTCCCGCTGGTAACTCTATGTCAAACATCCCATCAAAATCTGTACTTGCACCGCTTCCTGTGCTTTGAACAAATATGGTAACGCCGAAGATAGGCTCCCCATTCTCTGTATCTAGTATTGTCCCGCGAATTAATCCGGGTTCATCAGAACTATTACTCACCCCATTTTGAGCAACAATAGTGAAAGGCACCAATAGTGCCAGAAAGAGTACCAGAGTGGTATTAAATATCGTTTTCATTTTTTCTCTGTTTATAAATAACGGCTTGTTAGAAAAGTTTGGTTTTAATAAAGAAAAGCCTGCCTCCGTTTTAAGCGGAGACAAGCTTGTTGAAAATAGAGTGTTTAGATTCCGAGACCATCAAGTGCACCTGACTGTCGGGCCCAGGTCCATCCAAAAACGCTTACATCAGCACCCACAGTTGCTTCACCAACACTGCCTACTGCTGTTACCTCAGGAATGAGACCTTCAGGGAAAAAGTCGGCTGCAGTTGATCCATCAGGAAGTACAACTTCTACACTTGTAATTGCATAGCCATTTTCGTTGGCTGCATATCCAGGGTAATCTGATGAGATTATATTTCCTTCTTCAAGTCCAAAAAATAGAATATTACTCATGGATACGTCTGTGACTGTTGCATCGGGATCTTCATCTGTTGGTCCATCAACATCAATCATTTCTTCGGCACCATTTCCGCTCACAAAAACAGTTGCATTTGTGATGGTGTGTCCTGTGCTGGTGAACGATCCCTCAGGACCATCCAGTTCAAAAGGAGAATCGCCGGCACTAACAACTACAATGTTATCCACAGTACCAGACCATGCCTGATCAGTATCAATGGCATCGTCGAATGAATTCCAAACCAGAACATTGGTTACGTTCACAGTTCCACCAAACCACTCTACACCGTCATCCTGATTAGCAACAACTTCTACGTTCTCAATGACGGTTCCGGTTCCAACTCCACCCAGTGTAAGGCCATTAATCTCATTTCCTTCACCGATGTTGGAGCCACCATGGCGAATAGAGATATACGTAATTGAACCTGAGCTGTCACTGGGATCATTACCGCCATAAAGGCCATTTGGATCAGAAGTAGGAATTCCTTCAATTTGCACCTCATTTATATCACCACCTTCATTGGATGCTGAAATTGGCGCATTCCCAAGAACTAATACGCCTCCCCAAAGACCACTGATATCAGGATCGAGGTTTGGACTTGTAAAATCTCCTGAGGCCACTTGTTCGGGTGTGATTTCATCTGCAACTGATGTGAAGATAATGGGGGCATCTGCCGTACCGTTAGCATTTAGCGTTCCGTCTCTTGCTACTAAGAGAGCTGTTGCATTCGCACCTGTACCGGCTTCGCCTTTAACGATAGTGCCGCCTTCAATAGTAAGCGTAGCTCCTGCTTCTACTGCGATTCTTCCGCCAAGAATGTACACTTTACCGGATTCCCAAGTTGTATCGCCTGTGATATTATCAACTACCCGAACGGTTGTTTCTTCTTCGGTTACGCTAACAACAGCAGTGGCGTCATCACTGAGACCGTCAGCATCGGTAACTGTAACAGTTACAGAACCTGCACCTGCGGTGTTAGCTGTATAATTAACAACAACGTTCCCACTCGTTGCACCCGCTGATGGCTGAGATGAGATGGATGCTGTACCATTTTCAGCAGTTGCATTAGCCGATGCAAAGCCACCTGAAACAGACACGCTAAAAGATACCTCAATTGATGATCCAACTAACGCATTTTGTGCAGAGGGAGCAGACACACTTGGTGCAGTTGGAGTTGATGAAGTAGAGTCGTCGTCATCGCAAGAAACGATAAACGACGCAATCAGCAACAGTGATAAAGTTGATTTTAGTAGTAATTTGAAATTCATGTGTGTGATAGTTGTTTATGGATTAAAAGAACATCCTTAAACTATCATCACAATGTTACACACAGATTAAATCAATGTTACCAAATTGCTAACAAGTGGGCTAAAATCGGAAATCAGAAATGCATAACTGTTTATTTACTCTCTTTTTGATCATCTTCTGAATCCTGAGCAACTTCCTGTTCAGTATTTTTACCTTCACTCTTTTTTGATTCTTCTGATGAATCATCCGAAGATGCCAGAGCCTCAGTTTCTGATAAACCATTCTTACTTACATCATCTTGCTTTAGCGTCGGGCCATCAAAAATACCTTCAGGATAATTCCCGCTGGGTCGATCACCTAACATATCTCTTAAATCGTGATGGTTCAAAACTTCCTTATCAAGGAGGGCCTTAGCCATTTCCTCAAGTTTGTCTCTATGTTTCTCTAAAAGATCCAGCGTACGCTGATAATTTTTATGAATAATATTTCTAACTGCCTGGTCTATTTGTTGGGCTGTATGCTCAGAGTACTTTTTATTGAAGCCGTAGCTGTTTTCAGGGCTATTTGAATCTTTTAAAGACAAATAACCAAGCTCTTCACTCATACCATATTCGGCAACCATTGCGAATGCCATATTGGTAATACGTTCGAGATCATTTTGGGCACCGGTAGAGATCTTTCCAAAAATTATCTCCTCAGCAACCCTACCGCCCAGGAGTGCACAAATTTTGTCATCCAGCTCTTCGGTTGTCATAAGGAAACGATCCTCTAATGGCGTCTGCAGCGTGTAACCGAGTGCGGCAAAACCTCTGGGTACAATACTTACTTTAAGCACGGGATCGGTATACTCAAGCATCCAACCAACTATGGCGTGTCCCGATTCATGATATGCCACAATTTTTCTTTCGTTGGGACTTATTAATTTATTCTTTTTCTCAAGACCTGCAACAACACGTTCAATGGCATCCTGAAAGTCCTCCATTTCGACTTTTTTCTTATCTCTTCTTGCAGCAAACAGAGCAGCTTCATTACATAAATTTGCGAGTTCAGCTCCGGCAAAGCCCGGTGTTTGTGATGCAAGCACTTTTAAGTCAATATCTTCAGAAAGCTCCAGTTTTTTAGAATGAACTTCTAAAACCTGCATTCGCCCTTTTAAGTCAGGTTTGTCGATCATGATCTGCCTGTCAAATCTTCCGGGGCGAAGCAGTGCTGAATCGAGAATATCAGGACGGTTTGTAGCAGCCATTATTATGACGCCCTTATCAGAATTAAACCCATCCATTTCACTCAAAAGCTGATTCAGCGTATTTTCTCTCTCATCATTCGAACTCATAGCCATTCCGCGCCCTCGAGTTCGTCCGATAGAATCTATTTCATCAATAAACACAATACAGGGTGCCTTCTCTTTTGCTTGTTTAAACAGATCCCGTACACGTGCTGCACCAACCCCAACAAACATTTCCACAAAGTCTGAACCGCTCAATGAGAAAAAGGGTACATCAGCCTCACCAGCTGTGGCTTTTGCCAGAAGGGTTTTACCTGTACCCGGAGGACCAACCAGCAGCACCCCTTTTGGTAAATTCCCGCCAAGTCTTGTAAATTTTTGGGGATTACTTAAAAACTCTACGACCTCTTCAACTTCAGCTTTTGCTTCTTGCAAGCCGGCTACATCCTTAAAGGAGACTTTACTTTCAGTCTGCTTATCATATAAAGAAGCTTTATTCTTCCCAATATTGAGTACCTGTTGTCCGGGATTCATCTTTCTGAATATAAAAATCCAGAATATGATGATGAGTGCAATGGGTATCAACCAAATTAGGACGCCGCTGAACCAGTCTTCCTCTATCCGAACATCATAAACCACCTCATTTTCATCAAATATTGAGCGTATTTCATCTCCTTCAAGCATTGTTGTAGAAAACCTGCCAGTGTTGTCCTGGGTCATTCCCCAGCGATCTTCAGTGGTTTGAGGGCGCTCAATAATTCCTTCTTCATATGCTTTCTCGGAGTATTCTCCGGTTACCTCTACTCTATTGGTAATGGTAACTTCAGAAACATATCCTTGTTCTACATAATCAAGGAATTCACTGTATTTGATTCTTTCAGAGCTATCGCTCGGCACAAAATAGATATTAAAGCCGATAAGCAGCATGAAGAGCACTACATATATCCAAATAGGAAACTTCGGGGTATTCTTATTTTTTGAATCTTTCCCTTTTGTTTTATCGGAATCTTTATTCTTTGAAAATGGTGTTTTTGACATCTTTACTCTTTAAATAACAAAATAGCCTTTAATATAAGGCTTTATTATGATAATTATTTACCTATACAAGTTCTAAACGAGAAGCCTGATGATTTATGCTATTTCAAACATCAATTTCAATCGTTTTGTTCTCTCCGGTATTAATTTTTATCTGGCTAAACTCATTCGTCATCTTTCCAATCACCGTAAAATCATCACAAATTTTACTAAAACTATTAACATCTTTTTCGTTTAGAGTGAATAGTAGTTCATAATCCTCACCCCCGTAAAATGCATATTTATCTACATCTTCAGCCATTTCATCTGCAACATTTCTGGTATCAAGCATTATGGGAATGGCTGGTGAATGTAACTGTACACCAAGATTGGAAGATGCGGCTACGGAGCGAACATCAGAAATTAAACCCTGAGTCAAATCAATCATCGATGTGGGTCTGATATTATTTTCATCCAATAAATTCACAATATCTTTTCTTGCGGCAGGCACTAGTTGTTTGCTCACTACATACTCATACTTCTCAAGATCGGGTTGAAACGAATCTTCTCCTTTCTCTTTCCACTCCTTTTTTTCTCTCATTAATATTCTGAGTCCAGCTAAAGCAGCACCTAAATCACCCGATACGCAAACAGCATCACTGTTTTTTGCACCAGAACGATATACTATCTGCTCTTTTCCAACACTTCCCAAAGCGGTTACTGATATTGCAAGAAGCTGATGTGATGCGGTAGTGTCGCCACCAGTCAATTGAATCCCGTAATCTTTACAGGCAGCATCAATCCCTTCGTACAGCTGTTCAACCATTTGCACCGAATATGCATTAGGCAGCGCAACATTTACCAGCAGCTGGGTTGGTGAACCATTCATTGCATAAACGTCACTTACGGCAGAAGTAACAACTTTATAACCCAAATGTTTGAATGGGTGATAAGTTAAATCGAAATGCACGCCCTCTAAAAAAATTTCAGATGATACCAGGTTTAATTGATTCTCTTCTGTTTCAAATACAGCTGCGTCATCCCCGATTCCCTTTGTTATATCAGACTTATCTATACCGGTATAACTCTCGAATTTTTTTATCAAATTGGGAAAACCAATTTCACTAATTGGCTGAAAGTCGTTTTTATTCATAAAAAATATTTGTGAGTAAAAAATAAAAAAGGCATTTGCTCAACTGATGAACAAATGCCTGAAATTAAAATGTAAACTAATATTATAGATTAAATTTCTCTTCTGGTTGAATAATTAATACGCAATGTTCCAGCATGCCTAAGCTCTTGCTGAACATCAGTAATAATGCCAAACTCAGAATCTTCATCGACCCTCAAAGATACAATCAGTCGAGGCTGTTCCATAAGCTTGTCGTACATTATATTTCGAATTGCATTCACATCCTCAACCAGGGCGTCATCAATCTGCACCTTGGTTTCGCCAACTCTATTGGCACCCAATCTCTCAGGGCCGATATAGATGTAGCTAACAAGGCGTTTTTGCTCTATTTTTTCAATGTTTTCGGCATCTGCGTAGCTTATTTGAACCTGAAGTTCAACTTCACGCAAAACGGTTGTAACCATGAAAAAGATTAACAGCATAAACACTACATCCGGCATAGCAGATGTAGGAACGCTTTGTGAGGTATTCGCTTGTTTCTTTTTAAATTTAGACATAGTGATTACCCCTCGTCAGGTTCTGCGATTGAAATTTTCTTTGGATACATTTCCTGAATTTCATCCTGTTCTACAGAATTATCTTCCAATGAAGAGTACGGAACTCCGAAACGATCCATCGAAGCTGCATGTCTCAATTCAGCATATGCGCCCATCACTTCATCAAGCATATCGATGTACACGTTATATGGTGTACGCCTGTCTGTTTTAATGGATACAATTGCATCATTTGGTGATTCTGATAAATTGGGGTCAGCTCCATTATTATCAATGAACTCTTTCACTCTTTCCCGTACAGATGCAACTGCGGCGGGCTGTTCGTTGATAAGAACCATTCCCTGTGCATTCACCAGGATGTTCATTAGGTTTCTTTCTCTTACCGGTGGTGGTTCAACGTCGTCGGGTATAGGAGGTAAAACCAACCCAATACCTGTGTCAACATCAATCGTTGTCACAACCAGAAAGAAAATAAGAAGCAAGAACGCAATATCAGCCAGTGATGAGCCATCTATTTCCGCACTTTCTCTTCCACGTTTCTTATTTAGCATGATGGATTGGTTTTAAATTTTAAAAGTTCCTCGTGTACCTGTAACTACAATGGCTATCAGCATGATAACAACCATTAGAGACATTGTGGCTACACCGGCCTGATCTATCGTACCTAACAAAGCGTAAGACACTCCAAAGATGGCAACCGGAACGAGCATAACTGCTACTCGTTTGAATTCCGATTTACCGTTCAAAATGTTACGTGTACCGGATACAAGGATCCCTACCACGCCTATTACGATCAGTCCTAAAACAATTCCAATTGCAATACTATCTACCATTTGTAACTCCGTTTAAGGTTATTGATTGCTATTGAATTATTCGGCTGTGTCAGAAGAATCTTCGGATACGATCTCTTTTCCTTCTTTAAGCAATACAATAGAGTCAATAAGAGTGATTGAGCTTTCTTCCATGTCAGAAATAAGTCTGTCAATCTTAGATACGCAATAGTTGTACCCGATCTGCAGAATAATACCTGAAAGAAGACCACCAGCTGTTGTTAAAAGAGCAATTTTAATACCACGAGCTACCAGACTTGGAGAAATGTCTGCAGCAGCTTCAATAGCATCAAAAGCCTCAATCATACCAACTACAGTTCCAAGGAATCCGAGAAGTGGAGCAATGGCAATAAACAGTGACAACCATACCAAACCTCTCTCAAGAAAACTCATCTCAATTGATCCGTAGGTTGTAATCGCTTTTTCGGCGGCGTCGATGCCTTCGTCAGCACGCATCAAACCTGCCTGAAATACAGATGCAACCGGACCTCTGGTTTTTGCGCAAAGCTCCTGGGCTGCGGGAATACCACCTTCCTGTAAAGCCTGCTGCACTTCGAGTACAAATTTTCTGGTGTTGATGTCTGCCAGGTTTAGTGTGATGATTCTTTCAAGAAAGATTGCAAGGCCCAGGACCAATGCAACCAATACAGGCCACATAAATTCACCACCTTCGTTAAATTTTTCTACTAATACGTTAAAAAAGCCAGCATCAGCCCCAGCTTGAAGGAAAAAGAGAGCTAAAGATGAAGTCATACGGTTACTCCTCGTTATGTTTTGGTTATGAGCTTAGATTAAACAAAATTATAGATCATTTGCTTCGTAAAGTCAAAATCAGAATCTGATTTTAATCTACAGAGACCTATAATTTTGAAGCTTGTTATTTCAATTAAAATTTTTTGTGCGCTTACAAATCCAGTCACTGGATTGGCATAGCCATTCAAAAAACATATGAACGAATACACAATACTATAGAACAAAAGTAATAAACGGTGAACTTAGATGCATTTAATGATTTAAAAAACTTAAATAATTATCCACTGCGGTTCACAAATCATAATCATAAAAAAAACGCACTCAGTTTTGGAGTGCGTTTAAATTTATACACTATGGATTAATTGGGTGTGATTCTGCCCGTCTGTTTTTCTCACAGCCCGGTGTATCTCTGTCCATTTCGGCTTCTGCACACGGAATGGGTGCTTTGCCCAACCCGCGCGACTCAATTCTGGATTCAGCGATACCGTTCTGTCTGTAAAAATCGACTACAGAAGCTGCCCTTCTAAGGCTTAGCCTAAGGTTGTATTGATCTCCACCAACATGATCGGTGTATGCATCAACACGAACTCTGGTATCGGGGTTTTCTCTGAGAAGCTCTACATTTTGAGCAAGAACACGGGCTGCCCTGTCATTGATCGTATCTAGATCAAACCCGAAATTTATCGTGCTTAATTCTTCTACATAATCTGGTTCTTCTGGCTCGGGCTCGGGCTCTTCAAAAACTTCCTCCTCAACCTGTTCTTCCGTCTGCTCTGGCTCTGGTTCCGGTTCAACAATCTCCTCAGATGTTTTACACGAACTAAAAAGAATACCAAGAGAAAGCAGTAGGGTAAATAGCGTAAGTTTGTTCACAGTTATAGTCATAGAGCGTTAGGTTTTGGTTTATTGCATGAAGTGTGGAATATCTAAAGAGCAGACCTTATTTGCAATATTAATAGCTCTAATTGTGAACTTTTTTATTAAAAGTTGAAAATGCGTTACATCAATATCTTTTACTGACTTTGAGAGCGGTATCTTGTAATTCCGTTATCTAAAAACTCCTGGAAACTTTCGGTTCTTGTATAACCTATCAATTGGTCAAGGATTTGTTCCGTCTCAGGGTCCATGATTACGTACGTTGGCAGAGCTAAGGTGCCGGTCATATTAAACTGGAGCGTTTGGTTTTTATCTGCATCGGCCCCGCCATCTGTATATAGTTTGACTTTCTGCATCTGGTTAAACCGATCAACAATATTTTGCTCAGGAAAAACTGTACTTTCCATCGCTCTGCAGTTCGTGCAAGTGTATCCTGTAAAATCTATAAACAGCGGCTGATTGTTATCAATTGCTAGCTGTTTTGCCTCTTCGTAATCTTGCAGCCAATCAGAAGAATCTTCCGTTTGCCCGCCCGAAACACCAATAGAGTTTACAACACTAACATCATTTGCCTTTTTTGCGGGCAGCCAGGCATCCCATATTCCAAGTGATGCACCCAGTAAGCCGGGGATCAGGTAAAAGCTGAAGAGAATAAAAGGTATAGCGGTAATCAGCCTTCCGGCTGTAATTGATTTTGGTTTTTCATCCCCATGCATTCCATATAGCCCAATCAGATAAAATCCAGCCAGTAGAAATAGTGTAATCCAAAACGCTATCCCCAGGGGTCTTGTAATGATGTCCCAGCCCCAAACAATATCTGCATTTGCGAAAAACTTGACAGAAGCAGCAAGAATGATGAAGCCGAGTACGACTTTTACGACATTCATCCAGGAGCCGCTCTTCGGCAGAGACTCAAGGTAACCGGGAAACATGGCAAAAAGCACGAATGGGCTTGCAAATGCAGTAGAGAATGCCAGCATACCAACGATTGGGTAAAACCACTCTCCACCTGTTGTGGCGGCCAATATAGCCCCAACAAACGGTGCAGTGCATGAAAAAGAAACAGCGCTAATTGTAAATCCCATAAATAGGGTACCTACAAGACCCGTCCCCTCGTTACTCTTCTTGTTAAGCCAGTTTGTTAACTGATAAGGGAGACGGAGCTCAAACATTCCAAGCAAACTCACTCCAAAAATGATGAATAATATTCCAATTAGGAGATTTACAACCGGGTTTGAAGCGAATTGACTTACACCGGCAACGCCCAAAATGAGCGCTAACAGAGCACCGATAAGCGTAAAAATGAGTACAATAGAAAGGCCGAATATAATCGCCTGTCCCCAGCTAGTTTTACTTGCTTCCCCCGTATCCTGATTTGAAAAGTAGGAAACAACCAGAGGGATTAGCGGAAACACACAAGGTGTGAGTAAAGCAGCGAACCCGGCCGTTATGGCTATCCACAAAAATCCCCAAATGCTGTCGTTTGCAACACCAGACTCACTGGTAAATGTATACTCTTTTTCAGCTTGAGAGATTTCTGCACCTGAATCACTTTCTTCTGGAAAATCTGTGAATGGGGTAGCTGAGACACCCGCAATTTCAATCTCTCCTTCAATCTGTTTGGTTTTTGGGGGCAGGCACGATTTATCATCACAAACCTGATAAAAAACTTCCAATAGAACCGTTTGCAAGCCTGTTACATCAGGTTTAAATGCGACCGGGATGGTAAAAGTTGCAGAATTAGAGTGCCAACCAAGTTCTGTTTCGAAATTAGGGTCAAATTGTATATCTGCTTCTGACTCTGTTGGATCACCGGCAATCGCCATCACAGATGAACCGGAAGAGAAAGAAGTAGGAAACGGCCCCGCATCCGGGTCGTTCAAAATAGAGTATAAATGCCACTTCCCTTCAATCGTTGCCTCTACGGTAACATTGAAAATTTCTCCGGCCTGAACCGTTTGTGGCATGTCGGTAATTGAATAGTCTACTGGGTCTAGAAGCTGACCATAAACAAAAAATGGGGATAACGCCAGCAGCGCAATCCCCATTAAACCTGATTTAATACTCATTTGATATCTTTTACGAATTAAAGACTGACTACCTCATCAGGATTCATCTTCTTTGACAACCCAGATTTTTACCTGAGGATTTAAGTCACCAACTAAATTAACGGTAGCCGTGTACTCACCCAGAGATTTAATGTCTTGGTCGATCGTGATTTTTCGACGGTCAATCAATATATCTCGTTGTTCAAGCGCCTCTGCGACCTGAATATTCGTAACTGTTCCGTGAATTTTATCATCTTCACCAACAGTTACAGGAATAGTAACGGAAGTAGCCTCTAATTGTTCTGCAAGTTCTTTTGCAGCTTCAATTGTAAGTTCGGCTCTCAATTCAGCCTGACGCTTCATTTGCTTGTGATGACGGATTGCACCATCAGTTGCCAGTACTCCAAGTTCATTTGGAATCAGGTAGTTCCTGCCGTAACCCGGCTTCACATCAACCAGATCGCCTGCTGACCCTAAATTTTCAACATCTTGTTTTAACAGAAGTTTCATAATCTATTACCTCATGTTTTCGGTTACATATGGAATAAGAGCCAAAAATCGTGCTCTTTTTACAGCCGTTGAAAGCTGACGCTGGTGCTTGGCACTGGTTCCGGTTACTCGTCTTGGTAAAATTTTGCCTTGATCGTTAATAAATCGTTCTAGAATATCGGTCTCTTTATAGTCAATATATTCGAAACCTGCTTTCGTAAATTTACAATCACGATTTTTTAAATGGCCTTTTTTAGGATGCGATGGATTATTAATCATATCTAGTTGTCCTCATCTGTATTTTCTTCTTCCTCTTCAAATAAAACAGGTAATTCACCTTTTTTCCTTAACTCGTAATGTCTCTTCATTTTTGAGTCGTACTTCAGTGTGAGATACCTCATGATATCGTCATGAATTCTCATGTTCTTTTCTACCTGTTCAATAACATCGGGAGTTGCCGTGAAATATAAATTTACGTAGTAGCCGGTTCCCTTGTTGTCGATATCATAGGCGAGTTTTTTTACTCCCCATTCATCAACTTCGTTTACTTCACCACCGTTGTCGGTGATCAGCTTATTTACATACTCTACAATCTCTGAAAACTTTTCTTCATCCAGAACCGGATTCAGAATGTAGGTCATTTCATAGAAATTAGTCATCTGTTTAATCTTTGGTTGTTATCCTTTTTTGGAAACAGTCACCGTGCATTTTGCCGGTAACAGAGCCTGCTAAGTTACAAAGATTAAAATCTAAGAACAATACCGGATTTCTTTGACAGGGATGTCCTTTGGAGAGAAAAAGGCTGCTAAACAGTATAATAAGATGTTATCAGCTCAATAAGCCCACTTGTGGGTAGTACGGGTTCAATACCGTAGTAAATGGTTAAAAATCCAAGAAGTACCAACGTGGTTTTAAAGATAAATCCCGGAGTTTTGAGGGTATATTCTTTGTGTGCCTGCTTAAAAAACATAAATACCATCACTCTTAAGTAATAATAGACACTGGCTGCACTGGCGAGTACACCTACGAGTGCCAGTGGAATCATACCAGCCTGTACAGCGGCAGCAAACACATAATATTTTCCGATAAAACCTACCATCGGTGGAATGCCTGCCAGAGAGAGTAAAAATATTGAGAGTAAAACACCCATTATCGGCATTTTGAATCCAAGCCCTGCGTAGCTGTCGATCTCAGTAAAGTCCAATCCATGATTTCTCTCATAAAATGCGATTACCCCAAAGGCTCCAACGTTCATTAAGGTATAGGCAAACAGATAATAGAGCACACCTGTATACCCTGCCGCTGTTCCTGCGGCAAGCCCAACCATCAGATATCCGGCGTGTGCGATACTGGAATATGCAAGCATACGCTTTACATTATCTTGTGCAAGAGCAATCAGGTTACCCACTATCATCGTTAGAATAGCTATAACTTTAATGACCCCAGACCAATCAGCCATGTCGGCTGCATCAAACATCCGTGTAAGAACTAACACAAATGCCACAAAAGTAGCAGACTTTGCGGCGGTTGCCATGTAGGCCGTTAGTGTTGTGGGTGTACCCTGATAAACATCAGGTGTCCACATATGAAATGGAACTGCAGCAATTTTAAAGAAAAGACCTACAAGCAAAAGACCACTTCCGGCCATAAATAGCAGCGTCGGTTCTGCAACAGCTGCGATTTCAGTTAAATTTGTCTGTCCGGTTGCTCCGTAAATGAGTGCAATACCGTAAAGAAGAAATCCTGTAGAAAATGCCCCGAGCAGAAAATATTTGAGAGCAGCTTCAGCCCCGATTTTTTCTCCCTTAAAGAGTCCTGCCATCACATAAAGACAGATTGACATCGTTTCAAGGCTCACAAAAAGTGATATTAAGTCGTTAGATACCGCTAGGCCAAGCATACCTGTGGTGGCAAACAGAATCATACCGTAAACTTCACCATTGTGGAGGTCGGCGTCCCTCAGGTAGTCTCTTGAGATCAGCACACAAAAAAGAGCACCAATTAGCACAACAAAGGATCCAAATGCGCCCACTCCACCATACACTATCATGCCGGAAAATGCAGTTCCAGGCTCAGCAAACAGATTTTGAAAAGATACAAGTAAACCGATCCCAATTCCGGCCACGGTTACAATATGGGTTAAATTGGCACTCTTTTTAAATGCATCAAGTAAAATTACCGCAAGCCCTGCAACTGCTACGATAATTCCTGGAAGAAATGCCTGTATGTCCTGTATGTAATTCATGAATAATTTGTAAGCTGTTTAACCATTCATCAAACAATAATCAACAGAGGTTTGATGATTAAAAGGTGTTATTAAATAGTTTCTATGGCTTTTGCCAGGTCAAAATCTTTTTGTGTAACCTTATCTCCTGCATCGTGTGTGCTCAGCTTAATTGTTACACTGTTATACACGTTAAATATCTCGGGATGATGCCCTTGACTCTCGGCTTCAAATCCAACTCTTACTAAAAAAGCCATTGCTTCTTTAAAGTTATTGAACTCAAACTTCTTGCCGATTTTATTCTTTTCTGAATCCCAGCCATTCAATTCTTTAAGCTTATCATTAATCTCGTTTTCTGATAATGGTTTCATTATTCTTCACCAGCTTTAACTAATTTACCTTCCTGTTTGATGTTGCTGTCCAGTTCGTAAAGATCTGCCGTCCAATCCGGAATATCACCAGGGTTAGTCTGTTCAAATACAGCAACGCCTTTCTCCTCTGACATGCTAATGTATGTTTCAACCCAGTTTTCCGAATACTTTGTAAAGTCAACAGGACGAATTCCAATCCAAATCATAAAAACAACCAGCGGTATCAGAAGTCCGATTTCTCTGGCGTCTAAGTCTACCAGCTTTTTGTTCTCCTCGTGTGTTACAGGCCCAAACATAACCCGCTGATACATCCACAACATATAAGCAGCTGCCAAAATCACTCCAATTGCGGCAATTACGGCGTACGATTTATTTGCATATAGTTCAGAGAAGAATGAACCGTTCAAAATCAAAAATTCACCAATAAAACCATTTAATCCCGGCAGACCGATTGACGCCAGCGTTGCGATCATAAACATTGTTGCAAATACCGGCATGATCTTCGCGATACCGCCAAAATCTGAAATCATTCTGGTATGACGACGATCATATATCATACCAACGATAAGAAAGAGTGCGCCTGTAGACAGTCCGTGATTTACCATTTGAATAATGGCTCCCTGAACGGCAACCGTGTTAAACGCAAAAATTCCAAGCACCACAAAACCAAGGTGACTTACTGAAGAGTATGCAACCAATTTCTTAACATCTTTCTGCACCATGGCAACCAATGCGCCATAAATGATACCGATAACGGCCAAAATCGCTAAAATTGGCGCAAATTCTGCAAATGCATTTGGAAAAACCGGCATACAGACGCGAATCAATCCGTAAGTACCCAGCTTCAGCATAATTGCAGCCAGTACAACCGATCCCGCGGTTGGTGCCTCGGTATGTGCATAGGGCAACCATGTGTGAAATGGAAACAGGGGAACTTTAATACAGAAAGCCAAAGTAAATGCAAGAAACATCCAGGTTTGCTGTACAAGCCCAATGGTATATTCCGGGCTTGAAATATACCTCCAATCGGAAGTGAATGTATACACCCCGGTAGACGCACCTGCATCATAACCCAGATAAAGAAGTGCAACAAGCATTATTAAACTCCCCACCAGGGTATAGATAAAGAATTTAATCGTAGCCCGAATTTTATCACTACCTCCCCAGATACCAATTAAAAAGTACATGGGAATGAGAGAAAGCTCGAAGAATACATAAAAAACGATGAGGTCCAGGGCAGCAAAAACTCCAAGAGAGGCTGTCTGAAGGATCAAAAGCATGGAATAATAACCCATCAGGCTCTTGTTAACAGAATTCCATGACGATAAAATGACGATAGGTCCCATCAGGGTAGTTAGCATAAAAAGAAGCAGGCTCAAACCGTCAAGACCCACAATATATTTAACATCCATACCGGCAAAAATCGCCTCACCTTCGGTCAAAAACTGCGGAATAGCAGATCTGGATACATCAAAAGAGAAAAGCAGGAAAAGAGACAGTATAAAAGTTAATGAAGTGACGATAAGGCTCGTCCATTTTATTGCATTGTCGCTCTTAAAGAATAGAAACGCTATGATACCAACCAGCGGAAAATAAATTGTCAGGTTTAGAAGTAACTCCATCGTATTTATCTAAATTCTTTTAAAATAATAATATACTTAGCACCAGAATTACGCCTAACACAAGAAAGAGCGCATAATTACTGGCAATTCCTGTTTGAATATACCTGAGCAGACTTCCTGATAAGCGAACAAAACCGGCTACAGCATTTACAGTTCCATCCACAATCTTCATATCGAATACAGCTAACACTTTTTCTGAGAAGCGTACCGTGGGTCGAACCACAACACCTTCATACACCTCATCAAGACTATATTTTTCTTTCCAAACCTGGTAAAGAGATCCAAAAGCCGAGGAGATTTTAGCATCAGACTCGACCAATTTATCATTTCCATACATCCTGAACGCCATAAACACTGCCGCTACGGCAACTAAAATGGCAAAAATCATTAATGCCCATTCTGCGGGAATGGATAAAGTTAGAGGTATGTCAGAGGCAATGGGTGAGAGCCAGTCGTGAAGCCAGTTGATATGGCCATCACCACCAAATGTTTTTGAAACAAAATTAGGCAACCCTATAAAACCACCAACGATGGAAAGTCCGGCCAGAGCCCAAAGTGGAATCGTCATTGTTGAAGGGCTCTCATGTAAATATGATTCAGCTTTCTCGGCGCCTTTAATTTTTGAAGGCAGTTTAAACGTTCCGTGAAACGTTGAAATGGTTAATCTGAACATGTAAAAAGCCGTCAGAAATGCCGTAATGGTGGCTACGCCCCAAAGCACAAAGTAAAGGGCACTGGCGTACTCCCCCATTCCCATATTGAATGTATGCATCACTATTTCATCTTTCGAGAAGAATCCAGCCAGTGGTGGGATTCCTGCAATAGCAATCGTAGCAATCAAAAACGTTTTATACGTAGATGGCATGTATTTACTTAAACCACCCATATTTCTGATGTCCTGGGGATCAAAATGAACATCCTTTCCGTCATCATGAAGCTTATGTTCAACATGTTCCATTGTATGGATTACCGAACCGGACCCCAGGAAAAGACAGGCTTTAAAGAAGGCGTGTGTAATAACATGAAAAAGTGCCGCTGTGTAAGCGCCGGATCCCAGTGCAAGAAACATAAAACCAAGCTGAGAAACCGTTGAGTAAGCCAGCACTCCTTTGATGTCGTACTGAGTAATTGCAATGGTTGCAGCAACGATTGCGGTTAATGCACCAATAGCGGCTATGATGATCAATACTTCCGGGCTCATTACATACATCGAAGACATACGAGTTATCAAATACACACCTGAAGTAACCATTGTGGCGGCATGGATTAGGGCAGACACCGATGTGGGACCCGCCATAGCGTCGGGCAGCCAGACAAAAAGAGGTATTTGAGCGCTCTTTCCGGTTGCGCCAATGAACATCAAAAATGCAACCCAAAAAATTGCGTTGTCAGTAAATGCATCCGTATTGGCAAGAATAACGTCAAAGTTTAGACTGCCAACAGCTTCAAAAATCATGAAAATCGCCACGAGAAACGCAAAATCGCCGACTCTGTTATAAAGAAAAGCTTTCTTTGCAGCATCCGACTTCATCATGTCGGTATACCAGAAACCAATCAGCAGATATGAACAGAGCCCAACTCCTTCCCAGCCAAGAAAAAGCAGAAGAAGGTTGTTTGCCATTATCAAATTGAGCATGGCAAAAATAAATAGGTTCATGTAGGCAAAAAATCGCCAAAAGCCTGGATCATGAGCCATGTAGCCTATTGAGTAGTAGTGTATTAATGACCCAACACCCGTTACCACCAGCGCCATGATGAGGGATAACTGGTCGATTTGATAGGCAATATCGACACTAAAATTTCCCGTTTCAATCCACGTGAACAGAGACACCTGTATGGCTCCTGCCTCTGTATCAAAATTTAGAAATAAAAAGAGAACCGTCAGAAAAGGGATAAAAACTGCAAAGTTGGCGATGGTTCCAATAAGGCCTTTTTTCTCTCTGTAACCGCTGGATGCAAGACCAGCTATTCCATTTATTAAAAACCCAAGGAGGGGAAGTCCTATAATTAAACTTACGAGCGCTGTAGGTGATTCCATTAACAAGTTAATTAGTTTGGCGCTTGAATTTTAGCCATTCCTTTATTGCTTTAATTGTAGGTGGCAAAGATACAAAAATCTTATTCAAGTTAAACTCTGAGAGCAAATATTCTCCCGGCTTTTGGGGATTTTGTAAAATTTAGATAACGTTTTTTTCCGTGCATTATAATGTATACAATTCATACCTATTTTGATGATTCAGCTTTTATGCCCGATTTTCGTGAAGTTTAATTGCAGGGAATGACTCTTTTTTGATATGTTTATAGTGGTTCAAATAACAACTGCCTGCTAACCAAAAAAATGAATAAACCTTCATTTGTCAGCTTATTGCTAACATTCGTCTCGTTGATGGCTTTCTGGGTAATCATGAGCGGTTTTTTAGATGCAATCCATCTCGGCTTTGGAGTAGTAACCGTACTCGGTGTAATGGCAATGAACCACAAATTAAAATCGCACCGCTTTTTTGAAGACGATCTTTCTGATTTTACAGAACTGAGGTTTGGACGTGCTTTTTTCTATTTCTTTTGGTTATTCTGGCAAATCATTATCTCAGGGTTCCACGTTGTTGGCATCATCATTCGCCCATCGATGCCTATACGACCGGCCATGTTAACATTTCGTGCTGATTTACCAAGTTCGCACGCAAAAGCAATTCTTGGAAACTCCATAACTCTCACTCCGGGTACGCTCACAATAGATATCGAAGACGATCTTTTTACCGTACACGCTTTAGACGACTCTACTCTTGAAGGAATTATTTCTGACGAAATGCCGCGACAAGTATTAAAACTATTTGAATCCGGCGAACGACAAGTCATCAGCGATGTAAAAATCATCAGAAAAAAGAATTTGGTGTAGTCTATCATGGATCAATTTTTTCTTTACAGCGCCGTGTTACTCACCATCATTATTGCTATACCGTTAATTCGGGTATTAAAGGGGCCAACTCTGTTCGACAGGCTTCTGGCAACCAGTGCCATTGCCACAAAAACTATTGTTTTAATAACCATGATAGGATACGTCTACGGAAGCATTGATATGTTCATAGACATCACGCTTGCGTATGCCATACTGGGATTTATCGGCACACTTATGATTGCTAAATACATTACAGTCACAAATGCACCCAAGGAATGATTGAAATTCAACATACATTTAGCGTCATCTTCGTGGCTTTGGGGATACTCTTCATTTTTGCAGGGAGTATTGGAATTTTGCGTCTGCCCGATTTTTACTCCCGAACCCACTCTATCAGTAAGAGCGACACGCTTGGAGTGATTTTTGTCATTATGGGGCTCGTGATCTATGAAGGGTTTACCCAAAGCAGTTTAAAATTAATTTTTATCGCTTTGTTTATTGCTCTGTCCAATCCTATTGGTTCACACGCTCTTTCTCGTGCGGCCTTGAAAAAAGGGATCAAGCCCTTGCTGGGTGATGATATCGATAAGAAAGGAGGTAACAAATGATTTGGGAAATTGAGCTTGTCATTTATCTATTCCTTCTCATATCCGGAATTGTAGCTCTTGAAGTAAAAGATATTTTAGTTGCCGTAGTAATGATGACGGTCTTTAGTTTTTTAATGGCCATTTTATTTGTTGCAATGGGCGCCATCGATGTAGGATTCACTGAAGCGGTTGTGGGTGCCGGTGTAACTGGGATTTTATTCGTAGTCGTCGTATTTAAAACCGTAAGAAAATCAAAAGATTGAAGTTTCTTAAAATTTTAACGCTTGTGCTGTTTGCCGCCATCATGATCTATGCGGCCTCCGGTTTGCCCTATCGCGGTGATCCAGATAACCGTATGCATCACGAGGAGAGTATCACGGGTACACCCGTCGTTGGTAATTATTTTATCCAAAACGCATACAGAGATGCTAAAACGCCAAATATGGTTACCGTTGTTCTGGGCGACTACAGAAGCATTGATACGTTTGGGGAACAAATTGTAATATTCACAGCCGGTTTAATTACGCTGCTTGTGCTGCGAAGAACCAAACGGAGGGAAGATTGAAACGACAATTTAAAAGTCCGATCGTACTCCTGGGTTCTCGCCTCCTCACTCCATACATCATGGTTTTTGGATGGTATGTAATCATTCACGGCCACTACAGCCCGGGCGGAGGTTTCCAGGGCGGGGCCCTTTTGGCTGCATCGATTTTACTGATACGGGTTGCAGGAGGAAAGCAGATTGCAAAGCTTCAAATTCAGGAGTTTGCCACCACGCCGCTCGCAATCATTGGTGTACTTATTTACTTCTTAACGGGCTTCGTTGCCATGATTGCCGGAGGATATTTTCTGGATTATGGTCAGCTACCCATACCCGGCATGGATGCAGCATACCTGCGATATACCGGTATTTTAATTATTGAAGTGGGTATTGGACTTGCGGTGATGGCTATTTTGGTTATGATTTATGATAATCTCGTGAGAGGTGAAGATTATGGTTGATTTCTTTTTAGGACATTACGCCTATTGGTTTACCATCATTTTGATGTGTGTTGGACTGTATGGAATTCTATTCAAGAAAAACCTGATTAAAAAGACGATCGGGCTGGCCATATTCCAGGCATCTGTTGTACTCTATTTCGTATCCATTGCCTCCAAGTGGGGAGATGTTGCCGTCACTGTAAAGGACTATAATATCCCCGTCGAAGATGTATCCAACTACCTGAATCCTCTGCCGCACACACTTATGCTTACGGCTATTGTTGTGGGAGTAGCGACTCTCGGTGTGGCCTTTACCCTCCTGATTGCGATCTACAATCGGTACGAAACGTTGGATGAACAGGAACTGATAGATAAAATGAAATGATTGAATCTCATATTCCTGCATTAATCGCTTTAACATTTGTGGTGTTTGCACTCCTTATACCCGCTTTTGGCGTCTGGAGAACTGAATATTCACAGCCTCTGTCTGTTATTGGAAGCGGTATAGCGGCAGTTTTTTCGTTGGTCGGATTTCTCAACTATTTAAATGAAGGCAGCCTGCGCTATTTTTTCGGGGGGTGGGAACCACCCATAGGGATTGAGTTCGTTTATGATGGTATGTCAGCATTTTTCGTTCTGGTTATCAACACGGTGGCTTTTCTTGTTCTGATCCACTCCCGCCAAATCTCGAAATTGGAGTTTCCAGGTAAAGAGATGCCCTACTATTCCCTGGCCATGCTTATGCTGCTGGGCTTTAACGGGATGGTTTTAACCGGCGATCTGTTTAACCTGTATGTGTTTTTGGAAATATCTTCGCTTTCGAGTTATGCACTTATATCTATTGGTGATCGACAGGCGCCATTTGCCGCATTCCGATACTTGATTATTGGTACCGTTGGCGGAACACTGTATCTCCTTGGTGTTGGGTTTCTGTACACAGTAACCGGTACGCTGAATGTTATCGACATGGCAGCCATGCTGCCGCAACTATTTGATAACTCTGCAGTTTTTGCTGCTCTCATTCTTATGATTGTCGGAATTGGGGTTAAGGCAGCCCTTTTCCCGATGCACGGCTGGCTGCCAGATTCTTACACGTATGCTTCATCTACATCAACAGCGCTAATTGCCCCTATCGGAACCAAAGTTGGTGCATATATTCTATTTCGTATTGTTCTCTGGCTTTTTGGCATTGAAATTACCGACGCTACGGCCCCTATCAGCTATATTGTGGGTGTATTAGCATGTTTGGGTATTCTGTATGGCTCTATCATGGCTATTGCCCAAAGTGAAATGAAGCGAATGCTGGCCTATAGCAGTGTGTCTCAAATCGGGTATATCATCATGGGGCTTAGCCTGGCGAATCCGCTCGGGTTTGCAGGGGCACTGCTACATGTACTCAACCACGCCGTTATGAAGGCATGTCTATTCCTTGTTTCGGGAAATTTAAGATTGAAAGAGGGGCACTCTGATATCAGTCGGTTTGATGACAGCTACAGAAAAAAATACCCCTGGACCATGGCCTCCTTTTCGGTTGCCGCTATTTCCATGGTTGGGCTCCCCCCGCTTGCAGGTTTTTTTAGCAAGTGGTACCTGGCACTGGGCACCATCGACAATGAAAACTGGCTCTTTTTAGCTGTAATTTTGATCAGTTCGCTGCTTAATGCCGTCTACTTCTTCAGGATTCTCGAAAAAGTGTATATGATGAATCCCAAGGAAAATCAAAAAGAGGCAGCTACGGCTGAGAAAAATGAAGTATCAGCCAGTATGCTTATTCCTACATCTATTCTGGCGATTGCTCTTTTCGTAATTGGATTTGCAAATGCTGCTATTGTAGGATTTCTATTTAACATATTTCCTGTTTAACGGAGGCAAAAACCATAATCGATTCTCTGAACAAATAACAACATTTTAAAACAGTCACTTTTTTAGCTGAAATTTAGAGGAACTTAATAACAACACGGATTGATGGATCTAACGCTTGTACCTTTATTGGCCATTTTAACGTCGCTTGCAGCGGTTCCGCTCATTCTGTTTAGTTCAGCGAAACCAAACCTTCGAGAATTCTGGACAATCCTCGCTGCGCTCATAAAATTTGGCCTTGTGCTTACATTGCTTCCGGCAGCACTAAAAGGAGAAAGTGTTGTACTTCATCTCTTCGACCTGGCTCCCGGCCTTCCATTCGAACTGAATGCTGATCCGTTTGGGGTCTTCTTTGCCGTGATTGCGTCCGGATTATGGATATTTACTTCCTTCTACTCGATAGGATATGTGCGCGGCCACCACGAGCATAAGCAAACCCGCTATTACGCCAGTTTTGCCATCTGTTTGTCGGCAACCATTGGAATTGCTTTTTCCGGGAATTTACTCACCTTTATTGTTTTTTATGAAATGCTCACCCTGGCAACGTATCCTCTGGTTATTCACACTGAATCGGATGAAGCCATCAAAGCGGGCAGAAAGTACCTAGCTTTTACGCTTACAGCAGGTCTTCTGCTGATAGCCGCGGCCGGAATGGTCTATTACTACACCGGAACTCTCGATTTTACTCCCGGCGGAATTCTGGCTGATGCAGGCATCCCCTATCACACCATGCTGGTAATTTTCATCCTATTTCTTGGAGGTGTTGGTGTTAAGGCAGGAATTATGCCTATTCATGGATGGTTGCCGGCAGCAATGGCTGCACCCACACCCGTGAGTGCTCTTCTGCACGCTGTAGCTGTTGTTAAGTCCGGGGTGTTTGCAGTGCTCAGAGTCGTAGGCTATGTGTTCGGTGTAGACGTAATGGCCGACTATGGTCTAAACGAAATTATCATTGTTCTGGCAGGTGCAACGATTATTATTGCATCGTTGATCGCCTTTGCCCAGGATAATTTAAAACGGCGACTCGCCTACTCAACAGTCGGGCATCTCTCCTATATCGTTCTGGGTATAGCACTTCTTACTCCGCTGGGTATTCAGGGTGGAATCATGCATATCGCGGCTCACGCTACCATGAAAATCACCCTCTTCTTCTGTGCAGGGGCGATCATCGTGAATCTTCACCGCGAGAACATCAGTAATCTGAACGGTATCGCCAAAGTCATGCCCTGGACAATGGGTGCTTTCGTCGTTGGATCAATGGGGCTGGCCGGAATTCCACCCATCAATGGATTTTTCAGTAAGTTTTACCTGATCTCAGGTTCTCTGGAGGGCGATATGATGATACCGGTGATTATACTGGTCGTGAGCGGACTGCTGAATGCAGGATATTTCTTCCCGATCATCCACCGCGCCTATTTCAAAAAAGGAGTGGGACTTGAAAAATATGGCGAGGCATCTCCATTTATGGTTGTTCCAATCGTGATAACGGCAACGCTCTCTGTTCTTTTTGGAATGTTTCCTAACCTGTTTTTTAACTTTTTTGATCTTGCAGCACAAATCAGTGCTTCACTATTTAATAACGGTGCACCATGAAAAACTGGCATTGGATTGTACTTGGAATACTGTTTTTGATTACGCTCGTTCTCGAGTTCACCTACCTGGCAGATTATGACAGCCACTGGTGGAACTCTGTTCCGGCTTTTTATGCCCTTTTTGGGTTTATCGGAACTGTTGTCATCGTTTATGTGGCCAAATTCATTGCAAAAAAAATTGTAAACCGTGACATCAACTATTATGATTGAGCTATTAACCATACCCGGTGTTATTCTCATTGCAGGGGCAATACTGCTCTCTGTACTGCCGGAAAAAATACGCAGTACCGTATTTCTGATTTTCCCGGTTGCCGCCCTTGCCATCGTTTTAAGCCGTCCCGACGGATATGCACTAACAGCCAACTTTGGCAGCTTTGAGCTTATTCTGATGGAAGTGGATGCTTTAAGCAGGGTTTTTGGAATTATTTTTGCGATCACAGCTTTTGTTGCGGGCACCTATGCATGGCACATTAAAGATCTTGGCCAGCAAATAAATGCCCTGGTATATGCAGGTGGTGCGCTGGGCGTAACGTATGCCGGGGACTTTTTAACGCTGATTATTTTTTGGGAACTGATGGCGGTCAGTTCTACATGGCTGATCTGGGCAAACCGTACGGAAGCGTCTGACAAAGCCGGAACCAGATACCTTCTCTATCACGTGCTGGGCGGTGGCCTGCTCCTGTCGGGTATAGTGTGGCACTACATGGAAACGGGCTCTATTCTTGTTCAGTCGCTCGAACAGGCATACACCTTTGGAAATGTACTGATGCTGGTTGGCGTCTGTATCAACGCGGCTGTGATTCCACTGCATACATGGCTGGCAGATGCCTACCCAAAAGCAACCGTTACCGGTGCCGTATTTATGAGCGCATTTACCACCAAGTCTGCCGTTTATGTGCTGATTCGCGTTTTCCCGGGATGGGACCTTCTCACCTGGTTTGGGGCCGCAATGGCTATCTATGGGGTTATCTACGCGGTTATTTGCAAGGATATTCGTGAAATACTCGCCTATCATATTATTAGTCAGGTTGGATTTATGGTGTGCGGTATCGGAATCGGAACCGAAATGGCGCTCAACGGAGCTACGGCTCATGCCTACAGCCATATTCTTTATAAATCGCTCCTTTTTATGAGCACGGGCGCTGTGCTTTACGCTACCGGCACGTCCAAACTGGTGAATCTTGGCGGGCTGGCGAAGAAAATGCCCTGGGTACTCGGTCTCTACCTGGTAGGCGGTTTCTCCATTTCGGGGCTTCCACTTTTTAACGGATACATCAGTAAATCGATGACCATCAGTGCCGCTGGGTATGCGCATAATGAAGCGGCGATGCTGATGCTACTGTTTGCTTCCGTGGGTACATTCCTCAGTGTCGGGCTCAAACTACCCTACTACACATGGTTTGGCGGTAAAACCGATAATGAGATTGAGGTAAAACCACTGCCTAAAAACATGTATATCGGGATGGGTATCGCGGCATTCTCCTGTATTTTTTACGGACTTTATCCCCAGGCTTTATATATGTACCTCCCCTTCGAAGTTGATTACACTCCGTTTACAGTGTACCACTTTGTGGAGATTACCCAGATCAGCCTGATGACCTTTGCCGGGTTCTGGATGCTGCGTAAAAAGATGGCCGGAGAGCTCATTATCGCGCTCGATGTTGACTGGTTCTACAGGAAAGCGGCCCCTGCCACGCGTAAAATCTTTGTTCAGGGCGTGGATCAATTTTACGATCGTGTGGAAGATAAAATCTGGGATATTGCCCGATTCCTTACGCGGAAGTTTAAAAATCCAATGCCGTGGCTGAACCCCTTTACTGACAAGAAAAATGAAGCTTCTACCTACAGCCCCGGTATGGGCGTCGTGATGAGCTTTATTCTGTTCAGTTTTATTGTATTCGCTCTTTTCCTATATCTCTAAACCAGCACAATCAGGAAAATCTGCTATTTCGGATGTTTACTGATGGTTACGTAGTTCGTTTTCCGATCTACCATCAGCTCCACCAGTGTCGTAGTATTCCCAAAAAAGAGGGATGGTTGATTTATGTCAGAACGATCAGAGCGATAGATCACCACGTTCTGAAGCGAATCGGTATCATAAAAGATCCCTTTGTCGATTTCCGGAACATATATCTTCATACTGATCACAAACTCTCCGATACGCTCTTTCGCTTTTTTAATAAACTCAGCGATATCATCCA
>CAYNZY010000002.1:0-8736 GCA_964401805.1 uncultured Rhodohalobacter sp.
CAGACCGCTCGAAGCGGTCTGACGGATTAGATTCAGCCCAGACCTTCCAGCTTGAGTAAACCACCCCTTTAGTCCCCTCCTTAAAAAGGAGGGGAAATTCAACGATTTTATAAACTTAAAAAGAGTCATCAAGATGCTACCACAAATTACACCATATATCTTTTTCACCGGCAAAGGCGGCGTGGGTAAAACATCGCTTGCAAGCGCTACAGCAGTAAAACTGGCCGATGAGGGAAAGTCGGTATTGCTGATCAGCACGGATCCCGCATCAAATTTAAAAGAAGTGTTGGAAACCAATGTTACCGAAAAGATCACACCCATTGATGGAGTTGAGAATCTTCATGCGGTAAACATCGACCCGGAGCTTTCGGCTGAGGAGTATCGAAATCGGGTAACGTCACCTATGGAAGGGATTCTGCCGGAAGAGGAGATCAACAAGATCCGGGAAGAACTTTCAGGTGCTTGTACGACAGAGATTGCCGCTTTTGATGAATTTGCGCGATATGTTGCTGGAGATGGTGAGAATCAGCCGTATGATGTGATTGTCTTTGATACGGCACCTACCGGACACACGCTGCGCCTTTTGGAACTGCCGGCTGCCTGGAGTGAATTTATTGAGTCCAACCCTGATGGAGCCTCTTGCATTGGCCCATCCTCGGCATTGAAAACCAGTCAGGCGAGATACCAAAAAGTTGTTGACAGATTGAAAGACAAAGATGCAACCACGATATATCTGGTCACTCGGCCAGATGGATCCGCTCTTCGTGAAGCAGATCGATCAGGGCAGGAGTTGAAGGAGATGGGTCTCGCAAATCAATTGCTGTTGATTAACGGTTATTTTGAACCGGTGGATGAATCGGATCCGTTTGCACAGAAAATGAAGGAGATGGCAGATCACACGTTGGAAAACATGCCGGCTCGACTTAAGGAGATGAAGCAAATTACATTTCCGCTTCGACCCTATAATCTGCTTGGAGTTGAGAAACTGAGAAAGGTTTTTGAACCGCTCGATAAAGAGGAGATTAAAAATAACAGTGGATCTATTTTGACGGAAGATTATGAGAGTGACTTCCCGGGACTTGAGGAGATGGTAGAAGATATTATCGATGATAAGGATCACGGGCTGGTTATGACGATGGGGAAAGGCGGTGTTGGTAAAACAACCGTTGCAGCAGCCATTGCGCTTCGGCTTGCTCAGAAAGGCTTTCCGGTTCATCTCACAACTACTGACCCCGCTGCACATTTGTTGGATCATCTTGGAGATATAAAGCTGCCGGATAATCTGGAGGTCAATCGGATTGATCCGCATGCGGAGAAAAAAGCATACATCGAAAAAGTTCTCAAGCAAAAAGGGAAAAACAAAACGGAAGAGGAGCTGAAGCTTTTAAGGGAGGATCTGGAGTCGCCATGCACCGAAGAGGTGGCTGTATTTCAGGCATTTTCAAAAGCGATTCACCAGGCGAAAAGGAAATTTGTGGTTGTGGATACTGCCCCGACCGGACACACCTTGCTGCTTCTCGATACAACAGGGAGCTACCACAGGGAAGTTTTGCGTAACACCGCTATGGATGCGGATAAGCTCAAAACGCCCTACATGTACTTACAGGATTCCGATTTTGCAAAATTACTGATTGTAACGCTACCCGAAACCACACCTGTTACGGAGGCATCGAAACTTCAGGATGATCTCAGGCGAGCAGGTATTGTACCTTTTGGATGGGTGATGAATCAGAGTATATCTACAACAGCAGTGCGTGATCCTCTTTTGGTTCAGCGCGCTCAATCAGAATTACCTCTGATGAACCGGGTGAAAGATCAGCATGCCAAACGATTATACTCGATTCCCTGGATTAATGATGATCATATCATAGAAAAAATGGTTCAAACGGGAAGCCTTAAATTGAAGCTTTAATCGGTTGAAAACCTACAGGAATGTGAATTGCTTTTGTGATGATTAATTCTCTATTTCTATCCATCTCAAGAACAATGAACTAAATCAACAGGATGGCTGAACTATCAGAGCTTTGGATGATCGGGATGATTTTAGCTGCGTTTGCGGGCGGAGCTTTTGGAGCCGCGATTGGGGCACTTCCGGCATTCGTATTTACCGGATTTTTAGTCATGCTGGGCGAGAGCGTTCGGATTTTAAGCGGTGACTTGTCCGGATTGGTTGGATTTGATCCTGATGCAATTCAATCTGCAAACATTACAAGTCAACTTGCGTTTGGACCTGTTTTTGGTCCGCATATCAGTTTTGCAGGCGGGGCAGCCGCATCGGCCTATGCTGCAAAAAAAGGGTACATGGATACCGGCTTTCCCTATCATGAAGCGAAAAATATTGCCTATGCATTGGGGCCAAAACCGGATTTGCTCCTTGTTGGCGGACTGTTTGGAATTTTGGGATACTGGATTTCAACGATCTTTTCGATCTATTCCATGCCGTGGGATGGCATCGCCCTCACGGTAGTTCTCTCCGCTTTGGCCCATCGTCTGCTTCTTGGCTATTCACTCATTGGAAAAGCTGATAAAGGTATTTTGAACATGAAACCGTTTGAAGCAGAAGAGAAGCGAACGGATGGAACGGGTCGATTAACCGTTGAGCCTTGGCTTGGTCATCAATATAAGTTTGGTGATGTAATGGCCATCGGGGCTGTAGTGGGTATTCTGGCGGTTTATATCACGGTTGTGACTGGCAGCATCTTTCTGCCGTTTGGAATTAGTGCAGCAACACTTCTTTTTTTGAATCTCGGTGTTGAGCGAATCCCGGTTACACATCACATGAGTCTGGTGGCCAGCACTGCGGCTGCTGCAATTGCAGGAGGTGATGCATCAAGCATATCTCTTGGATTGGCTTTGTCAATCGGAGCCGTCTCGGGACTGATCGCAGCCCTGTTAGGCGAACTTCTACAGAGAATCTTTTTTGCCCATGCCGACACGCACCTGGATCCACCGGCATTTGCCATCGCTGTAGGTACGTTTCTCATTGCTTTAATGGCCATGTTCGGTTGGATTGATTCCGCCGCGTGGGTTCCACTACCGTTTTGATGATTGAACTATTCAATCTAAATCAGCGGACCTACTTTTCATAAGCCAGGTTCGGTCCAAGCCATCGCTCGATTTCCTCAACACTCATATCTTTCCGCTTGGCATAATCTTCGACTTGATCCCGCTGAATATTTCCAAGATTGAAATATTTAGCATCGGGGTGAGCAAAATAGAGTCCGCTCACGGAAGATGCCGGGGACATGGCCAGATGTTCAGTCAATGATATTCCGGTAATCTCCTCAACAGCCAGAAGGTCAAATAGCGTACGTTTCTCGGTATGATCGGGCTGTGCCGGATAGCCCGGTGCCGGACGAATTCCGCGATACTTCTCACGGATCAGTTCATCGTTATCCAAATCTTCTGCAGGTGAGTAGCCCCAAAGTGTTTTTCGTACCTCCTGATGGAGGAATTCGGCAAATGCTTCGGCCAGGCGATCAGCAATTGCTTTAGTCATAATGGCGTTATAGTCATCATGATCGGCCTGGAATTTTTTGACCAAATCCCGAACTCCGTGACCGGTAGTGACGGCAAACGCCCCTAAATAGTCTGCTTTTCCTGAATCCTTCGGAGCGATAAAATCAGCCAGTGCTTTATTCGGTTGCCCAGATCTCTTTTTAGATTGCTGACGAAGCGTATGGAACGTTGCAATAACTTCATCCCGCTGTTGATTTTGATAGAGTTCAATATCGTCACCGACTGAATTAGCCGGATAAAGTCCGACGACGCCGTGAGCCGTAAATAGTTTTTCATCGATAATTTTGTCGAGAAGGTGATTGGCTTCATCAAATAGTTTGCGAGCTTGAACTCCGGCACGATCGTCCTGTAATATATCGGGAAACTTTCCTTTCATTTCCCATGCTATGAAAAACGGTCCCCAATCGATGTAGCGACGCAGTTTTTCAAGAGGAAAGTTTTTGTAAGCTGTAATTCCGGGATTGACCGGAGGGGTAATTCCCGCTTTTGCCCAATCAATTTCTGTACGGTTTTCCCTGGCTTTATCAATAGAGAGGTAGGTTTTTTTCTTTCCGCGACTGCTGTATTGCTCACGTAAATCTTCATATTCGGACTTGATCTCATTGAGAAAACCATCTTTTAACGTTTCAGAAACAAGACGGTTTACAACAGTTACGCTTCGGGAAGCGTCTAAAACGTGAATGACGGGCTCATCATAGTTGGGTGCGATTTTTACGGCTGTGTGCATACGAGATGTTGTTGCACCTCCAATCAGAAGAGGCGTTTTAAAACCGCCGTGTTTCATCTCTTTGGCAACGTGAACCATCTCATCCAGCGATGGGGTAATGAGTCCGCTAAGACCAATTACATCTACCTTGTGCTCCTTTGCTGCGGCCAGAATTTTATCCGCCGGATTCATCACACCGAGATCAATAACTTCATAATTATTACAGCTGAGCACTACGGAGACAATATTCTTCCCGATGTCATGAACGTCGCCTTTTACCGTGGCAAGAAGAACTTTTGCTTTTGGTTTACTCTCTTTGGCTTGTTCCTTCTCTGCTTCGATATATGGAATTAGAATGGCAACGCCCTTCTTCATCACGCGTGCACTTTTTACCACCTGCGGCAGAAACATTTTTCCGGCGCCAAACAGATCGCCAACCACGTTCATACCGTCCATCATCGGGCCTTCAATCACCTCAATTGGGTGTTCATACTTCTGACGGGCTTCTTCTACATCATCTTCGATATAGTCTACAATTCCTTTTACGAGTGCGTGCTGAATTCGCTTTTCAACGGACTCTTCACGCCATTCATCTCTTTTCTTTTCCGTTTTTTCTTCACCCTGATCTTTAATCCGGTCCGCGTATTCAATCAGCTTTTCAGTGGCATCCGGGTGTCGATTCAGCAATACATCTTCAACAAGTTTTTTCAGTTCCGGTTCAATCTCCTCATACACTTCGAGTTGGGTGGGGTTCACGATGGCCATATCCAGTCCGGCCTGAATGGCGTGATAGAGAAATGCAGAGTGCATGGCTTCACGAACCGTGTTATTACCTCTGAAAGAGAATGAGATATTACTCAAGCCACCACTGGTTTGAGCCTTAGGTAAATTCTCTTTAATCCACTTCACAGCTTCGATAAAGTCTACAGCGTAGTTGTTGTGTTCTTCAATTCCGGTAGCAACAGTCAAGATATTTGGATCAAGAATAATATCCTGTGGAGCAAATCCTACTTCATCAACAAGAATGTCGTAGGCTCGCTTGCAGATCTCTTTCCGGCGGTTGAGGCTATCTGCCTGACCCTCTTCGTCAAAGGCCATCACAACAACCGCAGCACCGAAATCCAGAATTTCTCTCGCCTGTTTTTTAAACTCTTCTTCGCCTTCTTTCAGGCTGATGGAGTTTACAACACTCTTTCCCTGAGTGGTTTTGAGACCGGCTTTCAGTACACTCCACTTCGAACTGTCGATCATAAAAGGGATACGTGCGATATCCGGCTCAGCCGCCATCAAATTGATGAAATCTGTCATCACCTGCTCTGAGTCGAGCAGTCCTTCATCCATGTTTACATCAATGATCTGTGCTCCGCCTTCAACCTGATCGCGTGCGACCGAAAGTGCTTCATCATGCTCCTCATTTTTAATAAGGCGCTTAAATTTAGCTGATCCCGTAACGTTTGTGCGCTCTCCTATATTGACAAAATTAGTATCCGGGCGAATGACCAGCGGTTCCAGACCACTCAAACGGAGGTAGGGTTTAGGGTTCGCTTTTTTTCTTGGCTTGTGATTCGCTGCTTCTTCAGCGATAGCACGTATATGATCAGGTGTGGTTCCGCAACATCCGCCAACCAAATTGACAAACCCCTCTTCGGCATAGTTTTTAAGTTGTTCGGCCATGTAGTTTGGAGATTCATCATATTCACCCATTTCATTGGGAAGGCCGGCATTGGGGTAGAGACTTGTGAAGCAGCTCGCATGTTTGGACAGCTCCTGAATGTAGGGTCTCATCTGGCTGGAGCCGAGCGCACAGTTCAGACCAATACTAAGCAGAGGACTAGCATGCTGCACGGAGGTCCAGAACGCTTCCGTAGTTTGCCCGGAAAGTGTTCGTCCACTCTGATCCACAATGGTTCCTGAAATCATAATTGGGAGCTGCCGTCCGATTTTTCGCATATGACGATGTGCTGCGTAAATGGCGGCTTTACAGTTCAGCGTATCAAAAACTGTTTCGATAAGCAGCGTATCCACGCCACCGTCTACAAGGCCGCGAATTTGCTCTTCATAGGCATCGGCAAGGGAATCGAATGTAATGGCGCGGTAGCCGGGGTTCTCCACATCAGGGGAGAGGGAGAGCGTTTTATTGGTTGGCCCGACGGCTCCGGCTACAAACCGTGGTTTATCAGGATTCTTTTTTGTGAATGAATCTGCCGCTTCCCGGGCAACTTTTGCCGAGGCAACGTTGATCTCATAGGTAAAATCCTGAAGCTGATAGTCCTCCTGCGAAATGGGGTTGGCATTAAATGTATTTGTTTCGACCATATCCGCACCGGCATCCAGAAATTGAGAGTGGATCTCACGAATGATATCGGGCTGAGTAACGCTCAGGAGATCATTGTTCCCCTTCAGTTCATTGTCAACATTCTTAAATTTTTTTCCCCGAAAGTCATCTTCAGAGAGTTTATAGCCCTGAATCATGGTTCCCATTGCTCCGTCGAGAATGAGAATACGTTTCTTAAGTATAGAAAAGAGCGGATGAGCGGAACGTGGCATAGAGAAATTTCTTTATTAACTGCTAAACTTGTGAACCTGAAAAATCTACATTTTAGAGCTTAAAAGCATGTTTTGATTTCGTAAGTTTAGAGATTAGTTCTAAGATGAAGTTATAGTATGATAAATCCCATATGAAAGTAAGTGAACACTACGACAGAGCAACGGAACCGCTCATTTCGTTCGAAATTATCCCTCCAAAAAGAGGAGGAAGTGTAAAAAGTGTCTTTGAGTCGCTCGACCTGATTACCGAAAAGGTAAAACCGCCATTTATAGATGTGACGTATCATGCCGCTGAATCACACATTGAAGAACAGCCTGATGGATCGTTGAAGCGAATAATACGGCGAAAACGACCCGGAACGATCGGTCTTTGTGCGGCAATTTTGCATCGATATGATATCGACCCGGTTCCGCATCTGATATGCGAGGGTTTTACCAAAGAAGAGAGTGAAGATGCACTTATTGAATTAAACTATTTGGGTATTCATAATGTGTTGGCCATTAGAGGAGACAATACCGGAACCCAGGTTCCGATGCATACGAATGGAACAGCAAACAAATATGCCATTGAATTGGTAAAACAGATTCAAGATATGAATCGGGGTGATTACCTGGAGAATATTGCAAATGCACAGAAGACGGATTTTTGTATAGGCGTTGCGGGTTACCCGGAGAAACATTTTGAAGCGCCAAATCTGGATTGGGATATTCAGCGACTAAAAGAGAAGGTAGAAGCCGGTGCAGATTACGTAGTAACTCAAATGTTTTTTGATAACAGCGTATATTTCAACTTTGTGGAGAAGTGCCGCAAAAATGGTATCGATGTCCCGATTGTACCCGGATTGAAAATTCTTCGTAATGAAAAGCACCTGAAGTCACTCCCCAGGTATTTTCATTTAAACATACCGGATGAACTTACCGAAACGATTGGTTCAAACCCTGAACGGGTTGATGAAATCGGAGTTGAGTGGGCTCAAAAACAATCCTTAGAATTGATGGAAAATGGTGCTCCGGGCATTCATTACTACATTATGGGAAGTCCGCAGCCCGCTTTGGATGTCATTGATTTTCTTAGAAAGAAATAAGCCCTGCATAAGGTTCAATTGACCATGAAAAAAACTTTGATTGCTGATAGCGGAGCTACCAAAACGGATTGGCTTTTTGTTGATGGCCAATTGCACAAATTTTATAGAACAGGCGGACTTCATCCGGCTTACCTTGATGAAAAAGCAGATGCAACAGATCTTAAAGTAGAGCTGAGTGACGCGATTCCGGATGAGGTCTGGTTTTTTGGGACTGGACTTGGAAATTCCGAATCAGATCAAAGGATGAGTGCTTTTCTGACTACAGTATTTCCGACTGCCAACATTCATATTAAATCAGACCTGGAAGGATCAGCCCAGGCATTTTTTGGCGATGGCGACGGTGTAGTTGCTATTCTGGGTACCGGATCCATCTGTGCAAAAGTTGAGTCTGGCAAACCTGTCAGTAAATCTGCGGCCTTGGGCTTTGCTATTGGTGATGAAGGGAGTGCGGCCGACCTGGGCCGAAAAATTCTTCGCGGGTATTACAGAAATCAGTTTTCGGAAGAGACGAATAATTTTCTGAAGCATAACCTGGATCCTGAACCATATGGTGCTATGATGGCTAGGATCTATCAGTCAGATAAACCAAATCGTGAGCTGGCATCCCTGGCCGGAGAAGTACTGAATGAGTCTCTGCCCGAAGAGCTAAACCTTTTGATAAAAAGTGCTTTTAAGGAGTTTGTTGAAGAACAACTTGTGATGTTGAACCTAAAAGGTAAAGAGAGAATTATTTTTACAGGAAAGGTTGCCGATGCTCACAAGGATAATCTAATTGATGTAATGAAAACGGCCGGATTTTCGGATGTAGAAGTTCGATATCCGGTCATTGAATCCTTTTTGGAAAGAGTGAAAAGCCACACGATTAAATTTTGGTAAGTG
>CAYNZY010000002.1:8836-10136 GCA_964401805.1 uncultured Rhodohalobacter sp.
AATTTTGATACTCACAGACACCCACTGTCACCTTTACCTCGAACAATTTGAAAATGATATTGAAGAAGTATACCGGCGATCAGTTGAAGCGGGTATAACTCACATATTCCTGCCCGCAATCGATTGGAAGTCATTTGAAAAAATGGATGATTTGCACCATCCGGAAATTACATTTTATAAAATGGCGGGTATTCATCCATGTAGTGTAGAGGATGTCTGGCCGTTTGATGAGCAACAGTTGGCGGATCTTTGTGAAAGAAACGATGTTTTTGGAGTTGGCGAGACCGGTTTGGATTATTATTGGAGTACGGATTTTGTTGACCAGCAGAAATCGAGCTTGAGAATGCATTGCAACGTGGCTAAAGCAACAGGAAAGCCTATTGTGCTTCATAACCGTGAAAGTACCAAAGATCTGCTGGATATTATTGAAGAAGAGCAGGATGGAAATCTAACGGGAGTCTGGCACTGCTTCACCGGCACGGAAGAGGAGGGACAGCGAGCGCTTGATTTGGGTTTGCATTTGGGGATTGGCGGAGTTTCAACATTTAAGAATGCAGGCGTAAATAAAACGGTGGCAAAGCTACCGCTCAATAAAATGATTTTGGAAACAGATGCGCCATATTTGACCCCTGCACCGCATCGGGGTAAACGAAATGAACCATCTTACATCAAACTGATCGCTAAAAATCTGGCCAAACTGCACGATCGTTCGCTTGAAGAGATTGCGGATATTACCACCAAAAATGCGTTTAGGTTGTTTCAGGTTGAATAGCCATTCATTTGTGCCCTCGTCTCTCGAATTCCGGCGAGCTTGTGAGGCGGTTCACCTGACGAGTTTTTTTGTTGGCAAAGTGCCAGATGCATGAGGCGAGATTCAGAGACTACCCCAACCTCGTCCGGAGCTCCTCTCCGAGACGAAAACTCCGCAGCTCTGCTGCATACTGGCCCCAAGCTGCCTGAGTAAAATCGGTGATTTGCGCGTTCGTCCATCGGTTATTCGCAGTTCAAACAAGGTTATCCAACAGGTAGCCTGTGAAGTAACCTTTCTATGATCACCGATGCCGAAAATAGAATGTCCTTTGAAGTTTCGTGTCCCGTTAGGGGCAAAACATGGGTAGAAAGATAGACACCAGCAAAGCGACCAAAGTCCCGTCAGGGACGACACATCCTCAGCTCTTGAGTGGGATGTGAAATTCGCGTTTAGATCCGTACCGCCTCTACGCAGCTCTGAGCTCCAAACCAATCCCTCAGTTCGGCGGATGGTCGGTATCCGTCATACAACCCCAGGTTGCACCTGGGG
>CAYNZY010000002.1:10236-26166 GCA_964401805.1 uncultured Rhodohalobacter sp.
CCTCAGTTCGGCGGATGGTCGGTATCCGTCATACAACCCCAGGTTGCACCTGGGGCTACTGATATTTTTCCCCTTCAGGGAAATCTTCCAATTTGCCATTCTGTTGATCGTCCATTCGCAGTTCATGATCAACGTTTCACATTTGCCTTTTCACAGCTCATTCCCCCTTTCACCTTCATCAATTCTTTCTATCAGTAAGAGCTGTAGCTTCATCTTGAAAACCCGTATTTTGAAAGCTTAATAAAAATTATACCATATCGATCTGCACAAAGATCATAGAAACAGACAATCCCTAATGACTTACCTGACGTTCGTCCGAAAAGAGAGGCGACTTCTTACTTTTGCAATTTCATTTACATTCTTTTCCAGTTTTGGGCAGACTTTTCTGCTCTCGCTGTTTGTACCCTATTTTTTGACAGCATTTGATTTGAGTAACGCATCTTTTGGAACGCTTTACTCTCTTGCCACACTCACAGGAGCACTTGCATTGCCTTATCTTGGACAGTGGATTGATCGAATCCCCCTGCGAAATTACAGTATGTATGTAGCTTCCGGTCTTTTAGTAGCAGCTATCCTGATGTCGATCTCATGGCACGTAGCAATGCTATTTGTTGCACTTATTTTTTTACGACTCGCCGGACAGGGACTCAGCGGTCATACCGCCCAGGCAACCATGGCACGTATATATGATCGTGACCGTGGAAAAGCGCTCAGCATCTCTGCTCTCGGTTATCCGATCGGTGAAGCCATTTTACCCTCTTTGATTGCTTTCATGATGGTTTATATGCATTGGCGAACGGTATGGGGATTTGTAGCCGGACTCATTGCACTATTCTTTATCCCGGTTCTCTGGTCGCTCATCCGAAATGAGAGTACAACCGTAGAAAAGAGTGAAGAGGATGTTGGAACCACCCGTGAGAACTACTCCAAGGTCTTTTCTGACAGAAGAACCTTCTACACCATTCCGGCTATCCTGATACCACCGTTCTGGGTAACCGGACTCTTTTTATATCAGGTATCGGCAGCCGGAGATATGGGATGGACCGCAGCCGTAGTGGCATCTGCATTTGTGGCATTTGCCATTAGCAGAATTGTTTCAGGTTTGATATCCGGACCGATGATCGATCGTTTTTCTGCTCAAACTCTTTTTCCGTTTTTTCTAATACCGATGATGCTTGGGCTCACAGTCGCCATCTTTTTCAGCGGTACCTGGACGGCATTTATCTATATGGGTTTGGTTGGAGTTACATTAGGATTGAGCAGTACTTTTAAATCATCTCTGTGGGCAGAACTTTACGGCACAAAAATGATTGGAACCGTGCAAAGCTTATTTGCTTCCATAATGGTATTTAGTACTGCGCTCAGTCCATTTTTGATGGGATGGATGCTTGATAGCGGTTATACTCTCACCTCAATTTTCATGATTGCATTAGCGACAAGTCTTTTCTCAGCTTTGCTTTCGTGCAGACTCTTTTTCAAGTTCTGAAAAACTGTATTTTGATATCAGAGTAGCTTGTTTATTCTTTTAGAGTATTTGAAAAAGTTTACGACAAAGTAAAATTGTCTGTGCCAAATGACTTTTGAAATCATTTTTGTTTTCATACTGCTATTTGTCGCTGTTTTTCTATTTGTGACTGACTATGTCACATTTGACGTGGCTGCAATAATCATAATGGCCAGTCTGATGTTGTCCGGAATTCTTAGTCCAAGAGAAGGTCTCTCCGGATTCAGTAACCCTGCCACAGTTACTGTAGCTGCCATGTTTATACTGAGTGAAGGGGTAAGACGAACCGGAATACTATCCAATGCTGGTGACTTCTTTTCGAACAAGATGCAATCGAACTTTAAAGTTTGGTTTTTCGCCCTCTTGCTTTTTATCGCTGTAATATCTGCATTTATAAATAACACAGCTGCTGTAGCCATCTTTATTCCGGTGATTATGGGCATTGCATCAAAAGTAGGCGTGAGTCCTTCTAAAATGCTGATGCCGCTCTCATTTGCCGGTATGATTGGTGGAGTAACAACACTCATTGGCACTTCGACCAATATTTTGGTCAGCTCAATCGCTGTAGAGCGTGGACTGGATGCAATCTCTATGTTCGATCTAACCCCGATGGGGCTCATATTTGTAGCTGCAGGATTTCTATTTTTGTTCACAGTTGGCATCAGAATGATACCCAAAAGGAGAGAGGAAGCGGAGTTAACGGATCAGTATAAAATGCAAAACTACCTGACCGACATATCCATTAATCCGGACTCTGAATTGATAGGCAAAGTTTTAGATCATGAAAAGCTCACTGAAGAGCTCGACATTGATGTGATACGTGTTTTCAAGGATGGTTCCGATTCTTCAGCTCAACGAAATAAAGTAAAAATTGAATCGGGGGACTACCTGCGTATCAGAGGAAATCCCAAAGAGATTGGAAAGTTACTGGAAAGGGAAGATCTTTCTATCATGCCATCAAAAACCTGGGTGGACAGAGATTTGGAGTATGGTCAGGATGTGATTATTGAAGCAATTATTGCACCTGAATCGTCTTTAGATCAAACCACGCTCGGCAACTACTCATTTTTTGAGAAACATGGAGCGCTTCCCCTTGCTGTACGCCATCAGGGAGATATAAAACACGAAGATGTTAAAGAAATTAAGTTGTCCGGCGGGGATTCTATTTTACTAAGTATGAGCAAAGACCGGGTTGACGAATTGAAAAATGATCCTTCTTTTCTCATCGCATCAGAATATGAAACATCTACTCATAGAAATGAAAAGACGCCCATTGCCCTAGCCATTTTAGCAGGCGTTGTACTCACAGCGGCGCTGGGACTGACGTCTATTGTAATCAGTGCAGTTGTCGGTGTTATACTGATGGTTTTAACAGGATGTTTGCGAACTGAAGAAGCATATAAAGCAGTAAACTGGAAAGTGATTATGCTCTTGGCGGGGGTTTTACCTTTGGGAACAGCAATGGATAGTACCGGCGCTGCAGAGCTTATGGCAAACTCCATGATTGATGGCTTGTCAGGTTTTGGGCCAACTGCTCTGATGTCCGGCTTTTTTCTGCTTACGTTGGTTATAACTGCTGTAATGTCAAACAATGCTTCAGCTGCTCTACTGGCTCCAATAGCCATCGAGGCGTCCTCAGTGGTTGGGGTGGCTCATGAGCCATTTCTTTATTCCGTAACTTTTGCGGCCTCCCTAAGTCTAATTACCCCGTTTGGGTACCAAACCAATACCATGATTTATGGCCCGGGGCAGTACAAAGTAACTGACTTCCTTAAGGTGGGAATGGTATTAAATCTAATTTTCTGGATTCTGGCCACTATTTTCATTCCAATCATCTGGCCATTTTAGAATTGCTGTTTTTAAATTGAAAGAGAGGCGCTTATTGATCTGCTAAAATGATAAATAAAAAACTTCTCAGATTTATCAAATAAGCTTTTCGATCCACTTTGGAGTGGTTTTTATGTATCTATCGATTAACAAGTACCATGGGAATCCAATCAGAAATAGCTGCATCACAAATGAATCGAATCGGATATTCATGGTCAGCGTTATACCAAAATGCATGCCGATAAGAAGTGTAGTTGTGAAGGGGCGGAGTTTTTTCCACCACATGGTAAATCCAATCAGTTCCGTAAACCAACCAATCAATAAAATTAATGACGCTACCGGTAGGTAGTTTAGTGCCAGTTCTTGTAATATATTTGGCTCATAATAGCCAAGTGAAGAGTAGACGTCGATACTTTTTTCACTGATCCATAACCATAAATGGCGTCCATCAAACCAATGAATTCCTGTGCCTATCAGTTTTGCGATAAAGGCGGATGTGTATCCAAGCCCGATAAAAAATATGATTGAGCCCAACACGAATCGAGGCATCTGTTTTCTGCCGGGAAACCAAATAGCCCCTACAGCAAAACAGAGAACCGACATTCCAATGAGATTCATACTGTGAGGGATTTCTCCCTGTGAAAATCTTGCTACGTATTGGATATGAAGCAATACCATTACCACCATATAAAACCACTTGAAACCCATACGTGTAAACGCAATACTGGAAAACAGCGTGATCACTGCCGCATTAATGAGTGCCAGATTCCATTGAAATAGAATTGAGATGTCAACATAGTTGGCAATCCCAAGAGGGAGCACCACCTCCGTATTCCTGAGCTGCGTATAGATTCCCCATTCCCAGGCGTATTTGATGATGTAGATGAGAATAAATAGCTCAAAGATCTTAAAAAAGATCAGCTCACCTGGACTTTGATTCCGGTCTGGCTCAAAAAGTTGATAACCAATTTTTTCATACCATTTCATGGTTTATCAACCCCCATATACTCTGACTGATTGATATTTGGATTCAATTCAGTCCCATCATCTGTCAATAAAACCCAGGGTATGATATCAACAGCTACCGAATCTTGCCCTTCTAAATGACCTTTAGCTTTAACAACAAGCCATCTGTTTTCATTAAAAACACTCGGATCAAACATACTTCGCAGGGCTTCCCGTCTTTCCAGAGTCCAACGGTCTGTTTTAGAGACAAAATTGGCTAAATCTATTCCATCAACTCCATATGATCGAACTGAAACAGGATCTCCAATAAAGTCATCAATCGTACGCTGTTTCCAGATTTCTTCTTCACTGTAATCTGTAACATCCAGAATCATGGCCCGGGTCCATGGATTACCGGCCTGCGAAAACATCGGGTAGATACTGAATGGCCAGAACTCTCCCTCGTGTGGTGCTACAAGAATAGCAAAAACAAGTAGTAACACACCTATCACTTTCATTCCGCGTTTAGATTCTTTTTCTGTCATACAGAACTGTGATTATTGCATTTATCTATAAAAGTACAATTGTGCAGTGCAAAAGAAAAGGTGCAGTATGTAAAATTCTGCACCTTGATAATCGTACGTATTTATACGTAGAAAATTACGGACGAAAGTTTTGCTCTTCTTCCGGTTTGTTGTCGAGAATCTCCTCAATTTTTTCCATTAGTTCGCCGGTAACAGAGTCAACCTTTTCGATTGCCTTCATATTCTGTTTAACCTGCTCTGGTTTAGATGCACCGGTTATAACGGTACTTACATTTTGATTTTTCAGGCACCAGGCCAGTGCAAGTTCCGGCATAGTCAGGCCAGCCTCATCCGATATTTTGGCAAGTTTTCCCACTTTTTCAAGCTTACTTTTACCGCTTTCGGTTTCGAGCAGATTTTCACGCAGCCATTTATATTTATCAAGCGAAAGGCGACTGTCGTCGGGTACGCCATCATTATATTTGCCGGTTAACAATCCACTCGCGAGCGGACTCCAAATGGTGGTTCCAAGTCCAATCTCATCATATAGAGAAGCATACTCCTTTTCTACGCGATCCCGGTGGAACATGTTGTATTGCGGTTGCTCCATTAACGGAGGCCGAAGATTGTTGGCTCTCGCAATATGATAGGCCTCACGAATTTGTTCTGCCGACCATTCACTGGTTCCCCAATAAAATGCTTTTCCCTGCTGAATCACCTGGTTCATCGCCCAAACGGTTTCTTCAATAGGTGTATCTTTGTCAGGTCTGTGGCAAAAAATCAGATCAACATAGTCTGTTTTCATGCGCTGCAGTGCTGCATTTGTACCTTCTATAATGTGCTTATAAGAAAGACCGACATCGTTGGGCCCGTATCCGCCCCAAAATATTTTGGTAGACAATACCAGATCGGATCGTTTCCAACCGGCTTTCTTGATAATATTTCCCATCATTTTTTCTGATTGCCCACCTGAGTAGGCCTCTGCATTGTCAAAAAAGTTCACACCCGCATCATAGGCCTCTTTCATGCAGTTGTAAGCGATATCTTCGTCAATTTGATCGCCAAATGTAACCCACGAACCAAATGATAACGCGGATACTTTTAAACCTGATCGTCCCAAAAATCGATATTTCATCTCTGTATTTATTTTAGTTAGTCGTTCATTAATCTCAACAGATGGAAAAACTGTAACGTTCTGCATTTCAGCCGTTTTTCACAATCTCGTAAAAAAGGTGTTCGTCCAGATTTCTTTGTTGATAGATGACAATATGCTGTCACTGCAAATCTTTAGTTTACATGTGTTGAAGGGAACGAATCTCTTCATTCTTGCTAAAACTAAGCACGTTACAATCAAGAGGGGAGAACACATATAGCTGTGGCGGCTTCAAACTGTCACAGCTATTTCTCTGTTTGTTGGATATTGTGAATTAAAAGAGCTTAAAATGATGTTCGCTAAATGTAAAAGTTCGTACTGAAAGAAATAAAATTGAAAAGCATTTGTTGTGGTACAAAAGCTAACTTTAGCATAGTCAGCGATTCTGTATTCGAACTCATTCAATTGTTTTAAATTTTATGTAATTTCAATCTTTTAATTTTCTGACGTAAAAAAACCTGATGTCTAAATTTATTCGTCTTTTCTTACCGGTTGTTCAGCTTAATAGCCGCCGGCCGTTTTTAGTTTTAGCCGCTGCAATTTCCCTGGCAATCGTCGCAGGTTATTTTGCATCAAAACTTACGGTCGACACTGACATTGCCAATCTTCTCCCGGAATCTAATCCGAATGTGCAAGCTCTTGAAAAACTCCAGGAGACAGCGGGAGGAGAAACAGAATTGGAGGTGGCTATTAAATCTCCAGACTTTGAAGCCAATGTGGCCATGGCCGAATATCTTTCTGAAAAGAGTCTTGAACTAAGATATCCTCGGTACGACGACTATTTTTTTAGCAGTGCGGAGTTCAGAAGAGATACTGAAGTTTTGCAGGATAATTCACTTTATATCGCTACCATAGACGAATTGCAAGCCATTAAAGACTTTTTGCAAGAGGAGATTGATCAAGCAAGAGAGGAAGCAAATCCATTCTTCATTGATTTTTCAGAAGACTTTGAGGACGAAGAGGTTGAAGAAGAAGAGACGGATATTAGTAAATATCGTGAGAGCTACGACAATCTGATACCGTCGATGTATGCTACCAATCAGGATAGTACAGTTCTGATGTTGAAGCTCTACCCAACAGGTTCGAAAAGTGATATTCAATATTTGGAGGATATGTTTGAGGCATATGATGATATGCTCGAGGGTATTGATGTTGCATCTTATCATCCTCAGATGGAGATTGAGTTTGGCGGCCGGCTAAAACGCCACTTAAGCGAGTTTGAGTCGATTATGAATGATGTCTTCAACAGCTTTTCGCTGGGTATTGGAAGCGTGATTCTGCTGGTAATGCTATACTTTTTTATTAAAAAATATATCCACTACAAAAAGGGAGAAAAAACCAGGCAAAGGCACAGTTTCTGGTCCCATTTTATTCGGATGCCAATTCCGGTTTTGGTCATCGGTATTCCACTGTTAATAAGTTTAATGTGGACGTTTGGTATTACCTATCTAAACATTGAGGTACTAAATACTATGACGTCCGTACTCTTTGTGATTCTTTTCGGATTGGGAATCGACTATGGGATCCATTACTACGCAAGATATATCGAGTATCGATCAGTTGGTCGCTCAGTGGAGAATAGTATTGTTCTGGCATACGATAGAACGGGATCTGCAATTATTGTGAGTGCGTTAACTACGGCATCTGCTCTTTTTGTTCTGATGTTTGCTGACTTTCGGGGGTTTTCAGAATTTGGATTTATAGCCGGAATGGGAATCCTTTTCGCCCTGGTTGCTATGTTATTTGTCTTGCCCTCTTTGCTCGTCATTTTTGAGCGTTGGAACTGGATATTGACCAATCAAATCGGGGATGATTTTGAACCATCCAAAGGGATCCAAAACTATCCGTATGCCAGATCCATAGTCTCCGTTGGGCTATTAGTTTCTATCGTAGTCTTAATTTTCTCAGGGAATTTAAAATTTGAGTATCAGTTCGGCAATCTTGAGCCAACTTTCGAGGAATATGAGGAGTTCAGGGAATTTGTACAGGGTGTAGACGAAAATGGACGACGTAATCCGGCATATATCATCGCAGACAGTAATGAGGATGTATTTGAAGTTGTGGATTCACTCCGGGCCCGCCAGGATCGAAATCCGGATACGATTATTCAGGATGTGGAAGCCCTCCAGGAACGATTTCCACCCAATGCAGAGATGGCAAACGAAAAACTGCAGCATATTGCCGAAATTCGTGAATTGCTTCAGAACAGTTTCATTCGGGATCAGGAGGATGAAAACCTTGAACTCTTAAGGCGAGGTTCTCAAACACGTGAACCGCTGGATGAAGATGAGCTGCCGGATTTTCTGAAAAATCGCTTTATGACGCAGGATGGGGAAATTGGCAAATTTGTCATTATATATCCTGAAGGTAGTTTATCAGACGGTCTCAGGTCTATCGCATTTAAGAATGAAATAGGTGAAGTAGCCATCAGCAATGGCAAAACGTATTATGCTGCCAGTACGTCTATCGTTGCTGCCTCAATGCTGGATTTAATGAGAACTGAAAGTCCGTACATGGTTGCAGCAACTTTTTTGATTGTATTTCTTTTTATCTGGTTTAGTTTTAAAAATTTCCGTTGGACACTAATTGCACTTATTCCACTTATCATCGGCCTTTTATGGCTGTTTGGGGTAATGTTGATATTTGGCTTAAAATTCAATTTTTACAACCTGGTAGTCCTGCCGGCTGTACTTGGCATCGGTTGTGATAATGGAGTACATTTGGCTCATAGATATCGCGATGAAGGTCAGAAAAGCATGTGGGATGTACTTTCAAGTACAGGACAGCACATCACGATTGGGTCTTTTACAACCATGATGGGGTTTGCGGGACTTTTGTTTACCAATCACCCCGGATTGCAATCCATTGGAATAATGGCCGTTGTGGGAATAGGCATGACACTCTTCACAGCCCTTACATTCCTTCCGGCAATGGTTCAGTTTCTGGAAGATAAAGACTGGATGCATTAGTCAAGGGTATACTCCTTTTGAACTGACTTTTTCATCCCGATGATTTAAAATTTATTTCAGGGAATAAATGAGCTCCATAATCACAAAAACTGAAGCCATTGTCTTGCGAACGGTAGAGTTTCAGGAGTCAAGCATCATTGCCACTCTCTTTACGCTGAAACATGGGAAAATTGCTGTGATTGCCAAAGGTGCTCGTAAACCAAAGAGTAAATTTGCAGCGTTTCTTGTAGCGGGACAAATGCTTGAAGTTGTCTACTACATGAAGCAGACGCGCCAGGTTCAGACTCTTTCCGACACCTCTTATCTCCAGAAGCTGGATAGTCTTCGATTTGACGTGCAAAAAATGGCTTTGGTTACGATTACCATGGAGTTGACTGATCAGCTTTTACATGAAAATGAAGTAAATGAACCACTCTTTGAATTTCTTTCTGCTATGTTACCCTGGTTGAATGAGCAGGATTCGGTTTCAAAAATCATGTTTCCTTACATACAAATCAGGCTTGCACAGCTTCTTGGAATTGGCATTCAAAATATGATTGAGGAACAGGATGCCAATCAAACGGGTTATATAAACGTTCAGTCAGGGACAATGTCAACTGATGCGATTGACAGTGATTCGTTACGTTTAACTCCGGGACAATTTCAGTTTGTGAACGAATCTCTTGAGTCTATGAAATCATCGATTTTTGATATAGCTTTGACAAAAAGCGAATTGAATACATTGATATCACACTTGGATAAATATTTTCGTTATCATATTGAAGGAGTAAGGCCCAGAAAATCTGATGCCATATTCGACCAGTTACTTGAATCTTAGCCAATGAAAACCCGCGATAAATATCTTACCGGAATTCTGCTAATACTTATCGGTGTATTGCTTGGCATGATATTGATGTTTTTTCGTGACGGTGCCATTTCACTCGATCTAGCAGAGGTAAGGGTAACTGATATCGATAGAAGTACAGAACCTTTCTGGAATTCAGAAGATCTGGAAAAGATCGACGATCGATTTCTGTTCAGATCTGTTGCGAAGTCTGTAACGCCCACGGTAGTTTACATTGAAACCCTTGTAACAACCAGGGACCTTCAGGCGCAAACAGAAGAGGAGGAAGACAACCGTTTTTGGGAGAGATTCATACCGCCCAGGGTTCGAACTGTAGGATCCGGTGTGTTGATTTCGTCAGATGGATATATTCTAACCAATAATCATGTTATCGAAGGCGCCGTTAACGATGGGATTACGGTTACATTAGAGGACAAAAGAACACTTGAAGCCAGAGTTGTTGGGCGAGACCCAAGCACAGATTTAGCAGTTTTAAAAATTGATGAAGTTAATCTGCCATCGGTTGTAATTGGGAATTCAGATCTCATTGAAGTAGGAGAATGGGTACTTGCCGTTGGCAATCCATTCAGACTACGGTCTACCGTTACGGCGGGTATAGTTAGTGCGTTGAGCCGCGACGTACAAATTATTAATGATGCGCGGCGCGTTGAAAGTTTTATACAGACTGATGCGGCCATAAACCGGGGAAACAGTGGTGGAGCTTTGGTCAATACGAGCGGTGAATTAATTGGTATAAATACCGCTATTGCTACTCAGAGTGGAAATTATCAGGGCTATGGATTTGCAGTACCTAGCAATCTTGCTTTAAAAGTGTCCCGCGACTTGATAGAATTCGGGGAAGTGAAACGAGGAATGTTGGGGGTTACAATTCAGTCTGTAGATGATAGAATGGCCAGGAGAGCTGGATTGGAGGACATAACCGGTGTAATGATTATGAGAGTGCTTGAAGATGGTGCAGCAGAACGCAGTGGGCTGCAATCCAGTGATATTGTTTTAGAGGTGAATGGTGAGAGCGTGAATGAATCCAATCAGCTACAGGAAAAGGTGGCCATGTACCGTCCTGATGACGAAGTAGAGCTCACTATCTGGAGAGATAATCAAGTGATTAAAAAGGTTGTTGTACTAGATGAACTCGAAGAGCCTGAACCGCCTCAAAACACATTCAATCCTGAGATGGGGAGTGAACCGGAATTGGATGATTGGGAAGAAATACCCGAGGGGGGACGTGAAAGAGGAATTGAACAGCAGCGATTCGAATCAATGGGATTTACCCTTCGTGCGCTGTCTACCCCGGAAGATTCGGAGCTTTTTAATATATACATACATCGGGTTGAACCCGGTTCGGAAGCTTGGAATCGAGGATTAAGAGAAGGATTTGAAATTATTGAGATGGATGGTGAGCCTGTCAACGATCTGCAAATTGTGGAACAAATTATTACCGATTCTATAAAAAACAACCGATCTTTAACGCTTAAAATATTGACAGAAGAAGGAGCTACAGGCTACTTTCAAATAAACTAATAAGAATGAAATATCTATTTCTGCTATTTGTAACAGGACTTTTAATTGTAAGTTGCACATCTACAGAGACCGTTACTACTGATCAAAACACCCAAGTTGAAGAAGAGGAAGTTGAAAACAATCGATTTGCTCCTGAATGGTATGATGAGAAAGAAAAATCAGCGACTGACTCCCTGACTTTTTCAGGATACGCTTACGCTATTGCCGAAGGAGAAGAACGAGCTCTTGAGCAGTCAGAACGATCGGCTTTGTCGAATCTGCGCTTTGAAATTGATCGCTTCGTTGAGGCTGTTCGTACCGATTTGGAAGAGAAAAATGGCAGTGATCCGTACGGAACTCAACAGCTGATTATGAATGTGAGAAATGCAGTTCAGAATCTTAACCTTTCTGAAACTGAGCTTGATTATGATATTCAGCAAAAGGATGGTTTCTATCACGTGTTCACCAAAGCTGAAATTTCCAGGGAAAACATAATAGACATGCTCACCGATGTAATTTCTAATCCCACTTTTTCAGCCTCGTTAGAAGACCAACAGGTTCTTTGATTTAAACTGCTGAGTTGTAGAATTTCTAGCCATTGAAACAGTAACGTTACAATTTTGTTATGGCAGATCTATCATAACAGTATACAGACCAATAATTATTTAATTTTAAATTGAAAGAAAATATGCCAAACGCGATCATAAGAACTGAAAAAGGGGACATGACAGTTGAATTTTTTGAAAAAGATGCCCCCGGAACGGTCGATAATTTTGTAAAACTTTCAAAAGATGGATTTTATGATGGGCTTACGTTTCACAGAGTGATCCCTGATTTTGTTATTCAGGGGGGGTGCCCTAAAGGCGACGGCACCGGAGGCCCGGGTTATACAATCGACTGCGAACTGGATGGCGAAAATCAATATCACGAACGTGGTGTACTTTCAATGGCGCACGCCGGACGCGATACAGGCGGATCACAATTCTTTATTTGTCACAGTCGAAAAAACACAGCTCACTTAGACCGCAAACATACCGTGTTTGGAAAAGTAGTTGATGGCCTTGATGTTATAGATGATATTCGTCAGGGTGATGTCATTAAGGAAATTGAAATCACCGAAGAGTAGAATCTGTTATATCCATCAAATTTTCTATAGGCTACAGGGTTCTTTTTTAATAGCCGAAGTGTCAATTAAGTAACGATAAAATAAGATCAAATGAGCATGGGCAAATTAGATAAAAACGTACGGGAAAAAGTTAATCAATGGCTTGAAGGGAATTATGATGAAGAGACGAAAGCCGAACTTCAGAAAATGCTGGATGATGGAAGTACGGATGAGTTGACCGACGCTTTTTACAAAGATCTGGAATTTGGCACGGGTGGCCTTCGGGGAATTATGGGTATCGGAACCAATCGGGTAAACAAATATACCCTTGGGATGGCAACTCAGGGGCTGAGTAATTATCTGAAACAGGTCTATTCAGATGAACAGATAAAAGTTGTTATAGCTCACGACAACCGCAACAACGCCGAAAAATTTGCATCAATTGTAGCGGATGTATTCAGTGCCAACGGAATCCATGTTTACTTTTTTGAATCACTTCGCCCAACTCCCGAACTATCGTTTGCTATCCGTGAACTAGGCTGCCACAGCGGCGTGATGCTTACTGCTTCTCACAATCCCAAAGAGTACAGCGGCTATAAAGCTTACTGGAGTGATGGATGCCAGGTAATAAAGCCGCACGACATCAATATTATCGCTGAAGTAGACAAAATAGAATCTGTAGATCAGATCAATTTTGAAAGGGATGAATCGCTGGTCGAAATGATCGGACCTGAAATGGATCAAAATTATATCGATAGGGTAGCTTCTGAGTCCATTTACCCGGAAGTGATTGAATCACAAAATGATCTCAATATAGTTTTCTCTCCCATACACGGAACCGCCGTGGACATCGTACCCCGTGCCCTAAAAAAGGTTGGCTTTACGAACGTTAACCTTGTGGAAGAGCAGTGTACGGTAGACGGTAATTTTCCCACAGTAATTTATCCAAACCCGGAAGAGAAGGAAGCTCTTACAATGGCTTTGAATAAGGCCAAAGAGACCAATGCCGATCTGGTGATGGCAACCGATCCGGATGCCGACAGGGTTGGAATAGCGATCAAGAACCCTGACGGTAATTTTGAACTGTTAAATGGAAATCAAACCGGAGTGCTTCTTTTTAATTATGTTCTAAGCGCCTGGGAAAAGAAGGGTTTGTTTAGAGGCAACGAATATATCGTCAAGACAATTGTTACCACATACCTGATTGATGAAATTGCCAAATCGAAGGGTGTTACATGCTACAACACCTTAACCGGGTTTAAATATATTGGCGCACTCATGACCGCGCTCGAAGGTGAGGAGAAGTTTATCGCCGGCGGAGAGGAGAGCTATGGGTACCTGGTAGGGGATCATGTTCGTGATAAAGATGCCGTTGTAGCTTGTACGATGATTGCTGAGATGGCAGCCTATTATAAAGAGCAAGGACAATCACTTTATGAGGCACTCCTTGATGTGTATGAGGCGCACGGACTCTATAAAGAAGAGTTGATCTCTCTAAAAAAAGCGGGGAAAAAAGGTGCAGAAGAGATACAGAAAATTATGGAACGACTTCGTCATCAGGCACCGGAATCGTTTGCAGGCCAGAAGGTTGTTACAGTTAAAGACTACATGCACCTAACTGAAATGGATGTTGAGTCAGGCCGCGTAAACAGCATAGATTTTCCGGCTGCAAACGTACTGCAGTTTATTACAGAAGGAGGCTACATGATTTCTGCTCGTCCGTCAGGCACAGAACCGAAAATAAAGTTCTACATTAGCGTAAATGGAGAGCTGTCTGATAAGTCACAGTTCTTGAAGAGATCCGCGGAGCTGGATGAGGTGATAAATCAAATAAAAAGTGAACTGGACTTTTAATCTTTTTTCTTTTTAAAAGCGATCATACCAATACCCGCAAAGGCTGAAAAAAGCATCAGGTAGCTGAACCAGTTTCCATACTTGGTATAGAATGTAGGGATGTTTCGATCGTATATGGTAAATGTAAAGGAGTCCTCCGTCCAGTATTCAGTTGCTATCTGTACCTTTCCATCCGGTGAGATTATCCCTGATATACCGTTGTTGGCTGATCTTGCAATCCATTTACGTTGTTCAATGGCGCGCAAACGGGCAAAGGCAAAATGCTGAACGTGTCCGTTGGAGTCTCCCCACCAGCCGTCATTTGTGATGATGGTCAAAAATCCGGCACCGTTCTGAGCAAACTGATTTACCCATCCGGGAAATACAGAATCGTAGCAGATAAGAGCCGGAGTGGGTGAACCATTCACATTAAAATTGTTCGCTTCTTTACCCAGACCATAGCCAGCAAGTTCGCCCCAATCAACCAAGTCAAAAATGTCGATGGATTGGAAAAACTCAACAAATGGCAACCTTTCCACAATAGGAACCAGTTTTCCTTTGCGGTAAACTTCCTTAGAGCGTTCCGAACCAAAATACATCGCGGCGTTAAACACATTGAACATACGCCCCGAATCAGACTTTCGAACGACCTCAGGCCTGTTATCATCATCATAGATCTCCACATAACCCAGCCCGGTAATAAGAGAGGTATCCCATCTATCCAGAGAATCCTGTATGGTGGTGAAATAGCGATTATTATATTGTAAACCGGCATCGATGGCGTTTTCCGGCCAGATCAGCACGTCTGTATTTTCCGTGACTGTTTCACCCGAGATGCGCAGAAGTTTTTCCAACAGGGCATCGAGTGATGGTAAGCCGCCATAAGCTTGGTAAGAATCGGAATTTGGCTGAATAATCGCTACCTCAACAGGGTCTCCCTGCTCCTGTGTTTGCATTATGATGGATAAGATCGAAAAGAGAGGAAATGCCAGAAAAATTACAATTGCAGAGTAGAGTATTGGCTTTACAAGTTCTTCAATGTAGTTATAGATTAATGCTGCAGTGAATATTATCCAGAATGAGATGCCGAATACTCCGGTTACAGAGATATACTGAATCACGTTAATTAGGTTTGACCAACCGTTCCCTAACGTGAGCCAGGGCCATGCGAGATCCCAATTATGGTGCAGAAATTCATAACTGACCCAAACGGATGCAGCAAAAAAAGAGGCCAATATTGGGTTGATGTCAGATTTAAATAAGTGCCGGATAACAAGTAACGGAATTACCATAATTGCTGCGTTGGCAAGTATGGCTGCCAACCCGCCCGCTACCGTTGCCATCGTAAGCCAGTAGGTAACGAACAGATTCCAGAGAACAAATGCAGGGTAAGTGTATAAGACCGTTTCTCTAACCGAACGGCTAATCATCGCTATACGAAATAGGAGTACAAAAGCCGGAATTTGAAGGATAGAAAGATCAAACGGGGGGAATGAGAGACTGAGTAAAATTGAAGCAGTTATTGAAAGAGTCCATGGGCGATTCCAAAAACGATTTTTCTTCATTATTCACTATAGCTTTTTCCGGCAATAACAACGGCTATTTCACCTTTGATGGACTCTTTTTCTTTCCATCGATTGAGTAAATCCCCCAGTTGTGCACGGTCTGTTTCTTCAAATTTTTTGGTTAATTCTCTGGCGATGCATACCCAACGGTCGTCCCCGGC
>CAYNZY010000002.1:26176-46858 GCA_964401805.1 uncultured Rhodohalobacter sp.
TTCGTGTAATTTTTCTAAAAATCTGACCAGTTTATGTGGGCTTACGTAAACTACTGTCGTTATTTCACTGTCAGCTATATCCTGAATTCGGGTTTGCCGGCCTTTTTTGGGGGGCAGAAAGCCTTCAAAAATAAATCGATCACTCGGTAAACCGCTTACGGCCAGAGCTGTAGATACTGCATCAGGTCCGGGGATGACAATCACGTGATGGCCATTTTGATGTGCTTCTCGTGTTGCTAAAAATCCGGGGTCAGATATGGCAGGCATTCCTGCGTCACTAATCAGCGCGATGTTCAGCCCGCCTCCTAAAAGGTTCATCAAGTGCTTAACTTTTTGATGTTCGTTATGCTGATGAAACGAAAACGTAGGTTTATCAATTTGAAAGTGTTGCAACAATACTCCGGAAGTTCGGGTATCCTCGCAAGCTATTTGATCAACAGACTGTAGCGTTTCTACAGCACGCGGTGAAAAATCAGATAAATTACCAATAGGTGTTGCTACTAAATAAAGTGTTGCCAATTAACTGTGGGTTGTATTCCAAAAATCCATTCTAAATATAGCCGAAAAACCGTTAGTTTGTCAGGTGCAATAAAACTACTAAAAGAAAGTGAAAAACTATGGATTTTAAACCATCCGGTATTAACCATATTACCATCAGAGTAAACGAAATTGAACGTGCGGAAGAGTTTTATGGTGATATTCTTGGATTTGAATTAGTGAGAAAGATGGGCCAGAGTATGGCCGTTTACAAAATAGGGAAAGAAGATACCCTTGTTATTGTAGAAGCTGAAACCAGTTACGACCCCAATTCCAGAGATTTTAGGGTAGACCATATTGGATTCTATTTAGACTCCCCTGATGAAGTTGACGAAATGGCGACATATCTGCGCGAGAAAGAGGTTACTATCTTAAGTGGACCTGCAAACAGGAAAAAAGGCAGGTTTGTTTTTGCTTCTGACCCTGATGGAAACATGATAGAGTTCTTTTACGAAGGGAATTAAGGCGAAACGTCAGGTTTTAGTGACATTAGTGACGAACTGATAGTATAGGTCTTTATGGCATACTATTTGCACAAGTGAGATTGAACTAATAAATCCAAGCCTGCATTGAAAAGGGCCGAAATAAGAAATTTAGAATCGATTTTTAAATGAGCAGCAAAGAAGAAAAAATGGAGTCTGCCGAAAAACAGGCAGCTATTGAGAACGATAATGATACGTCTTCAAACGAAAATTCTGACAGCATCGATGAGCTGGATGAATTGGTTGAACAACAGCAACAACGTATCAATGAACTTGAAGAAGAAATTCAAAGTGTAAAAGACAACCATCTGCGCAAGGCTGCAGAGATGGAGAATTTCAAGAAGCGGCTTCAGAGAGAACGAGAATCTGTTTATCAAAAGTCTCGTGAAAATGCAATTGAAGCATTTCTGCCGGTTAATGATGACTTGAGACGAACCCTTGAAGCACTGGAACAGGCAAATGCAGATAAATCATTTGTAGACGGAGTGCGACTTGTTGCAGATAAATTCCAGGACGTTTTAGACAGGTATAACGTTGAAAGGATTGATGAAGAGGGCGTCCCATTTGATGTTAATCTTCACGACGCCATGCTTCGCCAGCCGGCTAAAGACGACTCAGTTGAAAGCGGTACGGTTCTGCAAGTCCTTGAAAGTGGATATCGAATCGGTGATAAAACACTACGACACGCAAAAGTAATTGTAAGCGAGTAAATCACAATTCATGTCAAAACGAGATTATTACGAGATATTAGGTGTAGAAAAAGGTGCCGGTGAAGCGGAGCTTAAAAAAGCATATCGCAAGCTGGCCATGAAATATCACCCCGACAGAAATAAGGGTGATGATGAGGCAGAGAGAAAGTTTAAAGAAGCTTCTGAGGCATATGAAGTGCTCAGAGATCCTCAAAAACGACAGCGCTATGATCAATTTGGTCATGCCGGAATGAATGGTGGCGGATTTGGCGGAGCCTCTGATTTTGGTAATGCTGATTTCGAAGATATATTTAGCCGTTTCAGTGACATTTTTGGAGGCGATATATTTGGCGGGGGAGAAGCCTTTGGCGGTGGCGGACGCCGACAAAGCCGTCGTCGACGAGGTACAGGCCGGCCGGGCAGTGATATGAAACTTCGGGTTGAACTAACCCTGGAAGAGATCGCGGAAGGTGTTGAAAAAACCCTGAAAGTTAAAAAACAGATCAAATGCGACTCCTGTAGTGGTACAGGTGCGGAGACCGAATCTGATTTTGAGACTTGTGGTACCTGCAACGGAACCGGAGAGGTAAGGCAAGTATCACGAACGATGTTCGGACAATTTGTAAATGTTCAGCCGTGCCCTACATGTAGCGGAGAAGGCCGAATCATCAAAAACAAATGTTCGTCCTGTGGCGGAGAAGGTCGCAAGCGCAGTGAAGAGAATATTAAAGTAAATATCCCTTCAGGTGTATCGAAAGGAAATTACATAACGCTGAGGCGACAGGGTAATGCAGGAGTTCGTGGCGGCGAGCCGGGTGATCTTATTGTGCTGATTGAAGAAACTGAGCACGATCATTTTGAAAGAGATAGAAATGATATCTACTACGATCTTCACCTCAGTATACCTGATGCCATTTTGGGGACGGAAGTTCAAGTACCAACCCTGAAGGGAAAGGCCAAAGTGAAAGTAGAGGCCGGAACTCAGCCGGGTAAACTGCTGCGAATGCGTGGCAGAGGTATCAACGGATTGAATAACAGCGGTACCGGAGATCAGTTTATCAAAGTAAACATATATGTACCGAAAGATCTGACGCCCGAAGAGCGCAAGCATGTAGAAGCCCTGCGTGGTGAAAAGCACTTCGATCCGGCAGATGCTGAAGAACGTGAAAAGGGATTCTTTTCAAAAATAAAAGACGTTTTTAATTAAAAGGAGTTGGACTTTAACAGTCCATTCTTTCAAATCTTACAAGGTTTTTTCGAAAAGGGTGACAGATTCTGTCACCCTTTTCTTTTATCTTCAGCTAAATCATCAAAAAATCTATTTTTATGGGACTTACTGAATTAATTATTGCGCTGTTATTTGGAGTCATAGGATTTACAATTGCCTGGTTTATGGCTCGGCCAAAGCAATCACGGCTGGAAGAGAGGAATGAAATTTTAACCGTCGCAAAGGACGAGGCTGAAAAAAAACTGGAGGAAGAAACCGAAAGGGCAAATCAGGCAAAAAACGAGTTGGCTACAGTGGAAGCCAATTTCCTGAATTTGAAAGAGAGGTTTCAGGAGCAGAAAGCTGACTTTGAAAAGATGGAGGAGAGGTTTAAAAACGAGTTTAAAAATCTGGCTAACGAAATCCTGGAAGAGAAATCGAAAAAATTCACCCAACAGAATCGGGAAAATCTCGACTCTTTGCTTAAACCGTTGGGCGAGAAAATTTCTGAATTTCAAAAGAGGGTAGAGGAGACTCATAAGGAGGATATAAAAGGCAGAAGTGCGTTGGGGCAGCACCTGTCTATGTTGCAGGAGCTGAATCAAAAAATGAGTGAAGAAGCAAAAAATCTCACAAAAGCCCTTAAGGGTGATAATAAGCAGCAGGGAAATTGGGGTGAGGTAATACTGCAAAGAATTTTAGAAAAGTCCGGTTTGGTGAAAGGACGGGAGTACGAAGTGCAGGAAAGCACAACTACCAGCGATGGCCGACGCCTACAACCTGACGTTGTAGTACAGCTTCCTGATGAAAAGAAATTGGTTGTCGATTCTAAAGTTACACTAACTGCTTATGAAGCATATACCTCAACAGATGACTCTACACAACAGCAAAAAGCTCTCAAGCAGCATATAAATTCACTTCGTGCTCATGTGAAAGGATTGAGTAGTAAAAACTATGAACAGATTCACGGTTTTCAGAGCCCTGATTTTGTGTTGATGTTTATCCCCATTGAGCCGGCTTTTGGCTTGGCAATGCAGCACGCCCCTGATCTCTATAATGAAGCATTTGATAAGAATATCATTATTGTGAGCCCAACAACACTGTTGGCCACACTGGCTACAATTGAAAACGTGTGGAAGCAGGAGTATCAAAATCGTCATGCAATGGAAATTGCAGAGAGGGGTGGACTGCTTTATGATAAGTTTGTAGGGTTTGTGGAAGATATGCAGGATATCGGCAATCGAATTGATCAAACCCAAGCCAGCTACGAAAATGCAATGGGTAAATTAAGTGAGGGGCGTGGTAATCTTGTTCGCCAAACAGAAATGTTAAGAGAATTGGGGGCCAAGGCTTCAAAAAAACTTCCGCAGGAGTTTAACGGAGATTCATCCGGTATTGAAGGAGATGATATGGAAGGTTAATTAATATTGAGTGGTTCAACAAGTGCTGCTAAATCATGTCCGTTGTGATTGGAAACAGCAGAATACCAATTGTCGTCCCATAGCCATGATACAACATGCGTTCCATCAATATTATTTACGAAGTAATCTGTTTGGGTAGTACAACTTTTAACAGCATTTTCCTCTCTTTTCATATGATCAAAACTCTCCAATTGATCCAGGTTAAACGCAAAGATATAGATATTCTCATCGATTTCTCTTTGAACATATTTTAAGAGCGGTGCCTGCATTCCGCTGTGAAAATCTGCCATAACCAAACCGGCAAATTCAGTTCCTTTAAGATGCGGTATGGTCATGGTTAATCCATAATGCTCTTTTAAATAACTTTCAGCCTCATTAAAGGAAACGGCTGCCAGCTGAGGTTCAACCGATGCACTGTTTGCATTTTGAAAATGCTGTGCAGAAATATTTTCAATGACAAAGACCTCATTATTAATACTGTCAGTTGATCTTTCAAGCAGTTGAACAGTCATTAGTGTGATGATCAATATAACAGCAGCCGCTGCTATGTATCTGATCCCTGACTTCAGTAATCCATTCCACTCACCCTTACGAGTTGAGGGTTGATTCAACTTCCTATCAGCTCCCGGACTTTTCTGAAGTTTCTTGTTCCTCTTTTCAACTTCCAATCGGGTTAAAATTCTTTCCCTCAGGTGATCCGGAGCAGATTTTCTGGGCAAATTTTCTGATAATAGCTGTTTAACTTTAAGTGTAGAGTAATATTCCTTCTCAAGCTCTGGATCATGTTTCAAGTATTCGAAGAAGGCGATTTTTTCATCTTCAGACACCTCGTCATCAACTACAGCCGGTAATAGCAGTCTGGCTTGATATTTCGTTAATCTATTCATATTAATACTGCAAAAAATCGAGAGGTGGCAATTAATAAATAATCATTCACCATCAGAACATTGGATATGAGTCTATCATTCAACACCATTTTAATAAAGATGGATCAACCCACTACTTCTTAATATCATCGCAGACAGATCTTTAAGTAGATATTTTACTGTGAAAATTATTCCACGGAGTAATATTTGGTGGTTTTGCTGAAAAAATCATCTCTGTTTTGAGAGTGGGGTGTTCAAGTTCTAAAGAGTAGGCATGTAAAGCCGGTGTAGACCTATTGGATTCTCCATATTTCTGATCCCCCCAGATTGGATACCCTTCTTCAGAAAGTTGTACACGAATTTGATGTGGCCGACCCGTGATAAGACTGACTTTTAGAAGATGTAGGTTATCAACAGTTTCCAAACGTTGAAACATTAGTTTAGCATCCTGTGCATGTTTTACGTTGGGCTCAACGACTTTGACAGTGTTTGTTTTTTCATCTTTAAGCAAAAAGTGGGTTAAATAACCGTTTGGTGGAGGATTGCCGGATACAACTGCAAGGTACTTTTTTTTGATTGTCCGACTGCGTATTTGCTCACTGATCCTTGATGCGGCCTTCGAAGTTTTTGCAATCATCATTACACCGCTTACGGGTCTGTCTAACCGGTGTAAAAGTCCCAGGAATACATTTCCGGGTTTGTTGTACTCATTTTTTATGTACTCCTTACATAGAGTTAATATATCGGGGTCACCTGTATGATCCTCTTGTGAGAGTATGCCTGCAGGTTTATTTACAACCAGTAAATGGTTGTCTTCGAATATGATTTCAATTTCAGGGCTGGTACGTGTAGTTTTCATGGTTCAATGATCGTGCTTTCAGAGATCAATTTAAACTTTTCCATACAGCTCATCGTTTTTGTATTTTTGATGTTTAATTCATCACAGACATGTCAATATCCGTAGAAGAAAAAATCGCTCATCTTCCGTTTAGTCCCGGAGTCTATCAATTTAAAGACAAGGGTGGAAACTACCTATATATTGGGAAGGCAAAAAAACTTCGAAATCGAGTAAGATCATACTTTCAGGATTCCAGAAATCACGATGGAAGAATAAAGTTGATGGTTTCCAAAATTGAGGATGTAGAGGTTATTGTTACGGATTCTGAGGCTGAGGCTTTAATACTTGAGAATAATCTGATAAAGAAGCATCAGCCGCGCTATAATATTATGTACAGGGATGATAAATCATACCCTTACATTTGCATCACAAAAGGAAGAAAACCAAGAGTTTATCCAACTAGAACAGTGGTCAGGGACGGCAGTAAATATTTTGGTCCATACGATCACGTTGGCCATATGCGTCGAATGCTGGATACCATACGTAAGGCCTTTGGACTGTGTACCTGCGCCGTATCGCCAAAAATGGTGGACAAATCTCGTGGAGCTCCAAAATGGCACTCCTGTTTTGATGATTACTTACAAAACTGCTCGGGTGACTGGGATGATGAGGTTTATCAGGATACAATTGAGAAAGTGGAACGTCTTTTATCCGGTAAAACTGGAGACTTGATACGTGATGTGAAAGATGAAATGGAGATCGCATCAGAGTCTCTGGAGTTTGAAAAAGCAGCTCGCTTGCGGGATAGCATGAAGTCTCTTGAGAAGTACAATCAAAAGATGAAGATTGTTGCAAATAAAGAGGTACACAGAGATGTATTTGCGATTGAAGTAGACGAAGAGCTTGGAGAAGCGTGCGGTGTGCTGTTTAAAATCCGAGAGGGTAAGCTGATCGGAAAGTTTAATCGATTTTTGAAAAACATTGAAGACCGCCCGCGAAGTGTGATGATGCAGTCTTTTGTGGAAGATTATTACACGGGACAGATGGTTGGAGCTATTCCTGATGAAGTTTATTTAAGCGACTCAATGGAGGATGATGATCCGTTGCTGGAGTATCTTTGGGAACAGAGAGGAAAAAAGGTTCCGATTCACGTTCCACAGATAGGTGAAAAGAAACATCTGATAGAGATGGCCGTCACTAACGCACGCCTAAATCTGGGAGAGAGAAAATTAGAAAAACAAAAAGCCGAAAGAGATCGAATTCCACAGGCTATTAAAGATCTGAAAGATTATTTGAAATTGGATCGTTTGCCAAGAAGAATAGAGTGTTTTGATAACTCCAATACTCAGGGAACAGATCCCGTAGCATCCATGGTCTGCTTTGTAGACGGGCAACCTCGGAAAAGTGAGTACAAGCGATTTAAGATAAAAACCGTAACCGGTGCCGATGATTTCGCATCAATGAAGGAAATTGTTAAGCGCCGCTATTCTAAAGTGAAAAAGGAGAAGCTGCAAGCCCCGGATTTAATTTTGATTGATGGTGGAAAAGGTCAGTTGAACGCTGCACTGGATGCCTTGGATGAAATTGACTTCAGAGATGTAGGCGATGTAGCAGGCCTGGCAAAACGGCTGGAAGAGGTCTTTCTGCCCCAAAAAGCAGATCCTGTAATGATTCCGAAAACTTCCTCAGCACTGAAACTTTTACAGCGGGCACGAGACGAAGCACACCGGTTTGCCATAACCTACCATCGGCAAAAACGATCTAAAAGAACACTTAAAACCGGCTTAACGGAAATAGATGGAGTTGGTGAAAAAACAGCTCAAAAATTGTTAAAAGCATTTGGGTCGGTCGATCAAATCAGAAAAGCTGATGCGGATAGTTTGAAAAAAGAACTTGGTGAGAAGATGGGAGAGAAAGTTTACCTGCATTTCCAGGAGTCTTAGTCTTCGCATGAAGATGCGATTGTTTTAACATCAAATTATTAGAATACTTCATTATAGAAGATGTGTATAGTAGAATAATCTTCTGTAATTACGTCAGTAATGAAACATTGGCATCGTCTGTGCAGTAGATAAAATAGAATGTACAGATTAACTGAATGGATAGATTTAAAAATCTGTTTTTGAAAGTGTGACGCAACATTTAAATTAGCACTGTTATGAGACTCAATAATTCAGACCATATTCCACGACGATACGAGCAAATGAAAGATCGTGAGTTAGTTCATTTGTTTCGAAAAAAAGATGACCAATTGGCTTTTCAAGAGCTAATGAATCGTCATCAGGCCAAAATCTATTCATACATCTACAGTATGATTCAGAATAGGGAAACGGCCAATGATATCTTCCAGGAAACCTTTACGAAGGTAATTACCAAGATGGACGATACATACAATGAGCAGGGAAAGTGGATTGCTTGGGTGATGAGAATTGCACACAATGCAACAATTGATCACATCAGAAAACAAAAACGGTTTGTCGACGTTAGCAGTTCGTATGACGAAGAGTCGAAAACAGATTTTTATGAAAGATTGCCTGATGAAGACACGCCCGGTCAGCATGATCAACTGGAATTAAACGAGTCTACATCACGGTTACTTAAGCATATTGGAAATCTGCCCGAAGAACAGCGAACGGTAGTGATGTTGCGGCACTATTATGAAATGCCATTTAAAGAAATTGCTGAATTGACAGATGTTTCAATAAATACTGCCCTGGGCCGAATGCGATATGCTTTGATTAATCTTCGTAAAATGTTTGATGAGGAACATGAGAAGGAATCAAATAACATATGAGTATCAAAAAAACTGACAGCATAGCTTATTTATTTAAGGAGATGGACCCATCTGAGAAAGTTGAATTTGAACGACTACTCAGAAAGAATGATAACTTACTGATAGAAGTTGAGTCCTTGCGAAATATCAGTAGTAGAATAGATCAGCTGCCTGAAATATCTGCGCCCGACACTGTAATTCAATCGGTATGTGAACAGGCATCAGAGAGAAAAAAATCATCGAAGATTGTTCGCTCCAAACCTTTCTATTTTGCCACGGCAGCACTGCTATCCATAGGGTTTATGGCCGGTGCTCTATTGATTGAATCGGATGAAACAGCCAGTAATACAGAAAATGCATCTGTTGGTTCGGTAGGATCTATTCAGGCAACATCCACTAACAATGCGGCAGGAACAGCTGCTGACAGAGAAATTACTCCATGGGTGGATGAGAATAACATTTTACACTACACCGGACTAGAATCTGACCGTTCAGATTCACTATTGGAGAATAGTTACCGACGATTGACTCCGGTTACCAACCCATCACAAAATAGTTCTTACCAAAGAAATCTACATCTTACCGGCAGCCGTCAATAATATATTTGGATTAAATAATCCGGTAACCGATTAAAATTCAACAGTTTGCAATTTATTGTAAGATAGTTATCCACGTTTTTTTGTGTATAACTTAGTTTGGTTAGGTATCGCTTGTGAGTTATATTCATCTACAAAATTCATCCTAAGTTACCATTATTTCGAATGGGTAAAATTATCTCTATTGCAAACCAGAAAGGCGGTGTCGGAAAAACAACGACAGCGGTAAATCTGGCTGCAAGTTTAGCAGCTATTGAACATCCAACTCTAATTATCGATATCGATCCGCAAAGTAACTCCACAAGCGGACTGGGTATTGAATCAAAAACTGTATCCAATTCTATCTATGAAGTTATGGTAGGAGGCGTGGATGTTAAAGATTCGATTCGTGAAACAGAACTTCCCTATTTGGAACTCATTCCGTCTCACATTAATCTTGTAGGTGCAGAAATTGAAATGGTGGATAGGAACGAGAGGGAAAGGATTCTAACCAAAGCCATCGGCGGGTTATCAGACCAATATGACTTTATAATTATAGATTGTCCTCCATCTCTTGGATTATTGACAATTAACGCTTTGACAGCCTCGGATTCTGTACTAATTCCGGTTCAATGTGAATATTTTGCGCTGGAAGGTCTTGGCCAATTGTTAAATACAATCAAAATTGTTCGGCAGCATCTGAACACGGATCTGGAAATAGAAGGTGTACTGCTTACCATGTATGATACCCGTACCAGACTATCGAATCAGGTGGCGGATGAGGTAAAACGATATTTTGACGAGAAGGTATTTTCATCAGTTATTTCAAGAAATGTACGACTGGCTGAAGCGCCCAGTTTTGGGAAACCTGCGATATTATATGATGCAACCAGTGTTGGGTCGAAGAATTACCTTGCGTTGGCCAGAGAGATTATTCAGCGGAATAAAAAATTATTCAAAAATAGTCCGGTTCTATCCAAATAGGGGTTTATATGTCGAAAAAAGTACTAGGTAGAGGATTAGGGGCATTTTTCCCTGAATACGACGAGGAAGGGAAAGAAGGATCAAAAGAGAGTGAGTCTAAGAAGGCGCCAAAAACAAAAACAGCCGTTCCGATTGAACCGGCCGAGCGTGTAAACGTGGTTTTGAATATACCTGTGGACCATATTCGTCCTAACCCGCATCAGCCCAGAAAAGATTTTAATGAAGAAGCACTTGATGAGTTATCATCTTCCATAAAAAAGCACGGATTGATTCAACCAATAACCGTTCGATATTTAGGTGAGAAGCGGTTTGAGTTAATTAGTGGGGAGAGACGTCTCAGGGCAACAAAACAAGCCGGTATAGTCGAAATTCCCGCATATATTCGAGAGGCTGACGACGAACAGCTCATTGCATTTGCGCTAATAGAAAATATTCAACGTGAAGAGTTGAATCCTCTTGAAATATCAATGGGGTATAAACGTCTTATTGATGAGTGCAGCTATACCCAAAGTGAGGTAGCGGAGCGTGTTGGGAAGAATCGCTCTACCGTTACAAATATGCTTCGTCTGCTCCAGCTCCCAGATTTTATCCAGGCAGCACTTCGCGACGAATCCATTACTACCGGTCACGCAAGAGCACTGATTAACTTAAAAAGTGAGAGCGATCAGAAAAAAGCGCTGAGTAAAATTGTAAAGAATTCACTTTCCGTACGACAAACTGAAGATTTGGTGCGTTCGCTGGATAAAAAAAGTGAACAGAAGTCTAAGAAGCCTGATACAAAGCCATCGAATCCTTTTCTGGAGGACTTTTCAAAGCGTTTGCGGAACAGTTTAAGCACAAAAGTAAATATTAAACAAAAAGGAAAAGGTGGCGAAATTCGAATTGAGTACTACTCAGACGATGATTTGGAAAGATTGATGCAGCTATTTGATGAAGTTGGTTAGTCTTATATCGTTTTTATTTCTTTTTTGTGGTCAGATTGTGTTAGCTCAAACCAATTCTGACCTACTCAATCGGGACTATTTTTTGTTGGAGAATAGGATCGGAAATCAGCCTCAAAGTACAGTACAATTAAATGATTCCTTAAATCAGAATGAGTACCCGACCCCAAAATCTGTGATGATTAAGTCTTTAATGATTCCGGGCTGGGGACAGATAGAAAACAAGCAGATTTGGAAAGTACCGATCATATACGGTCTATTTGCAGGAATCGGTTATTACACATACACACTTAACAGCGATTACCAGGATTACAGGGCCGCTTATTATAATAGTTTTCCTGATAATGACGATATGAGGTTTGGACCCACACCCGAATATTTGCAGGGAGTAAATGCAAACCAGTTACAATCAAACAGGAATAGTTTGCGAAATCAGCGGGATTTTATGTTTGTAGTGATGGGGCTTGCATATGGCTTAAATGTTATAGATGCATATGTTTTTGCGCATATGCGTAGTTTTGATGTTTCCGATGATCTCTCTGCAAACGCTGTGGTTCAACCTGCGTTCATTGAAAATAGAAGTCCCGGTATATCGTTAAAAATTAATCTGCAAAACCGAAATTAGCATCATATGGAAGCTTCAAATTTTTTCAAATTCAAACGTCAAACTGAAGAGTTTGAGGGGGACAGCAGTAAGGATTTGTGGAGCATTTTTAAGATAATGGGAGAGTTTGTGGATGGTTACGATAAACTCTTCCGTGTAGGGCCATGTATTTCAGTTTTTGGTTCAGCCCGATTAAAGCCGGGAAGCAAGTATTATGAGATGGCTATTAAAACCGCTGAATTAATTACAGAGAGCGGTTTTGGGATTATCACAGGTGGAGGACCGGGTATCATGGAGGCAGGAAACCGAGGTGCACACAATATGAATGGAAAATCTGTAGGCTTAGGCATAGAACTGCCTTTTGAACAGGGAGTAAATGACTATGTTCATTCTAAGTATGAAATTAACTTTAAGTACTTCTTTGTAAGAAAAGTGATGTTTGTGAAGTATGCACAGGCATTCATTGTTTTTCCCGGCGGTTTCGGCACATTGGATGAACTCTTTGAAACACTGACACTTATACAGACTAAAAAGATTAAACAAATACCAATCGTATTGGTAGGCTCTGAATATTGGGGTGGTTTAATAAATTGGATTAAGAGTACGCTGGTTGAAGGAGGTTTTATCAATCCGGATGACACCGACCTATTTTATTTAACAGATGATCATAAAGATGCTGTTAAATTTGTATGTGATTTTTACAAAAAGGAGAAACCGGAACCGAATTTTGACTATTAAGAAACTTTTTTTCTTGCTTTGGGTTTGAAATAGTGAGGTTTAGTGATTTTCTTTACAAAATTTCATTAAGTTAAGCCCGTTTAATCGGATAGAATCATAAACAAACAGATACCATGAAATCATTGAAATCAACACTCATTTTAGCTGCAGCTTTTTCTATTACTCTATTTGCAGTTGAACAAACGAATGCTCAGGATGCCAGAAATGAGGCTATACAGCTTTACAATCAGGCTCAGGAACTGGCCGGATCCGGCGATTTTACCAACTCTATTGATCTTTATAGAGAAGCACTTGAGATATCTCAAGCCAATGATTTAAACGATATTACTGAGCTAATTGTAGAACGAATTCCCAGAGTTGCTTCAAGCAGAGCATCCAATGCATATCGTGGGTATCAAAGTGAACGGACTGTAGCGTCTGTAAATAATGCACTTTCGGCTTTTCAGGAAGCAAAAGATATAGCTGAAGAGTTTGGTAATGCAGAAGTGCGTCAACAGGCTGAAGGAGCTCTTCCTCAACTACACTACATCCGTTCAGTGCTTCATTTCCGAGCTGAAAATTATGAGGACGCACTGGCAGATCTGGACACTGCTATAGAGATGAATTCCAATTATGCACTTGCTTACTATCAGAAGGCTCTTGTTACTAAAAATCAAATGCCATCTGAAGTGGATACCTGGTTAGGTCTATATGATGAAGCCATTGAAGTAGCTCGAAGAGTAAATGACAACAGAGCTTTAGAAAATGCTCTTAACAGCGCCAGAGAAGAGTTGATATTCAGAGCCGTTAATCTTGCAGAAGATCGCCAGTTTGACCGTGCTCTTGAACTTCTTCAAAGGGTAGAGCAGTATGACCCGCAATCTGCAAACGCAGAATATAGAATGGCTGAAATCTACAATAAAAGAGGTCAATGGAATCAGGCAATGCAACATGCAACCCGAGCACTTGAGTATGAATCAGGCGGTGTGAATGATAAAGCAAAAATTTATTTTGAACTCGGTACAGCCTATAAAGGACAGGGACAGGTTGAAAACGCGTGTGGTGCATTTGAAAATGCGCGCTACGGTGATTTTACCGAACCTGCCAATCACGAACTTCAGTTTGAATTGAAGTGCGAGGGACATACTCCTACCGGACGATAATCAAACTCTTTTAACGATTGATTTCAAAAAAGCCCTCGCTCTGAGGGCTTTTTTTTATACCTATACTTTATCGTTAATCCGCTCCTCTATTGCTATAGATTTGATTCATGATAAAGTAACAACCAATTCAGTTTTTTAAAAAATGCAGTGTTCATAAACGACTACCTAATCAATTGAATAGTATCCTTGAGGTCTGATCTTGTAGTAATCAGAACAAAATTGCAATGCTTTGCCTATCTGAGTTATTGAGTGATATGTACTTCGTTTATCTGAAAATTATATTTATACATAAACGTTGAAGCGCGATCAGAAATGAATACTCTGAAGTGGTAAGATTTCTTTTTTCCTTGTACTGAACTTGGGTATCTTTTGAGCCCATAACAAGCACTAAAATTTATTCCATAATCTAATCATGTCTGATCCACTCGCTCAGCGTTGCGTTAACACACTCCGAACACTTTCAATGGATGCCGTACAAAAGGCAAATTCCGGACACCCTGGGATGCCAATGGGAATGGCAGATGCAGCTTATGTTCTCTGGACAAAGTTTTTGAAACACAATCCAAAGAATCCACAATGGTTTGACCGCGATCGTTTTATTCTCTCTGCAGGCCATGGTTCAATGCTTCTTTATTCTCTTCTCCATTTAACCGGTTACGATGTTTCGTTGGATGAGATTAAGAACTTCAGGCAGCTTGGTAGTATTACTCCGGGTCACCCTGAGTATGGGATGACACCGGGTGTAGAAACAACCACCGGCCCTCTTGGGCAGGGTTTTGGAACCGGGGTAGGTATGGCAATGGCTGAGGCTTACCTGGCTGATAAATTCAACAAAAGTGATTTCAATATTGTCGACCATTTCACATATGCTATTGTGAGTGATGGTGATTTGATGGAAGGTATTTCTCATGAGGCGGCGAGTCTTGCCGGTCATCTGAAGCTGAAGAAGCTTATTTATTTATACGACTCTAACCAAATCTCAATTGACGGTTCAACAGATCTGGCGTTTACAGATGATACAAGAAAACGATTTGAGTCTTATGGTTGGGATGTTCAGACCATTGACGGTCATGATAGGGATGAGATCGAGAAAGCAATCCTGGCTGCTCAAAAAACAGATACACCTTCCCTGATAGAGTGTAAAACACATATTGGATTTGGCAGCCCGAACAAGCAGGATACGGCCGATTCTCACGGTTCTCCGCTTGGAGAAGAAGAGATACGTTTGACGAAGGAGAAACTGGGCGTAGATCCGGATCAGAAATTTCACATCGATGATGATGTTCTGAATGAATTTCGAAAAGCTGTAGAGAGAGGAACTGAACTTGAGAGTGAATGGGATAATCTTTTTTCAGATTATGAAAAGAGCAATCCTGAAGATGGAAAGAGTTTTAAAAAATATTCCTCAAGAACATTGCCTGATAACTGGGATGAAATTCTACCGAATTTTGAGACAGATGAAAAAGGAATGGCAACTCGTAAAGCTTCCGGTTTAGTTATAAATGAACTTGCTGATCATATACCTCAAATGATTGGTGGATCGGCTGACCTTACCGGTAGTAATAAAACCGATATGGACGGTAAGGGGATCTACTCTGCTGATAACTATAGCGGACGAAATATTCATTATGGAGTGCGGGAGCACGCAATGGGAGCAGCGTTAAATGGTATGGCTCTTCATGGTGGTTTAATTCCTTTTGGCGGTACCTTCCTTGTCTTTTCAGATTACAATAAGCCGGCTATCCGAATTGCAGGGCTTTCCAAAATTCCGTCTATCTTTGTTTTTACACACGACAGTATTGGCCTTGGCGAAGACGGCCCGACACACCAGCCAATTGAGCATCTCGCATCACTGCGTGCAACACCAAATGTAAATGTGATTCGCCCGGCTGATGCTAATGAAACTGCGATTGCCTGGAAAAGTGCCATTCAAAAGGATGATGGCCCGAGTCTTTTAGTGCTCACCAGACAAAACCTTCCCACTGTCGACAGATCCAAATATGCACCTGTTTCCGGAGCTGAAAAGGGCGCCTACATTTTAAAAAAAGAAGCAGGAGATCTTCCGGATCTGATCCTGATAGCCACCGGCTCTGAAGTACAGTTGGTCCTTGATGCGGCAGAGAAACTCGAGGCTGATGGAGAATCTGTCCGGGTGGTGAGTATGCCCTGCTGGGAAATTTTTGAAGAGCAGCCCAAATCGTACAGAAATGAGGTTTTGCCGACTGAAGTGATCAAAAGAATTTCTGTTGAAGCGGGAGCTACTCTTGGGTGGCACAAGTGGGTAGGTACTGAAGGAATCACAATGGGAATTGACCGATACGGTGAATCTGCCCCTTATGAGGAAGTCTATGAACACCTTGGATTAACGGTCGAAAAAATTGTTGAGAATGCGAAGATTCTGCTACAATAAGTACGTTATTAAATAAGTAAATAAAACCCGGTAGGATTTGTTTCCGGCCGGGTTTTTATTCATAAATGAAAAGTTGACCGGGATGGATATCAATCAGCCAGATTTTTTACCGGGTCATTTTTGTGAATCGTAGTAAACGTGATATCATCCAAAGGATTCTCATCACCTATGTATAGTTCAATAGAAGACTGAATTTTTTGAGTAATCGATTTAGCATGTAGCGATCCATATATCGACATGAGCCCATCCAGCCGTTCCTCTCCATACTCTTCTCCAATGCTATTGCGCGCTTCCACAAGTCCATCGGTATAAAGAAGCAGACTGTCGCCCGATTCAAACTGAAATTTTTTCTCTTCTAATGTCTTACTAAGAAGTTTGGTTGAGGTCATTCCCAAGGCAAATCCTTCCGTTTTCAACTTAAACGTACTATCCAGTTTCTTGTTAAAAATAATGGGCGTGTTATGCCCGGCTCTTGAAAAAATAAAATGATCCTCACCTTTCGGAAAAAAGGCGGCACAAGCTGTCACGAAAGTTTTATCCATTTTATTGGATTTCACGTAGTTATTGAGCTCTAAGAAAAGTTCTTTAGGACCTGGATTCTGTTTTTTGATTATAAGATGTACAAGTGCTTGAATCCGGACCATATAAAGTGCAGCGCTTAACCCCTTCCCTGATACGTCTGCAATAAACACATACGTACCCGCATCTGACTTAATGATATCTACATAGTCACCACCCACTTCACTGGCCGTAGCGGCAAAAGAGTGCGCTTCAAGCTGATCCCATTTCACGGCTGATGGGGGGAGAAGGCTGAGCTGAATGTCTCTTGCAAAATCGAGCTCTTTCTGTACATCTGATTTTTCAAGCAGTTCAATTAAAAGGATAAAGAGAATTCCAAGAAAAGCAACCGGCAGCAGCAGAGGCTGAATTGGGAAAATGTAAAACCCGAGAAAGTTCAGTAAAAAGTGAAGACCAAAACTCACAACAGAAACACCAAATACAAGCCTTCGAACAGGGTTGAGACGTTTTGTGAGTGCAGAAAGAAGACTAAGGAATTTCTGTGTAACCGGAATTTTTTGAGGCGGAATATTCGGGTTGGTTTCTCTGAGAGCATCAAAATAGAGTGATTTCAGACGCTCTGAATCAGATTGAAACTCCTTGCCGAGCTGACGTGAGTTCATTCCACTCACGTATTCCTTGTAGAAGGTTTTAGTGTCGTATTTTGACTTGGTTTCGTTCTTTAATCCCATCAAATAATTAAATTAAATCCATTTAACTACGTTACGAATTATCGTTGAAAAAGTTATCAGAATATCTAAACAGGGAATTCATTGGATGTACGGTAAACCGTAGCCTTCATTAACGCCACAAGGTTTTTATCCTGATCATGAACCTTAACTTCAAACAGGCCGGTTTTATGCGTCAGGTTTAAGCAACGTGATTCAGCAGTGATCGTATCGCCGGCAACAGTTTTTTTTGTGAACGAGATGGAGTTTTCTATTGCCAAAGACACCCTGCCATATGTAGCTGCGGAGAATGCAAGGGCGCTGTCAGCCAGTGAAAAAACAACACCTCCATGGGTAACAGAAAACCCGTTAAGCATCTCATTTTTAATAGGGCAGATAATTTTACAGAACCCTTCATCCACCTCTAAAACCTCAACATTCATCCAGCGACTGAACTCATCTTTTTCCATCATGTGGGCAACAATTTTTTCTGCCCGTTTACGATCAAATGTCTCCATAAAACGTCTCTTCATTCTTGTATTTACGCTTCAAAAGCGGATTTGGGCGGTATCGGTCTTCCCGGTATTCAACCTGTAGCTTGTTCATCCAGTTGTAGACCGTTTCTATTCCAATCTCATCGGCCCATTTCAATAATCCCTTTGGATAGTTTACACCGTTTGTCATAGCCAGGTCTACATCTTTAACGGATGCCACATTCATAAAGACGGCATCGGCTGCTTCGTTAATTAGCATTGCCAGGATTCTGTTCAGAATATTTTCTCCGAGCTCTCTATTTTTATCCGGCTCAACATTTCTTTTGTTTTCACCATAGCTGTAGAATCCAATCCCCGATTTTCTTCCCAATCGTCCCGCTTCAACCAGCCTTTTTTGAGCAAACGACGGTTTGAACCGTGGATCGAAGTAAAACTCTTTAAATACGGATTCGGTCACTTTGTAGTTTACGTCGTGTCCAATTAGATCCATCAATTCGAAAGGGCCCATTTTAAATCCACCAAGCTCTTTCATAGCCCAATCGATTGTGGCATGATCGGCAACTCCCTCTTCATAAATTCGCAGTGCTTCTCCGTAAAAAGGGCGAGCCACACGGTTTACGATAAAACCGGGAGTATCTTTGGCTTGAACCGTTGTTTTTCCCCAAGCATCGACTAATGATCGCGCTTTTTTTGTAGTATTTGATGAAGTGGATATACCGGGAATAATTTCAACCAGTTTCATCAATGGTGCCGGATTGAAAAAGTGAATGCCTAAAAATCTTTCGGGGTGTTCTAAAGCTGATGAAATAGAGGCGATTGATAGGGAAGAGGTGTTTGTAGCGATAATGGCATCTTGATCCACTAATCCTTCAATCTTCTGAAAGGTGTTCTGTTTTATATCGAGATTTTCGACAATGGCCTCAATTACAAAGTCCGAGCCTTCAACTGAATTAAGATGATTGGTAAATGTAATTCTATTTAGGATTCCATCCACTTCATCTTGTGTCATTCGTTCCTTTTCAACCTGACGCTGCAGAATTTTTACTAACCCCTTTTCTGACTCTTTAGTCTGCTCTTCGCTGATATCAAAAAGTTGAACTCTGTGACCGAAAGTTGATGCAATTTGAGCAATTCCGGTTCCCATGGTTCCTGCTCCAATAACAGCAACGGTAGAATGTTTGTCTAAATTCATGAAATGATTTTATCTGGTTACAATACTCTGGATTTTGATTCAAAAATAAGCAATCGACCATCAAAACCAAGCGTTGTAGATTTAAAGGAAATATGATATCATTATGATATCAATTAAACCGGAGAAACCATGCCAGACGTACTGATTAGAAATATTGATGAGAAAACACTCGAAAGTTTAAAAAAGAGAGCTGCAGAAAATAGTAGGTCACTTCAGGCGGAGTTGAAGATGGTTTTGGAAGCATATGGAAAGGCTGATATTAAAGAAACCCGAAGCAGGGTAAGGGAGGTTTTGGAAGAATATCGCGCGGAGGGGAGGCAGTTCTCTGATAGCGTGGATGAAATTCGTGAGCTACGAAACCGATGAAAACCGTTGTACTGGACGCCTCCATAGCAGCAAAATGGATTTTTCTTGAGCCCGGATCTGAACAAGCTGAGAAGGTATTGGCCGAGCAAGATCTCTTTGCAGTTCCGGATCTGTTCTATCTGGAAATGGATGCAGTAATTGGGAAGAAATTTAGAAAGAAAGAAATAAGCAACGATGAGGCGTATCAAAAGAGAGAATTGGTCAGAGACATTTCTGTAGAAGTGGTATATCATCATATTTTATTAGACCTGGCTTTCGAAATTTCAATCTCACTACCGGTTACTATTTATGATGCATTATACATTGCCTTAGCGGTTGAAAAACAGTCTGAAATGTGGACTGCAGATGATCGCTTGGTCAGGGGTTTGAAGAAAACAATATTCTCAGATTATGTGAAAAATCCACTGAAATAAATTGATGCAAAATCGAATATATCAGGATTTTACTTCCCTTTATACTCCGGATTTCTCTTCTCCAAAAAAGCCTCTACACCCTCTTTATAATCGCCTGTATTTCCGGCTTCGGTTTGAAGATTGGCTTCCAGTTCCAATTGTTGATCCAAGTTGTTGCTGAAGGTCTCGTTCATGGCTCGTTTGTAGATGCCAAAACCCATAGTTGGCATTTTGGAAAGTTTTAGAGCGATAGAGTTGATTTCATCTTCGAGATTTTCATCCTCTACAGACTTGTAAATCAATCCCAAATCAACAGCTTGTTTGGCAGATATTTTTTCATCCAGCAGATACATGGCGTTGGTTCGGGCCAGGCCAACCAGCCGAGGTAAAAACCATGTTCCGCCGCTGTCGGGGATCAATCCAATTTTGCTGAATGCCTGCACAAACTGTGCACTTTTTGCCGCAATGACGATATCACACGCAAACGCAATATTTGCACCTGCTCCGGCTGCCATTCCCTGAACTGCACAAATCACCGGTTTTTCAAGTTTTCGAATAGCCCGGATGATTGGGTTATATGTTGTTCGAACTGTGTCGGCCAATTCATAGTTTGAGTCTTTGGCTCTCTCAACCACTTCCGGAAGGTCTTGTCCTGCACAAAATGCCTTGCCGTTTGCATTTAGAATCACACATCGAACGGCGTCATCTTCCGCTTTCTGTAGTGCTTTTTGAAACTCCAGAGCCATTGGTTCGGTGAAGCTGTTATACTTCTCCGGGCGGTTCAGGGTAATGGTTAAGATGTTCT
>CAYNZY010000002.1:46958-208333 GCA_964401805.1 uncultured Rhodohalobacter sp.
AATCAAATGCATTTAAAGTGTTCAAATGGCTGATGGCACTCATTACAGTAGTACTGCGATTTGCACGCTGTGGAACCAAATTCACTCTGCAGTTTCGTATCCATCGAATCACAGTAAGGGCATGGAACTATTTTTTGTGAACCTTTTAACGATGTGAGGAAATCGGAGTCGTCGCCGGATTTTTCGGGCGGTGCGATACCGTATTCTTTCAGTTTCTTTTTGGCGTGCTCGGTCATCCAGTCTGTGGTCCAGCTCTCTTTGAAATCAGTGACTACTTTGAATGATTCGATTCCTCTTTCCTGCAACTTCTTGTGAATTGCCATTTCTATGGCATTCATCGCCGGACATCCGGAATAGGTGGGAGTGATTTTCACAACGACCTGATTCCCATCAAACTCAACATCCCGTACAATACCCATCTCTACTACGTTGAGCACTGGAATCTCCGGGTCAATAACCTCCTCGAGGTACGACCAAATCTCTTCTTTCGATATGGCTTGATCTGTTTTCATATAGTTTTGAGTCCTGAGTCCTGAGATTCTCAAGACTCAAGACTCGAATCTCATGTCTAATTACTTCCACTCCGCATCCGGATAGGATCGTCGCAAAAACTGCATTTCGGCTAAAAGTCGTCCCAAATGCTCGGTATGGCGTCCCTGCCGCGAGCCTGAAAACATATACTGTTCCATGTCCGGCACATTCAAAGTGGCCTCTTCTAATGTATCAACGACAAGCTTCTCCCATTCTTCTCTAAAATCTGACGTATCGACAAAAAGATTGTTTTGAATGGCAACCTGATCAGCCTCATCCATATCAAAAAGTTCGCCGGAGTACATCCAGATCTCATCAAAGGCTTCCTGAATTTTTTGATGACTCTCCTCCGTACCGTCACCCAGTCTCAGCACCCACTCACGGCTGTGGCGGAGATGATACTTTATCTCTTTAAAATGTTTTTGAAGCATTCCGTTGAACTGCTCATCATCAACTACTTCAATCAGTTTTTGATAGAGGAAATAACTTAATGCGCTGAAAAGAAATATTCTTGCAATCGTAAAAGCAAAATCACCTTTAGGCAGTTCACACAGAGCAATATTCTTAAAGTCTATATCATCGCGAAAGTATGCGTAATGATCTTCATCCGCTTTTCCTTCCAACTCAGCGGCGTAGGTGTAAAGAGCCGAAGCGTGGCCAATCATATCGAGGGCTATGTTTGCCAAAGCGAGATCTTCTTCCAACTCCGGTCCGTGACCTGCCCATTCGGAAATTCTGTGGCCTAAGATTAAACGGTCATCTGCCAGACGAAGCAGCGTTTCTACCAGTGCTTCCTGTTGGGTTTTCGGTATTGTGTCGAATGTACTCATTTGTTTAGTCTTGAGTCGAGAGTCTTGAGTCATGAGGTCGCAAATCTCATATCTCAAGTCTCATGTCTATTTTCATTTTCTTTTCTTAACAGCTCGTGGAACGCTGTAAAATTGTGGGTGGCGATAAGGTTTGTCGTTTGCCGGATCAAAAAAAGGTCCTACGTCTTCGGGCGTCGATGCTACAATTTGATCGGATGGGACGACCCAAAATGCAATTCCCTCATTTCGACGTGCGTAAGTGTCACGAGCATTTTGCAGCGCTAATTCAGCATCAGGGGCGTGTACACTGCCGGCATGTTCAAAGGGTTTACCGTTTTTTGGCTGATAAAAAACCTCCCATAAGGGCCATTCCGTATTTTCCGTAGAGTTATCTGTCATGTTTAGAATAGTCTTTTTAAAGATTTAGAGTGAGAAGCCGGATCATTAATTACGACCAAAATAAAAACTACCCACTCCTTCACGTTTCGTTTCAACTACGACGCTTTTTCGTTTTGTAGTCGTTTTTTCCGTGCGTACTCTTTTGCGGCTTCCCGCACCCATTCTCCCTCTTCATAAGCTTTCCGGCGCGCTTTCAACCGTTCACGGTTCATGGGACCATCGCCTTTAACAACACTCCAAAATTCATCCCATGGAATGTCACCAAACTCCCAATGACCTGTCTCTTCATTGTATGTAAGGTCGGGATCAGGCAGTTCAATTCCGATCGCTTCAGCTTCCATGACCATACGATCTACAAAGTGCTGCCGGAGCTCATCATTAGTTTTTGTTTTCACACCCCATTTGATGAGCTCAGCGCTATTTGGAGAATCCGTATCGTGTGGCCCAAACATCATCAGAGTTGCCCACCACCAGCGGTTGACAGCGTCCTGGGCCATTTTTTGCTGCTCCGGAGTCCCATCCGCCATTTTAGCAAGCATTTCATATCCCTGTTTTTTATGGAAACTCTCCTCTTTACAAATTCTCACATTAGCGCGGGAATATGGGCCATATGACGATTTCGCCAGCATGGTTTGATTCACAATTGCAGCACCGTCAACCAACCAGCCAATTACACAAATATCAGCGTAGGTTAGCGTTGGATAGTTAAAAATACTCGAATACTTGGCTTTACCGTACAGATAGTCCTCGATCAAATCCTGCCTTTTAACCCCCAGTGTTTCTGTACCGCTATAAAGATAGAGTCCGTGGCCGGCTTCATCTTGAACTTTAGCTAACAACACCATCTTACGCTTAAGAGAAGGGGCTCGGGTAATCCAGTTGCCTTCCGGAAGCATTCCGACAATTTCAGAGTGAGCATGCTGACTCATGATTCGAATCAGCTGTTTTCGGTAACGTTCAGGCATCCAATCTTTTGGTTCGATCTTTTCGCCATTGTCGATTCGTTTCTGAAATTCTGCAAGTTTTTCGGGGGTATCCATAAAAGCGCTTTTTTAGTAATAAAACGTATTATTTCATTCGATTATCTTAACGTCAATATAGTAAATTCAGTTCAAAATACAGGTGGGGAATCGTAATAAACTTTGAGAAAATGCTGATAAATAAAATTATCCATTCTAACGTTATGGTCTTGACAAATCCTGTTCAATTAAATACTGTTCGAAATCATTCCAACAAATCATCGCAGGAGGTTATTTATGGAAAAGGGTTATGATCTGACTATAGACCTGTTCACCAACGTACAAGATGACCTTGAAAAGAGACAGTACATTATTCTGGGTGAACTCAAGAAAATTTCAGAACAGTTTCAATTCTATAAAATATATCCTCACTTGAGTCGTCTGATTGAACTGCGGCGAATTTTAAAGGACATAATTGCAAGGATAGTCGATCTCAGATCTAAATTTCCGAAACAAATTAGCAAAATCGACTGGGTAAATCGGACTATTGAGCATGAAGTGATATTTTCCAACAATACGGATATTTCATCCGTGGAGGATCTGATTGAGTGGGCACTTCCTCATATAGAAAATGTGATAGAAGAGGGGGTGGCTATATATGAATTTGTAGAAAGTGAGCTAACTGTCGAGCAGGTAGGAATACTTCCAAGCTACAGGGATGAAGGGTACCTTTTTGTGCCCGATAACCAAAAAAAGTCACTTAATCTTTTTCGGTTTGAGGTCTCCATCTTTCAAAGTACAGACGATCAATACCGTGCCCTAAAAACTCAATTTTTAAAGTATTTGGATCAAGATCGAGCAAAGCTATCACCTGGAGCTATTAAGCTGGATCTGATCCGTGAGGAAAATGAGTTACCTAATCCCGCAACCTATGCCTTTGATACAAAGCTCGATTTTCCATTTGAAACCACTATTTTCCCCGTTGCCAAACGCAGGCTAATGCACATACTAAATCAAGAAATCGATCACTGATTTTACATCTTTTTTATTTTTTTGACTGTACAATAGCAAGAGTACAGCGAGATATGCATACAAGCTTACCGGATTCTGTTTCAATACGGGTTTCCCATACCTGTGTTTGTGCTCCCCTGTGAATGGGTTTGGCTACACCTATCACTTTTTGCCCTTTTCGAACCGCTTTGATATGATTGGCATTAATCTCTAGCCCGACTGCTGTTTTTGAATTGTCGCTCAAATTGAGCCAGGCTCCAACAGATGCCAGAGTTTCAGCCAATGCAACGGACGCTCCTCCATGCAGAATACCAAACGGCTGAATGGTATTTTCATTGACCGGCATTTCTGCAATCATCTCGGTTCTGTGTAGCTTAATAAACTGTAATCCAATTGCATCTCCCATGTTTTTGGATTCGCCTTTAAGCATTAAGTGAGCTTTTTCGCGGATCTCTTCTTCAATTTCAATATCTGATCTGTTAGTCATAACGGGTATAGAAAATTTTAGTTCTTTTTAGGTTCATAGGATTTGACGACCTATTTAAATACGGGTAATGATCTGAATTTTCTAAATAAATTTTGGATCGGATTTTTAAAAGTCGTTCGAAAGTGTAAATTAATAGGGTAACAGTGTTAACCTCCTTTATTTGTCAATAAAACAAGGTTTTGACTTATGAAATACTCCCCAACAACATTATCCGACCTACTCTACAAGGGATTGGAAAAATACTCTGATGAGCGTTTTTCGGTCACAAAACGGGACGGGAAATGGATAGAAACATCAAAAATAGATTTCCTTGAAAAAGTACGCCATTTCGCGATGGGTTTATACGAATTGGGAGTTCGACCTGGGGATAAAGTCTCAATTCATGCTGAAAATTGTTCAGAGTGGTTGATTTGTGACCTGGCTATTTTGAGCATTGGAGCTGCCAACGTTCCGATCTATTCTACACAACCCGGCGACCAGATTAAATATATTTTGGAAAACTCCGAAGCGAAGGTTCACATCGTCTCAGATGATGAGATGTTCGCAGAGACAAAATCTTTGATCAAAGCCATAAAATCTGTTAAAGCTATTATTTCCATTATACCTTCTAAGCACAAAAAATTAAAGCAGTTTGATGCTGTAATTAAGTCGGGTGAAGCCTATGCCAATGAGAATCCTGATCTGTTTGATGAACTAAAAAATTCAGTCAAACCTGATGATATTGCAACTATTATTTACACTTCAGGAACTACTGGTGTACCCAAGGGCGTAATGCTTACACACAATAATATTGCTTCGAATGTGCAGAACTCTTTAGATCGTTTGCCATTTGACGTTAACCGATTTTTGGGCGAACGAGTCCTATCTTACCTTCCGCTTTCTCATGTGTTTGAGAGAATGATTGAATACATGTATATCTCCATGGGGTGTGAAATTTTCTTCATCGAGACGATTGATGAGATAAAAGATGATTTTTTGCATGTAAAACCATTTTTCTTTGCAACGGTACCACGACTATTAGAGAAAGTACAGACCGGTGTAAAGGTGAGAGGACAGGAGTTTAGCGGGCTGAAAAAAAATCTCTACTATTGGGCGATTTATCGTACCGAAGAGTATGATCCGGAGAATCCTCCAAAAGGATTGGGTGCGATTAAGCATAAAATCGCTGACAAACTTATCTACAGTAAAATCAGGGAAATGTTTGGAGGGAATTTGTCTGGTGTGGTGAGTGGGGGAGCAGCGCTTTCTCCGGAAGTTTTCCGGTTCATGAATGCAATTGGAATAATATGCGTGCAGGGATACGGATTGACGGAGACTTCTCCGGTAATCAGTGTGCAAACACCCGGCAGCATGAGGGTTGGAACATCAGGTAAGCCACTTGAGGACGTTGAGGTGAAAATTGCTGATGACAAGGAGATATTAGTACGTGGCCCCAATGTAATGAAAGGCTACTATAAATTGCCCGATCAAACTAAAGAAGTGCTTGACAATGATGGCTGGTTTAAAACCGGTGATGTGGGGAAAATTGACGATGATGGGTTTCTATATATTACAGATCGGAAAAAGTCGATGTTTAAGCTCTCTACGGGTAAGTATGTTGCTCCTCAAAATGTTGAAAATAAACTACAAAACAGCGGTTTTATTGATCAAGTTGTGGTAATTGGTTACCAAAGAAAGTTTTGTTCAGCGTTGATTATTCCCGCTTACGATAATGTGGTGAAACGACTGAAAAGATCCGGTTATTCTCCGGAAAAACCCTTCTCAGAAGATGGAAAGGTTAGAGAATTGATTCAAAAAGAAGTAGATAAAACAAACAGCGAGCTGTCACCATGGGAGAAAGTGAAAAAATTTGTTCTTCTTGAGGAACCGCTTTCAATTGACAGCGGAGAATTGACGCCTACAATGAAAGTGAAGCGTACGTTTGTAAAAGAGAAATATAACGATGAGATCGAATCGATGTATGTCGATGAATAGTCTTGAGTCCTGAGTCTTGAGAGGGCCGGGGCTTTAATCAATACACATGTTTTAATTAATGAACTACTCAAGATTTTAATCAAAAAACTCATGACTCACGACTCACGACTTACGACTAAAAATATCCAAAACGTTGTAGTACTCGGATCCGGTGTAATGGGCAGTCAGATAGCGGCTCATTGTGTGAATGCCGGGTTGAAGGTGAAATTGCTGGACCTCAAATCTGATGATCCGGACAGACCAAATAAAACGGCGGAAGAGAGTATTCAAAAACTGACTAAAATGAACCCTGCACCACTGGGTGATCCGGAATGGGCGGATCGGATTACGCCGGGGAATTTTGAAGATCATCTAAAGTGGGTAGAAGATGCTGATTGGGTTTGCGAGGTGATTGTGGAGCGAATGGACATCAAAAAAGAGATGATGGCAAAACTTGAGAAGGTTCGAAAGCCGGGCACTATTGTAAGTTCAAATACATCCGGTTTGCCTATCTCTGATATCAGTGAGGATGTATCTGATGAGTTCAAAGCGCACTTTCTGGGTACGCACTTCTTCAACCCGCCACGCTACATGAAACTTCTGGAGATTATCCCGACGGAAAAGACAGATGATGCGGTTACGAATTATATGACCGGTTTTTGTGAAAAAATTCTTGGCAAGGGTGTCGTTCAGTGTAAAGACACGCCAAACTTTATTGCAAACAGGATCGGTGTGTTTTCGATGGCCTCGATTATGCCGTGGTTTTTTGACGGATCTTTTCGGGCCGAGGAGATCGACTTTCTCACGGGGACTCTGACCGGCTATTCGAAAGCGGCAACGTTTCGAACTGCTGATATAGCAGGGCTGGATGTGCTTAATCACGTGGCGGAAAATCTCTATCCTGCTGTGCCGGATGATGAACGCCGGGAGCTATTTAAAGTTCCTGAGGGATTCAAAAAAATGGTGGAAAAAGGCGCTCACGGTAACAAGAAAGGGCATGGGTTTTATAAAAAAGTAAAAGGGGAAAAAGGAAACGAATACCACGTGGTAGATCCAGACTCATTGGAATATGAGCCGCAACAGGATGTTTCATTTGAATCGGCCGAGAAAGCCAAAAAAGAATTTAAAACATCCGGTGAGCGGTTGAAGTTTTTGGTGAACAATGATGATAAAGCCGGAAAATTTCTGTGGGAAATACACTGTGATCTGCTGCTCTATTCAGCCAATCGGATTCCTGAGATTACCGGTTCAGTGGAATCCATTGATCGCGCTATGCAGTGGGGATTCAACTGGGAACTCGGACCATTTCAGCGGTGGGATGCCATTGGCGTAGAGGAGTCTGTGAAACGAATGGAGAAGGAGGGACGAGAAGTTCCTGAGCCTGTGAAGAAAATGCTGGAGAGCGGCCGGAAATCATTTTATAAAGATGACGGAACCGTTTATAACCTGGCGTCCGGTAAAATCGAAGAACTAACGCCGCCTGCAGAGGGCGCAGTGACTGTTGCTTCTCTTAAGCGGGATAAAAAGGAAGTTTGGAGCAACCAAAGTGCCGGATTGTATGACATGGGTGATGGTGTTGCACTCTTTGAATTTCGCACCAAACAGCAGACACTTGGATTTGAACTGGTGACGTCAGTAGATGAAGTCGCCGAAATTGTGAAGGATCAGTTTGATGCATTGGTGATTGGTCACGACCACGAGAATTTTAGTTATGGAGCTAATCTTGGCGAAGCCGGACAAGCGCTTCAAAGTGGAGATTTTGGAAAAGTGAAGGAGGCTGTGGAGAATTTCCAACGTGTAGCTGTTGGATTGCGCTATCAACCGTTTCCAGTGATTGGAGCTGTATCAGGACGTTGTTTTGGAGGCGGCGTGGAGTTTATGATGCATTGCGATAAAGTGGTTGCACATCACGAATTGTACTGCGGGCTTGTAGAGCTGGGTGTTGGATTGATTCCGGCCGGAGGTGGGACTAAAGAGCTAATTCTTCGAGCGATGAACAAAGTAAATGAAGATGAGGATGCTGATCCGCTTCCATACCTGAAGGATGCATTCAAAACGATTGGGATGGCTAAAGTCTCAGATGGTGCACCTAAAGCGAGAAAGCTTGGCTACCTGCGCGATACAGACATGATTGTTATGAATCGGGACCTGCTTCTGGCAACGGCCAAACAACAAGCCCGTACGATGGCCGATGCAGGTTATCGTCCGCCGGCAGAACCAAAGATCAAGCTATTGGGCAAGACAGGAATGAGTGTGCTGGAAGTAACGCTTTATATCATGACTGAAGCGAAGTGGGCTTCACCCTATGACAAAGTTCTTGCAGGTAAAGTCGCTGAAATTATGACCGGAGGAGATCTGAGCGAAGCCCAGGAAGTGTCTGAATCATATGTACTGAAATTAGAGCGAGATGCGATTTTAGAATGCTTTCAGGATGAACGAACCCATAAGAGAATGGAGCATATGCTGAAGACAGGGAAACCGCTTAGGAATTAGTTTTGAGTAGTGAGGAGTGATATCGAGAAGGCTTGATAAATTCCCCTCTCGAGAGGGGACAGAGATGAAGAAGAGCGCAAAGCGCGGCTTCTGAATTCAGGGGTGTGTGGTTGATAGCAATGAGCCCAACACGAACACACCCCTCGCTTGGCAAAACTGGCTTCGCCAATTTGCCTATGCTTTTCCCTCTCGAGAGGGGAATTTGAAATCTAAACAATTTTAAAAAAACAGAACCATGAACAAAGAAGTTGTCATCGTCGCTGCAAAACGAACTGCATGTGGAAAAGCCAATAAAGGATCACTCCGCTTTACCCGCCCTGATTCGCTGATGGGGGAGATCATCAAAGATCTTATGAAAAATGCCCCCGCAGTGAAACCGGAAATGGTGGACGATGTAATTGTAGGTTGTGCATTTCCGGAGGCTACACAGGGAATGAATGTAGCTCGTCAAAGTGTATTTTTGGGTGGATTACCGGATTCAGTTCCGGGAATGACAATTAACCGGTTCTGCTCATCCGGTCTTCAGACCATTGCTATGGCGGCAGAAAGAATCATGGCAGGTGGAGCAGAAATCATGATTGCCGGCGGTGTGGAGAGCATGAGTCAGGTACCGATGGGAGGTGTGTCTTTTCAGCCCAACCCTGAGCTTACGAAAGAACGCCCGGAGGTGTACATCAATATGGGATTAACGGCAGAGAATGTTGCAGCCAAATATGGGGTAAGCCGAGAAGACCAGGATCAATTTGCTTTGGAGAGTCATCAAAAAGCGATCAAAGCCTGGGATGAGGGATATTTTGATGAGCAAATCACGCCTGTTGATGTGGTTCACAAATATGTATCTGCTGATGGAGAAGTGGCTGAAGAGAAATTTACATTTAATAAGGACGAAGGTCCGAGACAAGATACGAACCTGGAGGCTCTTGGCGGTTTGAGGGCTGTATTTAAAAACGGCGGATCTGTTACGGCCGGAAACTCGTCCCAAATGAATGACGCTGCTGCCGGTGTTTTGGTGATGAGCCGAGCTAAAGCAGAAGAGCTTGGGTTAAAACCAATCGCTAAATATCATGGGTTCGCCGTGGCAGGCGTGGCTCCGGAGATCATGGGTATCGGTCCGGTAGAGGCTATCCCTAAAGTATTGAAACAGACAGGGCTTAGCCTGGACGATATCGACTTAATTGAATTGAACGAGGCGTTTGCCGCACAGTCACTGGCTGTGATCCGTGAAGCCGGACTTGACCAAAGTATAGTGAATATTAATGGCGGAGCAATTGCGATGGGTCACCCGCTTGGCTGCACGGGCGCAAAACTAACTACTCAAATCCTACATGATTTACACAGGCTTGATAAGCAGTTTGGAATGGTTACCATGTGTATAGGTGGTGGTATGGGCGCCGCGGGAATTTTTGAAAGGACATCGTAAATGGTTTCTGGTAGATAGTAGATGGACTAAACTCCTAGTCCTGAAACATTTTATGTAAAAGTGTAAGGGTTCGCTGGTTTGCAGTTCATACATATGAACCTTCACATTTTAAACCAAAGACTATGAACAATTTTAGAAAACTTAATATTTGGAGTGATTCAATAGAATTAGCTACCGAGATCTATAACGTAACGAAACAATATCCCAAGTCGGAGACGTATGGAATTACATCGCAAATCAGAAGGTCAGTTGTATCTATAAGTTCAAATATAGCAGAAGGTGCTGGTAGGCAATCAGAGAAAGAATTTGTCCAGTTCCTAAATATTGCAAAAGGATCTTGCTACGAGTTAGAAACGCAATTATTGATTTCAAAAAACATCAAATTTCTTTCCGATAAAGATTTTCAAAAGTTGGAGTCTAAGTTGGTAAGAATCGAGAAAATGATATATGCATTAATCAAAAAATTGAGCAAGCAATAAATAGTCGATGGTGAATGGACTATGGTAGATAGACAATGAATTATCTACTATATACTATTGACCATCTACCAAATACCATAATCCAAAATCATGTTTAAAAAAGACACTCTAAAAGATGAAGTTATCCTAATCACCGGCGGTGGTAGCGGGCTTGGGCTCTCTATGGCGAAGAAGTTTGCTGAACTGGGAGCTGATATCGCAATCTGCGGGCGCACGGAAAAAAAATTGCAGAAAGCTACCGAAGAGCTGAAAGAGCACGGAACTGATGTTCGATGGTATTCAGTGGATGTCCGGGATTATGAAAAAGTCGGGGAGATGATTGATCAGATCATTAAGGACTTTGGGAAAATGACTGGACTGGTGAATAACGCGGCCGGTAATTTTTTGAGTGCATCAGAAGACCTCTCACCCGGTGGTTTCAAAGCGATCGTGGATATCGTTCTTCATGGCAGTTTCAACTGTACACATCATTTCGGCAACTACCTGATCGACAATAAAAAAGAGGGAAATATTCTGAATATTGTTACAACCTATGCTGAGGATGCAGGGTCTGCATTTGTGCTTCCATCCGCATGTGGCAAGGCTGGAGTGCTGGCAATGACCCGCTCACTTGCCTACGAATGGGGAACGTACGGTATTCGGGTAAATGCCATTGCACCCGGTCCGTTTCCAACTGAGGGGGCATGGACAAGGCTCTTTCCAACAAAAAAATTTGAGAAGAAATATTTGAATAAAATTCCAGCCGGCAGATATGGTGACCATGAAGAGTTAGCACATCTTGCTTCTTTTCTGATGAGCGATATGGCTCCATATATCACCGGGGAAACGGTGACGATTGATGGAGGTGAAAAACTTTCGGGTGGTCAATTTAATTTTATCAATGGTCTAATGGGGCGAAAGAAGCTAAAGGCGATATTCAAAATGATGAAATTAGGTAAATAAATTAATGATTCTGATTCATTAAAGACCGAATTTTTGAGATAATTTTTGAAGTTTGAAGAGCCTCATAAGGAGAAAACAGAGTCCACTGTTTAAGCTGTATTGCTTTGATAAATTGGACAACAGAACGTTCAGCGGTGTCTGAAGGATCAAAAGATTTTTTTTGAAGCGTTATTCTGCCAAGGTCATTTACAGTGTGTATACGAACTGTTTGTTTAAGAACATCCGCATCGACCATAGTTAATCGATTCGAAAAAATTCTTTGATGAGTTTCATAATCTGAGGCCGCGATGTATTGCAAATCTGCAACGGTTGAGTTTTCAAAACGGAGAGTTGCAGATAATCCGGCATACATGCCACCCAGCCTTACAGGTTTAATTTCGTACCGGTGTACATTACCACCCATCCACTTTACAATGAGGGCAATTTCGTCTATCCAGTGATGCTCAAAATCTTCAAAATCAATAACTCGATGATTAACAGGAACCGTTCTTCGATTGATCTGTATCAAATCCGGTTTTTCAATTTTTTGATGTATCCACTGAACCGATTCGGATAATGAAGGCCAGTGCGAAAATTGAACCACAACGCCGGATTCCTGTGCAGAAGCATAAATCTTTTCCAGCATAATTGGATCTACGGGTAATTTTGATATCAGGTAGGTGTGATACCCGGAACGGACAGAGTCATAAAGATTAGTCAAGCAGTCATCCGACTCATCTATCAAAAAAACGGCGTCAGTTTCTGTAATTGATCCAAGTGATGAGATGAATGTAACCTCATCAATAGCAGACAATTTTCTTAAGTGTTTTTCCCACGTTGCAGCGCGGGCTTTTTCCCCGATAATTGAAATTTTCATTCGCGAGAGGATTAGATCATGTTTAATCTAAAATGATGAGTAACGCGAATGATTCCAAATGTATCCAAAAAAATTAATCGGGCATGATCAATGCAAGTATAAAATAGATGAGTACCATCGTACCAAAAGAGGAGAAGACTAATATCAAAAAAATGATTCGGATAATGGTTGGGTCCCATTTCAGATATTCACCAATACCGCCGCAAACACCGGCAATCATTTTATCAGTTCTGGATTTTCTGAGCTTAGCTGGCATATTTATAAATACGTTACATGTTTTGGATCCATTTCACTTTATAAATACGAAAGTTCTTTACTATAGTTTCAAATAATTAAATATTAAAATAAAAAAGCGAAACCCTCAGAAGGATTTCGCTTTTCAGATTGAACCGGTGTCCGGCTCGTCTTCCGCACGCTATGGCTCAGCGTGTGATATTCATGGATGCTCTTTCATAGCCGATGTAAGAAAATATGAGCTCAACTTCATCAGAACCGTCTGTTTTGATAGAAAATGTCCCATCTAAATCGGTAGTAGAACCTGTATTTGTGCCTGCCAGAATAACGTTCGCACCCGCAAGTGGCCTTTGCGTTTCACCATCCAAAACCCTGCCGCGAAGGATTCCATTATCATTCTGAACTTCCACAGCTAATTTCTTCTCTATGGTTGCGGGCTGCTCAACCTGAGCCGTGCCGGTTTGACCTTGCTCTGCAGCTTCATCTTTTGCAAGCCTGAAGAATATTGGGAGCGAATATTTGACTCTTACAGGTTTGCCGCGCTGTATGCCTGGTTTAAATTTTGCCTGACGTACAACACGAAGGGCCTCTTCATCTAAGCCTCCGCCAACACCGCGCACTACTCTGGCATCTTCTACGCCACCTTGTTCGTTAACCACAAACTGCACAAAAACCCGTCCCTCAATTCCGGCATTTCTGGCAGTGGCAGGATAGCGAACCTCCTTCATGATCGATTCGAGTCCACCGATTAGTTCCGGCATTTCTTCGACGACTACGAAATAGTCTTCTTCTTCATTAAGTGGTTCATTTGGTCTGGGTGGTGGAGGCGGTATTTCAGCTTCCATGCCCAACGCTTTCACAGCTGTATTATATGCAGTGGGATCCGTATGGGTTTTTATGACGATAACGCCATGTTTGCCCTGCTCACCGTAAAGCTCAACGGCTTTCTCACCTTTAAAAACATCAATGGATTTGATGATGTCGGGTGGGAGATTGTCAAGGTTATTGATCTTGCCCTGATGTGTTTCCATCTCACCGTTCTCTCCTCTGAAAATGATGATCTCATGAAACCCGCGTTCACCGGTTTGGTCAATATCAGTCATTACATTACTGACCTGATCTTCTTCATCAAACACGTTTTCGGTTTGCATATCCGTACAGGCCATCGCGAATACAGTGAGCATCAACATGACACTGAAAATGCTCAGGCTAATCCTCTTAGAATGTTTATGGTTATATTTTGATTGCGTGATCATTTGGATCCTCTTTTTTAGGTTGGATGATTCCTGAGCCATGTGTACGGAAAGTTCTTTGTTGATATTGGGCATCGGTATGAGCTCGAGTAGTAGAGCAGCATACTCCTTCTTTGATACCGACGATTCACTTAATACCATATTATCGCAACGCATTTCACGGTAATCTACCAGTTCTCGTTTTAAACGGTGTACTAATGGATGAAACCAAAAAACAGCCTCCGTTAGAACAACCATTAGGTGCGAGAAAAAATCATGCTGGCTGATGTGAGTAAGCTCATGCCGAATAGCCAGGTTCATCTTTTCCGGGTGCCTTTTCAAAGATCCGGGAAGTAGAATAACCGGTTTTCGAAAGCCAAATGTAACCGGTACGATATCAGATTCAATAAATGAAATTTGAACATTTTTCCGGGTAGAAATTGTTAGACCTACATTCTCTGAACTAAGTTCATCTAAATCCTTCACGGATGTGAAAGAGCAACTATTACGAAGCTTTAACAGATTTAAACTGTGCCTAATTATTCTGTAAATAAAGAATATCACACCCACTAAGAATAATACAAGAGCAGATGCCTGGATAAAAGACATAAGGGAAATTCCAGAAGATTCCTCAGGAATAAACGTTACAGCTATGGGGCTCGATAAGGTGATGACCTTTAGTGATGTTTCTGCTGAAGCAGTCGATAACCACTCTGAAACCATATCCACACCCGTGAGCGCCAGCAGACCGGCCGGTAACGAAAAAATGAGTGCCATCCTCAAGTGATACTGATAAACGGGGTGCAGGTTATCCGCAGATCGAAGAGCGGCCCATACGCCTAAGCTCAGAACGGTCCAGATGAACAGCGGAAGCCATAGCGTGGAGAATATTGATTCAGCTAAATCTGCTAATTGTAAAATTATCGTGTCCATATTACTCCTCCATCTTGTCGATCATCTTTTTTATTTCAAGACGCTCTTTTTCTGAAAGATTTTCATTCTGGACAAGAGTCTGTACCAGATCTTTTGCAGACCCCTTGAATACTTTGTCAATCAGATGATCAACTAGATTAAACCGAACATCTTCGGGTCGAACAGCCGCACTGTAAATATAGCTGAGTCCTTCTTTTCTGAACTTCAGAAACTTTTTGTCGGCCAGATTTTTCATAATGGTCATAACGGTTGTGTAAGCGACGTCTCTGGTTTTTAATATTTCTTCTCGAACGTCTGACACGGATGCTTCTTTGAGTTCCCAAACATGGTTGAGAATCTCCATTTCTGTTTCTCCAAGAGGACTAAGCGGTTTTCTCATAAAGCTGCCCGAAGATTTCTGTTTATTAAATTGTTAGTACTAATAAAATAGTATTACTGACAAATGTCAATACACATACTAAAATATTAGTAATAATATTTTGGAACGCATCGCCCTGAAAAGCAATTTTTTAGTGAAACTAAACTATAGAACGCATGCCACGAGAATATTTGCACCAAATCGATTCTACAATCCAAAAGCCAAATCTTAAACAGGCTGATAAAGCAGTTTTTATTCTTCACGACCAACTAAATTTAGATGCATGGCCAGGCTGGGTAAAAGAGGAAAAGCCACTTCTTATTTTTATTGAGAGTAAAAAGAAAGGGGAAGAGATTCCTCATCACAAAATGAAGGCTGTGTATGTGCTGAGCAGTATGAGACACTTTGCACTGGAGTGCGCTGAATCCGGATTTGATGTTCTATTTCTATCTGTAAAAGGACATTTTGATGATGCCTTAAAAGGTGTGGCAGAGAAATTTGAGGGTGAACTTTTCTTTATGACCCCATCAGAGTGGGATTCGAGGCAGCGGCTCAGGAAAGTTTCGGAGGAATTTGGTGATCGAGTAAAGGAAATCAAGAATAGTTTTTTTCTTGCCGATCCTGAAGAGTGGACTGATAAGATTGAACCCGGTTACCGTATGGAATATTTTTACAGAGATATGCGCCGCAAAACGGGCTATCTGATGGATGGGGAAAAACCAGAGGGAGGAGAGTGGAATTATGATGATCAAAACCGGGAAAAGCTTCCTAAAAATCAACCCGTACCTGATATCCCTGCAGTAGAGCCCGACGAAATAACAGAGGAAGTGATGGAAATGGTAGAGGACTACTTTCCCGATCATTTCGGTAGTCTGGATCATTTTCCATATGCTGTATCCCGTGAGAAAGCACTAGAAATGCTGGATAACTTCATCAGTGAACGTCTAGACGAGTTCGGGCCCTACGAAGATGCGCTTAAAACCGGCAATCATCAGCTTTTTCATTCGCAGCTCTCTCTCTACATGAATAACGGTCTGCTTTTACCATGGGAAGTTTGCGAACGAGCACTCGAAGCATACGAAAACGGATCGGCAAGATTAAACTCCGTTGAAGGCTTCATCAGGCAAATTATAGGCTGGCGTGAGTTTATTCGGATATATTACGAAGCGATGATGCCCGAGGTGCGTGAGGCGAATCATTTTGGATTTACAGGAAAATTACCTGAAATGTACTGGACCGGTAAAACAAAGATGAGATGCATGGAAGAGAGCATTCGGCCGGTTATCAACGAGGCTTATTCACATCACATACAGCGGCTGATGGTGCTGAGCAATTTCAGCAATCTTACCGAAACGGATCCCCGTGAGCTGAACAGATGGTTTTGGCTGGCTTATATCGACGCATACGAGTGGGTTGAACTGCCAAATGTACTGGGTATGAGTACCTTTGCTGATGGCGGTGTTTTGGCATCAAAACCCTATGTTTCGAGCGGTAATTATATCAACAAAATGAGTGATTACTGTAAAAATTGTTCATACAGCGTGACTAAAAAAACAGGGGAAAAAGCCTGCCCGTTTAACTACTTATACTGGAACTTTGTTGACAAACAGAGGGATACGTTTAACGACAGCGGGAGAGTAAATTTTATGGTAAATATGTTTGATAATAAAAAATCAGATGAGGTTAAACGCGCGATAAGAGAGTCTAGCGAAACATTTCTCAAAAACCTTCAAAGAACCGAAAGCCCATCCTCTTAATAACTGAACTTATCCTTTAAAAAAAGCGATTAATTGTTAACTTTGCTCATCCCATAAATAATTCAGATATGAGCAAAACAGTTACAGAAGTATCGTTGAGAACAAAAGGAGTTTTACCTGTTCAAAAACTTAAATTGTTAGTTGAAGCAGGTGTCATCAAGAGTTCTCCAGATTATCCAATTGAAGAGAATCAGTTTCAGCCCAATTCTGTGGATTTGCGTCTTGGAGAAAAAGCGTATCGCGTTCGAAGCAGTTTTCTACCAGAGAATGAAACGGTAGAACAAAAAATTAACAAGCTCCATCAATATTCGTTTTCTATTAAAGAGGGTGCAGTACTCGAGCCCAATTGTGTTTACATTATCCCGCTTTTAGAGAGTGTTCATCTGCCTGCAACGAATTATACATCACAGAAAAAATTATTTAATGGCGAGAACAACGACCCTATCACGGTTTTGTCTGAAGATAATTTAACAGCAAAAGCAAACCCGAAAAGCACGACGGGCAGGCTGGATATTTTCACCCGCGTTATTACAGACTATTCACACCGGTTTGAGGAAATTGAACCAGGTTTTAGTGGAAAACTCTACCTTGAGGTTGTTCCAAAATCATTTCCGATAAAAGTAAAAACAGGTCATCGGCTAAATCAGCTACGTGTACGTCACGGGCACACAGTTCTTACCGACCAGGATTTGCTGAGAATACACAGCACGGATCCAATCCTTTTCACTGAAAAGAGGGTGCCGGTAGACCTGGATACGCTGAAGGTGAACAGAGGACTGTTTTTGAGTGTCGACCTCCAGAACGAGGGAAAAGATATCATTGGCTATAAAGCAAAAAATCATCGAGACCTCATTGATCTCGATAAAATCAATCATTACAAAGTGTCCGATTTTTGGGAGCCAATTTACTACGCAGCCAACGATCATTTAATCCTGGAACCGGAAGCATTTTACATCTTTGCATCAAAAGAACGTTGCAGAATACCTAAAAACCTTGCCGCAGAAATGGTTGCGTACGACACGGGTTCAGGAGAGCTCAGAACTCACTACGCAGGTTTCTTCGACAGCGGGTTTGGCGGAACAGCAGAGGATGGAGGAGCAAGAGCTGTGCTGGAAGTACGATCTCACGATGTACCTTTCCTGATAGAAGATGGGCAGACGTTTTGCAGTATGGTTTTTGAGCCAAACAGTGAAATACCGGATTTTATTTACGGCTCAGATATTAAAAGTAATTATCAGGGACAAGGTTTAAAGCTCGGGAAACACTTTAAACAAGAGTAGTGATGGCGGTAAACCGATGTATTTGTCACAAAATATCGTTTAGCGATATAAAAAAAATCGCCAAGAAAAACAGCTATTCAACAATTGAAGAGTTGCAGAAAGCCAACATAAGCAGTACAAACTGTAAACTTTGTAAGCCCTACGTAAAAGAGATGCTAAAAACCGGAAAAACTACGTTTCCTATTAAATAAAGTGAAGATCAATGAATCTGTTCTATGCCAATCCAGAAGCCATACAAGGCAATTTGATTCAGATTGAAGGACAGGAATCTATCCACATGGTCAAAGTTCTTCGGCATAATGTTGGAGATAGGGTATATGTAACGGATGGCCTTGGATATAAATACGACTGCACTATTGATGGCATTACAAAGAAATCCGCAACCCTATTAGTAAATAATAAGATATTCGTTGATCCACCAAAACCTTCCGTTTCGGTAGCGATTGGGCTGATAAAGAAGAGGGATCGACTTGAGTTTGCAGTAGAGAAAATTACGGAACTCGGAGCTCGTGAAATTTTCATATTCGTTGGCGATCATAGTGAAAAATCATCGCTACGCCTCGACCGCGTTGAGAATTCAGTTTTGTCTGCAATGAAGCAGTCTTTAAGATTTACATTACCGGAAGTACATTTTTACAGGTCTTTGGAATCAATGCTGGAGGTATTATCTCAAAATGGATGTTGTATTATCGCTGATGAAACGATAGATAAACAATCATCAGTGGAAAAAGCTGAAGTGGAGGATCATATTTCGCTTATAATTGGGCCTGAAGGGGGATTTTCAGAAAAAGAGCGAGAGATGATGTTTGGCAAGTATAAAGCTCTGACCTATTCACTTGGACCGTACCGATTACGAACGGAAACAGCTGCAATTGTAATGACGGATCGATTTACTCAAAAAAAGTAAAACCCACCGTGGTTGCAGTGGGTTTATGTGTAAAGCAAATTCTTATTTAGTGCTTCATCAGTGAACCGGTGGGTGTTTGAACAAGCAAATCGATATTTTCTGCGGTTTCCCAAAGAGTCATCGCTTCATTTAACGATTCGTTCAAAGCATCATTAATGATGGGGTAGAAGTATTCTGATCCATACACTTGCCGGGCCAATTCGGCTTTCATTTGAGCAAAATTCATCCATTTCAAATCGTTATAATTATCGCGGCTTATTACCAACTCATCTTCGTCATTAATGCTGGGCTCATCAGCTTCTTCATCAAATATTACACCGCTTTCTTTCATCATAGAAAGAAAAATTTCTTCATCATTTTCCGACCAGGTAAACTCGCTTCTGAAAGCCTGGTAGTCATCTTCCCATGATTGCCTGAATTCATTGCCTTCTCTGTCCAGATAATCTCGTACAAAATCAAAGTCAACACGATTAATGCGCATAAAATTGTAAAGATAATAGGAGCGTGTAGTATCTTCCTGTACAATGAAGTCGGGGACAATGCCTCCTCCACCGAATACTTCTCTACCGCCCATCGTTTTATATTTTAATGAGTCGGGAATTTGAGATTTGAACTCATTAACATCTACAGTGGCGTCATTAGATCGATGTCGTATTTCAAATGCATAATCTTCGGCACCGCTGTCGAACGGTTTTTGGATGAGCCTGCCGGAAGGTGTAAAATAGCGTGATATTGTAACACGGATATTGCTGTTATCTACCAGCTGGTATTGCTGCTGTACAAGTCCTTTACCAAATGTACGTTTACCCACAATGAGTCCACGGTCGTGATCTTGTATGGCGCCACTAACAATTTCGCTTGCTGAGGCTGACCCTTCATTTACAATGACAATGACAGGTGTATCTTTAAGGCTGCCGTCACTTCTGGAGTAAACTTCCGAGTTAAACCGTGAATGTCGGCTTTTGGTGGATACAAGCTTGGTTCCACGAGGAAAAAACTCCTCTGAAATAGCAATTGCCTGACTCAAAAACCCACCTGGGTTATTGCTCAAGTCGAGAACAAGCCTGTCCATACCCTGTTGTTCGAGCTGGTTAACAGCCGTCATAAATTCATCGTGGGTAGTAGCTGCAAACCGATTTACTTTAATATACCCGGTTTCATTGTCGAGCATGTAATTGGAATCAACGGTTGTGATGGGGATATCATCACGTATAATTGTATAGTTGAGTGGTTTTGACGTTCTGGGGCGCTGGATAGTGACATCCACCGATGTTCCCTTTTCGCCACGAAGCCGTTTGATGACGTCTTCATTATCGTATCCTACAGCACTGGTATCATTGATTTCTACAATTCTATCGCCCGACATGATTCCAAGCTGATCACTGGGCCCGCCCGAGATAGGGGTAATCACCGTAATGGTGTCCTGGATAATGTTAAACTGAATACCAATTCCCTGAAATTTGCCTTCAAACTGCTCCTGGATATCATCACTCTCTTCAGCTTCTATATAAACAGAGTGTGGATCTAGTGTAGACAGCATCTGTTTGATGGATGCTTCAACAAGATTGTCCATATTCTGGTCTGGGAAATTGTTGGCTACGTAGAGGTAGGTTTCTTCAAATTTATTATAGGAATCCCGAAGGTTTCTAACATTTTCAATGACTGTTGTGTCGAGAGGTGTTCCGGTCAAATTCGCTGAAGAATCGTTGAATGCCCTCGCCATTCCGAGTTTACTTTGATGAAAAAGTGAATCGATATTGGTTTCACCAAAATAGTTATCCATCACACGCCTCTGTACCTGTAAATACTTGGTAAGATTTTCCTGGTGGGTATTGTCGGGAACGATCACCGTATCAATACCGGCCAGCCATACCGATGAGAGAATGAGGAGAGCTGCTATTTGTGGTGCAATAAACTTTTTCACAGTCATTATCAGTTTAGTTTAGTTTTGATACTACAACGGAAAACACAAAAAGTAATTATTCCGCAACACGAATCATGTTGAATATAGTATTATTAAACGCATTTAGCATGTAAACGTTTCCAGCTAATTTCAAGCTTCTGAAATTAGTTATTGGGAACCGAAAATCATCCGTTAAAGGATATAGTGGCTTAAATCTTTGTTTTTCACCAGTCCATCAAGTTGCTTGTGTACATACGTTTCATCTACATCAATATTGCCGGTGCTGATATCATCGGGAACTGCAAAAAGCAGTTCTTCAAGAAGCGATGACAGGATGGTGTGAAGACGTCTGGCTCCAATATTTTCCACTTCCTGGTTTACTTCAGCGGCGATTTTGGCAATTTCCAGCACAGCACCCTCCGAAAAGTTTACGGAAACACCTTCTGATTGAAGCATCGCCTGATACTGTTTGGTGAGTGCGTTTTTGGGCTGGGTTAAGATCTTAAAGAAATCCTGTTCCGTCAGTGAATTCAATTCAACGCGGATGGGAAATCGCCCCTGTAATTCCGGAATCAGATCGGAAGGTTTTGAAACGTGAAAGGCACCGGAGCCGATAAATAGAATGTGATCGGTTTTAACGATACCGTGCTTTGTGCTTACGGTACTTCCCTCAACAATGGGGAGCAGATCCCGCTGTACACCTTGCCGGCTCACATCAGACCCGCTTTTGTTACCGCTGCTGGAATCACTGGCTACTTTGTCAATTTCGTCGATAAAAACAATGCCCTGATTCTGAACGCGCTCGAGTGCTTCCTGTACGGCTGCTTCGTGATCAACAAGTTTTTCTGATTCTTCTTCAATTAGAATTTCTCGCGCCTCGCTGATCGGTAATGTGCGTTTGGTTTTTTTACCCCCCTTGGCAAGGTTACCAAGCATATCCTGCAGGTTAACGCCCATTTCTTCCATACCCTGCGGCCCAAAAAGCTGCATAGTGGGTTTTTTGCTCGACTTTACTTCAATTTCAATGTTTCGGTCTTCAAGATCACCGTTTTTCAGTTTTTCACGAAATTTTTCACGAGTTCTTTCATTGAGTTCTCTGTCTGAAGCGGTAGAAGGATCGAAGCCAACTTCACCCGTGCGGTTTGAAGAGCTTGATGAACTGCCCTTACGGACGGGGGGAATAAGGATATCGAGGATTTTTTCTTCAACAATATCGGCAGCTTTTTCCTTAACGCGCTCCTGCATTTCCATCCGCACCATATTTACTGCAAGATCGGTTAAATCGCGAATCATAGATTCCACATCGCGTCCAACGTACCCTACTTCGGTAAATTTCGAAGCCTCTACTTTGATAAAGGGTGCACCGGATAGTTTTGCAAGTCTTCGGGCGATTTCCGTTTTTCCGACACCCGTTGGTCCTATCATCAAAATGTTGTTGGGAATAATTTCTTCTCTGATTTCTTCATCTGCGTTGAGTCTTCTCCAGCGATTTCTCAGCGCTATTGCCACAGATCTCTTAGCAGCATCCTGGCCAATAATATATTTATCCAGCTCAGATACAATCTGTCTGGGCGTTAAATTGTGTTCTTTGATAAGCTTCATGGTACTACTCGATTTCTAAAATGGTCAAATTATGATTTGTATAGATGCAAATGTCAGCAGCTATATTCAATGATTTTTCAACAATATCACGGGCCGATAAATCCGGCGCGTTCTGCTTTAAAGCGCGAGCTGCAGAAAGAGCAAAGGATCCACCACTTCCAATGGCAAGAATGTCATCGTCGGGCTCAATTACATCTCCCTGACCCGAGATCAGGAGCGCTGTATCTTTATCCATAACAACGAGCAGGGCTTCCAATTTTTGCAGAAATTTATCTTTACGCCACTCTTTTGCAAGTTCAACGGCGGCCCTCTGTAAATTGCCGTTGTAGCTGTTTAGTTTCTCTTCAAATTTCTCAAAAAGAGTGAAAGCATCGGCAGTGGAACCTGCAAACCCGGCTAGAATTTTACCGTCCTGCAGTTTTCTTACTTTTTTTACAGAGGCTTTCATTACCGTTTTATCAAGAGTGGCTTGGCCGTCTCCTCCAATTGCAACACTGCCATTATGAATGATTCCTAAAACAGTTGTTGCATGCAAATTTTTAAGGTTTGTCATAAAGTGTACAAAATATGTTTAACTGGATTGTCTCTGAGGTCTCTTAGGGCGTTTTTTTCGTCCGCTTTTTCCAGAAGAGCCGTTCCTGTCATTTTTTGAATAGTAGTCGAGTGTATCAGCATTTTTATCTTCAACATCTATTTCACGAAGCTCTTGTTCATGTGCCTCGAGAATTTTTTCCAGTGACTGGCCCTGTACAATTACATCGGTAATTTCAAGATCAGACCCGGTGAGGGTAGCCTTGAATTCATTTAGTGAAATTGTTTCGTCTGCAATAAATGTGATACGCAATTTATAACGAATCATCCAGCGCCATCGTTGGCTGAAAATGCCTTTACATAGGAAAGAGCGTAAATATGGATTTACGTAAATATCCACGGCACGATATTCGGTACTGTACTTGAATTTACTGATCCAGCTTTCAAGGTCCGTGATAATGGTATCCTGACTTACTACGCTGCCTGATCCCCCGCACATCGGGCAAACTTTGGAAACTGAATTTACAACGCTTGGTCTGATTCGCTGACGTGTAATTTGGATAAGGCCAAAATCGCTCATGCCAATAACGTTGGTCTTGGCCTGATCTTTTTTAAACTCTTTTTTAAGCTCGTCGTAGATTTTCTTACGGTTATTATTGTCACGAAGATCGATAAAATCTACTACAATAATCCCGCCAATGTCTCTCAGGCGAAGCTGTTTGGCAATTTCACGCGCTGCTTCAAGGTTCGTTTTCAGTGAATTGTCTTCCTGGCGTTCTTTAGCAGCGTATGGCCCGGAGTTTACGTCTACAACGTACATTGCTTCGGTTTGCTCGAAGATCAGGTATCCCCCTGATGGCATGCGCACTCTTGGGCTAAAGATAGAATTTACATCGTGTGCAATATTGACGTGATCAAAGACGTGGTCGCGCCCTTTATAAAGCTCGACAGATGGCAGCATTTTGGGAGCTATCTGCGACACATAGCTTTTAATAGATTTATAAAGCTGATAATCATCAATTAGAACACGGTCATACTGCTTTGCAAAAAGGTCTCTGATGAGGCTTTCGGTAATATCGAGATCTTTGTACAGAAGAGCCGGTGGTTTTGAACTTTCCAATTTATTGAGAATACGTTCCCATTTTTTTAAAACGGTTCTCATATCCTCTTCAATCGACTTCTTATCCTGGTTTTGGGCAACCGTCCGTATGATTACGCCAAATCCTTCTGGCAGCATTGATCCCACAGTACTTTTGAGTCTGCGGCGCTCTTTCCCGTTCGATATTTTCTTGGATACGGCAATGTATTCTCCCATTGGTATGAGAACCAGGAAACGGCCTGCAATGGTAATATCGGTAGAAACACGAGGTCCCTTAGAGCCAATGGGTTCTTTTACAATCTGAACGAGAAGGTTTTGATTGTTCCGCAGCATTTTGCCGGCAAGAATCTGCTTCTCATTATTGGAGAGTTTATCGAATCGCTTTAGTTCATTTCGTGCGGAGGAGGGAATGCTGTTTTCTCCATTCATCATGGAGATGTAGGATCCTAAATGATCACCGGCATCAGAAAAGTGAAGGAAAGCATCTTTCTCCATGCCAACATCAATAAAAGCAGCACGGATTCCACTCATCACTTTATGAACGCGGGCATAATAGATGTCACCAACCGTTCTCTGATTATCCTCAGATTCTATAAAAAGCTGGGCTAACTCCCCGTTTTCGAGCAGTGCGACCCGGGTTTGTTTGCCCGATGAGTGTATAATAATTTGATTCTTCATGCATCATTTGAAATTTCTTGAGCAATTCGCGTAGCTTATTTTCTGCCACATCAAAAAACAGACTTTTCTTGTATAAAGAAATTTGGTCTATCCGACAGCTTTTAAGTCTGAAAACTGTGCGAAATGCTAAAAAGTTATAATTCTCGTTAAAAAAAGAGTTGTGAGTGTGAGATCTTTTATCAGCAGAAATGTCTAGTAAGCGCTTTCGTCCCAAATGCAGGCATAACACAAACAAAATGTGGCCCGAAACATCGCTTAAGTATGTATATAAATTAAACTTCGATATCATTAGAAAAGATTCTCTGCACTAAAATTTTACCAAAAGTAATATAGTACAAAGTTAACAAATAATTAAATATTGAATGGACTTTGACATTTTATCCTAAATCTCAAAATCTATGCTGCGAATCTCTCGTTTTTTTACTGCTGAACACGCCGTATGTTGGCCCCCACAGAGGTAAGTTTCTTTTCGAGATGTTCATACCCCCGGTCAAGGTGGTACACTCTTAATACTTCGGTGGTCCCCTCAGCAATCATTCCGGCCATTACAAGGCTTACGCTTGCCCGTAAATCCGTGCTCATAACGGAGGCACCTGTTAATTGGCTCTTGCCATAAATGTCTACTCTGTTTTTTTCTACTTCCAGATTGGCACCCAGGCGGTTTAATTCGGGCACGTAGCTGAACCGGTCAAAATAGACAGTATCTTTTACACTACTTTTGCCCGGCGCCTGGGTCATCAATGTGGCCCACTGGGCCTGGAGGTCGGTCGGAAAGCCGGGGTAAATTTCGGTCTTTATGGATGTATTTTTTATTAATTCAGGCGCTTTAATCCGAATTTGGTCCCCAGAGATATCTATTTCTGCTCCTGTTTTCTTAAATACTTTTGGAAATACGCCAAGGTCCTCAGGCTTACATCCCGTTAATAATACGTTAGAATCTGGGTGCATGGCCGCGGCGATCATAAATGTACCGGTTTCAATGCGATCGGGGTCATTCTTAAAAGAAACACCATTCAGTTTTTCAACCATCCGAACGACAATTGTATCTGTACCGGCACCATCAATATCAGCCCCCATCTTAGTCAGCATATTACATAGCAAAACTACATCGGGTTCTTTAGCCGCATTTCGAATTACAAATCTTTTTGCGCGTTTTACGGCACCAAGCACCAGATTTATCGTAGCCCCAACACTGCTTGGTTCAAGAGTAAATTCGCCACCTTCCAGAGTTTCTGCCGGCAGCGATGCATACACATAGCCCTGTTCCAGAGAAATATTGATTCCCATTGCCTCAAACCCTTTCAAATGCAGATCAACTGGTCTGGGTCCCCAGGCACATCCACCGGGAAGTGAAACCTTGGCCTCACCGGTGCGCCCAATCAGAGCCCCCAGCATGTAAAATGAGGCGCGCATTTTTCGAACCAGTTCATAGGGCGCGATCGAGTTTTCCAGGCTTTCCGGATTGATAAGGAGTTCATTTTTATCATCGTCAAACTTAACGGATGTGCCTGTGTGCCGGATTACCTCATTAAATGTGTATATATCCTTAAGCTTGGGAATCAGTGATAGCGATGATTCTGAATCTCCAAGAATAGATGCTGCCATTAATGGAAGAGCCGCATTCTTTGATCCACTGATGGGTATTGTGCCTTCTAAGGAAGCAGGGCCTTCAATAATAAATTTATCCACGAGGTGAAATTTCTAGTAAAAGTTGATTCTTTTCTACGTTATTTCCCTTTTCTACATGTACTGTTTCAAGGATGCCATCGGCCGGAGATTTTAGTTCGTTTTCCATTTTCATGGCTTCTAAAATCATAACCGGATCACCCAGGGCAACTTCGTCGCCTACATTCACAAGTATGTCAAGAATTTTTCCAGGCATCGGGGCTTTCAGATCTCCGATAGACGCTTCGATCTCCGATTTGAAACCAAGCCTCTCCAAAAGAAGATCTTGCCCATCTTTAACGGATGCAGTTAGAAACGTACCGTTCAGGGAAAATGTAATCTTTTTGTTGTCTCTGCTGATGTTATCAATCTTGTACATTTTTGTTCCGGATTTAAATAAAAGCCTTCCGTTTTTTTCTGATATAATCTCAAATGAGACATCTTCACCATTTATTACGGCCCCTGTTTTATTCTCATCGATTTCTATTTCGAAAGCCTGATCTTTAATTGTTGATTCAAATTCCATAGTTCTGAATGCTTTTAAGCCCGGTTTTAGTCGCCTTAAATGAGAACTGCTGTATTTTATCGGAATCGTAAAACGGTGAAATGGATCGTCCGCTGTGGGTGTCGAATACCTCGACATAGCTGTGATTAATCAGCTTAATCAAATCATCGCGAAGGGTTCCGTAAGTATAGCCCGTTTCTGAGATCAAGTGCTCAAATGGTTCCTGAAAAATAAGTTCTCTTAATATGGTTTTTTCGGACTTGGTTAGTTTTTCTTTCGTACTCATATCAAAAAGATAGAGCCTAAATGACCTAAAGACAACGATTATTAGGTCTAATTCCCTAATAAATTTTATTCAATTCGTACATCCCCGTAGGAAATAACATTTTCGTTCGCATCCAGAACTACAACACGGTAAGTTCCCTGAGCGCTTTCGGGGTTAGGGGTAAGATCAAGTGGATTTAAAGAGACAGAAATTGTACCTGGAGGCAGAGGCCGGCGAACATCATCATAAACCACACGGGGCCTGGAAAAACCAGGGTATGAGTAAATTCGAAGGCCCGAAACGGCATCGTTGCCAGTAATAAGGATATTGAGCGTAAGCCTGTCGTTCGTAAGTACCGGGTTTGGAAAAATTGGATCCACAAATACCAGCCCAGAATAAAAGGGAGCTGTTCGCCAGTCATCAGGATCTTCGTTTTCGTCAACAATCTGACCTGAGCCGTTAGTCTGGGTTATATTATCATCAAATGTAAATGCCTGTTCTTCAAATTCTCTTTGTGCATCATTTTGTGTGCATGAAGTTGTTAACATCCATGCCAGCAGAAGAACCGATGCGTAAAATTTTGTGTTGAAAAGTGCGAATGCATTCATTTTAGAACGAAACTTTTTGGCGTGATATCATTAAGATGATGACGAGAAAGTTTGTATTTTTAAAGCAAAGCAAATTAACATATTAAAATGATAGAAGTCTACGGAATAAAAAATTGCGACAAAATACGGTCTACGAAAAAGTGGCTGGAAAAAGAGGAAATTGAATACACATTCTATGACCTGAAAAAGGAACCTCTTACAGAAAAAGAGCTCAGAGAGTTTGTACACAGAATTGGCCTTGATGTTTTAGTAAATAAACGGGGAACAACCTGGAGAAATCTGAAGCTTAAAGACAAAAATCTAAGTGATGAAGAGATGTTTCAGATTTTGCTTGATAATCAAACTATGATCAAGCGTCCGGTTTTAATTAACGATGAAGCGATATTAGTAGGTTATGATGAAGAAGCTTTTGAAGGTTTTGTTGAAGAGTAAAAGTACCCTGTTTCATGTTTTATTAATCTGTTTGTTGACACCAGCTTTACTGTCGGCTCAGGACATGCTTACATACGAGCGAGACGAGCCGCCAACAATGGAAATGATGCTGGAGGCTCGAGAAGTTTTTGAATATGAGGTGCGATACGGTTTTTTTACCCTCGGTTGGGTTGATGTAGAACTGCTACCAGACACAACGTACAACGGCCAGAAGGCATATCACCTTCGCACAACAATGCGTTCTAATAATAGCGTGCCACTCATCAGTAAAAGTATTGTGAACTACGAAAATTTGTTTCAATATAATGAGAAGTGGCCCTACAGCTTTGTCTTTTGGAGAGATGATATCCACGATGAAGAGTACGATCGCGTGCGAATAGTGTTCGATAGAGACAGCTCTAAGGTAGACTTTTATGAGCGCCAGGAATTTCAGACGTCGCTCGAATTGGTGGAACCGGCCAGCGGAGGAGATATTATTTTTTACTACTCCCGAATGTTTGCAGGACTTGAAAAACCATACCGGCTGCCGGCATATATCGAAAATGAACTAGGTTATGTTGAGGCAAGCAGCAGTAGTGAAACGGAGATGAGAAGCTACGAAGCTTTCGACGAGGAGATTGAAACGTATATGAGCGAGGGAAGAGCCGATATTAACGGTCCGTTTGGATTTCGTGGCCGTTTTAAATCCTGGTTTTCAACGGATGACCTCAGGATTCCGGTGGAAGCCCACGTGAAAGTGATTTTTGGAAATGTTAAAGTGAGGCTGATTTCATATGAGCGACAGCAAATCGATTAGGGTGCAATTTCAGCGATTGAAAGGATTGGGCGACCTGCCATTGCCAGCCTATCAAACAGAAGATTCTGCAGGCATGGATATCGTAGCCGCAAATGAAGAAACAATCGAGCTGAAACCCGGGGATAGAAGCCTGGTTCCCGGTGGATTTAAGATGGCGCTGCCCAGAGGCTATGAAGCTCAAATTCGTCCCAGAAGTGGTCTTGCCTATAAACATGGCATCACAATGCTTAACTCACCCGGTACCATTGATGCCGATTACAGGGGGGAAGTAAAAGTACTCGCTATTAACCATGGCAAAAAACCATTTAGTATTAAAAGAGGTGAAAGAGTTGCACAAATGGTAATTGCCCCGGTGCTTAAAGTGGCTGTCAAAGAAGTAGATAGCCTTTCAGAAACAGAGCGTAGCGAGGGTGGATTTGGTAGTACAGGTGTGTAAACTAACTGTATGAAGTACATCTTTTAAAGAAGATTTCATACTGGCTAAACGATAACCTGCACTCTTCAGTTCTTACAGCTAACATCTCTAAGAGGACCAGTTCTATTTAAATCAGAAAAACCTTCGAACACTCTTAGCCGTTCAATTTTACACAATCAAGCCTGGGTATATCTTTGCAGCAAAAATTTCAGCCCTACATCGATCTTATAAAAAATAATCACAACTATCGAAGGTTGTGGCTGGCGCAGGTTGTATCCAATTTTGGAGATTGGTTCGGAATACTGGCGGTTTACGCAATTATCCAAAAATACAGTGGTTCAGAATTACTTTTGGGCCTCATAATTGTGGTGAAAATGCTAAGCCTTGCGGTGTCATCACCCCTTGCCGGATACATTACAGACCGTTTTAACCGCAGGCAGTTGATGATTGCCAGTGATATTATTCGCGGCTTGCTAGTACTGGGTTTTATTTTGATCACGTCCGCAAACCTTCTTTGGCTTGCATATGTCCTTATATCTATACAAATGGTATTTTCGGCCATTTTTGAACCGGCAAAAACATCCAGTATTCCTAATGTTACCACGTCGCAAGAGTTGGTTATAGCCAATATTTTATCAGCTGCTTCGTGGAGCATTATTTTTACAACAGGAATGGCTGTTGGTGGATTTGCGACCGCCTATCTGGGTCCGACGCTCGTATTCCTTATAAACGGGGTTAGCTATGGAATATCTGCCTATTTTATTTACAGGGCCGTAATTCCCCAGGAAAAAATGGCTGTGAATAAGTCAGGTGAAAGAGACAAACCTCTGGCAGGTATAGTAGACGGTTTTCGATTTTTGATTCATAATAAAAACGTATTGAGACCAGCGCTTGCAAAAGGCATGTTTACCATGTGTATTGGTGCTCTTGTGTATATGCTCATTATTGTTGCCGAAGATGTTTTGATGATGGGAAGTATAGGCCTGGGGATTTTGTATGGTGCACGTGGAGTAGGTACAGGAATTGGCCCCGTTGTAGGACGCCGTGTGTTTAAAAGTGAAAATGGATGGGTAAGAAGTATTGGTATTTTTATGGTCTTCGGCGGACTAATGTATGCGGTTGTGAGTCAGGCAGATTCCCTCTGGGTGATGAGCCTGTTTGTAATGATTGCACATATGGCATCCGGCTCAAACTGGGTATTCAGTACAGTTTTGCTGCAGCGACGATCTCCGGATACGTATCGCGGACGCGTTTTTAGTACAGAATGGCTTCTTTTTACACTATCTCAATCGATTTCGGTAACCGTTGCTGCACTCATTCTTGAATTTGATCTGCTTACCATTCGAGAAACAATGACCGCATTCTCGTTACTACTGGTGGTTTCCGGCATCTTTTGGCTTTTTTTGATTGCACCCTTCGAAAAAGAAGCACCGAAATCCGTTTTTGATGGAATTAAAAACTAGCAAAAATAATACCTGCAAAGCGATCTTTATAAAGGATTAAATCAGGCTGTGACGGGTTCTGGATTGTTTCCTTCGGGTTTCTCAAAAGAGTCTCCGTAATTAACCCAAATCATCCACAGAATAAAGATAATAATGTAGAATATAGCCGTTGTTGAGTAGTCATGGGTAAAACCGAATGCAGAGGGATAGTACATCTGAATGAGACAGAGCGTCACAATTCTGGAAATGTTAACCAGGTAAATCACAATGATCCCAAAAATGGAAAAATAGACCCTGGGAAGCCAAGCCCCGGGATAAGCATAAATGAAACCAAGAAAGAGCCCTATCGCGGCTATTCCGTTGCATCCATCCACAATTTCAACACCAGCCACACCTGTAATTCCAACAACCCGGCCGTACAAAAAGATATCTTCGCCAAAAAAGGAGAGTATGCCGGCTGCTATTGATGCAATATTTCTGGACAGCGGTTCATCAATATATCCGTTTGGCAAAACCCAAAGTTCATAAATGAGATACCATACCACGTAAATGACGAATACTTTTACCAAAAAACGGGTTATATCAGACCGAAATATTGACATCTCTTATCAAATAAATATTTATAGTTGAGTTGGTCGTACATAATAAGAAAAAAGTTGATCTCGTATTAAGCAGAATGATTCTTATCTTTGACGCGAAACAGATGGTTAACGTATGATTTGGAATAACAGTGTTTTTTTGTGGCTGTTGCTTTTGTTGCCAGCAATTGGAGGATTTTACTATTGGTACGGTAAAAAGCAGCAGAAAAAACTACGGCAATATTTTAGCGAGAGGCTGGTAAATCAGCTAAGGAGAAATTTTTGGATGACCGGTGATAAAATACGCCTGTTCTGCATGCTTGCCGCTATGCTGCTATTTATCATTGCGCTTGCCGGTCCTAAAATTGGCACCGAAGTTAGGGAAGTACAGCGAATTGGTGTGAATATGATGATCGCGCTGGATCTTTCCCGAAGTATGAACACTCAGGATGTAAATCCCAGTCGCCTTGAAAAAGCTAAATTTGAAATAAACAGATTGGTTAATCGTCTACAGGGTGATCGGGTTGGACTTTTGGTTTTTACAGATGAAGCATTTTTGCAAGTTCCTTTAACGACGGATTACTCCGCATTTAGGATGTTACTCGATATATCAAATACCGAACAGATGCCGTCGAGCGGTACAAACTTTAGTGCAGCAATGATAACAGCAAAAGAAGCTTTCGAATCGATTGACGACCAAAATAATAATGCTGCTAATGTACTTCTATTTGTAGCCGATGGAGAAAATCACAGCGGAAGCTTTAGCTCTGCGATGGATGAGCTTCAGGAATCAAATGTTACCGTTTTTTCGATTGGCGTGGGAACGAGCGGTGGTGGACCGGTTCCGGTATTTAACGAAAATGGGGAGATTATCGGCTATCATAGGGATTCCTCGGGTCAAACCATAACGAGCAGGCTCGGCTCAGACACGATGAGGCAGATTGCCGGTGAAGGGGGTGGGGAATATTATGAAATATCATCCGGCAGCGACAATATCGAAGCGTTCTTTTCAAATCTGGATGAGCTGGAACGAGGTGAATTTTCGAGTCAGGAATTTGCCGATTATAAAGATCAGTACCAGGTGCTATTAATTCCGGGTATTATTCTTTTTCTTATTGCCCTGTTTTTTCCCCAGTTCAAACCAAATTTTATAAATCGTCCATCGTTATCAACCAATTCTTAAACGTTTTACTTACGAATGATCAAACTATTTGTCACAGACCTGGATGGCTGTATTTCACATCCCTTCAAAACGCCCGACTGGAAGAACATCGAAAAAATACGAGACCTGAACATTGAAAGCAGAACATCGGATGTAATTCCCCCGCTTACCATCTGTACGGGAAGGCCTTATCCTTATGCAGAAGCCGTTGCGCAATGGCTTGATGTAAGAATACCGTTTGTTTTTGAAAGTGCGGGCCTGTACCACTGGAATGGCAATCGTGTAGAAACTGCACTAAATAGTTTACAGGATGACTTGGCGCCAATTTTCTCCCTAAAAGCATGGATTCGCGAGCATGTGTTGCCAGAATTTCCAACAGCAAATATTGAATTTTCAAAAATGATGGATGCAGGGATCGTTGCCCCCGAAAAAGAAGTGATTGATGCCATCATCCCGCTGGTAAGGAAGAAAATGGAAACCGATTTTCCTCTTCTAGAGATGCATACAACCGATATATCAGTCAATATCCTAATGCCAGGAAACAATAAACTGCAGGGAATGAAGCTACTTGGCGAATCGCAAAATGTGGCGTTAAGTGAAATAGCCTATATTGGCGATACAGGTGGAGATGTTCCGGCGCTTAAAGAGGTGAAGATGCCTTTTTCTCCAAGTAACGCCACGCGCGCTGTTAAGGATGTATCAGAAAATCTTGATGCTGAAACTTCGGCCGCTGTTCTTATGGCATATGAGAAAGTGATTGAGTACAATCGGTCAATGATGCAAAACGGGTAGATACTACTCCAACATATTACACGCGGATACTATCCGAAAAGTTATAAATGCAATCAGCAGAAGTATGAGGCTTATGTTGATAATCTTATTTCTTTTGGCTTGCTTCTCATTCATTCTGTAAAGTTATTTTTTTACCGGAAAGATTACCATTCCAAATCAAGAGATAACGGCTCTATCATCACCATTAGTTAGGTAAGATTCTCTGATTTTTTAACAGACTCTTCAGCCATCTTTTTATGATATGATTCCAGAGACCCAGCAAGTGTATTATTGGTTATGCTCAGCATTCGGATAGCCAATAATCCAGCGTTTCTGGCTTTCCCAATTGCAACAGTGGCTACTGGAACGCCATTTGGCATCTGTACAATAGAGTAGAGGCTGTCAACCCCTCCAAGTGCTGTTGTTTTTACCGGTACACCAATCACCGGAAGTGTCGTGTATGCCGCAAGCATTCCGGGTAAGTGTGCGGCACCGCCGGCTCCGGCAATGATGATTTTGAGTCCTCGGTCCCTGGCTGTTTTTCCATAATCAGCCATCATTTCAGGAGTTCGGTGTGCCGATACAACTTTTTTCTCGTACGTTACATTGAACTCATCAAGTATCTCTGCGGCCTCTTTCATTGTGGGCCAGTCGCTGTCGCTGCCCATTACCAGGCCTACATCAGGAATTTTATTCATTGTCTAATATTTTTTTAAAAAGTAGTTGTAGAGAAAGATAAAAAAATGTGTCGTTATCAGGGGTTTTCTTTACTAATGGAGGCGTGTATTTCATTGATTTTCAATAAAGCAGCGGATCCGTACCAGGGGTGCAGCTCCATTTCCAGTCGGCCGGCTTCAACTGCCGGATCGGTTTCTGTTAAGGCTCTTGCCTCCTCTAAAGTAGATACGTTAAACAGATAGATTCCTCGAATTTCACCTGTATCCATAAATGGCCCTGCAAGAACCAGATCTCCACTCTCGGCCATTCTGCGAATATTATCAAGGTGAGCACGCTGTATTTCCATCGCTTCAGCCTGGTTCATATCTCTGTTTGGGCCTGTTTTCAAGAAAGCCATTACATACTGCTTCATCCCATAATTGTCGGCACCCAGCTCTTTGGCTAGTTCTTCATTAAAGATGTTTTCTGCTTCAGTATCTGTTTGAGCAGAATTGTTATCTGAGGTTTCCGTTCTGTTACAGCTTATACTTGCCAATACAAACAGAGCCAGCAGGGTATGAATCACTCGTTTTTTTGTAAGCATGATTATCAAATTTTTAAATGAATGATAAGTATCACGGGATCGTAAAAAAGCCCAATGAAATTGATAGAAATATTGTTTAATATTAAACAAAAAATCACACACTATGGAATTTGGAATATACACATTTGTAGAGAATACGGAACATCCTCAGCTGGATAGCCTGCGGTCGCCGGCAAAAAGGGTAGAGCACATGCTCGAAGAGGTAGAACTTGCAGATAAAACCGGTTTGGATGTTTATGCGATTGGGGAACACCACAGAGAAGAGTATGTCTCATCAGCGCCACCTGTGCTGCTTGCGGCAGCAGCCTCTCGAACGGAAAACATCAAACTCTCCAGCGCGGTGACCGTTCTGGGCTCAGAGGATCCTGTTCGGGTATTTCAGCAGTTTGCAACGCTCGATCTGATATCAAAGGGAAGAGCAGAAATCATAGCCGGGAGAGGCTCATTCATTGAGTCATTTCCTCTATTTGGCTATGAGTTAAATGAATATGAGGAGCTCTTTGAAGAGAAACTTCAGTTACTTTTGCAGCTTTCAGAGCAAGAAGTGGTGAATTGGAAAGGAAAGCACAGGGCGGCAATTGAAAACAGGGGAGTGTATCCCAGGCCGCTTCAAAAAAAGATTCCCGTCTGGAGGGCCGTTGGTGGAACTCCCACATCAGCTTATCGTGCAGGATTGCTGGGAATACCGATGGCAATTGCGATTATTGGCGGGCAGCCCGCACAGTTTAAACCGATGGTAGACTATTTAAAGCGTGGAGCATCGGAAGCGGGACATGCATTTCCTGGAGTTAGCATTAATTCGCATGGCTTTATTGCGGAAACGAGGGAGGAAGCTATCGAAACGGCATTTCCTGCATTTAAAGTAACAATGGATAGAATCGGCAGGGAAAGAGGCTGGGCACCTCTAACAAAATCACAATTTGAAGCTTCTTGCAGTCTGCACGGTGCCAATGTTGTGGGTAGTCCTGATGATGTGATTGAAAAAATTCTGTATCAACACAAAATATTTGGCCACGAGCGGTTTTTACTTCAGATGAGTGTAGGAAGTGTGCCACAAGATAAACTACTGAGGTCTATCGAGCTTTTTGCTACAAAAGTAGCACCGGCTGTGCGTGAAGAATTGGGTGTGGAAAAGGCAGAGATGACGTAGCACATGGGAAAATCAAAATTCACAGTAACAAGGCTTTACAGCGATAGAACTGGTGACACTCATTTTGAAGATTTAAACTTACCGCTATCTTCAAGTGGAGAAATTGGATTCTTGTCTGAAAGAATAGATGCAAAAACAGTTCAGTTCAGACGCGTAAATCCTGAATACGATTACGATTTTCACAATGCACCAAAAAGACAATTTATTTTTCTTCTTGATGGTGCTATACAAATTGAAACATCTTTGGGTGATGTTCGAACGTTTTCTGCAGGTGATGTTCTCTTAGTAGAAGATACGATGGGAAAAGGTCACCGAACGAAAAACCTGACGGCTGTAAAACGCCGATCGGTATTTGTGGAAATACCGGAAGATCTGGACATTCATTTACTTACTGATTCACCATCAGGTAAAAATTAGCCTGCTCCTCCTGAAGCGCCTCCTCCCGCAGAACCTGAGACAGCTCCTGCTCCGCCGCCCGTGCCGCCAAAAGAGGTTGAACCCGATGAGGATAACGTTGCAAGGGAAGATGCAATCGAAGCAGGAGTGCTGTTTGAACCGGCCAGAAGCACAATCCAGGGAAAAATCATTCCGGAGGACGAATCCGGGTTGGTTTGTTCCATTAGTTTGGATATCTGTTCTTTGCCGAGGTGAAATGCGGTAGCGTAGATAAAATGTCGGTCGGCCACCTCCATTCGAATTGTCCGTTCGTCTGCGTTTGCAAGTCCTTTTTTGTAAGCTGTCCATCGGGCATGTACTTCTTCACCTTCGGGTGTTCTCTTAATAATAGAAAATGACGCAACGGCGAACATAACGGATGTAACCATTGAAATAAGAGAAATGGGTCCCCCTTGAACCAAAAAGTAGACTGACAACACAACCAATGGAAATTGCAACACAAAATTAATGATTGCACCTTTATAACTGTTTTTATCCATCCAATTTCGGCTTTCAAAATCTTCTTTTATTTGCTTTTTCCAGGTTCCGTACCACTTTGCAGCTTCGGTTGCATCTTCCTGGAATAATGCTTTAAACGTATCCTGCCCCTTGGCAATTTTCATATTCAAAAAATCGATCAGATTTTTTTCCCACTCTGTAAGATCGCGATCATCCGGGCTGTTTTCGGCCTTAACAATTTGAAATTCGGACGTTTCTTGTGAAAAAAAGGATTTTTCCTTCTCACTTTCTTCGATTCGAAACCACCCGCGCCTGGCAAGATCAAAAATCGTTGCTGTTAAGTGATTACCGCTTGTTTGGTTGGCCGTCAATAAACGTCCGATGATGGCGGCTCGAATTTTACCGGGTATAAATACTGTTTCACGATCTGAAATTGTGGCTGTAGAGTGACGCTGGCCATATTTTTTGTAGACCAGGACAAAAAAACCAACGCTAAGCACTGTAAGAAGTATCACAACGTTGGGTGTAATGGCCTCAAACCACGCTTTTCTTTCCGCCTCGGCCAATTCCCTTTCTTGTCTTTCTTCCTCCTCCTGTTGCACTTGCTGAAGTGTTAGCTCAGGGTCGGGAATCATATTATTCTGTGGATCAAAAAACGAAGAGGGTACTAAAAATCTCGCTTCTACAGGTTGTCGGCGACCTATGTTACTCCCCGAGATCATAATCTTACCGTCTCGAAATTCAAGATTCGTTTTATTATCGGGTGTGAGATCCCAAACGTATGTGGAATTTTGGTCCACAGCCTGGGGAAATGTAATTTCTGCTGTAAAGTTTTCTGTAGGTTTAGGGCGATCATCCCCCGCAAAAGTCCAGAAAAACTCGGTCCATTCATTTCCGGTTACCAGTGCTCCTTTTAACTCATAGCTCACTGTGAATGTGCGCTCCTCGTCTTCAGCCTCAAAATACCACTGAACAACGACTCTGCTGTCGTCTTTTGAAACGCTAAATGTTCCCGGATTTTCGCTATTTTCATTGATGAATAATTCACCCTCCTCACGAACGCGGATATTCTCAATATCGGTAAATCCGTCGAGGGGTAATCTGTAGTCGGCCCAGCTAAATGACCCGTCAAAAGTGTAGCTACGATGCTCGATAATGGTTACGGTTCCATCAGAGGCAATGGAATATTCAGCATGAATCCGGGGAATCTCGTACTCTTTAGCTACTGCCGTTGTTACTACAAGAACGGGGAGTAATACAAGTAAACATAAAAGCTTTGAAAGAGTATTCATGGTTCTATAGATCTATTAATATTACCGAGTTCAGATCTTTATTGGATACGAAAAAAGTGATAATTTGTTTAGATGTCGGCTAAAATATGCTTTAGTCTTTCCCATGATTCATTGCGGGCTGTAACATTACTTACTGAACCGTCAGGACTGTCGCCGGCACGCATGTAGGCATGGCCTGCCCCGTCATAAATTTCATACTCGTAAGTTTTGCCGTATTCACTCATCAGTGACTCAATTGCAGGTATGCCCGAATTAATACGCTGATCATTCTCACCATAAAAGCCATAAACAGGGACAGAAATATTTTGCACAGCGTCTTCGTCTGTGGGTGCCGAACCATAAAATACAAGGGCTGCCTCTATTTGATCACTGTTTGTTGCAAAGCGAAATGTCTGCGATCCACCCCAGCAAAATCCGGCAACAACGGTTTTGCCATTGGTAGCTGGATGGGAACTGATGTAATTCCGAACCTGGTGTAGGTCGGCCGTTATTTGATTACTATCCAGCTGGTAAAGTGCGTCTCTGGCGGCATCAGATGAAGGGAAATCGGTAGTTCTCCCATACTCTTCGTTAAATTCAGATAAAAGATCGGGTGCTATGGCAATGTAACCAGCTTCAGCTACCTGATCTGCAAAACTACGAACCCAGTCAGTAAGTCCGCGATTTTCGTGAATTACGATGACGGCTGGCACCGTTTCGTTGGTTTCGGGGAAGGCAACAAAACTGGTTAGAGTTCTGTTATTATACTCAATTTGAACCCATTCGTGATGCCGTGGAGAATTTTCGAGCTGAGTAAGCGCATAGTCTTGAGCCATAACGAAAGAAGAAGTAATAAATAACAGACAAATGGATAGAACGATCGATTTCATAGAAGGTTGTTTTTGTATTGGTTTGTTGATCTTGAAAGTGCAATATTTTTGAATTCCGAACAACTGCAACGATTTTGCCCGTAAATTCCGTTTAGATCATCAAAAATCCAACTATGCCAGAAGGGCCGGAAATACATCGCGAGGCAGATGCCATTCGAAAAGCCATATCAAAAGCTGAATGCAGGTATGTCTTTTTTCGGCATGAGCATTTGAAAGCATTTGAAAATAAATTAACAGGGTCGAAAGTTCGGGACGTATCTGCAAAGGGCAAAGCTATCCTTATCCATTTCGATAACGACCTTACCATGTTTAGTCATAATCAACTCTATGGCAAGTGGTATATAAAACCGGCAGGGCAGTATCCAAAAACCAACCGTGATCTTCGCGTTGAGCTTAGAACGGATCAAAAATCAGCGCTCTTATACAGTGCAAGTGAAATTGAGGTATTGAATTCAGATGAGCTTGAGGATCAATCGTACTTGAAAAATCTGGGCCCCGACATTCTGGATGACTTAACAATCGAAGAGGTATATAGCCGTGCATCTTCAGAAGAGTTTAATGGCCGTTCTTTCGCAGCACTGCTGCTTGATCAACATTTTTTAAGCGGGGTTGGCAATTATCTCCGATCAGAAATTTTGTTCCATTCCGGCGTGGATCCAGCTGCACGTCCCAAAGATCTTCAGCAGACTACACTGGAGACTTTTTCAAAATCGGTGATTCAAATTTCCCAGCGCGCCTACATTACGGGCGGTATTACGGCTGATGATGATATTGTAAAAGAAGCCAAGAAAGCAGGTGAAAAACGAAGGCAGTATCGGCATTTTGTGTTTGCCAGAGCCGGAAAAGAGTGCAGGGAGTGCGGCAGCGAGGTAAAGAAAATTCAGAAATCAGGCCGCAGACTGTATCTCTGTGAATCTTGTCAGCTTTAACTTTGACATTAAATTTTTATGTCTCTCGTTACTTTTTGAGCCTTTTTGTAGGTTTCATCTAAATCATCTCCAAGAAGTGTGTAATGAGCCATTTTTCGCCCAATTTTACTTTGTAGTTTCCCATAAAAATGAAGGTGTCCATTCCCTTCACTCAGCGCCAGGCCAGTATGTTCAACTGTAGCATTCCTGTGATGTGTGCCAAGCAGATTTATCATTGCGGTTGCCGGCTTAACGGGTTCAGAACTGCCTAAAGGCATATCACAGACTGCCCGAACGTGATTTTCGAACTGGGAGGTAACCGTCCCCTCGATCGTATAGTGCCCGGAGTTGTGGGGGCGGGGAGCCGACTCGTTAAGGAGAACCTCTCCGGATTTTGTAAGAAAAAATTCGAAGGCAAAAATCCCTCTTCCATCAATGGCTTCTACTGCAGCAGTGGCGAGCTGCTGAGCGCGCTGCTGTACTTCACTAGCAACGGGTGCGGGCGAGAGTACAGCGACACAGATATGATTTTCCTGAACGGTTTCGCAGCAGGGATAGACCACGGTTCCAGTACTGTTACGGGCTACCTGAACAGCAAGTTCATGGGTAAAATCCACAAAGGCCTCGGCCAAAATATCGCGTTTTTTTTCACCTCCCAACTGCCTGAATGCATCTTTTGCCTCTTTTAGGTCATGCACGGTTTCGTTTCCATACCCGTCATATCCCCCTTTTGAGGATTTCAACAGATAGGGCCAACCGTGTTTATCGCCAAATGTTTTCAAATCCTCGGCTGACTTCACCAGCTTATAGGGCGTAACTGGAATTCCTGCATTTTCGAAGGTCTGCTTTTCGATCAATTTGTTCTCAATCAATTCAAAACTTTCGGGAGAAGGAAAAATCGGAGTATCCGTTTTGTCACGCAGTTCCCTGAGTATCGATGAATCGATGAACTCATTTTCAAGAGTAATTATATCGCACTTCCTGGCAAACTCAATCATTGAATCCACATCATCAAATGAACCCGAATAGGAATGGGGTGTCATAAATTGAACCGGCTCATTTTCGGGTCTGTCGGAAAAAACAGCAACCTGCATCCCGTAACGAAAGGCCTGAAGTGCCGACATTTTTGCAAGTTGTCCGGCTCCTAAAAAGCCAATAGTAAATTCTGAACTGACAGGATTTTTCATAACGTTGTTTTATTCAAAATGGCAGAAATATTTCGTTGAGAATATACGTACAAACGGTGGGTAAGTGAAAACAAGTTGTAAAGCTAACCATTCGTTTTGTGGTTAAAGAAAAACCAATTGAATCGCCAAATTCCATTCCAAAGAGTTCAGCGAAAATGGTTATCTTTGTGCAAAATTAAAAACAGGCATGGATTTAGAAGAAAAACTTAGACAGGTAAAGGAGCGATACGACGAATTAAATCAAGCCATGGCGGATCCTTCCATTTACGACAGGCCCAAAGAGTATGCAGAATTAACGATTGAGCATACCCAGTTGAAGGAATTGGTTGAAGACTACGAAGAGTGGAAATCTTTAAATAGTGATTTAAAAGGAAATACCGAGCTCATTGAGATGGATGATGATCCCATCATCACGGAGATGGCAAAAGAAGAAAATGTGGAAATCAAAGAGCGTTTAAATGAACTCGAAGAGGAGATTAAATTTAAACTGATTCCTAAAGATCCTGATGATTCTAAAAACTGTATAATAGAAATACGTGCAGGAACCGGCGGCGATGAAGCCGCACTGTTTGCAGGCGATCTATTTGATATGTACCGGCGCTATTCAGATGGCCAAAAGTGGAGCTTGAATGTGCTATCTGTAGCCGATAGTGAAAAAGGTGGGTATAAAGAGATTGTCTTTGAGCTGTCTGGAAATGAAGTGTATGGAAAGATGAAATACGAAAGTGGTGTTCATCGTGTTCAGAGAGTGCCCGAAACAGAATCGCAAGGTCGTGTTCATACCTCAGCCGCAACGGTAGCGGTACTTCCCGAGGTAAATGATGACGTAGAGATTAACATCGACATGAAAGACGTTCGTGTAGACACATTTCGATCAAGCGGAGCCGGGGGGCAGCACGTCAACAAAACCGATTCGGCAATTCGTCTCACCCATGAGCCATCAGGTGTCGTTGTGGAGTGTCAGCAGGAGCGTTCACAGCATCAAAATAAAGAGAAGGCGATGGTGATGCTGAAAACCAAGCTCTATGATATGGAGATGGAGAAGTTACGGTCTGAGCGCGCTGCCGATAGGAAAAGCCAGGTATCAACGGGCGACAGAAGTGCAAAAATTCGCACCTATAATTTTCCTCAGGGACGCTTCACCGATCACAGGATCAATCTTACTCTTTATAATCTGGATGATATTCTGAAAGGAAACATTGGCGAAGTGATTAAATCCCTCCGGGTTGAAGATAACCTGGAAAAGCTAAACGCTATCATGAATTAAACAGTTGTTCGGACAAATAGTGTGTCTGTTCAACAATCGAATTTTATTTTAATCAATCTTATCAACTATGAATTTCCCCAATCCTTTTTACCGATGGAGGCCACATCCCTGGCATGGACTCGAAACAGGAGAAGATCCGCCAACTATCGTGAATGCATTTATCGAGGTAACCTCGTTTGATGCGATTAAATACGAAGTAGACAAGAAAACGGGCTATATGCGTGTTGACCGTCCGCAGCGCAGTTCGTCTATGCCTCCGTCACTCTATGGATTTATACCCCGAACATACTGTGGAAAGCGCATCGGTGGGCTTTCTGAACACACCGATAAAGGAGATGGTGACCCGCTGGATATTTGCGTGCTCAGTGAAAGGCCTATTGACCGTGCAGAAGTTATTTTAAGTGCAAAGGTTATTGGCGGTCTCCATATGATTGATCAGGGAGAAGCCGATGACAAGATCATCTCTGTTTTGAGCAACGACCGTTATTATAAAGACGTGGATGACCTGAAAGACCTGCCCGAAGTTCTCATTGAACGTCTCAGACACTATTTTGGCACCTACAAACTAATTCCTGGAAAATCGGAAAATGATGTATTTGTGGATGGCGTTTTTGGGAAGGAAAAGGCAGAGAAAGTCATTGGAGCTGCTATCCTTGACTATAAAGATATGTTTGGCGAGTAAGGGGCCGTTGCTTCTGAACGTTTATGTGCATTTTTATAGCGGAGCATTCGCAAGCAATAAGCTATGAATTGTTTCTCGCTGATTTCCGCAGATGATTTCGCCGCTAAGCGATCCCTTTGGGGCAGTGTTGCGCTGAGTAAAGAATAATATTTTAAATATGATCCCGTCCGCGAGACACAGCTGGTTTATCAGCGAGCCTCTGCGAGAAATCAACCGGATGATAATGCCGTTCCATTTTTGTATCTTTACAGGCTAGTTTAGAATTGAAGATTTGCAACACGAATACCATGCCAACCTGGACATTACACACAGAGTTTAAATTTGATGCCGCCCATTTTATAGATGGATATGATGGTAAATGTGGCCGCATGCACGGGCACACCTATAAAGTGCATATCTCGGCAAAATCTCATAAGCTGAATCCATCAAAATATCTCAAATCAGCAGATATGGTGTGTGACTTTAAAGAGTTAAAATGGGCAGCCTCTGATGGTAAAAAAGGCGGGCTCGATCACACGGTTCTCAATGAGTCCATTCCCGTAGCGACTACAGCAGAAAGAATTGCCGAATACATTTATAAAGAGACCATGGCAAGGATTCCATCTGACATTGAGCTGAAAGTAACCGTCTGGGAAACAGAAACCAGCTGGGTGGAATATACGGAGTAAGATGTACCAGACCGAACCCACATACAGTAAAAAGAAAGATACAGGGGCAAGATCCGGAATGGATCAAACCGAATATCCCTTGATGGAAGATTTTTATACCATCCAGGGGGAGGGTGCTCATACCGGACGTGCTGCCTATTTTATCCGGCTGGCCGGCTGCGATGTAAACTGCTGGTGGTGTGATGTAAAGGATAGCTGGGATGCAGAAAAACATCCTCGCTGCAGTGTGAAAGATCTTGTTGAAAGAGTGTTGGCCAGCAAGGCTGAATTTGTTGTGATTACCGGCGGGGAACCATTGCTACATAATCTTGAACCGCTAACGATCCGCCTGAAAGAGGAGGGGCTGCAGGTCCACATCGAAACCAGCGGATCATCGCCGCTCAGCGGGTCACTCGACTGGATTACACTCTCACCGAAACGGTTCAAAAAACCTCTTGATGAAGTTTTTCCCTACGTGGATGAGCTAAAAGTAGTTGTGCTCACCAATAAAGATCTGAAGTGGGCGATCGAAAACGCAGAGAAGTGCCCCGAAGGAACCCGACTGCTTCTTCAGCCCGAGTGGGATACCCCAAAATCTATTGACCTGATCGTGAGTTTTGTGAAAGAGAATCCCGAATGGGGAATCAGTCTTCAAACACATAAATTCCTGAATGTTCCATAGCTGATATTGGTTGAGAGAGCTCACTTAAAAATGATTTATGATTTTTGATCAACAACCAGTACTGATAACGGGAGCGAGCCAGGGTATAGGGCGAAGCATCGCTATAACATTTGCCAAAGAGACAAATCGTCCGCTCATTTTAATGGCTAGAAATCACGAAAATCTTGCCGAAACCAAAACGCTTTGTGAAGCAGAGGGTTCTAACCGGGTTGAGCTCATCGCATGCGACGCAACGGATGCCGAAGCTGTTAAGAATATTATGCTTCCTGATGATTTGCCGGATCCATCTCTGCTGATTAACAACGCAGGGAGCTACCTTTACAAACCGCTCGAAACTACTACGGAAGAAGAATTTAGACATCAGATAAATGTAAACCTATTCACTGCAGTGAATATAACCAGCCGGTTTTTGCCCTCCTTAAAGAAGATGGAGAGAGGATTAATTGTTAATATTTCGTCGGTAGGGGCCACAAGGGGGCTGGCTGAAAGCGGAGCCTATTCTGCAGCAAAGCATGCACTCCTGGGGTATACACGATCGCTCAGAAAAGAGCTTCTTGGTACTAATATCGGCGTTACGGCATTAAATCTTGGGCAAACCCATTCGCCCTCGTGGTCAGGTTCATCCGTAAGCCCGGTCGATTTAATTGATCCAAAGGATGTGGCCAACTTGATCGTAGCAATTTCCGGATTAAGCAGCCGCTCGGTAGTAGAGGAGCTTCTCTTACAACCTCAGCATGGAAAAGTGCCGCCGATGTAGGCTTTTTCGGCTGCAAATTCCTTTGGCAGCCAATAGATTTTTTTATAAAAAATAATCAGTGGAGAGTATCATTTCGGCCACAACTATTAAAAAAAATTAATATATTAATTATATGGAAACAATTTAATGCTATGTGTGTAGAAGAGCATAGTAATATCTCCCCAGATATTACTTGTTGTACCCCGAAAAAGCCAACGTAGTTAGAAAAGCCCGGTTGATAGCCGGGCTTTTTAGTTTGTACCCTCCCGGCTTCAACAAAAGACGCAGTTAGAAAAGCTATTTATTAGTGTCTTTTATAACGTTATGCAGAAAATCGATGGTCTGCAACTTTCAGGGGGTTAGAATGTTTTAACAAATTTCCTTAATGAAGTTTATTTACCAAAACCGCGAAAGGAATTTTAGTAATCAATGCCTTTCATAAGCTCAGAGGTATGTTTTATAGCTCCTCAGTAGACAGTACTTCTTAGAAACTCACAGCAGATATTTTTGCCAGTGTAACAGACCGGTATTCCGTGCATTATTATAACGGGTGAGTTTTTAGTCGTTTCGATTGAAGAAATTTCCGTTAGCCGGATGCGAGAATGGGTTTATATTCTTATTTCTCAAATATAAAAAAAGAAAAAAATGTAAGGAATTACAGAAATACGGTTCATACACATAGAGACTTTGTATTTAAAACCAAGAACAAGCTTCTATGCCTAATGAAAATAAATTTAATAAATCAGCAAACCGAGTACATGCCCTTAGTGAGTATAGATGCAGGCAGGCAGTTCAGGTGCTGAGAGAGCAGATTGTAGAGATACCCCACGTTAAAACCTGGGCGGAAGAGGCCGGAGTTTCCCGGCGGTGGCTCTGCAAATCGATGAAGGCGGTGTATGGCAAGCCGCCGAAGATTATTCTCAGGGAAGTAAAATATGAAAAGATAGTGATGCTTATTCTGGAAGAGGGCGCGGACGCAACCTGCTACTCCGTTTCGGTAGATGCCGGATTTGGGTCTGCAAAAAATGGGTCAAGGTTTTTGTCATCCCACTACGAGACAACCTTCACGGAATTAAAAATGGACCTGCTGAAGGAAGACCATGAGATCGATTTTCAGTGGTTAAACGGGAGAGAGTCATGAATATAATATGCTCAAATCCGGAACTAAATGCCCAAATCTGGGACAATATGCTCAAATCTGGGATAAGTTTCTCTTGTGGGTTTAGACTGTGTGCAATTAATTAATTGGGAGCATCCATCAAAGAGTTTGATGGATAGAGATAATATTAAATCAAATTTTGAGGATAGGTATGAAAAAGGCAATATTATTATTAACCATTACAACCGCATTTATTTCACTTCCTATAAATCCTGTATATGCTGAAGATTCTTGTAAAGATAAGGGTGATGACTGTGCAGAAACATGTAATACCAGATACGAAGGAGATACTGAAATGGACGGGCTGGCAAGAAATGCTTGTCGTTTTGGATGTGGAGTTGCTGAAGCAGGGTGTATTGTTAAGGAGTGGTGGGGCGATCTTGATTGGTAAAGTCTTTAATCCCAAAATTAAGTATTAAACTATTCTCTAAATATGCAATTGCCACAGTGAGCTACTTCTCTGTGGCAAAGGTCTAAATGACAGTCTAAAAGATTTAATCTGATGAGAAAGATTACTATTTATATTTCATTTGCCATACTGATTCTATGTATCGGTTGTGAAAGTGAAGAAGATTTATATACGGAAACTGAAAAAGTATCTGTCTACCAAAGTGGTGTATTAAAAAAATATAAATTAAGTCTTGAAAGAATAAAAAGTGTTAAAGTTGACACAAGTTCTATTATAGTTACCTTTTTTTTAACAGAGGATGATGATCTATTTTTATTTGATCGAAGCGTAGGAAAAATATTAAAGTATAATCTTAATGGTGAGCTAATTACTGAAACAGGTGGAATTGGACAAGGTCCAAATGAATACTCTAAAGATACAGTTGCAAAAATGACATACTGTGGAAATGGAGAGATTTACTCTATTGATTGGAATAGGCCGATCATTAAAGTGCATGATTTAGATCTCAATTTAAGAAGGGAGCTGGATTTAACAGGGATGCCTTACGATGTCGTGTGTGTAGATAAAGCCAGTATAGCTGTATTATATTCTAATAAATATGAAATTGATGTTTTAAATAAGTACGGTAAAAAGAATAATACAATTTATTTGAATAATATAGTTGATCTTGGAATTACTAAAGAATACATATTTAAACATTTTTTATATACTGACAAGGGGTACTTTTTTGCGTATTACTTTAGACCATTAATTATCACCCTTAATAAACAGACTAAACAGATAGATAAATATGATCTAAAGCCACTTTCGGATAATAGTACTACAACTGCTGTAAGATCACTTTTTAATCACAATAACGATATCCATTCTTACTATTATGATCTTAACAACAGAAGAAATAAAATTACTCACGTGTTTGACAAGTGTAATGGAACATACAAGTACAGCTATGAAGTGCCACAAAGTTTTAGTAACTATATCATAACATCTGCCAACCAAATTGTGGCAAGAGAAGATAGATTTCATATCAACTTTTATAGTTATTCTATTGATGAATTGTAAAGGTGTATCAATTGAGAAATTGTCAGTTACCAGAAATGGAGAGCAAATCTTAAATGATATCAGTTTAAGGCTTGAAGGAGAAAAAAATTACTTGCTGTTTGGCAGAAATGGTGCAGGAAAATCTACACTTATCAATTGCATCACAGGTTTACGTGATGATTATGAAGGGGTAATAAGTATTGGTGCTGAATGCCAGTCTATTTTGTCTTTTTTTTCAGATGAAATCACAGCACCGAATAACACTATAGTTAAGAAGTATATAAATAGTTTTAAGCTTTTATATAAAAGAAAGGGTATATACCAAGAATTAACTTATGAAAAATTACAAACTCTTTTTGAAATAAACAGTTTCGCTGATAAAAGTTTTTATAATCTTTCAAAGGGTATGAAGAAGAAAGTACTACTCTGTATCACATTGATGAAAAGAGCTGATATAATAATCCTTGATGAGCCATTTGAAGGGTTGGACATCATTACCAAGAAAAGATTGATACAATTTCTTCTTGATGAAATAAATAGTAAAAAAACACTACTTGTATCAACACATGAGGTTGCAGGGATATATAAAAGTTTTGATTTTTTAGTTGGGATTAAAAGTGGTCGCATAACCGGTGTAAAACAAAACGATGATGATCTGCACTATGAGCAACTTTTAAGGAGTTTTCAACATGAATCAAATTAAAGAACTTATAACAATAACCAATGGGTTGGGAGGTCCTCTAAGATTAAAAAAATCTGTTTTTCTTTCGATTTCTCTTATCTATGGAGTGATTCTACTCTTTATATATTTATTTGAAATTATATGGTCTCAGAATACCCCTACAGCTATTATTTATCGTTATAAAACTGAACCGGATGCAGAGCTTCTGTCATTTAATGTTTTATTACTCTTTCTGACCCAGTTTTTCCTAATTCTATATTATTTAAAACATCATGCTTCAGTATTTTATAATAAAACATCACTGCAAATACTTCATACATCCAAAATTTCATCCATTTATGTATTTACAGGATACTTCTTAAAATCCTGCGTTATTTTATTATTGATAAACATTGTGTTTGTTCTACCCCTTCTTTTACTTTATTTGATAAGAGACGGAGTTTTCTTTGCCCCCCTACTATCAAACATCTATTATCCATTGTATGCATCACTATGCATATTCCTATGTTTCAATATTTTTTTTTATATCACTCGAAGAAGTGACTCTGCCTATTGGTTTACCTTTATTTTATTGATTTTTCTTTTATTAAGTAATTGGATTTTTCCAAAAGTAATAGAGCTTCTACTTCCATCATTAAACTCATTGAATGTAATAAAATACATTCCAAACCTATTAATGTTTCCTTATTCATATGCTTTAAAAGTATATGGTGACGAGCCATATATCGATGAATTTCAATATCTTATTTCATTGGGATTGCTAATAATCATACTTAACTTCTATCTTGGTAAATTTTTCATAAAACGATTAATACTAAATCAAAATTAAGTAATGTATAAATTAGTGAGGCTTATATTCCTTCTGATAACATAGATAAAAAATTCTGTAAGGTTTTTTAAAAGTTCGTTTATACATGTAGAGCTGTAACAAAAAAACATTATAAGCTTCTATGTGTTATGATAATAGTGAATTTATGTGTTAGATTAGTCAAGGAGGGAGTTCTCTTATTAAGAATTGATATAAAAAAGCTATTTGCGTGCTGATTGAGTGGGTTGAAGTGATAGCTTACACTCTAGCCTGGGCAATCATGGGCGACGTTTTCAAGTGATGGCTCTGCAAATCGATGAAGGCGGTGTATGGCAAGCCGCCGAAGATTATTCTCAGGGAAGTAAAATATGAAAAGATAGTGATGCTTATTCTGGAAGAGGGCGCGGACGCAACCTGCTACTCCGTTTCGGTAGATGCCGGATTTGGGTCTGCAAAAAATGGGTCAAGGTTTTTGTCATCCCACTACGAGACAACCTTCACGGAATTAAAAATGGATCTGCTTGAGGGATACTCGGAGATCGACTTTCAGTGGATAAATGGCAGAGAATCATGAATACTCTATGCTCAGATCCGGGACCGTGTGCTCAAATCTGGGACAAGTTTCACTGGTAGATTTAAGATGTTTGATTTTAATTAGATGGGAGTCTTACAATCATTTGCTTGGACATATACCACTGTATTAGTTGCATCAAATGCTAAATGTTTTTGATAAGAAATTAAATCAATGCTGGATAGCGATCTCAAAATTACGATAACTGGTACATTCCTTTTTTTATTTTTTGGAATAGTGTTCTTTTACTTTGAACTATTGCCGGCAGATGGCGTAATGGACCTATTCATTGTACCTGTATTTGTCCTTATCTGTTTTCCCTTTGTTAAAATTGTTGGCTTTAGAAAAAATCAGAAGGAAAAAAAGCAAAACAAGGCGCTATGAAGAACATATCGCAGGATCTGAAGACCGTACTCATCTATCCAACCCTGGGGATTAGCGTCTTTTCGGTAACCTATCTTGCCTATAAACATGTAGATATACATTTACTTGGCAGGCAAATTGTCATTAGGTATTTTAAAGTTGTATTTCTATGTACGATGATCGGATTTGCTATACCATCTTTTAAAAAGATTAACGTCGGAAAATAATAATCGACTAAAAATATCAGTACTGAACTTTTTAACTCATATCATACTGAAAAGATCGGCATCAAGACGGTTGCGGTCTTTTAATTATGTCAGAAGAGTATTGGATAATAAGCTTAGAATTTATGTATACGAAAACCCACTTATTGGTAGCTCTGCTGAATATCGTTGTTGCCACATATTTGGTGATTAACTCAATACAAACGGGAGGGTTTCGGCTTTACGCAAGTGTTACGCTCCTAATTGTCAGTAGTATATACGCAACTTACTGTTTTGCAAAATCCAAAAGTGAAAATATCCCATGACGATTTTCAAAAGTAAAACAACAAGTTACGATTTACTTTTCTACCTGGTTATCATACCACTCTTTGGATTAGGCGTCTATGATGCTAATTACGTATTTATATTGATTGGATTTGTGCTTGCCATTCCGTTGAATTATCTCATATATAAAGAGTTTAGGAAAGAGGGTAAAGAAAAAGCCTTTTTCAAAAATAAGCTCCGGGCGCTAGGGGTTGGGTTGATATTTGTCCTTCTTATTTTAGCGAATTCTAAGTATGGGTTCTTTTAGAATTAAAAAAAGAGGCTTAGAGTAGATTGACTCATAATCAAAATAATAAGATATGAATGCCGTCATCATCATGATCATCCTCGCAGCTCTTCTGTTTAGCCGGAGGCTGTATAAAATAACCTCATACTTTTTCAGTCAGCAGGGAAATGTGGAACTGAAGCTTAATCTTTCAGCTCAGTTCTTTGTAAAACAGCTATATGGGCTGGGAGTGGTTACCATTTTTTTGATCGCACTGGACCCGGTACCTGCTGGAATTGCCATCGCTGCAGCTGTCGGACTATTGGTTAATCTTTTTATATCCATTGTGAGACAATCCATTCAGGAACAGGTCAAATCGAATGAGGTGACATCCGTTTCGGCATGATTCCCTGCTGCAAGCTGTGTAAATGTGCAGGGACACCGGTTTTTCCTTTCTGTTCACTCGAATGGAACCTATATTTCAAGATGCAGTTAAACCTGAAATAGACAGCAATGCCGCTAAGACAGATCGAAGTTGTGGTGCCCTGCGAACACAAGGATGAGTTTGCAAATTTACTCGAGGATGACTCCGTTGAGCACTACTGGAATGACGAATCGAAAGACGCCTACATTTTAAAAGCTCTTGTTGATGCCAATAAAACGGAGACGTTTCTGGATAAGGCGGAGCATATTATTGGAAATCGTGAGGGTTTTCGATTGGTGCTTCTTGCCGTGGAGGCCACTCTGCCAAGAATGGAGGATGAAGAAGATGAGGAGGAATCGAAAGGAGAGAGCTCAGCCGACGAAGATGGTGAGTCTGACCCGTGGGATAAACCTCTGCAGGGAGCACGTGTAAGCCGGGAAGAGCTCTATAATCAAATATCCGACAGCGTAGACCTATCCGGCATCTATATTGCCATGGTTTCGCTCTCAACCGTTGTTGCCGCTTTAGGTGTTCTCAGAGATAATACAGCCGTGGTCATTGGCGCTATGGTGATTGCTCCGCTTTTGGGACCGAACGTGGGGTTGGCTCTGTCAACCACTCTGGGTGATAACAAACTACTTGCCAGGTCTATAAAAACGAATATTACGGGAATCACAGTTGCTTTTCTAATCTCTGTAGTACTTGGATTTCTATTAAGTGTTGATGAAAACGTGTATCAAATTGCAAGCCGAACGGAAGTCCATCTTTCAGATATTGCTCTTGCCCTGGCATCGGGTGCGGCGGGTGTGCTGGCCTATACCATTGGAATGTCGGCGGCGGTGATTGGCGTGATGGTTGCCGTTGCTCTTCTTCCTCCGCTGGTAACGGCGGGACTGCTGGTAGGGGAGATGAAGTTCGATTTAGCCTATTACGCTTTTCTATTAGTGACAACCAACGTGATCTGTGTGAATCTTGCAGCCGTAGCAACATTTATTCTGCAGGGAGTAAAGCCCAGAACCTGGTATAAGGCAGAGAAGGCGAAAAAAATTAATCGAAGGGCACTGGCGCTTTGGATTTTGCTTGTTTGTGTGCTTGCACTGCTGATCTGGTTGTCGTGATTTTTTAGGTTAAGGTTAAGGTTGAGGTTGAGAGATGGAGAGTTCTGCTGGGGTGATCAACCACGGAGTCACACAGAGGCAGGCGCAGTGATGCACAGAATTTGCGTTATGGAGCGTTTTTCGAATCAATATTCTCCGCGTTTCTTTGCGATCTCTGCGGTTTATTGTTTACCGCCAAGGGCGCGGAGTGACGCAGAGGGGGACTTTTTCTGAGACTGTTCTCACATCTCAATATTTCGTTTAGCAATTAGTGCATTGTGCTTAAAAAGCGGCCAGGATGCCCGACGAACTGCACTTCCCTCAAAAACACTGTGAAATTCATCTTCTGCAATTTCGTGCCACTCCGATTTAGGGTGGAGAACGCTCTCTCTGGGTTTGAGGTCTTCAAAGTGGCCGTATGCTGCTTTTCGGTTCCACGGGCACACATCCTGGCAGATATCACACCCAAATATCCACTCACCAATATCTGTTTCATACTTTTGGTCCATCTTCTCTTTCAGCTCAATTGTGAGGTATGAAATACATTTCGTGGCGTCAATTCGATAGGGTTCATAAATGGCATCGGTAGGGCAAGCGTCCAGGCAGCGCGTACATGAACCGCAGTGATCAGTCTGGGGAGCATCGTAAATAAAAGGTACGTCCAGAATCATTTCACCAATCAGGAACCATGATCCAAACTCCTTATTAAGAAGGTTTCCGTTTTTACCCGTCCATCCAAGACCTGAGCGTCGCGCCCACTCTTTATCCATCACGGGGGCAGAGTCTACAAAAAAACGACCGTTGATGTCGCCAATCAGCTCTTTTGTGTAGAAGAAGAGTTTTTTCAGTCGGTTTTTGAACAGTTTATGGTAGTCTCGTCCTCGTGCATATTTGGCAATTTTGGGCTGATTCGTTTGCCTGTCATACTGCTCATTTTCCTCAAACCTGTAGCTTGCAATAACGCTCACCACACTTTTAGAACCGGGTACAAGTTTCGTAGGGTCAACTCTTTTTTCGAAGTGATTTTCCATCCAGCTCATGGAACCTTGGCGGTTCTGATTCAGCCACTCCTCAAGTCGGAACGCTTCCTGGTCAAGCGGCTCTGCACGGGCAAATCCACACATATCGAAGCCGAGTTCGAGTGCTTTTTCTCTTACTTTGATGGTATGTGCCAGTGGGTCCATAGTGAAGATTGGTGCATGGTCATTACGATATGCTATATACAAAAAAAGCCCATTGAAACTGAGAATCAATGGGCTTTCTGAATTGCGTGTATCTACTCTACGATATCGAGAAGCTCTACTTCAAATATAAGTACAGAACCCGGTTTAATGATGCTTCCTTGTGGTGGATTGTTTCCATAAGCAAGATCGGCAGGGATGAAAAACTGGTATTTTGAACCGACACTCATCAGCTGCACGCCTTCAGTCCAGCCGGGAATAACCTGGTTGAGAGGGAATGTAACAGGTTCGCCTCTTTCGTACGAGCTGTCGAAAACTTCATCGGTTATCAAAGATCCTTCGTAATGAACCTGAACGCGATCGGTTGCTTCTGGTTTGGGGCCGTCACCCTCTTCAAGTACGCGGTATTGAAGACCGGATTCGGTTTCTGTCACATCAGAATTTTGAAGATTCTCTTCAAGAAATGCCTGTCCCTGTTCAATATTCACATCAGCTTCGGCTGCACGCTCTTCCATCTGCTGCATTTGGAGCTCCTGGAAATAGGACTGAATGAGTGCCTGCATATCTCCATCATTGATGATAGAAGAGTCCGCTTCATCCATAGCTGTCATAAAACCGGCAACATAATTGTTCATGTCGATTTCATCGATGCCCTGGTTGGCAAGATTGGCACCCTGCAGATAGCCGAAACTGTAGTGAAGTGAGTCGTTTCTGTCTGCAATGTTAGGAGTTGCAGACTCATAAGAATTGCCGCATGCTGTCAGTAATACACCGGCTAATGTGAGTAGAAATAGGTTTAAAACGTGGTTCTTCATAAAAATTATTAGGTATTAATTAAATTGATTCGGCGTAAAGGTAACCTTTTTTCACTCCTATAAAAAGGAATGCAGGCTGCAGATTAATTTCAACTTGCTTGGTTTTTAGTTCTTATATTATATGGTTGATGTAAAAGCGATAAACGATAATAAAATAAAGAGTACATTTGAAGTTTAGTGAATTTGATTTTGAAGAGACCCTTCTTGCGGGATTAAACGATTTACGGTTCGAAGAGCCAACCCCCATACAGGAACAGTCCATTCCTATTGTTTTAAAAGGCAAAGACTTGATTGGAGTTGCCCAAACAGGAACCGGTAAAACCGGCGCATTCGTGATACCGATTATGCAGCGGGTTCTTAAAAGCGAAAGGAAGGGAGTAAAAGCACTCATTTTGAGCCCGACAAGAGAACTTGCCACTCAAATTGATGAACAGATCTTTGCTATAGGGTACCATGCGGGTATTACTTCAGCGACGGTTATTGGCGGAAGTGATTTTTCCATCCAGGCCAAGGCGCTAAAGGCCGGTGTCGACATTATTGTTGCCACTCCGGGACGCCTTATTGATCAGAACAAGGTTGTAAATATCGATTTTTCGAACCTCGAATATTTTGTGCTCGATGAGGCTGATCGCATGCTGGACATGGGTTTCCTGCCCGATATGAAAAAAATTATATCATGGATTCCTCAGAAAAGGCAGACGCTTCTATTCTCGGCTACCATGCCCGGAGAGATTAAAAAACTGGCGTCTTCGATCATGACAGATCCCGATATGATTGAAATTGAACGGTCGAAACCGGCTCAATCGGTGGAGCAGCGTGCTTACTCGCTCAGAAGCCATCAAAAAATTCCACTTGTGAAGGGAATATTTGATCAGTTAAAATGGGACTCATGCATCATTTTTACATCAACGAAAAAGGGAACAGACGAACTGCAGCGGCTGCTGAAAAATGAAGGTATAAAAGCCGCCAGTATTCACGGAGACAGATCGCAGGACGAGAGGAACCGAGCCCTGAATGCCTTTAAAAACGGTAAAGTGCCGGTTATTGTAGCTACAGATGTGCTTGCCCGCGGTATTGATATCAAGGGCGTTTCCATCATCATAAATTATGATGTCCCCAATAACTCGGATGATTATGTGCACCGTATCGGGCGTACAGGAAGATACGATAAAAGCGGTATCGCCATCACCTTCGTTACGCGGCGTGATAGCAAAACTTTTCGCACCATCACGAATATTAAAGGGAATAAGATCAAACAGATTGATGTCCCGAATAATTTTTCCAGTGAGAAAGATTTTTCATGGGAAAATGATTTTAAATCAGGTAGCAGCGCAAGCGGGGACTCCGGCAAAAAATCGAATGATTCCCGTAAAGGCGGTAAGAAGTCTTCAGGCTCATCCGGCCGAGGCTCAGGCTCATCCGAGAATAAACAGAAGAGATCGTCGGATAAAAGCTCAGGCAAAACGGATAAACAAGAGGAACAGGACCGATCGAAGCGCCCATCAAGAAAAGGAAGCAACGGACGTACAAAAAAATCTGAGACTCCTTCAAAACCTGAGCAAAAAGAAAAATCTTCTTCACCTGCTGAGCAACAGAAGAAAACCAAGGAAAAACCTACACCCGAGGTTGAAAAGAAAGAACCTCAGGAAAAAATTATTCTTCCTCCGGTGGTTGAAAAAGCTGTGGAGAGAAATAAACGGTCCAGAAAACCATCAAAAGGGGTATGGGGTATTATTAAAAGCTTTTTTCCCAAATTATAGTCTTTGTAAGTATTATGCAGGTTGTTAAATCCATAGCGATATGGGCAGGTATTGTTATTTTAATCTTGTTTTGGGTGCCTCTTTTATTTCTTCTGTCACTATTCGACAGAGATCCGGTTCGGTATAAAACGGGGCGGATGTTCCGAAACCTGGGAAAATACATCTCAAAACTAAATCCGAACTGGGTGATTGATATCAGCGGACACACCCAGATAGATGACAGAGAACCGTATGTGATGGTTTGCAATCACTTATCGAATGCCGATATCCCATTGATTTCCAATTTACCCTGGGAGATGAAGTGGGTAGCCAAAAAGGAGCTGTTCGATATACCGGTACTAGGAAGTATGCTGCGATGGGCAAAAGATATTCCGGTAGACAGAAAAAGCAAGACAAAAAAAGCCGGTGTATTTAAAGCATGTTCAACCATGCTTGATCAGAACATATCGGTCATGTTTTTTCCTGAAGGAACGCGTTCCAAAACTGGCAAGCTTCAGCGATTTTCCTATGGAGCTTTTGATCTTGCTTTGCGAAAGGGGGTCAAGATTTTACCCATGGTAATTGATGGAACCCAGGGATGTCTTCCAAAAAAATCGTGGGTTTTTGAGCCGAGTCATGATATCAAGTTGAAAGTATTACCCCCGGTAGACGTTTCAAAGTTTGATAAAACGGACGTAAAAAAACTAACGACTCACGTCCGTGAACAGATATTGAAACAGCTCGCCTTGTGGAGGCAGCTTCCCCTGCAGGAAATTGACGCTATGAATCGGGGCTCCCTGGCTGATGGTGTTTCGGTTTAGGCGGCTCGTTCTCCATAACATCTTCATTCACCTGTTTTGAACTGCCTGATGTTAGTTTCCATGCCGGAAGAATAGCGATCAGTGAAAAAACGAGAGCTGTTACCGGATAGAAAAGTCCCTCCGTTTCATAGAGTAGATGAATTTGGCCGTATCGAAGCAGGCCAAGAAAAACAAGGAAAAAAATCAACGCCAGAACCCTGTGATGCTTTCCGTAGGTGAGAGAGAAGGTGCTGCCCAGAAAGCTGCTGATACCGGCCACAAATGCAAGGAAGAATGGCCAGACGAGCCCAAATTTGTCATAATAAGAGAACATTAAAATCTCTTCTCCCAGGTATGTGGATAACAAAACCCTGGTGATAGAGTCAATGCTCAACACGATGCTAACTCCTATAAGGCCTGCAAGTAATCCGTTCTTCATCAGTTATTATTTACTTTGATTAAATATGATTAAACACCCATATCTACATTCAAGATACTCATTTATTGGCGAAAAAAGTGAATTCACCCGCGGAACTCTCTATTTCGAAAAAACAAACGTTACAATGCATTCATGATATCGGTGTGATGTTTTGTATCTTGTCGTCTCTTTAAAAAAGAATGCTAAACACACGAAAATAATTTGATTTATGCAGGATAATGAATTCTTAGATCCTAAAGGCGACATCAGGCTCACCGATAAAGAACTTATCGAGTCTCCCGAGCTACAGGAACTGGCGGCCAAAGTGATTGAAACACACAAAATAGAGCTGGGACCGGCTCAAATAGGTTATCTTCTTGTTTATCCCAATATTACGAAGCAGAGAGCTGCAAAATGCATGAAAGCTACGCGAGAAGTGAAGCACTACTCAGGAAACGACTATCTGATTGAGGTATCAGGAGAGCTGTGGGATATGCTTGATGATGATACCCGCAAAATGCTGATTTATCATGAGCTGCTGCACATCGACCCCGTTTTTAAAGCAAAAAATCAGGAATGGAAGATGAAAATACGACGCCCAGATTTTTCTGACTATTACGAAATTAATGACACATTTGGGAATGAGTGGTACAAAACAATACAGGCTACGGCGTCGTCTCTCTATGATTTGGATCCAAAACAGGAGAGCAAAGTAAAAGTGTAGCTTCACATGCTGAGCCTACAAGAACCAAGATCCATTAAAAAAGGGATGCGTCCTGATTCTTATCAGACCCATCCCTTTTGTATTATAATACTGTTTTACCCTACAGACTATGGCTATGTGTGCGGCCGTCGCTTGTTCGCAAACGTATGACCATTCAGCGAAACCTGTTTTAATTTCCACAACAGTTTGCCGAAAAAAGATTGTGGCTGATCAAAACGGACAATATTTGCTGCATGACGCTGCAGAGTTTTATCGATATTTTCGTATTCAAGAATATCGATAACGATGAACCTATTACTCTCCTTCATTTTTTTAAGCAGGTACTTTTCCTGAGGTGTGGCATAGCGCACCGTGGAGTAGGTATGTCCGGTATATTCGCCGGCGAGTACATCTCCGTTTCTCAGGATAAAAGCGTTATCAGAGCTTGAAAGCTGCTCAAAAAATGAATCAATTCTTTTAAATGACTCCTGCTCATCATTAAAGATGAGCGTTCGCAGATCCACCTCGGTAAGCGAGCCAACTTTCTTTTCCACCCTCTCTTCAAAGCGTTTCTTCGCCGACTTGTAGGGGCCCGACAGCACCAGTAAATAGAACTCATTGCCGGGCTTTATTTCCCCGAGACTGTCGATATAGGAATCGATTTCGTTGCTGCTGTATATCATAAATGGATGATGCGAGTTGTTACTCATGGTTCAATATTTAAGAATTTTTTCCGTCGCTACAGGATAACAACATTTAGAGTTTATTAAAACGCTCAAATGCAGCTTTTTCGAGAGCCTCACGGTGATCAGGGTGTGCAATCTGAATCAGCGCCTTTGCACGCTCGCGCATTCCTTTACCATAGAGCTGTGCAGATCCGTATTCTGTTACAATATAGTGAACGTGAGCTCTCGTGGTTACAACGCCCGCTCCCTGTTTCAGGTAGGGAACAATACGGCTTTCACCGCGGCGGGTGGATGAGGGCAGCGCGATGATGGGCTTTCCTCCCTGAGAGAGTGAGGCACCGCGGATAAAATCCATCTGTCCACCCACGCCAGAGTACTGTCGGGTTCCGATCGAATCGGCACAAACCTGCCCCGTGAGATCCACTTCAACCGCGCTGTTGATAGCGGTTACTTTGGGATTTCTGCGAATAACGGCGGTATCGTTCACGTAGGCGCAATCGAGCATCGCCACGTTTGGATTGTCATCAACAAAATCATATAGTTTTCTGGATCCAACCAAAAATGAGGCGACTGTTCGGTTAGGATGAATTCGTTTTTCCGAATTATTAACCACACCGCTTTCGAGAAGGGTGATGAGTCCATCGGAAAACATTTCGGTGTGGACGCCAAGGTTTTTATGATTTGTGAGTGATGCAAGAACGGCATCGGGTATGGATCCAATGCCCATCTGCAGCGTCGCTCCATCTTCTACCAGATTGGCACAGTGCCGGCCAATTTTCAATTCGGTTTCGGCCAGTTCAGCGGGTGGAAATTCAGGAAGTGAGTCGTTTGACTCGACGGCAAAATCGATCTGTGATGTATGAATAATACCGTCTCCGTGGGTTCTTGGCATGTTTGGATTCAGCTGTGCAATCACAGTTTTAGCATTATTTACAGCTGCACGAGACCCATCCACAGAAACACCCAGAGAACAGTACCCGTGTTTATCGGGAGGGCTAACCTGCACGAGGGCCACATCGAGGTTAATGATTCCACGGTTAAATAGATGGGGTATTTCGCTCAGAAATACGGGAATATAGTCCGCTTCTCCCGTTTCAACCGCTTTACGGACATTGGCACCGACGAAAAACGATTTTGTGTGAAAAGAGCGGCTATATTCAGGCTTTACATAAGGAGCCGGGCCTTCTGTATGGAGATGATAAATTGTGACGTTTCTTAACTCATTGTGGCGGTCACTCAGCGCATTGATGAGCTGAAGGGGTGCCGCAACTGCGGTGTGAACAAATACATGATCGTTGGATTGAACATATTTGAGGGCGTCGCTTGCCGATGTGATCTTCATAGTCTTTCTTATTTATTGGATGTCTGTCCGGCCAAACAAATGGATTCTGTCCAGTATTTTTTTGTAAACATTCATCCCGTGAACATCTGTTATGGCAGAGACCGTAAACAGGCTACCTTGTTAATATTACCATACCTGTAAGATACAATTGCGGACATGAAAATTGAAGAGAAATTTGTCCGTTTATTAGTTTTTTTGTCCAGTGTCTGATGTGTGAAAAAAATTCGTTTCCATAAAAAAACCTGAAGCGTCAGAGAAATCTGTACACTTCAGGCTGGTTCAATCAATCAACAAATAAATTATTTTAGAGACCTTTGGCTTTAAACCCTGTAATGGTCTTCGATGCGGTAAATCCGCCTGGTGTTTCTACTTCAATCCGTATACTTACTTCCTGGCGTTCGTTCGACTCCTCATCAGAATCCTGTGCTGTAAAAGAAAATTGTGTGAGCCCTTCACCTGAACCAAGAGTGTTAGGAATAGTAATATCAACATCTCCGTCGACTGTCATTCCGTCGGATGGGGTTACAGTAATAGTTGTGTTAAACGGCAACACGTTACCATTCACATCCGTGATTTCCATGTTAAAACGCTGGCTTCCGTTGGCGGGGATATCAAAGGTGCTGGGTGTTACCCGTATATTTTGGCTGGTTGGAGGGCCCGAAAACAGTACAGGTATAGTTCTGACAATCTCCTGGTCATTTTCATCGAACGTGTGTGCCCGAATAGTCAGGAAGCCATTGGAAGGCCGGGGATCACCTGATATCAACTCAACCTCTACTTCACCATCATCATCCGTCACACCTGAACCCTGAATAACGCCTCCTGTTGTATTAAAGTAGACCGGGGTTCCTGGCTTTGCAGGATTACTGAACTTATCACCAACAATAACGGTAATTGGATTTCGGTTACCGTTAATGGCCAGCCCTTCAAAATTAAATACATCAGCAGCGATACTAAAATGTTCGAGATCCGGAAATCCGCCGTGAATGGTTAATAGAATGGGTTTTGAGCGAATAGTGAGTCCCACTTCAGGCCTTTCTATTCGGGCCTCAATACTCAAGTTTCCTGCACGGTTTCCGGCAAAAATATTTGATGTTACCGTTCCGTTTTCATTGGTTCGTACTACCGTGGGCGAAATTCCCTCAGCACCACCGGGTCCGTTTATAATCACAAAATTTACATCTACAGCGTTTTGGGGACCGATGGGTCGCCCTGTAGAATCCTGTACTTCAAAAGTAAATGCGCTGTTCACGTTACCACCTGTTTCTGCAATATTGATCACTTCGGACGCGAGATTTGTAAGCACAATCGCTGCAGCGCCTCCTGTTTCTCCGCTTACTCCACCACCGCTGTCATCACCCTGCAGATTGCGAAGTTCAAGATCGGGAACAACAAGTTCTCTGTCGGGAGCGGCAAGTATAGTTACTTCATCCGTTGAGAATCCCTCTTTTGTTGCTTGAAACGTCATATCGATAATACTGTCTACGGTAACCTCTTCAAATAGAAATTCACCGTTTTCATTGCTGAACGTAGATATCGAAAGATCGGCCGGAGAGGTGATGGAAACTGTGGCATCAGTGACGGGCGACCCTGAACTCACATCAACTACTCTTCCGCTTACAGATATTGGTTCATAAATGTCGTCGCAGGAATATATAAGAAGTGCAAGAGCAATGAGTACAAGAGGTGCTGAAAAGCGCATTCGTTTCATAATTCTACCATTCCCTCGTTAAATAAAATGATTGTACAATATTAAAATTTTCTTATAGAATGATACAGAATCTTTTAAATCGATGGTAGTCTATTTTTTTGAACCTGTTAAGCTATATTTTTACTTAAAAAATCGAGGTGAATGACAAACAACTCTCTGGACTGTTGAAAGAAGTATACATTTCAGCGTGATGAAAAGAATGGGGGGATCACATCTGTAACCCGTCTTCATACTGTCAACATTTATTTGAATTCGTATCTCTTCGCATCAAACCAATAATCAGGTAGCAAAACAGTACCTATGTATATACCACTACAAAAACTGATTCAATTTCTCGTCATCACGATATTTTTTACCGCTTGTCATCAAGAAAAAGCAAAAGTTGAACTTCATCTGAATCATATTCAGGTACTTGGAACCCACAACAGCTATAAGCTTAAACCGCACCCGGAACTTGTGGATCAGCTAAATGATCATATGGAGGGCTGGTCCCGGAATATTGATTATGAACACCGACCGCTTACCGAACAGCTCGAAGAGCTTGGAATCCGTCAGTTTGAACTGGATATATTTGCGGATACAGCAGGGGGACTTTTCTCTGAGCCGGTCGGGGCCCTTCTTGCAGGAGATGAGGAGTTTTTGAACGCGGATGAGATGGCCGAGCCCGGCATGAAGGTTCTGCACGGACAGGACCTGGATTACAGAACTACCTGTATGACGCTGATTTCCTGCATTTCAGAGATCCGTGACTGGTCGCTGGCCAATCCATCACATCTGCCGATTTTTATTTTGATTGAAGCAAAAGATGGAGAACTGGACGACCGAGGACCGATACAGTTTACACAGCCCATTGCTTTTACACGAGAGCTGCTTCACAACATCGATGATGAAATTCGCGAAGTTTTTGAAGAGGATCATCTCATTACTCCCGATGATGCTCGGGGTGATTTTGAAACGCTTGAAGAAGCGATTACAACCAACGGCTGGCCGGCTTTGGCAGATAGCCGAGGAAAAGTGATGTTTGCCCTGGACAATACGGGGCATCACAAAGATCTCTACCTCGAAGGAAATCCAAACCTTGAAAACCGCGTGCTGTTTGTAAGCTCTGAACCGGGTGAACCAACGGCCGGGTTTATCAAGATGAATAATGTTATGGATCAGGTGGAACAGATCAAAGAGTACGTGGAAGCCGGTTTTCTTGTGCGCACACGCTCTGATATCCCCACGAATGAGGCGCGATCGGGTGACACAATCCGGAGGGACCTGGCTCTTGAGAGCGGAGCGCAGTTTATCAGTACCGACTACCCGGAGGAGAGTCCGTACGGATCAGGATTTATAGTAGAACTGCCCGGTACAGATGGGATAGCACGTTGTAACCCCGTATCTGCACCGAAGGAATGCAAAAATGAAATTCTAAAGGAATAAAGGCGACTAAAAATTCTCCCCTAACAAGGGGAGACAGAGAGGGGTGTAAAGAACGTTGAATCAGATTAGAAATATGAAATTGAACTCACAAACTGAACTATTGACGAAAATAAACCCACAGACGTGGTTTACTTGAAACCGGAGTTAGAATGTAAATATGAGCAAGAATTCTCCCCTCCTGTGTTAGGAGGGGGCGAGGGTGGTAGCCTTAATCTTTTTAAGCTCAAAAAAAACTTTAAAACCTTTTTAACCACCCCTAAATTCGCTTATGCGTACAAAAAATGAGCTCTTCTCGAAATGGAGGGGACATTTATCACTCCAAAAAGCCCATTATTAATCGAACTCAGGTTTGAACGAAACCGGAGTTGAACATCCCCCCCTTTGCTAAGGGGGATTGAAAATTAAGCAACAACATCAAAATCTACCCAATATGAAAAGAAAAGAGTGGTTTAAAATTGTAGGTCTTGGAAGTGCTGCAGTCATTTCAAATCCATTTGGGGTAGCAGCGACTGATCGCCGAAAAAACCGAAAAAACAGAGTGCTCCGCATCGCGCATATGACGGATCCACACCTGGAACCCGGTAACAGAAGCGAGGAGTGGACAAGATTCTGCATCAACCACATTCACAGTCTGGATGACAGGCCCGATATGATCTTTAACGGCGGAGACACGATCGATGATGCGCTGGAAGAGACTGAAGATTCTGTTGCTGGACAGTGGGAGATCTGGAATCGTCTGAAAGAAGATATTTCGATCCCAGTGGTGCACTGCATCGGTAATCACGACGTGTGGGGTATCGAAGAGGCGAAGGGAGACCCGAGGTATGGCAAGGCCTGGGCGGTAAAGGAACTCGGGCTCGAAAATCGCTATTACGATTTTGAACAGGCGGGCTGGCACTTTATCGTTCTCGACAGCACTCACCTCAATGATGATGGCACATGGTATACAGCAAGGCTGGATGAAGAGCAGTTTGGATGGCTCAAATCACGTCTTGAGTCTATTCCGGAAACCCGGCCTGTGTTTATTTTCTCTCATATCCCGGTAGTATGTGCAGCCGCATATTTTGATGGTGACAATGAAACCAGCGGAAACTGGGAGGTTCCTGGCGCCTGGATGCACATTGATGCACGCCGAATTGTGGAGCTTTTTCACAGGCATCCCAACGTGAAGGTGGGCATCAGCGGGCACATCCACCTGCTGGACGAAGTTGTATATAATAATGTAACCTATTACTGCAACGGGGCCGTATGTGGAAACTGGTGGAAAGGGGACTATCATCAAACACCGGCCGGCTACGCATTGATCAATCTCTACGAAGATGGCACTTTTGACAGGGAATACATGGCCTATGGCTGGAGAGATGAGTAGGCAAGTGAGAGGTGTGGAATTGACCTTGAAATTGTCTGATTGTACCCGGGGCGGGACTCGAACCCGCACGATATCGCTACCACCGGATTTTGAATCCGGCGCGTCTACCAATTCCGCCACCCGGGCTTATTGTGAGACTGAAGATACAACATTACCGATGACTTCGTCAAAGGTAAATATTCTGTATTGCCACTAATTTTTAAGTTTTTTGCAACAATAAAGGGAACTCAATTGGAATTGATTTTATACCTGGACGATGACATCAGTTTTACGATTAATAAGAACATCTAGGACACTTTTTACTTAGTTCAAAAATACTTAACGACGAAAAGAAGAGGCATATCCGACCCTTGCTTCGTGCACTCTCTAAAAATTTACTGCAATCTGGTAGTAAAACATGTCGGTTTGCGGCATTTGAACAATGTTCCTTTCTATGAGAACATCCGTCGCCTCAGTGTAAATCCAGTGATACCAAAAGATAAAAAACTCCTCAAAGGAGACCTCTTCATCAAAATTCAGCTCATGGTAGGTCGCTTCAAAATCAGCCCTATTATTCTCCAGGATATCGAGAAGCGTTGGGAAAAACAGGTCAGGCATTTTATGAGTAATCAACTCAGTATCTTGTTCATCAAATACATGAATATTTTTGTCTTCAAAGTTATCCCATCCCGCATTTGATTCAGTTCGCTTGTTACCATATACGGCTACGCCTATCGAATCACTCCAGAATAGCCCCCGGTTGCCGTAGATTCCATATGGTTCAGTGTTGCCGGATAAATCGTCTTCAACGATGGCCAGGTAATAGCGGCTTCCGTTTCTTAATGGCCGTTCTTGATTTAAAAACTCCTCCTCAACCCGTTGTATTTGAAAATTATCAAGAATCACGTTGCTCAGATAAAAGAGAGATAGTTCTGAGAAATCGTGTGTTTGTGAAATATTTGTTTCGTTGTGTATTGATTTTATTTCGGGCAAAGAGTTGGAGACGCTGTTCGCAATTTCTTGAGCCACGCTTCGGGCTTTTTCTTCTAGTAATTTTCCGCGCTCTACCGTTATGATTCCCAGCGCTGGCTGAAAGAGATCGCCATTTTTAGTAAGGATTTTATTGTCTATAAGTGCATCGATGTTTCTCTCTGTTGTCTCAGGAGTCCAATCTAGTTTACGTTCAATTTCAGTGAGCGGAATATCGTAATGCAGGGCAGTAAGGAACTGGGCAAGACTATCTTTTTTGATGTCGATTTTGGGTCCTTCATATCCTGAAATTTGATAAACTCTGAATTTAGAGGAGAGTATATCATCCATCGTTCTGTTGTTACTGTGCAGGCAGCCAGTCAGTATAAAAATGCCAAGTACTATTATTAAATTCTTCATCATTCAATACATGTGTTTTTACTATTAAGCTTCTATTTTTCTTGTACCGTTCTTCTCCGGTCTGATCTGAAATTAATCGTCACCATCCGTTCCATCTAAAAGATGGAGTCAATAGGTTCGGGGCAGCTTCCTTTGGCTTATCAATGGTTTTTGTGATCCGGATCAGGTAATTCACAGCACCATATTAAAACGGTACAGAAACTTATATTTAGATATTTTTCTCCTTTACAAATTAATAAATGCAAAAATTACTTACTAGGGAATTACATCAGAGAATCGTGAATACTAATCATGTATGGGCGATCCAATCGCCTATGCAATTTTTGAAATTGGATTGGCAAAAAGAGAGGGGCTATTTCCGGAAAGGTGAAGCGGAGAGTTCACGAGGTTGTATCAAAAAGAGAACGGCGTATCTACATAAAGGAAATCTGAACTTGCCAGTATATTAGCGGTCAGCCAAAAACGATAGTGATTGATGGCCATGAAGATTTGGTCTTATTCACCTGGATTCAATAGTATCGATTTTAAAAAACTGTTAACCCTTGTAGGTGTATCCATCGAAAAGTATGGGCTCTCGATCTCAATTTTTACCATTTTGATGAGGACTAAGGAAAAATTTCTGATAAAGCTCTTCAGTGCGAGACAATTCAACACATTGAATAAGTACTGTATTTGATTGGAGCCCTGTGGTTTTTGAGGTCAAATATCATTCATAAATAGTTGTTTTTGAGTAAATACTATTTGTCTCAGCATATTTGCTATTCGGTTTGGAACCGCTTTTATTGAAGGAAGGATACTTCCTGTGCCTCACTATTTTCCATAAATAAAACCTGATGGATGGTTTAACAGATACAGAATTAGGAAACAGAATTGTAAGCGGTGATAAAAAAGCGTTCAGAGCATTGTACGATCGTTATCACGCGCAAATGTACTACATTGCAAAAAAGTACGTCAAAAAATCTACGATAGCTGAAGACGCTGTTCAGGATGTCTTCATCAGGTTCTGGGAAAACAGAGAGAATATTGATGAGAGCAAATCGGTGAAAGGCTTCTTATTTGTAATGCTAAAAAACCATTTGTTAAATGTTCTCCGAAAAAATAAGCGAGAGATTATTTCTTTTACCGAATCAACCCTGAAGCCGTCCAAAAGCTCTATTATGACGGATGATGAGGTTATTTATAAAGAGTATCATAAAATCCTTGAACGTGGCCTGAAGGAGCTATCCGAAAGAAAGAGGGAAGTGTTTGAATTGCGAACAATAAAAGGCCGTTCAAATTCAGAAGTGGCCAAATTGTTGCACATTGACATTAAAACTGTCAAAACTCATTACTACCTAAGTTCTAAGTTTATTCGCAAATATCTGAAGGTTCATGCAGGAATTTTTAAATATTTACTGTTAGTTATCTCATCTTCTATCCTCTAAATTCGCGGGCCGTCATTACGCATAAAATGCTGGTGTAACCGTCGATCCTGTCAGCCAATATTACGTCAGACTCATTTCAAAAAAACCATCAAGAGAAAATAAATTCAAAATGTGCTAATACTTTTCTCTTTTAAATGTGTACTACCCATACAACCAACGATTAAAACACTTGAAAGAACAGCAATGGACAAAAAGCTGGTTGAAAATTTTTTCAATAATCAAACAACTCCGGAAGAGTCATTGAGGGTGCTGGATTGGTTTGAGTCTGCTGATGGGAAAAGATATTTACAAAAAAGACTACAAATTGATGCTGACTTAATGGATCGCAGCGAGATTAATGAGTGGGTTACCGAGCTTAACTCTGAAAAACTGTATAAGTCGATACAAGACAGAATCCATACCATACCCAAATTGCACCACAGAAGAAAAAATAATTGGGTTGGTACAGCTGTAAAGATTGGAGCGGCTGTTTTGGTCATTGCCTGTGCAACGGTTCTTACAAATTTGTTTAATCCTTCTGTAAATGAAGAATCAAGCTCTGAGATGCCTGTAGTATTTGAAACAAGGGAAGGGGAAAACAGAAATATAGAACTTGCCGATGGCACAATTATTCGAATGAATAGCAATTCGGAGATTCTGGTTCGATCTGATTATTTGAAAGGAACTCGAGAAATCCAGCTTACAGGTGAAGCCTACTTTGAAGTTAAAAATAATCCTGAACAGCCATTTATCATTTATACAGAGCAGTCTTCCGTTGAAGTTTTGGGTACAAGCTTCAATGTTCGATCTGTAAAAGAACAGGGAAATGTTCAGATTGCGGTTCTTGAAGGAAAGGTGGCATTTCGCAGCCATAATAATGGAGCGAACTCTGAGAATTTGTCAGTACAGCTTTCACAAAATCAATACGCGTTTCTTGACCTCTCCAGGCACTCAATGGATGTTGATGATCTTGCCGTAAATAATTACCTGGCCTGGAAGGACGGACGGTTTATGTTTAACAGCCTGACGCTTGAACAGGTCTGTCTTCAATTGAATCGAATATATAGTGTAGAGTGCCGGTTTTCGTCGTCGAACATTTCCTCGACGTTGCTAACGGCCAGTTTTAGCGCAGAGTCGTTAGAAAAAACGCTAAGTGTTATTTCTCTTACCCTGGGACTCACCTATGAAGTACAACAGGATAAAATTTATTGGACTTCATAATGAATATCATTTTTAACCAAGCATAACATCCACCCCTAAACTCAATCATATGTCTGCTAAACCCATACAACAAAACAAGATTTGGAAGTGGCTCCGAAGTACATTTTTTGGATCTGCTTTGTCCTTGATCATCCTTTTAGGAGGATTTGACTCGTTAACTGCACAGGATGGTCCTGGCGTTTACGATGACGATACATTAGCTCAGGTCATTTCTGAGAAGAAAAAGTCTGACCAGGAATTGATGTCCATTCGGTTTACAAATGTATCCCTGGAAAGAGCACTTGAAATATTAGCCGACAGGATAAATGTCGGATTCTCTTATAATCCGGATGTAATGCCGGATAAAACCGTTTCGTTTGAGATGTCGGGTGTTCAGGCACATGAAATTATTTATAAGCTTCTCGAAAATACAAACCTGGAGCCTGTTCTTCCGCCCAGTAAGGATGTAATAATTTTGAGGGAAAAAAGGGTTCAGCCAAATCTAGACATTATTGAGGATACGATTACCGGAATCGTGATCGATGCAGAAACGGACGATCCCCTGCCCGGAGTCAATGTGTTAATCCAGGGAACCAGCAGCGGTACTTCAACAAATGCCTCGGGGCGTTTTGAACTAACCGTACCATCGCTCCAGGACACACTGGTTTTCTCATTCATAGGATATCAGACGCTGGAGGTTCCTATTGATGGACGGTCTGAACTTCAAGTTGAACTTGTTCCGATGGCCATTGAAGGGGATGCTTTGGTTGTAACAGCATTAAATATTCTAAAAACAGAAAAGTCGATTGGGTACTCAACCCAAAGGGTAAGCCCAGAAGAGCTTGTGGTTGCCCAGGAGCCGAATGTGGTGAATAATTTAAACGGGAAAGTTGCGGGTTTGACGATTTTCAACAGTCCTGATTTCTTCGGAAACTCAAGAATTCAGCTCAGGGGAGAAAATCCTTTAATTGTGATTGATGGTATTCCCAACGAAGATGCAAACTTATATGCGATTGATGCGACAAATATTGAAAGTATTGACGTTTTGAAAGGTACGTCTGCCTCCGCACTCTACGGTTCTTTAGGCAGAAATGGTGCCATCATGATTAATACAAAAAGAGGGAGCCGAACGGGCGAGGATAGTTTCCAGGTAGAGGTGAATTCAAGCACAACATTTCAGCCCAACTTCTTGAGAGTGCCTGATAAACAGAATGAATATGGTTCCGGTCGAAACGGCGAGTACCGATATGTAGATGGAACAGGGTTCGGAGTGGAAGGTTTTGGATTTACATGGGGCCCACCCCTCAATCAACCCGACCCAACAACCGAAAGTGGATTTGTGGAAATTGCTCAGTTTAATAGCCCTATCGATCCCGAAACAGGTGAAAGAGTTCCAATTCCCTGGATTACAAGGGGAGAAAATAACATGGATAACTTTTTTAGAACCGGTATGACGACTAACAACAGCTTAAGCGTTACGGCCGGTAATGAAAACAGAAATATTCGTGCTTCCATCTCTAACAAGTATCAGCAGGGGATTACCCCAAATACGTCTCTGCAGTCGAACTTCCTGAACTTGGCGGGAACGTATCAAAATAACGCCTTCAGGCTTGATGCTTCTATAAATTATAATCAACAATCCTCAGACAATGTGCCTGAAGTTGTATTTAGCTCACAAAGCATTGTGTATAATCTTGCAATGTGGATGGGGCCAAATATTGATGTGAGAGATTTACAGGATTACTGGATTGATGGCCAGGAAGGATTCCAGCAGCGACATTACAGCCGGGCGTTTTATAACAATCCCTATTTTCTTGCAAATGAGTATAACCGGGGATTTTTCCGGGATGTAGTGAATAGCCAGATCACTCTCAGTTACGATCTGAGCGAAAATTTAACGATCCTGTCAAGGAGTGGGTTTAATTTCTTTAGCCAGGAACAACCCGAACGGGAGCCCATCAGTTTTGTAAGAAATTTTACGAGGCAGCAGGGAAATTTTAGCACCAGAAATCAGAACAACTTTAATTTCACATCCGACCTGGTTCTGGACTACTCGCGCGATATCAATGAAGATCTCTCTTTTTCATCAACACTGGGAGGGTCGGCCTATTACTACGAGAGCAAAAGCTCCTTTCTGTCAACAGATGGATTAGTTGTGCCAGACTTTTATAATCTTGCGAATTCTCAGAATGCTATACAGGGAAATAACTTTTTAACCGAGTACAAGAAGAATAGTGTTTACGGAATTGTAAACCTTGCGTACCAGGATATGCTCTTTCTAGAGTTAACCGGTAGAAACGACTGGGTGTCTACCTTGCCACTAGAAAACAACTCTTTCTTTTATCCCTCCGTATCAACCAGCTTCGTTTTGTCTGAGGCCGTTGATCTGCCGGACTTTATCAATTTGGCGAGGGCACGTGCATCTTGGGCCCAGGTATCGAATGCCGATTTTGGATCTAACTTCGCACACATCCCGACATACAGATCTGGAATAAGCTGGCAAAATAACAACTCACTGCAATTCCCGGGCAGCCTGATCAGTCCGAACCTGGAACCGGAAACCTCTACTTCGTACGAAACAGGTTTAGATTTTACATTTTTTGGCGGAAGAATCGGGTTTGATGTAACCTATTTCCTCTCCAAGGAGACCAACAATATTGTAAATGTGCCTGTATCAATCACTTCTGCCTATTTCTCAAGACTCGAGAACGCAAACACGTTCGAAAAGCGAGGGTTTGAAGTGATTCTTCGTGGAGTTCCCGTACAAAGCAGGGAATTTGTCTGGGACTTTATGGTGAACCTCGGAAGGAGTGTAACATATATTGATAAGATTGATATCGGTGACAACATCAACAGAAGTGTAGAAGGGGACAGGGTTGATGATATTTTTACTACCGTTTGGTTAACGGCACCGGACGGCCAGTATATCATTGATGCAAATGGAAATAACATCAGGGATCCATTCCAAAGACGAATTGGCCATGCCGGACCAAATTTGACATTCGGAATGCAAAATTCGTTTGACTATAAAAACATCTCTCTGAATGTGGGAGTCGACGGACGCTTAGGCGGCCTGATGAACAGTCCAACTTTACGGGAAATGTTCTGGAATGGAAATCACCCCGATTTGGTGGGAGAAGATCGGTTTAATTCTACACAGGGAATATCATCCTATGTTGCACCGGGAGTGATTGTTACCAGTGGTGAAGTGGAGTACGATAACGATGGAAATATCATAAGTGATACCCGCGAGTTCGCTCCAAACACAACGGCCGTGAACTACGAAAACTACATGGTTAATTTCCATAGCAGAAATTATGGAAATCACTGGTACTCGCAATCGTTTGTGAAACTAAGAGAAGTAACCATTGCCTACCGATTACCCGAGCGATTGATACCCGGCAACTGGTTTAGAGAAGCATCTTTTGCTATTACCGGCAGAAATCTATTCATCATCTCAGACATTGAATATTTGGATCCCGACTCAGGGAGTGGCATACCACAAACACCATCCATGAGATCTTATGGATTCAATTTGAATATTAAATTCTAAAAGGATATTACAATGAATAAGCTAAAATTAAGTTCAATTATAATTGCGGTATTCTTTTTTGCTTCCTGCGAAACGTTTACCAGTTTTGAGGATTTTCAGGAAAATCCGAACGAGAGCACAGTGGCAACACCTGGCCTGTTATTGACGAATCTTCAGGTATCGGTCTTCAACTCCATTAGTATAGATGCCGGCCTGGCATCCAGGTATCTGATTGAGATCAACCGGCCTCGTGATCCTCAGTATTACACCTGGGACCGAGATAGTTTTGGTCTCTATAACAGCTTGAGGCAAACGGTAAAGATGAAGGAAGAGGCCACCAGGCTGGATAATCAAAACATGTTTACCATTGCCGATCTTCTTCAGGTTCACATATTCCATGAAATAACAAGAAGGTTTGGAGATATACCCTATTTTGAAGCTCTGCAGGGTGAAGATTCAAATTTTCAGCCTGCATACGATCCGCAGGAGGAGATTTATGCCGATTTGCTGAACCGCCTGGATGAGATCAATTCCGGATTTAATGTGGTTCAACAAAACGTACAGGGTGATGTTGTATTTAACGGTGATGTGCTGAAGTGGAAAAAGTTTGGTAACTCATTAAAGCTGAGAATTCTTATGAGTCTATCCGAAATTGAAAATACATCGATCGACTATGTTGCCCAGTTTCAGCAGATCATAAATAACCCGTCTACATATCCTGTAATGGAAAGTAATGATGATAGTTTTAAGTATGAATTTAGTGAGGCAACGGGAGATCGCTATCCGTTCTTTAATTCAGCTTCATTCTCTTCAAGGTTTTTAGCCGCGACTATCGTCGATCTCTATGTGGAAAAACAAGATCCAAGACTGTTCGCAATAGCCGAGCCCGACACGCGGGAGGAAAGTGTGGCACTCGACTATAATTCATATAGCGGCCTGGTCTCATCAAACACTGTAGAGGAAAACAACCTGTTGAGAGCAGAAGGCATTGGATCGCAGCTAAACTTCAGGTATTTAAACGACCCTGAAGCGGATCCCAACCAGGCTTTTGGTTATTCTGAGCTCTCTTTTATTATTGCCGAAGCAGCACAAAGAGGCTGGATCAATGAAAATCCCGAAACCCACTATCAAAATGGGATACGCGCTTCAATGAGATTTTATAATATTGAAGAAGAAACGATTGAGAGCTATTTGCAGTCCGAATTTGCTCAATTTGACCCCGCAAATGGGCTGGAGTTAATTTTAGAGCAGAAGTATATGGCCATGCTTTTAAATTCAGGCTGGGAGCCCTTTTACGATCAGCGAAGAACGGGTATTCCCCGGTTCGATGTAGGGTCCGGAGCAAATCAACTCAATAACGGAATGGTGCCTACCCGATGGATGTACCCTGAGGATGAGAATAATACCAATCAGGAGAATCTGCTTGAGGCGATTCAGCGCCAGTTCCAGGGAAATGACAATATAAATGGAGAAATGTGGATTACAGGATAGATGCTATCGTTTAAATCACAATCGCTTACGGGCACTGTAACAGCGACTGCTGCTACGGTGCTTGTAATGCTTTTATTGATTCCCTCAGTTTGCGCTCAAAGCAGGGTTATTGAGGGTTTATCTTCCCATAGCGCAACTATTGACGATGGTGTCAAATATGCTGTGTATTTGCCTGATGAGTATGATATTTCTGAGCGCTCATACCCGGTTTTATATCTGTTCCATGGATTAGGCAATGATGAAAACGCCTGGATCCAATATGGAGAAATGAAAAGATTGATGGACTCATTGTATGCTACCGGTACAATCGCCCCAATGATCGTGGTGATGCCATTTGCACGCAATAGTTGGTTCATAGATGATCTGAATTCTGACTTTCCATTTGAGTCTATCTTCATCGATGAGTTTATTAACCATATAGATTCGACGTACAGAACGCGACCTGAAAAAAAGTTCAGGGCACTTGGAGGACTTTCGATGGGAGGGTATGGTGCTCTCATTCTCGCTTTTAAAAACCCGAACCTGGTTTCAGCCATATTTAGCCTGAGCCCGGGGATATGGACGGATGAATCGATACAGTCACTCAATGAAGATCAATACCTGAGAACGTTTAACGAACTTTATACCGATAACCCTGATGACAGATTAACCGATCACTGGCAAGCACATTCGATACACCGACAAGCAAGTGAAAGAAGGCTAACAGACCTGTCGAAGGTAAAATATTACATTACCAGCGGTGATGATGATGCGGGTATTTCCGAGGCAACCGCGCAGCTCCACATCATATTAAAAAACAGAGGTGTTCCACACGAATACAGAGTGTACGACGGAGGCCACACCTGGGAATACTGGAGAAAAACATTTCCGGAAGCAGTGCAGTTTATATCTGATGAATTCTTACGAGGAGTTGAATGATTTATGAATCTTCAAGTTCAAAAATCAACAATATTTAAAGAAATTCTTTTCTCAGTTTTTCTAACATTTGTGATCAACTGCACAGTCGTATCGGTCAGCTATTCACAGACCCTCTACTCGATTTCTGATGATTCCCTGCTTACACTGGTCCAAAAACAAACGTTTCAGTACTTTTGGGATGGCGCCGAACCCAATAGCGGTATGGCGAGAGAACGCTATCACGTAGATGGAGTTTATTCTCAGAATGACAAGCATATTGTAACGCTGGGCGGATCAGGATTTGGCGTGATGGCGCTCATTGTTGGAATTGAACGTGGTTTTATTACAAGGGAGGAGGGTATTCAACGGCTGGAACAAATTGTAGGTTTTTTAGCTGATGCAGTTCGATATAACGGTGTTTGGCCTCACTGGCTCAATGGTGAAACAGGAGAATTAAAACCCTTCAGCAAAAAAGATGATGGGGCCGATCTTGTTGAAACCGCATTTATGATTCAGGGGCTTCTGACTGTAAGAGAGTATTTGAATAAAAATGACGAGAGGGAGTACTCTCTTGCAAATCGAATTGACAAACTCTGGAAAGAAGTAAACTGGAAGTGGCACACGAAACAGGGTACTGAAAATGTACTCTATTGGCACTGGTCTCCCAATAATGGATGGGGAAAGAACCATGCAATACGCGGATATGATGAAACATTGATCACGTACATCCTCGCAGCCTCATCACCCACTTATCCAATAGCACCCGACGTTTATCATAAAGGATGGGCCAGAAATGGGGAAATAAATTCACCAATAGCGGCATACAATTATACATTGGATTTTAGCCATAACGGAGCCAGGGAATATGGGGGACCACTTTTTTGGGCGCATTACTCCTATCTTGGCCTTGATCCCCGTGGATTACGGGATAGATACTCAAACGATTATTTTAAACATAATCAAAACCATACGCTCATTAACAGGCAGTGGTGTATCGAAAATCCGAATGATTATCCCGGATACGGCAAAAATTTGTGGGGACTGACGGCGAGCTACTCAGTGGATGGTTACGCGGCTCATAAACCCGGTCGTGATCTGGGTGTAATTTCACCGACGGCTGCCATCTCATCCATTCCATATACGCCCGAATATTCGATGGATGTCATCAGAAATTTAATCGAAAATCATCGTGACAGGGTATGGGGTAAGTTTGGATTTTATGACGCATTCAGTATTCATGAAGACTGGTATCCTGAACGTTACCTGGCTATTGACCAGGGGCCCATTGTCATCATGATAGAAAATTATCGAACCGGTCTTTTATGGGATCTATTTATGGGGGCTCCAGAGATCCGGAAAGGGCTGAAAAAGCTTGGATTTGAGAGTCCACATCTGAACTAAAGAATGGGAAGTGTTCATGTACTTTTCTAGAATAGACAATTAATGAAAACTAAAACAGAATGATCAGAACCACTTGCATAAAAAGTATAGTTCGGATCTGTTTCTTTACCGCACTGTTTCTGTTTGGAGAAATCGAGTGCATTGATGCACAAACGGTATATCGGGACAGTCTTTTCACTTCCATCGAAAAAACGACACACGTTTATTATAGTAAAACGAATGAAAAACTGGAGCTGGATCTATTTGAACCCATTAACAATGAAGATAGGGAGCGCCCGGTAATTCTTTATGTGCACGGGGGAGGATTTTCAGGTGGTGAGCGGGATCACCCGGATCACGAAGATTTTTTAAAACACTTTGCCCATAAGGGATATGTAGCGGCCACAATGAGCTATACACTTCAGAGAAAAGGAAAATCATTTGGATGTGATGTTGATGCAGATATAAAAATAGATACATTTCTTGAGACAGCCCGAGATATCAATCGTGCCACCGCATTTCTAGTTCAAAATCGGTTGAGGTTTGCAATCGATCCATCAAATATTGTGGTAGTGGGAAGCAGCGCGGGCGCTGAAGCTGCATTACATGCGGTGTATTGGAATAAGACAAAAGGTGATTCATCCGCAACCATATTACCGTCAACATTTCGATATGGCGGAGTGATCTCCATGGCCGGTGCGGTAGCGAATATAAATCATTTATCGAAAGAATCAGCAGTCCCTACCCAACTGTTTCACGGCACTGATGATGAACTTGTACCCTTTGATATTGCGTCTCACCACTACTGTTCAATGGGTTCGCCCGGTTTTCTGATGCTGTTTGGTGCCTTTGCTATAACCCGGCAGCTGCAGAAAATTGATGCCGGATATTACCTCATTTCTGATGCTGGAGGTGGACATGAATGGGCGTCTAAACCTTTAACCGATTACAGAAGTGAAATATCTGACTTTTTATATCATGATGTGTTATTAAAGGAACAAAGAGAGATACATGTCCAGATTGCAAATAGGGATTAAAGGATGCTTATTCCGTTTATTTAATTTTTAGAATTGTTCCGCTAAGTCAATTAGACATTCAAACAATTTATCGAGAACACTTAAGCCTGCCTTTATTTTATTTATGTCGGTTCAGAAAATTTGAAAGAGTAATCTGAGTTTTTTCGCATTTATCAATAGGGAATCGCCCCTGGTTATTTAAATATCCATTCTCAGAGAAACCTGTTTAACGTAAAATTTTGCGATCTATGAAGCGCACATTACTTGGATTATTTGCTCTAATCATCATATCCATTAGCTTTACACAGTGCTCAGATTCTCCCTCATCAGGGGTAGAAGACGACATACCGGAAAGTGATCCCAGTCCCGAGGTGAACCAAGCTTGTGAGAATCTGAATCTACAATCAAGCTCCGGGAAGCCTACAAATTTTATAACCATTGATGAATTTTCGCAGGAATTTGGGGATGGAACTTACGCGTGGATGGTTGATTCGAATAACCCTGATGAGAAAACCCCCATCGCCATCTACCCGGATTTTGCTAACGAGTCTGCTGTTTTTGCAATCCCGCTCCACCCCGTAGAACAAATGGATGGAGGAGATGTAGAGATTGAAATCGTTCAGGAAAATGGCGATTTCACCTGTCCCGGGATTCCATTTACGGTTGAAGCTTTAACTCCTAGTCCGGGTGCGTCGGATGAACTTCTTGAGTCTTATAAAAATGGGATTGAAGAGATCATATCGAGGTTAGGTTATAGCCCGGACGAACTAAATGATAAAACGATTGAAAACGTTGAGCCAGAGTTGATTCCAATTCTAATGGCATATCATTCAATTGATTCTGGTGTATTTGAAAACGATTTGGCCTCGTTCATCGATGGAACGGCTCCTGCACTCAATGGTGAACAGATAACCACAGAACAACGAGAGTTAATAGATGCAATTATCTCTGAATCAGACATCGTAACATATATAAACGATTTCTTTCAGTCTTACGCCTCAAATATTGAGCCTGGTTTAAAAAACACAAACCCTCGGTTAGGAATGAGGGCTTTTAAGCGAAATACCTATAAAGTTTACAGCCCGGAATATGTTTCATCTCTGATGAAGATTCAGAAAGATGCCGAGGAAGATGTAACTGGATTTAAAGGAGCTGCAATTCAGGCTGCAGCACTTACAACCGGTTTAGTATCTCTCGTTGGTGCGCTTGCTGCAGTAGGGACAGCAGGCGGAACTGCACCCGTTGCGGTGGCGTCAGGATATGCGTCAATGGCTATTTCTGCTGCCTATTTTGTTACCAAAGGAATTTCAGATTTATTGCCATCCGAGCTTCTATTTTTAGATCTTCTGGCTACCAAAGCTTCGTTTGAAGAAGACTACCACGACGTTGCCGGGTGGGACAATGTAATGGTTGTGCAGGGAAGAAAATTCTCGGTTTCAGCATCAGATATTATATCCTTTTTACCAACAGGTAAAATATTTGAGCTTAAAAAAGTGACAGGAGCAATTGGCGAAATCAATGCTAAGCTGCTCGAAATTATGGCTTCTCTCAATACCTCTGTAGCCAGTATTTACGATGATTCAGGAGTTCTGGAGATTGAAAAGTTGCAGTGGGGTGTAATTTTAGACCCGGAAAGGGAAAATGAAGAGAAATATTTTAGCTGGGAGATCGATTATCTTTCTTCACCTGATGGAGAGCCTCCTGTTTTTGGATTGTGCACCGATTGTACTGAGAACACCAATTTGGGATATTATCCCTTAAAGGAGGGAGTGTCTGAGTTAAGGGTTGAGGCAATGGCTGAGCCATTCAACTTTCCGGCAAACCCTGTTAAAACCCAGGAAATTACCGTGTATCCAATTTCTATAGATGTAGCTCCCCAAAGTACTTCTTTAACGCTTGAAGAAGTAAAGGCGGGTGAAACAGTAGAGTTTAGAGCAGACGTATATGACGCTTTAGATAAACAGTTGGAGTGGAGTGCTGATGACGGTTTTTTTACCTACGACGATGATTTGGCTCATAATGTCACCTATCATCCACCGGAAAAATTGGGTAGTTATACAGTAACAGCTGAAGCAATTACAGAAACGGGCCCTCGTGAGGGTCGTGAACCACCCCGTACAGAAACTGCCAACGTCTACATTGAAGATGAAGAAGCAAGCTGTTTTAATGGAGATTTAAGCGATGAAAATGTATATGAGTTTACCCTGGAAGCATCCGGCAGCTACGAATATCTGGAAAATGGCGGTGAGTTTGCCATTACCTATTCGTTTGTTGAACCCCGAGAAGATGAAGACGGATGCACAGAAAGTGGTGTTGTTTACTCTGATGAGATAAATCTTCCCTGGTCTACATCAAAAATTGTGACTGCACCCGCAGCAACGTCAATCAATATGGTAGGACTTCAAGATCATTCAAATAATGTGACACTCAGCATCCTTTTAGATGGAGAGGAGGTAGCAAGCTATACACATCAGGGAGTTCTGGATGAAGAAGCCGTTGTTCCGGAAAATGATAAAGGGGCCGGTCTGGTTTATACGGTTGAATAGGAGAAGTTCGGTGTGTCTTTATGGAAAAAACATTGCAAATAGAACAAAAAAACCGATATGACTAGATTATTGACGTTGATTGCTCTATTAAAATTCCTTTTAACAGACTGAATAAACAGCGTTTACTCAATACTAAACGCTTACATTGGCATGAGCGCCTTTATGCCTTTCATTAAATTTGAAAGAGAGATAAAACCCATCTCTATTTTCCAGAGTATAGGTGCTCTCAAGCTGATCAAGCAGAATCTTTACGATATTTAACCCGGATGAAATGCTGTCTTCAAGTAGATCTTCTTCAATTCCAGATCCATTATCTCTGTACAAAACATGATAGGTAGCATCATTTTTAGATATCTTAATCGCAATGGATCCCTTTTCACCGGGGTTAAATGCATATTTGAATGAGTTTGTCAGCAGTTCACTCATCAGCATACCCAGGGGAGTTAATTCATTGACGTTCATTTGAATATTTTCAACCTGTAAATCCACATCTATGCTTTCTTCCAGGTTCATAGAGTGAGTAACATTTCCAATCAGGTTGTTCATGTACTTTACAAGATTGATGTTGAGCAGATTTGATCCTTCATATAGCAGTTTATGAACCTCCGCTATGGAGTAAATCCTGTTCATTGCACGCTCTAAAGGCAGCCGTTCTCGACGTCCTTCATCGAGGGTTGATAGCTGAATTTCAAGAAAACCGGTAATAATAGCCAGGTTATTTTTTACCCTGTGGTGCACTTCTTGCACCAGAATATCTTTTTCTTGTAATGATTGCTTCAGAGCTTGCTCGTGCTCTTCCAGTTCCGTTACATCCTGCACAAGCACAAGAATTTGATCAGTACCCGTTTTACCAATAACCGGAGTGGAGTGGAGCTCAACAGTGATCTCTTCACCGTTTTTCTTTTTTCGTTTTAAGCGCCTGCCAGATAGTGCTTTACCCTTTTTCACCTGAGCCAGCAGGTTATTGAGTTCATCGGAATCATGATTGTCAATACTGGGTATAAGATGCCCAATCGCTTCGTTTCGCTGGTATCCGAATATTTTCTCGGCCGCTTTGTTCCAAAAGTCAATTACAACTCCTTCTGTATCAACAAGATAGATACCGATGGGCGAAGCCTCAATCAGACTTCGCAGCGTCCGGTATGTTTCACGATAAGATTTCTCTGCTTCTACCTTATCTGAGATATCTTTTACGTTTGCTACATATACATCATTGTTGTCATAAATACCTTTTTTTATATGAACTAACACATCGTATTCGCTGCCATCTTTCCGGGTTTGGGTCGTTTCGAAGATTAATTTGCCCTTTTTGTCAACCTCGGCCAGCATTTTTTTGAACTCTAAGTGCGTGAATTTAGTCTTTAAATCGGTTGGTTTGATTTCGAGCAGTTCTTTCCGTGAATACTGGGTATTCACCTCAGTTACTTTATTGCAGTACATTATCTTATAGCTTTTAGCATCATAAACATGCATTTCACTAATCGTAGTTTGCAATAAATTCTGAAGTTCTTGCTCTTTTCTTTCTGTGAGAATTTGATCCGTAATATCAAATATGACGCTGTTCCAGGAAATGGACTTATCCTCTTCAACTGTGGGCGTACCTCTGGCCTGCAGATATCGTAACCGTCCATCTGGCAAAAAATGTCGCCACTTAAAATTGATAGGGGATAACTCTGTTGCCGAAATTTTTATTGCATTCCTGTAATCTTCAACGTCTTCAGGATGAACCCCTTTCCAAATAATGTCATTGTCTTTGAGGGCGGCTTCCTGGGTTACCCCAAATATTTTTTCAGATCCCTGGCTTATATATTGAAGCTTGTCAGAGTGATCCGGTTTTAAAACATATTGAATCAGTACACCATCCATATTATTGGCGATGTCTTCAATTTGCTGTTTGGCTTCTGAGAGGTACTGTTCTGCGAGCTTGATATCTGTTACATCCTGTACAGTTCCTTCAAGATGAGTCACATTTCCATCTTTATCGAATGATGGAATCCCGATAACCCTGAGGTATTTCGGTTGATCTGCTTCAAGAGGTACGGTAATGTCGTATGGTTTTCCGAACTTAATGGCTTGCCCTACCACTTCTTCTGCTTCCTGTCTTTTATGATGTACTGTTCTCTTTAATACGTCTGATGCGGAAGGAGGCCCGAGGTCTGGATCAATATCGTAAAGAACGTACATCTGCTCCGACCATATAGACTCATCCTTTAAAACGTTGTAGGTCCAGCTGCCAATTTGTCCAATTTCCTGGGAGCGCTGAAGCTGTTTATAGCTTTCAAACAATTTCGCTTCTGCCTCTTTACGCTCTGTAACGTCTTCTTGTATGGCAATGAAGTTAGTAAGCTCTCCGTGCTCATCGTGCACTGGGGTAATATCCAGCTTTATCCAGTATGTATTCCCCTCTTTAGTATAGTTTAATATTTCGGTGGAAAAGCTCTCTTCTTTACCGAGCATTTCGCTCATATACTTAATAGTGTCCTGATTTGTAAGCGATCCTTGTAATAGATCGCCCGGTTTTTTCCCGATACTTTCTTCCAGAGTGTACTCTGTAATTTCTGTATACGCCTTATTCACCCACTCTATTCTTCGATTTTTATCAGCTATGATCACCCCATTATGAGTCTGGCTTGCCACCAGAGATAGTTTTTTGAGCTCTTCCCGGCTTCGGTTTAACTCTTTTTGGTATCCATAATTTTCAAGTTCTCTTCGAATAGCGCTGTTCAGACGGGTGAGGTTGCTTTTTAAAAGGTAGTCGTTACAAATTCCGTTTACGATGAGTTCTACGGCCCTTTCGTCACCCAGCGCACCGGTTATCAGAACGAAGGGTACATCAACGTCAGATGCATATAGTTGTTCCTTAGCCTGGTGGATGTCATATCCTGGAATATTGTAATCTGATAGAACAATGTCTGGTGGTTCTTCGCTCTCTAAAAATTTCTTTAAAGAACTCTCACCTTCAACATGGTTTAGTGAATACTTAAAATCAGCTTTATCCAGTTCCAGGCGAATTAACTCAACATCATCTTCATTATCTTCGAGTATGAGGATATTTATCGGCTCATTAATCATTATTTGTCGGAATTTGATTGATGGCAAGCCAGTAAATCCCCAGATTATTGATCACATCCACAAATTCGCGATAATCTACGGGTTTGCGCACGTAGCTATTGGCACCCAATTCGTAGCTGCGTACAATATCCTCATCCTCTTTCGATGTGGTAAGCATTATTACGGGAATATGTTTTACGTACGGATCTTTCTTGAGATGAGTAAGAATATCCATGCCATTCACTTTTGGCAAATTGATATCGAGCAGGATAAAAACGGGACGTCCTAACTGTTTGAGCTCATCATTTCCCTTTTGAAGCAAAAAGTTCAGTGCTTCTTCTCCGTCTTTGATCACCTTGATTTTGTTGGCAAACTTATTTTGCTCAAATGCAAGCTTGGTGAGTTCAATATCGTCGTCGTTATCTTCAACCAGTAGTATGTATTTATTGTGTTTCAAAACTATGCCCCCAAATTAAACGTGATTGTGGTTCCTTCTCCTTTTTTACTTTCGGCATAAATTGTGCCGCCATGCTTGTTTACAATGCGCTGTACCGTCGCCAACCCTATACCCGAGCCTTCAAATTCACCATCCGGATGCAGCCGTTGAAATGCGGTGAAAATTTTCTCGGCATACTGCATATCGAACCCGATGCCGTTGTCTTTAACGTAAATATACTTTTTTTTGTCTTTTAATTGGCTGCCAATCTTTATTACCGGCTGTGGGGTTTTCCTGGAAAATTTGATAGCGTTGGAAATAAGATTTAACAGTATAACTTTTGTTAACCCCTCGTCGGCGAGTATGGTGATACCCTCCTCAACCTGAAACTGATAATTGGATTCTTTCTCGGTTTTCAGCAGCTCAATCACTTCTCGCGATAGTGCTGAAACATCGAAGCGAACTCTTTTTACATCGCTTCTTGTAACGCGTGAAAGCTTCAGGATGTCATCAATAAGATTACCCATTTTTTGAGCGGCCCGATTAACGCGGCCAAGGTAATCTTGGGCCCTGGGGGAAAGCTCATCCGAAAAATTGGATACCAAAGCATCGCTGAAGCCCGATATACTTCGAAGGGGTGAACGAAGGTCATGAGAAACAGAGTAGGCGAAGGCTTCCAATTCTTTATTCGTTAACTGCAATTTTTCGTTGGCGTGACGAAGCTCTTCCTGAGATTCTTTCAGTGACAGACTTGTTTCATTAAATGAATCAATTAACTCACCAATTTCATCATCTCTGTCTATGTCAATTTGAGTATAGGATCCATGAGAAAGTTTTTGAATTTCTTTCCGCAGTCGTTTCAGGGGATGGATAATATTATAATACGACACGAGAAGAATTCCGGATATTATCAAAATGTAGACTACAATCAGTACGTAGAGAAGGTTATTAGACTGATTTAATGACGCGATGGTTTTATTTGAATTATCTTCATCAATCTGATGAACAATTTGCTGAATGGTTTGCAATAGGCTATGCGATTCTACTCGGGACGATACGGTATTAATGTCGTTAAGAGCAGGGTTCTCATGCCCGGCTTTGGCAAGTTCATGTAAAACTGCAGAGTATTTGTCTACTGTATTCGTTAAAGAATCACCCAGGGACGACTCTGTCTGAACCGCTGACGTAAATAGATCTGTCTCAAGAATGAGTTCGTCTACTTTATCCACAAATTGAATGGAATCTGCCTTAGCACCACTCTCGAGATATTCATTTAACTCTACTGTTGTATCCAGAACAGTTGAGAGGTAATCATTCGATAAATCCAGATCTCTAAGCTGATTGTATGTGTTATTTTGAAACCGGCTTACATAGAGAAACAGGATCAAATTCAGAAGTATCAGCAGAAAAATCGGGATCAGGTAATATTTAATGATGGATTTCACTTTTTCCCGTCAATTTGGTCTTATTAAATTATTTTAACCTTATTTGCCGAGCATAGCAAGCAATTTGGGTAAAAAGAAGAGAATAAAGTCTTCTAATATTCAAAATTAAATTCCCACTGTTCAATTACGGTAAAAGCTAATCCGGTAATTATTATAATTTTACTTTATGTATTTCTGTTTCTTCTATTTCGGAATTATTTTACTGGAAATTGTTCCACTTAACGTAGGGTGAATACCATGGTTTTGCATCATATTTTCTATCTCACTGTATTGATGAGCTTACTTTCATTTTCGGGTACTAATACCGACCCATCCACCGGGATCGGGGCAGAAATTCAGGATGGTACTCATCATATTCGCGTAATGACGTTTAACATACGCTATGATAATCCCGGTGATGGTGAAAATGCGTGGCCCCACCGTAAAGAATTCGTTGCAAGTACAATTCGTCTTCATCAGGCAAATATTGTGGGAGTTCAGGAGGCAATGAAACACCAGGTTGATGAATTGGCAGAGTTGCTGCCCGAGATGTCCTGGATAGGGGTTGGGCGTGATAAAGGCGGCAGGGGAGAGCGCTGTGCAATATTTTATGATCCGACCCGGTTAAAGCTTGTTAAGCATGATACGTTTTGGCTTTCTGAAACGCCCGAAGAAGATGGTAGTCGATCATGGGATGCTGAATACCCAAGAATTGCTACGTGGGCACATTTTCAGGATAAGATCACCGAGAAGGAATTTATCGTATTGAATACACACTTCGACCACCGTGGTGAGATAGCAAGGGTTGAAAGTGCTAAACAGATAATGGGCACCGTATCGGGTATTGCGAATGGATTGCCTATTGTGGTGATGGGAGATTTAAACACGCGTGATAGTGAAGAACCCTATTCCATACTTTCAGAAAATATTTTGCCCGACGGACGGAAGCTTTTAGATGGATTTCACCACGCAGTTCACGGACATCATGGCCCTACATCGACGTGGACCGGTTTTACGAACATAGATCCTGATCGGCGGATCGACTTTATCTTTGCAAGTGATGATATAACCATTAATCAGCACGCTGCACTGGCCGATCAACGTGACGGGCGTTTTCCATCAGACCATCTTCCTGTATTGGCAGAAATAGAACTACCGTGAACATCAATCAAACCAAAAGAAAAGCGCAAAAATAATCACAGCAAATATTTTATTCTGAGCTCGAGAATCCTTCAGGGTTCTTTTGTTGCCAGTTCCATGCATCTCTGCACATATCCTCCAGGGTAAAGGCCGTTTCCCATTGTAGCTCTCTTGCTGCCTTGGAAGCATCAGCAAAACAAACGGCTGCATCTCCCGGCCGTCTGTCAACAATTCGATAGGGGATCGACACATGATTTGCCTTTTCAAACGCTTTCACAACATCCAGTACGCTGGAGCCCGATCCTGTCCCAAGATTATAAGCGTCAACGCCAGTTTGTTTCTCGAGGGCATCCAGAGCTTTCAGGTGGCCACGGGCCAGATCAACAACGTGAATATAGTCTCGAACACCGGTACCGTCATGAGTGTCATAATCACCGCCAAACACATTGAGGTGTCCGCGCTTACCAACAGCAACCTGTGTGATGTACGGCATAAGATTATTCGGAATTCCATTGGGATCTTCTCCAATCAATCCAGTTTTATGAGCTCCTACAGGATTGAAGTAGCGAAGAAGTGAGATTGCCCATTCCGGATCAGACCGATGAAGATCCTGCAGAATTTCTTCAATCATCAGTTTGGTACGCCCATACGGATTTACGGCCGAAAGCGGGCTTTTTTCCGGTATGGGAGACTCTCCGGGATCTCCATAAACGGTAGCTGAAGAGCTGAACACCATTTTTTTCACTTTATACTTTTGCATGACCTTGCAAAGGTTTACCGTCCCCGAAACATTATTTTCAAAGTAGAGGAGAGGCTTTTCCACAGATTCTCCTACGGCTTTCAGGCCTGCAAAATGTATTACGGCTGAAAATGAGTGTTGCTCAAACATATGTTCTAATGCAGCTGCATCCAGTAGATCCATTTCAAAAAACGATATGGATTTTCCAGTGATCTGTTCAACGCGCTTTAGAGATTCTCGGTTGCTGTTTGCCAGGTTGTCGATTACTGAAACGTCATAGCCGCTTTCCAAGAGTTTGAGTGCGGTGTGACTTCCAATGAATCCGGCGCCACCGGTAACAAGAATATGTTTGTTCATTATAAAATTATTTAAGAACCGTTCCCAGATGTTCGGAAGTTAGGCTTGATGAAGAGGTTTTTGCTATCCTTCTTCCATATCTTTGAGTTCACGAATAAGTTTTTCGCTATAGTCGTTCATTTTATCCATAAGATCACTTAACTGCTTATCCGGTGCTTCAGCTTCAAGCAGTTCTTTTGATTCCTCATACATTTCGAGAATAGGGTCGAGCTTCATCATCTGCGCCACCGGTTTAATTTTGTGACCGGTTTTTCGCAGGTTTTCCATATCCCTCATGCGCATACTCTGTCTGTAGTTATCTTTAAACTCTGTAAACGAATCGATAGAAACAGATATAAATTCATTGAAATAATCGTCATCACCATACAGGAGATCAACGATCACCTGTTTATCTACGATTTTATTGTTTAAGTCCATAAACACCTCCTCGATTTCTATTCGTTTACTGGTTTACTGAGCCCGTGTGGGGTAGGGCGATCATTTTCATCGAGATGCACAAATACAATTTTTTCGATGCGAATAATCGGGTTCAGTGTGAACTTCTGTCGTACTTCACAACGTACCGTGATGGATGTGGTTCCAAATGAGACGGTTTCCATCCCAATTTCAATGATGTCTCCAAGCTTGGCCGAACTCACGAAGTCAATTTCTGACATAAACTTGGTTGCGATATTTCCTTTACCAAGCTGACATGTTACGTAGATGGCGGCTTCTTCATCAATCCAGGAGAGAACAACCCCGCCAAAAAGAGTACCGTGTGCGTTCAGGTCTTCGGGCTTAATCAACTTTCGGCTAAAAAATCGCATGCCGGGAAAAATATCAGGCATTTTTAAACAGTTATGTTGTGAGTGATTGCTTCACAACAAAGTTAAGAAATAATAATCTGATATAGTATGCAGCCCTGTTCTTTTTGACAGAAATTAAAATCTAGCGTCCAACAAATTCTTCATTCGTGCGATATGAAATTTTACTCTCTCGCTTCGCTTCAAATTCAGATACGGTTTCGAGCAGGTGAGTATAGATGCCGTAAATGGCTGTTGAAGCAATGATAATTCCGCAAATAAAGACAAAAATGAGAAGTTGAGTAGAAAGCATAGAGATGTGGTTAGTTAATGGTTGTTTTATTAACCTGCACTGGTTTAAAATCATTCACATGGGGCAAGAAGAGAAAGTAAAAAGTAAAAGCTTAATAATTCATTAACAGTAAGATAATCTAGGGTTACTATGTTAACGCAACCACAAAATGTACTATTAAAAATTAAATAACGGCAAAAATAGCCCTCTTGGTTGAGGGCTGTTTTTATTTTCATTCCTACCAAAACAGACGCGTATTTAAAACGGGTTCTATATGCGACTAAAAAACTTCATCTGTTTGAAGCATTCTATACGGTAAAAGTGGGCTCTCCTTTACGCATTAACCTTAGTACTGTGGTGAAACTAAGCCGTTGATATCATTGCAATACCCAATGGATAGAAGCTCATTTCTCTAATCCATTATTAAACAAGAATTTCATTTTAAAAACTCTTACTTTCAAACCTTCAAGTTATAAAAAGCAGAGAATTAACTACGTTAAATGAGTTTTACCTTCATAATAATTATGATCATACTGGCTGCGTTTTTAGTCAATCTGTTGTTTACGCGTTGGTATATCCAATTTGCAGAGCGCAAGGAGATCTACGACATTCCCATTGCTAGAAGTTCACACACCAAAAAAACGCCAAGAGGTGGTGGGGCTGGTTTTGTTATGGTTAGCGTTGCAGTACTTTTGGGTCTGCTGGTTTTTTATTCTGTTTCTGAACCCGTTATCAATAATGTTATCTATCTCATCACAGCTCTAAGTGGTATATCACTTCTTGGCTGGTTTGATGATATGGGGAATTTATTGAAGAGAGTTCGCTTTACGGTGCAAATAATTTGTGCTCTTACGGTATTGTTGGGGATTGGATCAATGGTCACCTTCTACATTCCCCTCATCATTACTGTTCAGGCTGGCTTCGTGGGAACCCTTTTGGGAATAGTGTGGATTGCAGGGACAACCAACATCTATAATTTTATGGATGGTGTAGATGGTATAGCCAGTTTACAAGGGGTTGTAGCTGCATTGTCATGGTCCGCCTTTGGATGGATGCTGGGATTTGAGATGCTTGTAATTATGAATCTGGTACTTGTTGCTACCCTATTTGCTTTTTTAAAGTTTAACTGGTCGCCGGCATCAGTGTTCATGGGGGATGTGGGAAGCGTGTTTCTGGGATTTTGGTTTGCATCCATGCCGTTCTTGGCGACAGCACAATCTTCTGAAATAATGATTGGAGACACTCTTTGGTTCGGAGCTATTGTAGTTTGGCCATTTTTGTTTGATGGCAGTTTTACAATTGTACGCAGGTACCGACGTGGTGAGAATATTTTGGATGCACACCGGTCTCATCTGTATCAGCGGCTAAATATTGCGGGTTATTCCCACAAATACATCTCATCTCTTTACACCTGTTTTGCCATCATCAGCAGCTTGTTTGCATTCTTTTTCCTTCAGGGGTCAGAATTTCTTCGATTTGTAACAGTTGCTCTCCTGTTTATCCTCTCATTGGGATATGCTTTTTGGGTACAAAAAGTCGAAGAGCGAAAAGCAGAAGCGGTTCATAATTAAGTTAAGGATGCAATTCTTTAAAACACCTTTTTCTAAAGTGACTGATACCCTTATATTCAAGACTATTCAAATTTAAACAACAAAAACAGGTATGGATTTAGACTATCTATTAAAGCTTATTCAAAAAAGAGAGTATAAAGTTGGAATTATCGGGCTTGGGTATGTTGGGCTTCCTTTGATGTGGACTTTTCATCAAAATAATATGCCGGTAATAGGGTTCGACATTGACCAGCATAAAGTGGACTGTATTCTAAAAGGGGTACCCTACATCAAGCATCTTGGGAAAGATAAGATGGAGGTATTGGCAGCGTCTGAAATCTGTGATGCAACAACAGATTTTAAACGTTTTAAAGAAGCAGACGCACTGTTGATGTGCGTCCCTACACCGCTCGATTCCCATCGCGAACCAGATATGAAGTTTGTAGAGTTAACGACCGAAGCGGTGGGAGATCATCTGAGAGAAGGCCAGCTTGTAATCCTGGAATCTACAACCTACCCCGGCACGACAGAAGAAGTTATCATACCCATATTGGAGGAGAGAAGCGGGCTTAAAGCCGGTGAGGATTTTTATGTTGCCTACAGCCCCGAGCGCGAAGATCCGGGTAATGCAGATTTTAATACCGCTAAGATTCCTAAAGTTGTGGGAGGCCACGGCGAAGACGCGCTCAAACTGGCAATGGAGATGTACAATACTTCAATTGTAAGAACCGTACCTGTTACCGATACAAAAACAGCAGAGGCTGTAAAACTCACGGAAAACATCTTTCGGTCTGTGAATATCGCGCTTGTCAATGAACTGAAGGTAGTATTTACAAAAATGGGGATTGACGTGCACGAAGTTCTGGATGCAGCCGATACAAAACCGTTTGGATTTATGAAATTTACTCCCGGGCCAGGTCTGGGCGGGCACTGTATTCCCATCGATCCGTTTTATCTTACTTGGAAGGCGAGGGAGTTTGAGCAAAATACCCGATTTATTGAGCTTGCCGGTGAAGTAAATACATCCATGCCGATGTATGTTGTACATCGAATATTTGATGCGCTTAACTCCGTAAAAAAATCACTCAATGGGAGTAAAATTCTTTTGATTGGCCTGGCATACAAGCCCAATGTTGACGACGATCGTGAATCGCCGACATATAAGCTGATGGACTATCTGTCGGAAAAAGGTGCCGATATTCACTACTATGATCCCTACGTGCCTGTAATTAAGGAGTCGCGGGAGCATTCGCACTGGGCCGGGAAAAAGTCGGTAGAATGGACCGAGGATATGATCCGTTCATTCGATGCGGTTGTCATTTCAACCAATCACGATTCTATCGATTATGGTGAGCTGTACGAATGGAGCTCTTTGATTGTTGATACACGTAATGCGATGAAGGCCGCCGGAAAAACAGGGAGCCATATTTGGAGTGCGTAAACCCAAAATAAGGTCGTTGAATTAGAAACTAAGTAATTCGAAAAAAATACCATGAAAGTACTCATCACCGGAACAGCCGGTTTTATAGGATTTCATCTCACAAATCGCCTTCTGGCTGATGGCCACGAGGTTCTCGGCGTTGATAATATCAACAGTTATTACGATGTAAATCTGAAAAACGACAGGCTCAGATATGCCGGAATTGAACCCGGAGATCTTGAGGAAAATGCACCCACTATAAGTGAGAAAAATTCCCGATATACGTTTGTGAAGGCCGATCTTACGAACAGCCAGGTAATAAATGATCTCTTCAAATCAGAAAAACCTGAAGCCGTTGTAAATTTGGCGGCGCAGGCTGGAGTACGATACAGCCTTGAACATCCGCAGACCTACATCGACAGTAATATTACGGGATTTCTGAATATCCTTGAGGGATGCAGGCATCATGGAGTTAAGCACCTGGTGTATGCATCCTCCAGTTCGGTATACGGGGCGAATAAGGTTCTGCCGTTTAGCACCGAAGATCGGGTAGATAATCCGGTAAGCCTCTATGCCGCCAGCAAAAAATCGAATGAATTAATGGCGCACACCTACTCCCACCTTTTTGATATTCCTACCACCGGGCTTCGTTTTTTTACGGTTTATGGCCCCTGGGGGCGCCCTGATATGGCACTGTTTATTTTTACAAAGGCCATGATTGAGGGAAAAACAATCGACGTATACAATTTTGGTAAAATGTCGAGAGATTTTACATATGTAGATGATATTGTTGAAGGAATTACGCGTTTAATTCCGAAACCACCCGCGAAAACCGCCGATAAAAAAGCTCCTTGCCGCTTGTTTAACATTGGCTATGGCAGTCCCGTTAAACTGATGGATTTTATTCACGAAATAGAGCAGAACCTCGAAATAGAGGCTGATAAGAATTTAATGCCCATACAGCCGGGCGACGTACCCAAAACCTGGGCAGATGTTGATAATTTATTTGAGTTGACGGATTTTAAACCCCAAGTATCTGTAAAAGAGGGAGTTAAAAATTTTGTTGATTGGTACAAAGAGTATTATAACGTAAATTGAATCTAATTTTAGTCTAGTTATCCATATACCATATATAGGCCCAATTTATAACTTTAAGTCCTGAAGGGCTTTTAATAGAAACTCTAGTACACTGGCAATGCTATTAAATATCATTGGTTTGATTATGGAGACCAAAGAATTGTTAAAATTTGTATTTTGAGACTTGCATGCAGCTGTACAGGCAATCCATTTAACTGTGTAATTATTATTGCGGATGCTGAAGAAACTTAACCGATACCGCGATCTTAGTAAGTTTTTGCTAGAAACCATTCTTTGGTCGATGGTTACGGTTGTGGCATTTCTGCTTCGCCTGGACGGTAATGTATCCGGTTTTGAAACGGAAATTGTAGTGGCCACAGGTAGTCTACTGTTTCTTAAAGCAGCCTCAATCTTCTACTTTGGGACATTCAGACAATCGTGGAGAAATACCGGATTCCGGGATCTTTTTACACTCTTGCGTTCTGTTCTTGTTGTTTCTGCCCTTTTCTTTGGAGCGACAATTGCATTGCGTACTACAGATGCTCTAATCATACCCCTTTCTATTCCGTTAATTGAGCTGGCACTCTCACTGCTTATGTTATCAGGACTCCGTGTTGCAACACGATTTTACTTTGTATATCGAAATCCTCGGAAAGTCTCGAATGAAAATTGCAAGCGGGTGCTTATTGCCGGAGCGGGTGAGAGCGGGAATATGGCAGCGCGCGAAATGTTTCGTCATCCCGAAGCCGGCCTGAAACCGGTAGCATTTTTGGATGATGATAAATCCAAGCATGGACAAAAGTTTCTAGGGCTGCCCGTTGTTGGCACCATTCCTGAAATGAAGCAGGCCGTTAATCGTCTGGATATTGATGAAATTCTGATCGCGATGCCTTCGGAATCCGGAAAAGTCATAAGAAGGGTAGTAGACTATGCCGGTACGACAAACGTTCGATATAAAATAATCCCAAGTATTTACGATCTGATCAGTGGTAAGGTAACCATTAACCAGATTCGGAATGTGGATGTAGAAGATTTGCTGCGACGCAAACCGGTTCAGCTAAATATGAGTCTCATAGAAAGCTATATAGCCCATAAAACAGTGCTGGTTACGGGAGCCGGAGGATCTATTGGTTCTGAAATTGTAAGGCAGATATCCCGGTTCAATCCGGCTAATGTTGTGTTTCTTGGCAGGGGCGAAAACAGCATACATCAGCTTGTTAACGAAATTGAATTTTCTTTTCCTGAACTCAACTACTCGATACAGATCGCGGATATTCGGGACGAACGAACAATGGATCGTGTTTTTAGGAACTATAAACCTAACGTAATTTTTCACGCCGCAGCACATAAACACGTTCCACTCATGGAGGCTAATCCAGAACAAGCTATTTTGAATAATGTGTTGGGAACACGAAATCTGGTTAATCTTGCGGTTAAGTATGGTGTAGCACACTTTGTAAATATTTCAACTGATAAAGCCGTGAACCCAACGTCCGTTATGGGTGCAAGCAAGAGGATATCAGAGCAGATTGTACAGTGGGGTGCATCCAGAGCGGTTAAAGGCGAGGTATTTGTATCTGTTCGATTTGGGAATGTGCTTGGAAGCCGCGGCAGCGTGATCCCAAAATTTAAGGAGCAGATTAAACGGGGAGGTCCGGTCTCCATCACTCATCCGGATATGGTTCGGTACTTTATGACGATTCCGGAGGCGAGCCAGCTTGTACTGCAGGCGGGAGCTCTGAACATGAATGGATCAGTATTTGTGCTGGATATGGGAGATCCGGTTAATATTGAAAACATGGCTCGGGACTTAATTGCACTGTCTGGTCTGGAGCCCGATAAAGATATAAAAATTGAGTACACGGGAATCAGACCGGGTGAAAAGCTTTACGAAGAGCTGCTTACCGCCGAAGAGGGCACTGATATGACCCACCATGAAAAGATCTATGTGGCAAGGTCTGTCGATTCAATTGATAAGCTAGAAGAACAGCTCGATACGTTGATCGACATTGCAAATAACGGGTCACGTGAAGATGTGAAAAATGCCATCAAAGAAATATTACCTACATACCGTTTGAAAAAAAAGAAGGTTCTCGACTATTGATGACCTGAACGTGGTTACAGAATGAAATTAACGCTCTGAAAAACATATGCCCGATAGCTCAGATAAACATACAGGAAATCCGGAAAATACCGGCAAAAATGATCTTGTAAAAAGATCTGCCAGAGATACTGATGCAAGTGAAGAGTATATCATGGTTCCGGCCGACTCCTATTACAGTGAGGACGATCGTGAGTTTATTGATATTCTCGGACTGCTTAAAGACCTTTGGGTGAATAAAGCAGTTATTCTGATTGTCACGCTTATTTTTTTTACGATTGGTATCATCAGCTATGTGGGAAGCGAGCGAATTTATTACTCAGAAACAAAGGTTATTCCCGAAAACACGTCCCCCAGTTCTAGAGTGGGACAGCTGTTTCAGCAGTATGAGAGCCTTTTTGGTATACAGAGAGGGGGTGAGGAGAACGATATCAGTGTTGCCATGTATCCATACATTGTAGAGAGTATCCCGTTTCAAATTGAGCTGATGCAGCATGAAGTGTATTTTGAGTCTCTTGGGAAAAGTGTAACGATATTTGACTATTACAATGAGTATCATCAAAAAAGTTTTACCCAGGCTTTTTCGGATAACTTATGGGACTATACGATCGGTCTGCCTTTTACTCTTTACAATGCTATTCGCTCTATTGGGTCCGATCCATCTTCTCGTTCAGACGTTCAGTTTTCTGAATATACCAGTTTTGATTCACCTATTAAGCTCGACAACAGGGTGCGAAACGTAGCTCAAACGGTCAGTGAAATGACCACTATTACGCGCGAACCGCAAAGTAGTTTTATTATAATAGGTGTATCCATGCCCGATCCTGTTGCGGCATCCGAAATGGTTATATTGATTAAAGACCTCCTAAAAAATTACGTCGTTGAGTATCGAACCGAAAAATCGATGACCAATCTGAGATTTATTGAAGAGCAATTTAATGAAGCGGAGCAAAATTTCAGGGCTGCACAAGACTCTCTTGCCGAGTTCCAGGATCAAAACGTGAATATACAGAGGCGTTCGTTTGAAGTAATTGAACAGAGGCTGCAGTCGGAGTATGAGCTGGCCTTCGGTCTTTACAACACACTGGCACGAAGACTACAGGAGGCGAAGATTGAGGTGCAAGAGGAGACTCCGGTGTTCAGGGTACAAGAACCTGCCATGATTCCCGGAAACCCTTCATCACCGAGTGAACTTCGAACACTGGGGGGATCTCTATTTGTAGGGTTATTTATGGGTGTACTATTTATTTATTTGAGGCGACTGGCCGCATCGTTTCTTCAGAAGTTTAAATCGAAAGAGCCAAAACCTTATTTTTCTTAAGTTTGAAGATTTTTGATAGCATTACGTATTATCTTGGAGTTTATAAAGAGTTTATTGGAGCACGTCTGTATTTGGTTTTTGGCTTAACGGCCGCTGCAGCAATTACAGAAGGGTTTGGAATTACTCTTATTTTGCCTCTTATTGAAGCCGCCGATGCTGTGGAGGGTTCACTCGATCGTTCGGGATATGCGGTACAGTTTCTCTACTCAGTTCTTGAACTGATCGGTATTCAGAGCTCTATCGTTGGAATCCTGCTTTTTATTGGGTTCGTTTTTATATCAAAAGGTATTCTAAAATTTGCCGAGGGAGGGTATGCCAGCTATCTGCGCGCTCAGCTGCACCGGGAAATTAAGTCTAAGATGTTCAACTCCTACAGGGAAATGGACTATCATTATTACGCCCATAATAACACCGGGCATTTTATAAACGTCATAAACGGACAGATTAATAATTTTATTCGCTCGTTTGATACGTTCACGAGATTTTTATCGATGATCATCATTACGATCTCGTATCTCTCCATAGCTTTCTTATTGGCCTGGAGATTTGCACTCATGGCGGTAGGGATGGGCCTTGTACTCTTTTTTCTATTCAGGTATCTGAATAAGTATATGCAGGCACTCTCAAGAAAAACTGCATCGGAACAGAGCGTTCTCAATAAATTCCTGGTTCAGACGATTCAGTCATTCAAGTATCTTACTTCAACAAACCAGATGAAGCATTTGAAGGGCGGAGTGATGGACAGCATCAATAAACTATCGGGCTTTATGTTTCGGCAGGGGGCGGCGAATGCATTTACGCTGGCTATTCGTGAACCGGTTTCTGTCATCTTTCTTCTGTTTGTCATCATAATCCAGGTTGCCGTTTTCGACGCACCGATAGCGCCCATTTTTGTTGCGCTTCTGCTCTTTCACCGCGGCATGCAGCACATGATTGGAATTCAGGACGACTGGCAGAGAACCATGGAGAAAATAGGTTCTCTTGAAATGGTTGTTGATGAATTTGAAACGCTGAAGTTGAACAAAGCCCACACCGGCAGTATAAAAGTGAATGCACTTTCAAAATCCATTGAGCTACGTGATGTTCATTTTCAGTACGAGGATAAAGATAGCGACGTTCTGAAGGGGGTAAATGTTTCTATACCTGTGAATAATATGGTTGCGTTTGTTGGAGAATCGGGAGCCGGTAAATCGACGCTCATTGATACGCTGACGCTCCTTCTTCAGCCCAAAAAGGGGAAGGTACTGATTGATGGAATTGATGCCATAGATGTCGATAAAGACTCATGGAGAACTCAAATTGGTTACGTATCGCAGGAAACCGTGGTTTTTGATGATACGATTGCAAATAATATCTGCCTTTGGAAAGGGGATTATAAAAATGATGAATCTGTGCGTAAACGGGTTGAAGAGGCTGCAAAACGAGCCTACGCACATCGCTTTATCAAAACGCTGCAGAACGGCTATGAAACTACTGTTGGAGACCGGGGTGTCAGGCTTTCGGGCGGACAGAGACAAAGGCTTTTTATAGCCCGGGAACTTTACAAAAATCCAAAACTGCTCATTCTTGATGAAGCCACAAGTTCTCTCGACACCGAGTCGGAGCGCTACATTCAAAAAAGTATTGATTCACTAAAAGGATCCATGACAGTGGTAATTATTGCCCACAGGTTGTCGACCATTAAAAATGCCGACCTTATCTACGTGCTCGATAATGGAGAGATTATTGAACAGGGATCGTACGTAGAGCTCTCACAAAATCAGGACTCACGTTTTTCAAAAATGGTGGCCATTCAAAGCCTTTAAGAACCAGTTCGAAGAACTTCACAATTTTCTAAAACGGGTATGAATCATCGTCTTGCCATTGTTCTTGCAGCATTCAAGCCAACGTATTTACGCCAGGCTGTAGAGAGTGTACTTTCCCAGACAAGTCGCGATTTTAATCTGTATATATTTGATGATGCCAGTCCTCACAATCTTCGGGATGAACTACACGGATTACCCGAAGCAATAAACAGCTACCACCGTTTTGATGAAAATGTAGGGGCAACATCGATCGTGCAGCAATGGAGACGATGCATCAGCCATACAAACAATGAGCCCTGGATATGGATCTTTTCGGATGATGACCTGATGGACAAAAACTGTGTAGAGTCTTTTTTTGATGAATTGAATGGATCACCAAATCACCCCGCTTATCGCTTTAATACCAGGAAAATTGACGCTCATGATTCTGTCATTCGCAAGAATCATTTTCCTGAACAGTTTGATGCGGCAGAATTCTTGAACCTAAAACTTTCATACAAAGAAGAGAGCTATATCGTAGAGACTATCTTCTCAAGAAGCGCATATCAAAAAGTGGGAGGAATACCAGACCTGCCTTATGCCTGGGCCGCTGATGATCTTTTTAATGCAAAAATCGCAGATTTGGGTACGATTAGAACCATTCCCGGAGCCATGGTTAGCTGGCGGTTTAGCGACGAGAATATTTCAGGGAAAAAAAGTGCCAGCGGGGCACTGGACAAGATAAAAGCCTCTCAAAATTTTGTACATTGGATAAATACCCACAACCATATTCAAGAAAACTTGAAGCCGGCAGATCTGCCCGCACTTTGGTACTTGCGGCAAATAAAAAACTTCGGCTCAAATTTAAGCTTTTTTGAAGAGTTAAGAGCTATTACTGCAATGAGGAGGTCAAACCCCACGCTGGTGAAGCACTATTTGAACATGAAGGTCAATCAAAACAGGATAACAAGATGGCTGAAAAAGTTCTTGTTATAAGTCCCGTACAGATCTATCCCTGCTACTCAGGGAATCGTAAACGGATTGAGAGTATCTGTAAAGCCATTATGGATATGGGCTACGAAGTAGATTTTTACTACTGTGGGTTTGAAAAACAGCTCGATAGCGAACATAATGAACTTTTTAATGGCAAAATCCTGGATTTTGATCTGTCTTCACTCCATTCATCTGACCTTAAAGAAACATGGATGCGCACCCGGGAGATTCTGAATGGGTGTAAGATTGGGATTGAAACCGGCATCAGGAAATTTGTGGAAGGAGAGGAGTCGGCACGGTTTAACAAAGGACTAAGTGAATATCGAAATATTAGAAAAATAGAGCTGCTGAAAAAGCAAGTGGCGCCAGAGGCATACAAAGCAGTGATCGTAAACTATGCGGTTTACTCCTTCTATTTTAACCTCTTTTCATCAGGCACTATTCGAATCCTGGATACCCATGATCGCTTGACGGATCGCTATAAAATGTATCTTGATGAAGGAAAAGTACCTGCCGACTGGCACAGCCTTCGTATGAAAGATGAAAAGAGGGCAATTGCGCGCGCCGATATCATCTGGGCTATCACAAAGCGGGAAAAAAATCACTATATAGAAATGTTGAATGGAAGAGATGTCCGTGTGTTTACAGTACGGCATTTAACAGCCTATAATCCCATTCCGGGTGAAGCAGAAACAAAGCGGGTGGTGATGGTTGGGTCTGATAACAGGCTGAACGTTGAAGGACTTGGATGGTTTTTGAATCACGTTTGGCCAAATATGATATCTGATCACTGTGAGCTGATCATCGCCGGCACGTTATGCAGAGCGGAAAAATATTTACCGGAGAGTAAACGGGTAATTTACTATGGACTCTTTGACACCGAAGATGAAGTATACCGGCTGGGTAATATTTTTATCAATCCAATGCAGGCGGGAACAGGCTTGAAAATAAAGACGCTGGAGGCATTGGCTCATGGAAAAACTGTGCTCTCTACCCGTGAGGGTGCCAGTGGGTTAGAAGAGTTTGAAGGGGAGTCTCTGATCATCACAGATCAGCCTGAAGAGTGGGTAAGAATACTTGACAAACTGCTCAAAAAAAGTATCAATAATGACTTTCAGGAGAACTCGGGTAAGAAAGTAAAAAAGGTTTTGCAGGAAAATCTCAACAGAATAGAAGATTCCTTATCATTCCTGAAATAAAATGCAGTAAAACGCGCCATCATGCGAATCCTTATTCCTTACGACGTAAATACTACCGGCACCCGGAATCCATTTCTTTTTTTGTTGATGAGAGACCTGATAAAACGTCCTGAAATTGAGCATTTGCAGCACGGGTACGGATGGTTATACGAGAACGTCTCCACAGATATTATTCATCTTCACTGGCCGGAATTACTGGTGAAGTCGAGGCTCAGTGATATGTCTCAGGATCACAATCTCAAAGAGAATGACTTTACAGCCGTATTAGATGAACTGAAGAGATACAAAGGCAGCGGTTCTAAAATTTGCATTACCATTCATAATGAAACCCCACATAAGAACTCATCAGTCTACCACGATTTTTATCGTCAGGTATATAGCATCTGCGATGGGTTCATTCATATGGGAAAAACATCTGAGGAGATTTTAAGTCTCGAGTTTCCGGATTTTACAAAAGATAAGCCTTCAGCCATCATTCCGCATGGCGACTATTCGTACTTCCCGAATGATAAATCCAGAGAAAAATGCCGTGAGCATCTGGGAGTTTCGGAAGAGGAGAATCTGATCCTCAGTTTTGGGGCCATACGTTCGAAATCAGAGCTCGAAATGGCTGTCAACTCCTTTAAGCGTGCCGATATCACTCTTGCCAAATACCTGATGGCAGGCTCACTGCCTTCTCCCTATAAATCACAGCTTTCACACTTTACCGACCGGAAGATACTCTACGCCAATATGTTTCAGCCGGCTATACAAACATATGAGGAACCCATTGGAAGAGAGGATGTGCAGATATTTTTAAAAGCAGCCGACTTATTGTTTATCCCCCGTTTCAACACGCTGAATTCAGGAAATGTGGCGCTTGGATTTACGTTTGGCAAAGTAGTTATTGGGCCGGATTATGGCGTGATTGGCGAGATGCTCAAGAGTACGGGGAATCCCGTTTATAATCCTTTCGATATCAATAGTGTTGCAGAAGCGATACAGGATGGACTCGAGCTTTCAATCAATAATCACGGGATTAAGAACAGGAAGTATGCAGAAAAGCACCTGGGCTGGAAAACAGTGGCTGAGAAGACAATAAAGGCCTATAAAAACCTGGCAAATGGGTGAGGTGATCAGATGAGTAGTACAGCCGGTACAGAAAATTCTGAAAAGAGTGTATCGATCATTATACCATTTTTGAATAACCACAATGAGGTGATATCCATTGTGAAGCGAATTCGGAACCAGAATGGTGAACTTGAGCCCGAAATAATTTGCGTGGATAATGGTTCTGATGACGGGCACTCGTTTAGTGAAGAATTTTTAAAAAACCAGAAGGTGGTTCTGGAGAATAATTATTTACAAAGTCCCTACTCTGCCAGGAATCGTGGGATTGAACATGCAACCGGGGCCGTAATTGTGTTCGTGGATGCAAACTCCAGGCCTGCGAATGGATGGCTTAAAAATGGTCTCAGGTGCCTGGAGGAATCAGCATCAGATATCGTTGCGGGGTATGTAGGTTTTGATTTTGATGACGGACCCAATGCGGCACAAGTTGCAGATGCTATCACATCCATCAATCAAAAAAAATCTGTTGAGAATCGGAAGGCGGCTTTTACTGCAAATCTTTTTGTGAAGCGCTTTGTGTTTGAATCCGTTGGGCTTTTTGAAGAGGGTGTTCGATCAGGTGGAGATGTTCGCTGGACAAAAAAGGCAACTTCCTCCGGCCATTCTATTGCATTTTGTGGTGATGCTGTGGTGATGAAAAAAGCACGCTCTTTTGGAGCATTATTTAAAAAGAGAGTTCGCACCGGAAAAGGATATCTGTATACCTGGCTAAAAGAAGAGAGTGATAATGTTTGGTTCTACAATTTTCTTCGAGCATTAAAACCAATCTCTCCCGGCACACCCGGTCAGCTTTATCACGAACGATTTGGACAGTCTCTGCCGGTGAACAGGTTTCGCGTTTGGGCTGTATTATACTCAATGGGAGTTGTTGAGCAAGTGTCGTTCATGGCAGAATATCTTCGTTATAATCTGGGCAGCGGCAGGGATAAAAGCAGACAAAAAGAGTTGGAAAATAATCGTTAAGCGAGAATCAAGAGGTATTAACGAAACAGGGTCATTTTTTTTACTTTTTGCTCACCGTTGGCCGTTAATGAGTAAAAATATACACCCGCGGGTAGTGAACCGAAACGAAGAGTAGCATTATAGTTGCCGGCCTCCTTGCGCTCATGAACAACAGTTTGAACCTTTTGGCCAAGGGTGTTAAAAACTTCAAGCTTCACAAGAGCAGACTCGGGTACAGAATAGTAAAGGGTAGTGGTAGTTGTAAATGGATTCGGAAAGTTTTGATCCAGGAAAAAACTATATTTCTTGTCGATATCCGGCAGAGCTTCGTTCTCTATTTCCAAGTAACGGACAATGGCTTCAAGATAATAGTAATCGGCGTAGGATGTGCCGAGGCGGCCCTTACCACGATGCAGGGTGGAACGCTTTAGAATGGAATTCTCACGGTCTGATTGTGTAGAGTACTCTTCCGTAGAAAGTGAATAAAGTATCCGTTCTGCAGCATTAAAATAGAGTGTGCTGCCGGTAATTTTAAAAAGCTCGAGAAAGCCGGAAGCAGCAATGGCAGCCGCTGATGCATCTTTTGTTTGTACAGAAGGTACAGGTTCAAGAAAATCGTAAATGGGAATAGAGTCATCCGGCAGATTATTGATAAACCAAAGGGAGGCTTTTTCGGCAGCATCCAGAAATTTTTGCTCACCTGTGTACCGGTAGATCATCGTAAAGCCATATATTGCCCAGGACTGCCCCCGGGCCCAAACCGATTCAGGCCCATATCCCTGGAGGGTATTCTTCCAGATTACGTTTCCGGTATCGTTAAAATCCACAATATGGTAGCTGCTGCCATCTTCCCGTAGATGATGTTTGAGCGATGTTTCTGCGTGCGTTTTGGCGATATCATAAAGTGTAGAATTGCCGGTTTCAGAGGCTGCCCAGAAGAGTATTTCCAGGTTCATCAGGTTATCAATAATAACGGGAAAGTTCCCAATCCAGTCCCACGATTTGATAGCGCCGATATCGGGATTAAAGCGGGTTGCCAGCGTTTGTGCTCCCCGCAGAATGGTTCGTGAGTAGGAGAGATTACCTGTGAGCGAAAACCCCGTACCATAACTGGTAAATATTCTAAACCCTGTATCGTGATCGTTGGCACCAAGCGACATGGGTTCCAGGTCGCGGGTCCAGTCTTCAGCCAGGTTTCGCCATTTTTCGTCTCCAGTTACCTGGTACATATACCAGAGTGACCCAGAAAAAAATCCACTCGTCCACTCTTCACGTCTCATACTTTCAATGTCCCATTCTCCTGTTTCAGGATCTGTATGGGAGGGGTGCAATGAGCTGGTATAATCGATTTCCCGTAACGTGGCTTCCAGCTTTGAAGCCGCATGATCGATGGCTGATTGGGGATCAAAGTTTAAATCACTGCGTTGAGCAGTGCTGGTTTCTACCCAAAGAATCAGTATGAGAGCTGCCCATGTCCAAAAAGAGAAATTCAACCTTCCATGCATGGGTTTATGCTGACTAATTGAAATTAGGAGAGGTCTGAATTCTGTTCAAAGAAGGAAACGTCAGCGTGATATCGGGATTACGACAGCCGCCATCGATGAGCATATTAGCCGTTTGGCTGTATTCCGGAACACCCAGTGCAATAGCGGCGGGTTTGAAAATTTCAATATAGCGACAGTGATCAAAATCATCCGATTCCATGAACATATCGGGCGCATCCGCTCCATTTACGTAGTTGTTAAGCGCATTTAGTGCAGTTCGCAGGCCGGCAATCTCTTGCCCTGAAAAGGGTTGTTGATTGTGACTGAACCCGGTTACGCTGTTGCGCATCATTAACAGATTAGAGTACCCCCTGAGATTAAAATAGACATAGTGCTGAGAGCGCGCGCGATCCCTTTCAAAGGACTGAATGCCCGTATCCGTAAACTGTTTTTCAATTTTTTCTGAAACGGGTTGAATGTATGTAGATGAGTTTATCCGGTCTTCTTGTTCACTAAAAAGAAAGTAAATCGTTTTCTGGGCGTCCAGCCAGGTGGAAATATTATTGCAGAAATCGTCATCACAGAATGCATTTGAATTATAATTTTCTATGATCCAGATTGAAAATCGGTAAAACCACTCCTTCAGTTTCCGATGGTCTTCAGGGCTCCAGTGCTGGCTGTCGTACAGTAAGGAAACAGCGTCGATAACCCGAATAAAATCATTGCCGTCAATAATACCCTGTGCAGACCCTTCATTCACATTTTTTGCCACCTGTGCATGATTCATATTCGGATTCATGCGGGTATCGGACTCAAAAAACCATTTTTTTAGCAGTTCAGAAGCCTTTTGGGCAAACCTCTCATCACCACTAAAGAAGTAAGCGAGCGAGAGGGAGTGAACAGCTTGTGAAAAACGAGCAAGTTTTGGCCGGTCATAATCTAGTATCTCTGGATTGGTAATTCCATCTCTAACAATGGTGTAATCTCCATTTTCGTCCGGCCAAAGATAGCGGGCCAGGCTCATGTAATCATTCATATTTCTGCTCGGTGGCAGTGAAGGCTTATCGGTTACGTATTGAAATTCTTCAGATAGAAGCTGTTCCGAGCCGGAGATCAGTCGGTCGTAATCTTCTTTTAAGACAGGATCACTGTCGATGGCATCCCTGATCAGCTCCAGATGGCTAATCTCATATACGTAAGGTCCGCTATTTGATGTAGTAAAATCCGGTATGTCTGAATCCTCGCTGCAGGATGTAAAAACAAGCAGTAATCCAGGCAGCATTAGTGGCCATAATCGGTTCGCCGACGCTCTGGTCTTTATGAGCCAAATGCAAAATGATTTGATCTGTTGAGCAAGGTTTAGATCCATGGTACTGAATTCAAAAATAATGTCTGAAGATTGTGTTTGAGTCAATTAAAATATAAAAATGAACTATTGGCCTGTCCCGTTCATTCGCATAAAAATATACAAAAGCCACTACTCAAAAATAACCTATTCACCTAACATCTTCAGCACATGGTTATAGAGGGCAATATCTGGCGCGCAAAGAGAAGTAATCTTTTTTTTGATTGCCGGTGATATCAGCTGCGTATCTTTTTTGATGTTTCTGTTTTTTCGTTTTATGTGTAACGGTACCCCGAACTTTTTATTGAAATCTGTTTCAAACCGTTTCAGATCTTCAAGGACCCCAACCAAATTGAACTTTTCAATATTCTGTATAGCTTGATGCAGATGCTCTTTCCGTTCCGGGCTGTTGGCTGTAGTTACCTGTGAACTGCCACTGATCTTTTGAACCATATCCTGTCCAAGGCGTACGCCCTCTTCACTTTCAATAAATTGTTCAAGGGATTCATCAATACCAAAGTGCTGTTTATTGTCCTTTTGGAGATTGAAAAAATATTGAGAAAGGTATTTTTGAACCGGCTCGCGAAGCAACGTGATATACCGCCAGCGGCTACTGTACCGGATGTAAATGTCTTCATTAAATACAAAGTGACCGCAGATGTATTTTAGACCACTCTGTTCCATAAAATAGGGCAGCAAAGAGTTTCGGTACTGCATCAGGTCTTGGTTCTGGACATCTGAGGCTTTGCGAGAGGCCAATGAATCGAGATGAAGACATGAGTTCCATCCAAAGGCTTCCGTTATGGCCGCATCTAATGATGTTCCTCCACATTTGGGAATGTGCAAAAAGAAAATATTTTCCGATAGAATTTCCCCGAATGCCCGGCGACGTAAGACTACTGCTTCTCTTCTTAATCGATCGTATAGCTTGCCTGGTTTCACAAAAAAATAGTTCTGATAAAGTTCATATTCAGATTATAATGTACTCCTTAACCAAACATTTAGACAATTTATTAGAATTATTCAAAATCCCCCGATAAGAATACGTTAATATAACAATGAAATGATGTTGCTTTGATGCTACAACCCTCCCTTAAGAGTCTAAAACGTTTGCGTAGAAAAAATATACGTTCGATCGAGATTTAAACAAGCATGTAAAGATTGGATTTTCTATTAAATAGATTCCTATTTTGGATTTTCTCTTTTTGTGAATTATAAACCGTTTTGATGAAAGAAATCCCATGTATTTTTTGTGATATCCACAGCGACACCGTTGCCATTGAAGAAAACGGTTTTACGGGTAAGCGTTGTCCGGAATGTGGTTTGATCTATATTTCACCCCGCCCGTCTCTGGAAGAGATCATTGATCTGTACGGCCACAATAGTGCCCATATTACAGCTGAAGAACATATCTCAGACGAGTACAGAAAAAGGATGATAGCTAAGCATCATCTAAAAAAATTAAAACGATTGATTAAAAACGGGAAGCTCCTTGAAATAGGAGCCGGAGCCGGATTTTTTTTGGATGAAGCCCGGAAAAAAGGCTTTGAGCCCTATGGCCTGGAATTTAATCCCCGTCAAGTGGAATTTGTTCGAAATTCACTCGGCATCCCTTGCGAAAAAAAAGCTATCAGTACCGATGTATTTGGCAAAACAACATTCGATGTGATTTACCACTGTGATGTCGTTAGCCACTTATTTGATCCAATTCAAGACTTTAAGGTCATGAATCGTTTACTGAATAAAGATGGGATCCTCTTTTTTGAAACAGGTAACTTTGCAGAAGTGGACCCTAAAAATTATCGATATATTCGAACCTTTATGTACCCGGATCATCTGTTTTTCTTTGGATTAGATAATTTAAAAACACTGTTGAACCGCAGTGGTTTTGAACTTGTGTTTGCAAAAAGATATTCGGTTCTTGCACAATTTTGGCTCAAGAATAAAATTGGAAATAATTCGCCCCGGGTTGAGCAAACAACCCATGAGAATATAAATTCAAGACGGGAAAAGGGTAGTATTCACAAATTGAAAGTGTGGATTAATTATATTTTAAGATATTGGATAGGCTCTTTTTTTACCTCAAAGAAACATCCACAAACCATACTGATTGGGGCAAAGAAGATTAGAGAAAGCCATATTCCAAAAAATGGATTGAATGTACCATCAAAAAAATTATAATCTTGAAACCGGCAGTTACGGTAATCATCCCAGTTCTGAATAATTGCGCTCAACTTAAAAAGACACTGGGCGCATTGAGGGGCCAAACATACCCTCAGGAAAAAATCGAGGTCATTGTAGTCGACAATGGGTCAGATGAAAATATGCAGGAATGTGTTCGGGAATACTCTGTAAGATTACTCTATCAGACAAGTCAAAAAAGTCCTTATGCAGCTCGGAACACTGGGTTTGATGCCTCAAAGGGCGATATCATTGCATTTACTGATTCAAACAAAACACCATCTGCCGAGTGGATTGAAGAAGGGGTAAAGTCCCTTATCAATGAAAATGCAGACTTAGTGGGGGGTGATATATTTTTCCCACTTTCGAAGTCCCCATCCGCCTCGGAAGTTTTTGACTCGTTATATTTCAACAACAACAAAATTTTGGTGCAAAGAGAAAACGCCGCGGTGACCGGAAACCTGCTGGTTAAAAGAGAAGTAATGGAGAAAATTGGTCCGTTTCCAAGTAGCTTCAGGAGCGGGATGGATGTTTGGTGGACTCAGAAAGCGGTAAATCTAGGGTACAAGCTCATATTTTCGAATAAAGCCCGTGTTGCCTGTAAAGCCCGTACTTTTAAATCGCTGATGGGAAAATCGGTAAGGGTAGGACGATCACATCCATTTATTAAAAAAGAGGCGGGCGATTCCGTTTATAAAATCTTATTTACAATTGTTCGTACATTTTTACCTCCCAGGCTGACAGACCTGAACAAACAAATTCAAAATTCTGAGTTTAACAGTACCCGGATGCTTTTAAAGCTTTGGGCGGTTGCATGGGCATATAAATGTTGTCTCGGAATCGGTAGAATTATTGGCCTTAAACGCCTGAATGATACAAATTCCCGAAGATTTGACTAAAATACGGCAGAGATAGAGGTATGAAAATTGGTTTTCTCTACTACACATTCTACCCGGTTACCGGAGGTGCGTCGGTGCACGGATATTACCTGGCAAGAGAACTCAGTAAAGCGGGGCATACTCTTTACAAGCTGAACGGGGAGCAAGATCCTTACACAACGAAACTAACTCCTTCCTGGCTGGGAGCGATCCGCATATTATGGCTTTCTGATTTGATTTATGCACGTGCAGATTTCTTTCTCTACCCGCGAAATTTCATCACGGCCCTTGCGCTTTTAATGGGCAAAAAAGTGATTCTCGAACTGAACTCTCCATCTGATGAGCTAAAACTGCACGGTAAATCTGACGCTTACATAAGACGAGTGGACAAGATTGCGGCCTGGTTTTTTAAAAAGGCATGCGGCGTTATTACGGTGAGTGAGCCGATCAGGCGATATTGTGAGCAAGAGCTAGGACTGTCTCAGGTATATGTGGTTGAAAATGGAGGAGAACCGTTTTTGAGTTCTGAAGAGAAAGCTTCGAAACAGGTAAAAGAACGCACACGAGAAATTTGCAATAAATTCCCGGTTCGTGTAGTGTGGTCTGGATCGGTGAATAAAATGCAGAATATATCGCTGCTCAAAAAAGTTGCCGATGCTGACCCTAAACGTATTGCCCTGCTGATCCTTGCAAATGTTGAAGGAGACGCCGCGGAGTTTTCTCCTGTTTTTCAGAACGATAATGTGTTTACTTTTAAAAACCTGCCCAGGGAGGATGTAGAGCACCTGGTTTCTGTAGGCACGGCGGGTCTCGCTTTTTACCAAGACTATTCGTGGTGCCGCTGGGGATTTTACAATAGCTCTCTTAAAATATTTGAGTATTTAAACAACGGTCTTATAACATTGACCAATACTCCTGGAACACCTGTCCAGAGACAGTATCTAAATTTTCGGCAGGTAGCAAAGGATGAAGATATTTTGAGAATAATTCAGGATCTTCCAACTGAAAAACATGGCCTACTGAAAGATATGCGAACATGGGGCGATGCAGGGCGGGAGACGGCCAGTATTTTAAATCAAACACGAAAGAATTGCTAACGATTACGCACAATCATCTCGAAAAAGCCAAGACTGCGGGATTTCTGCTCCCCTTTCTGCTGTACGAAGATTTTCTGCTTGCCGTGATGATGATTGCAATCGGGCTGGTTCTGATCTATGCTGAAAAGATTGACCGAACCATCAGGAAACTCGATTGGAGAGAGCTGGTCTTTTTTCTCTATATGTTTCACATGCTCTTTGGTGAGCGGGAGTTTGCTTATCTTGGCCTGGAGCCGCTATTTGTAACTGAAATGGTTTTGGCCATACTGACCATCGGGTATGCAAAAGATCTTCTTGTCATCCGTCGTGTGCTCTTTATCTATTACGTTGTGGTCCTTATTGGGCTTGCCTATGCATTTCTATACCTGTTTTGGTACCAAATTGATGCAATTCGTGACTCGTTCATGCTTATTTATGCCTTCTGGGTGCCTATCATTTATCACGTGTTCAGAGGAAGAAAGCACTACGATCTCTTTTTTCTGTTTTTGAAGCTATTTATTGTGCTCAAAGCCGTGGCCTATCTGTATGAGGGCATTATGATTGCGCTTGGCTACAAATCGATCAACTTTGAAGGTTTTCGGTTTGGAGTGGGGTATATTCTGCCTCCTCTTGTGGTCATGACCATTTTTCTTCCCTTTAAGCATATCGGGCGGGGATACAAAATCATCGCTCTGCTGATGATCCCTGCGGTTTTCACGATATTCCACCGATCCATTTTTTTAGGAGTCATGCTGGCTGTTGCTGCTTTCTTTCTTCTTGGGAATACGCCAATCCGAAAAAAAATTCTCATTTACGGCACTACCAGCCTTGTCGTACTCATTGGATTTTTGATCTACTATAACAGCATTGTGGATGTGGATATATTTAGCATCCTGGAAAGAAAGTCCTCCCTGGATGAAGGTAATATCAACTACCGGTTTATATCGTGGCAGGTGGTGCTCGATAAATTTTATGAGCACTTTATATTGGGCTTTGGCGTGGGCCGACCGTTGATGTATGCTCACAATAATATTTTTTATACCAGTGTGGAGCTCTCCTATTTTCAGATACGGGATTTGGCAGGCAACGCACAGCCTCACAATTCCTATCTCAATATCCTTACCCGTTTTGGAATATTGCTCTTTCCGTTTTTTGCCGTGGCGGCATTAAAGCCGCTGGCTAAGGTCAAGCGAATGGCGGCAAATAAAATGAATAACGGATTTCACGCCTGCTCCATGCTCTTGTTCCTGGTAGGTTTTCTTCTCTTTATGTACGTTTTGGCATTTTTTAACGTAGTTCTTGAAGGGCCACACCACTCGTTTCCATTCTGGCTGGCAATTGGGATGTTATTAAGTTTTGAAAGGGCAGGTAACCTGCACCCGAAAAAAATCCGTATTACACGTCCAGAGAAGTTTACATGATGAATATCTTACAGGTTCACAATCGATATAAACAGCCGGGTGGGGAGTGGACTGTCGTTAACCAGGAACAGAAACTGCTGCGCGAAAAACATTCTGTAGACACTTTTTTTGTAGAAAATAAAAATGAAATCAAGGGAGTCGCAGACCGCCTGAAACTTCTTTTTCGCACACATTACAACGCTGATTCTAAGAAAAAGATAGGAGCGATTCTGGATAGAAAAAGTTTTGATGTGATGCACGTGCACAACTTTTTTCCTATACTCTCCCCGTCCATTTTTGAGGCTGCCAGGGAGAGAAGTATTCCGTCGGTTATGAGTCTTCACAACTTCAGGCTGATTCACCCAAACGGGCTTATGTTTCATAATGGAAAGCCGGATCACAGAAGTGTTAAAGGCAGTGCCTTCCGTTGTGTACTTGATGGCGTGTACAGAAACAGCATAATACAGACGGCTGTGGTAGCTCATATGATTGAATACCATCGAAAGAAGAAGACCTGGAATCGCATACCGTCTGCCTTTATTGCCCTTTCTGAATTTTCAAAAGAACTCTTCGTTGAGGGCGGCCTTCCTGAAGAGCGTATTTTCATCAAACCCAATTTTATCGAAGATCCCCTGCAGAACCTGCAATCTCAGTCTTTAAATCAGAAAAAAAAGGATGAATTTCTCTATGTTGGACGGATTAGTGATGAAAAAGGAGTTGATCAACTGATGGAATGCTGGTTGCGGCATCAGCCGAACTCAACCCTGGTGATCGCGGGTGATGGCCCCCTGAAAAGAGAATTAGAATTGAGATCGAAGGGGGCTGATAACATTGAGTGGCTGGGACAAATTCCAAGAGAAGCGATCATGGAGCGCTTGTCTACAGCAAAAGCCCTGCTGTTTCCAACAAGATGCTACGAAGGGCAGCCATTGATTCTTTTGGAAGCCATGGCTGCGGGGTGTCCCGTGATTACCGCGAAAATTGGGAATCCCCAGAACATGGTGCTGGACGGATCCACAGGATTTCACTACCAGCCCGGTGATGTAGATGATTTACACGAAAAAATTACGGAGATTGTTGAGCACCCCGATCGGTCCCTGGAGATGGGAATGCGGGCCCGAAAACTGTATCTTTCAAAATATACTCCGGAAACGAATTTAAACCTGCTGACGGATATATATCAAAAAGCAGCAGAGCTTGAGAAAAACCGGGCCGCAGATGAGTGACAGGGTGCGCATATTACAGACCGATGTAAGCCGCTATAGCCTTCAGGAAACACTTGAACAGATGAGTTCTGCTATTGAAGAGGGGAAGAAAACAAGGATTGCGGTAACACCTGTGAACTGCCTGCTTTGGGCACGGAAAGACAGGGATCTCAAAAAAATTTATAACAGTGCGGATATCGTTACGGCCGATGGTGTTCCTGTCGTTTGGGCATCAAGGCTTCTCTCCAAACCGATACGGGGACGCGTTACGGGGCTTGATCTGCTTCCCGCTTTTGCAGAGATTTCTGCCCGAAAGAAGTTCTCCTTTTTCTTCCTGGGCGCGGCGGAGGGTGTTGCAGATCAGCTTGCTGAAAAGCTTACAGAGAGCTACCCCGGTCTGCAGATCGCGGGAACATGGTCGCCACCATTCCGGGAACAGTTTTCTGAAGAGGAGAACAGAGATATGATTGAGCGCATAAACCGTTCGGGTGCAGATGTATTGTGGGTAAGCCTTACGGCTCCTAAACAAGATTTCTGGATTGCCCGCCATATTGATCAACTGAATGTATCGGTAGCTATAGGAGTGGGGGCAGCGTTCGATGTAGTTGCTGGAAATATCTCCCGTGCTCCCCTCTGGATGCAAAAATACGGGCTTGAATGGTTTTACAGATTATTGAAAGAACCGGGCAGATTATCGAAAAGATATCTTATTGAAGCCCCGCAGTTTATTCCGTTAATTATAAAACAACGATTAACATCATCAAATAAGAGAAACGAATGAAAAAAAATGATGCTATATATGTAGCGGGCCACAATGGAATGGTTGGTTCTGCTATAGTACGAAAACTGAAAAAAGAGGGTTATACAAACATCATCACGGCTGCCAGCAGTGAGCTGGACCTGAGAGATCAACAGAGCGTATTCAGTTTTTTGGCTGAAACAAAGCCCCGTGCAGTCGTTATTGCCGCCGCAAAAGTAGGTGGCATTCTAGCGAATGACTCATGGCCATACACATTTATTCATGAAAATATAATCATCCAGGACAGCTTGCTTCACGGAGCTCACCTTGCGGATGTAGAAAAAGTGATATTTCTGGGCAGTTCCTGTATCTACCCAAAATTTGCGGATCAGCCAATGAGCGAGGACTCCCTGTTAACCGGCGCCCTCGAGCCGACGAACCAGTGGTATGCCATTGCAAAAATTGCAGGTGTAAAAAGTTGTCAGGCGCTCAGAAAACAGTTTGGCAGGGATTATGTGTCATTAATGCCAACCAATCTTTACGGGCCAAACGATAATTTTGACCTGAAAACCTCACATGTCCTGCCAGCGATGATTCGTAAATTTTACGATGCCGCTGAAAACGGGCATACAGATGTTGAGCTTTGGGGGACGGGATCACCCCGTCGGGAGTTTCTGCACGTAGATGATGTGGCTGATGCGGTACATTTTGCGCTCAAAAGGTCTCTTGAGAGTCATCTTTACAATGTAGGAACCGGTAAAGACATCTCCATTAAAGAGTTAGCCGAGCTTATCCAGAATCTCACCGGCCATAAAGGCAATATTGTGTGGGACAGCAGCAAGCCCGATGGTACGCCAAGAAAGCTGATGGACGTTACTCGACTGGCCCGAGAAGGATGGACCTACGCTACAGGGCTGAAGGAGGGAATAAAGACAACAATTGATTGGTATGCAGAGCATCGCAATGACATACGTGAAGTTCATTTTGACAAATAAAAATTGAACAAATGGCATCCCGAACGGATTGTATGATCCTGTTTCCATCCGGCAGAACCTAACCGCAATAGAATCATCAAATAAAATTAAATTTTGATTGAGGATTCCTTAAATTTGACATCGCATAATGTCTGTACTCTTCAAAGACTACAGTTTGCCATTGGCTTTTTAAATTAAAGGACCTTCAACGCTGCCATATACTCAGCATATTATTGGGATAAAACGTGCATGGACGAGCTTTGAAGAAACTTTAAAACGCATTGTAAGTAAAGAGTAAAGAAACTATTTTGTTTACTTATCTATTTTCGCGATAAACAAGCATAGAATGAATCCATCAATCAACGACGTTCAGACGGTACGGGAAAAACTGCAGAAGGAGTCTGAGCTGATTGAAAAAAATGGCCCCGTTAAAATAAAGAAGGGGATTACTCCGGCTATCTACAAAAATCTGAAGGTGCGTCAGTATCGCGGAAAAAGAGCGTTTGACCTCGCTCTCGGATTTATAGCTCTTCTATTTTGCCTGATCTTGTTCCCCGCTATTGCTATTGGAATTAAGATCTCATCCCGAGGCCCCATTTTATTCAAGCAGAAAAGAACCGGGCAGAACGGAATCGTTTTTACCTGCTATAAATTCAGAACAATGCGCAAAAATGCCGGTAAGCACATGAATGGCAAACCCGATATTACGCGCGAAGATGACGATCGAATATTTGCATTTGGCAAACTGCTTCGACTCCTGAATCTTGATGAGCTCCCGCAGATTTTTAATGTATTGAAAGGTGATATGAGCCTGGTGGGTCCGCGCCCCTACCCGGTAGATGAATGCGCCTACTGGAACTCTATTTTTGATGACTTTTTCTACCGTTATGCTGTAAAACCGGGCATTACCGGTTTTTCACAGGTAAAGGGATTTCGCGGAGGAACCTACAGCGTGACGCACATGCGCAAGCGAACAGACTATGATCTGATATATGTTCAGAAAAATACCTTTTTAATGGATATCACCATCGTCATGAAAACCGTGACGAAAATGATCAATCTCGATACCAACGCCCATTAACATTACCACCATTTTTTAATAAACGATAAACTCATAGAATCATCACAATTTTCATAATGAAGAAAACCGCTTTACTCTTACTTACGCTTTTATCAGCCGCGGCAATGTTGCTGCTTCCTCCACAGGATACTTCAGCACAGAACATCGGTTTTGGAAATATTCAAAGTGTGAATGTTGACAATCTATCAGATGGCCAGATACTTAATTTCTACAGACAGATGCAGGCCCAGGGATTTAGTGTGCAGGAAGTTGGGAATATTGCCCGCGCACGAGGCATGCCGCCATCTGAAGTTTCTAAACTTATGTCGAGGCTTAGTCGTATTTCTACAGGAGCCGACAGAGATGGAACAGGGGATGGTAGCACATCAACCCGGGCGGGCCAGGACGCTTCTCTTATGTTTAACCAGCAGTCGGATCTACCTCCGCTTGAACAGGAGCTGCTCATAAGTGAGCTCAGGCGTCTAGTCCAGGAGCGAAATGAGGAAGAACTAACTCAGGAGCTCGACATGATACTGGAAGAGGGGTTTCCTGTATTTGGGGCCAATCTTTTTTCCGGTTCATCCATGTCGTTTGAGCCTTCACTCAACATCCCAACTCCCCGTGATTATATATTCGGGCCTGGGGATGAGATCAGGATTGATATCTGGGGCGCAGCTGAAGCGGAATATACGCTTGTTGTGGAGCCCGATGGCAACATCCGTATTCCCAATGTAGGACCTGTACGGGTTTCAAGCCTTGAGTACACTGAGGCGAGAGATCGGATTCTGAGAAATTTAAAGAGTATTTATTCCGGACTGAACCTCGAAAACCCTAGAGAAGGAAATACCTACGCGGATGTGTCTCTCGGGAATGTTCGCAGCGTAAACGTAAGCATGATTGGTGAGGTTCGGCAGCCTGGTTCATACACGGTATCCTCTCTGGCAACCGTATTTAACATGCTCTATGCAGCCGGTGGTCCCAATCGTACGGGATCCTGGAGAAGTATTCAGATTATCCGGGGCGATTCCGTAGCCGTTGAATTTGATCTTTACGACCTGATTGTTCATGCCAACCAGCAAGATAACGTGCGGGTAATGGACAATGATATTATTCGTGTCCGACCCTATCTTAACAGGGTTCGCCTGAACGGGGAGGTGAAACGGCCCGGAATGTATGAGCTGAAAGATGGTGAAACTCTCGAAGACCTGATGGAGTTTGCCGGTGGCTTTGCCGAAAATGCTTATAAAGACCGAATCGTTATTCGAAGAAAGACCAATATTGAGAGAAGTCTTTCGGATGTAAAATGGCCGGAAGGCGGCGATATTGAGCTTCGTAATGGAGATGAGATAGAAATTGCACAGATTGTAGACAGGTACGAAAACAGAGTTCGTATTGAAGGTGCGGTATACCGTCAGGGAGACTTTGAACTCACCGAGGGTATGATGCTTTCCGACCTTCTCGATAAAGCAGAAGGAGTAAAAGAAGAAGCCTATCTTGAACGCGCACTGCTGATTCGTGAAATGGATAATATGTTGCTTGAAAGCATTCCATTTTCGGTACGTGATATATTGGAAGGCAATGCCCCCGATATTGAGCTTGAAAGTGATGACCTGGTGCGGATTTCGTCCATATTTGATTTAAGAGAAACGTTTACCATCCAGGTTTCAGGAGCCGTTAACAGTCCGGACAGATTTGAATATTTAGAAGGAATGTCGCTTGAAGACGCGATTTACCTGGCAAATGGCCTTCGTGATGAAGCTGCAGCCTACCGTGTGGATGTTGCACGTCGAGTAGTAGATGCCGATGTTCGTACAAAAGTAAACCAGATTGCCGAAGTTTTTGAATTCGAGATCGACGAAAATTTCCGTTTCCAGGGGGACGACAGCGAGTTTAAACTGCAGCCGTTTGACCGGGTTTTCGTAAGAACCAAGCCCAACTATCAGCGCCAGCTTACGGTTCGAATTGAAGGGGAGGTACAGTTCCCGGGAGAATATGTTCTTGAAAACAGGGATGCCAGGCTGTCTGATCTTGTAGGACAGGCAGGGGGTCTATCACAGTATGCTTTCGTTGAGGGTGCATCCATGCAGCGAATATTGGAAGTCCGAACACGGGAGCTTGATGAAGATGAGATGCTTGAACGATCTCAGCAGCTCAATGATCTCAATCTCGAAAATGTAAATCTTGATGGGTTCCAGACCGTCAACGATACGGTATATACCCCCGTGGGTATTCGCCTGGGTGAAGCACTTAGTATGCAAAATGGTGTGAACGATCTGCGCCTGCAGGAAGGTGATATTATCCGGGTTCCACGCCAGCTGCAAACTGTACGTGTAGAAGGCGGTGTACTCTCACCGGTAACCATGCGGTATGTACCGGGCAGGGGCCTACAGAACTATATTGATGCAGCCGGGGGTACAACCGACCGGGGTCAGCGTCATCGCGCCTACATTGTGTATGCAAACGGCGAAGTAGACCGGGTTAAGCGATTTTTGCGTATTAGGAGCAATCCAAACGTGGATGCCGGCGCAACCATCATTGTACCCGAAAAACCGGCTTCAAGGGAGCTTACGCCTCAGGAGCGTATCAGTCTGGCCTCCAGTATTGCATCCACAGCACTACTCTTCATTACAATCCTGGACCGAATTCAAAACAGATAATCAGAATATTGCCTGCAGCTACTAATAAATTTTTTACTGGGCTGCAGGCTTTTTCTGTTTAATCGCTTGCAGGATGGATACTATCCGCCATCGCAACCACAACGACTGCAATGTTTTTATGCATCTTTGCTTTGAACAAGTTTCAATGGGTTTGTCTATCTTCGTGTATACGGGAAAGCGGCTCGAAGATAGTTAGAGTCTGGATTTGAGAATATTCATCAAACATTATCAGAGAAAAAAATTAACATAACATGACAAAAAGAAAGAAGGCATTAATTACGGGAATAACCGGCCAGGACGGATCCTACCTTGCGGAACTGCTGATTGACAAAGGGTATGAAGTTCACGGGATTAAGCGCAGGGCCAGTTTGTTTAACACCGACCGCATCGATCATCTGTATGAAGATCCTCATGTGGATAACAGGCAGCTCATTCTTCACTATGGTGATCTTACAGACTCGATGAATATCACACGTATCATTCAGGACGTGCAGCCAGATGAAATCTATAATTTGGCGGCCATGAGCCATGTTAAAGTCAGCTTTGAAACACCGGAGTATACCGCAAATACTGACGGGCTAGGCACACTTCGGATTTTAGAGGCAGTGAGGCTGTTGGGGCTGCATGAGAAAACACGCATCTATCAGGCGTCCACTTCAGAACTATACGGGTTGGTTCAGGAAGTTCCTCAATCAGAATCAACACCCTTTTACCCCCGCTCTCCATATGCAGTAGCAAAGCTTTACGGCTACTGGATTACTGTAAATTATCGCGAAGCCTATCAAATGTATGCCTGTAACGGCATTCTGTTTAACCATGAGTCTCCACGACGCGGAGAAACATTTGTGACGAGGAAGATTACACGTGCGGCTTCTAAAATTGCACTAGGCCTGCAGGACAAACTGTTTATCGGCAATATGGAGGCCAAACGCGACTGGGGACACGCAAAAGATTATGTGGAAGCGATGTGGCTGATGCTCCAGCAGGAATCACCCGAAGACCTGGTGATTGCTACAGGCGTTACGACGTCGGTTCGCGATTTTATCGAACATGCCTTTGCGAAAGCGGGAATAAAACTGCGATTTGAGGGCAGCGGAGTCAACGAAGTAGGAATCATAGACCATATTCAACCTCCAGATGGTTACGAAAGTGCAGATCCTGTTGTAAAAACGGGAGATGTTGTTGTTAAAGTCGATCCTGCGTATTTTCGGCCTACCGAGGTTGAGCTGTTAATCGGGGATGCATCAAAAGCGAGAAAGCATCTTAACTGGAAGCCGAAGTTTGATTTAGAAGCCCTGGTGGATGATATGATTCAGGCAGACCTTGCGCTTTTTAAAAAAGAGCAAACGCTGAAAGAAAACGGATACCGTATATTAAATCAGGCTGAATAGGTACAAATTAAGCCTTGTCAACAGCTGTTTAATGGTTGATAGAGCCGATAAAATTGTATGAAAGAGACTACTCGTAAATTATTGTCGTTGCTGCCGCAGGGAGACCTGGCGAAGCTCTCTATCCTGTTTGTAATGATGATTGTGGCCTCTATGCTTGCGCTACTCGGGGTAGGTACCGTGCCGGTCTTTGTGCTTGCTGTTGTAGATTCCGAACGAGTTTTTCAGCTGCCTGTCCTTGGAGAAATTCTGCAGGCTGTAAATATTACAACTACCAGCAGATTGGTAGGTTTCGGAGCACTCTTCTTATTGGGAATCTACGCGTTAAAAAACGCCTACATGTTTTTTTATGACTATATTAATACGAAGTTTATGCTCAGGCGGGTAATGCTCCTTCAAAACCGACTGTTTAAAGCCTATATGAACTCTCCCTACCTGATGTTTCTTACGCGTAATTCGTCTGAACTCATTCGAAATATTGGCAGCGAATCGACGAGGGCGATCAACCAAACGCTGAAACCCATGATGGCGATTATGCTCCACTCATTGATGGTTGTGGTTATCGCATCTGCACTGATCTACGCAGAACCGCTCATATCGGGCCTGGGTATTCTGCTGTTTGGCGGTTTTTCCGTGATATTTCTGAAACTGACCCAGAAAAAGATGACTTGGTTCGGCACGCAGGCGCTTCGCCATCGCCGCTCCATGATGCAGGCCATTATACAGGGACTGGGTGGTTTTAAGGATGCCAAAGTCTTGAACAGAGAATCTTTCTTTCTCGGGGTTTTTGGCAACCATGCCAATCATATTCTTCGTTTTGAACTCTGGAACAGCATCCTGCGTGCTTTGCCCGTTCGGATCATTGAAATGCTGGCCCTGGGCGGTGTCCTTTTTATCGCGGTCTCGATGATACTTCAGGGACGGGACCCTGAAACTATTGTACCTACCATTGCCCTTTTTGGTGCAGCAGTCATGAAGCTAAAACCGTCCATATTTCAGCTTATTGACCAGGTAAACAGTATTCGGTTCAATAAGCACTCCATTGAGCAGATTTGGCTCGATCTGAACCGGCTAGAAAACCTTTATTCGCAGAAAAAAGAGAAAGAAGAACAGTATCAGTCAGGCCGTAATGGAGAGTCGGGCGCCGATCTTTCCATATTACATCTTGAACACTCCATTGATCTCAACGAGGTAACATTTGTTTATCCTGATTCTACCCTGCCGGCCGTGAAGGATGTCAGTTTATCGATTCAAAAAAACAGTGCTGTGGCTTTTGTGGGTGAGTCCGGCGCTGGAAAAACCACGATTGTGGATGTGATATTGGGACTATTGGAACCTCAAAGAGGAGCGATTAAGGTGGACGGGCAAAACGTCTACAACTGTACAGAACGGTGGCAGAAAAATATCGGATACATTCCCCAGGAGATCTATCTGCTGGATGATACCATTCGACGCAATATCTGTTTTGGAATTCCCGACAGCGAGATTGATGAGGAGAATCTTCAGACGGCGATTAAAACAGCACAGCTAACCGAATTGATTGAGAATCTTGAAAAAGGAGATCGCACACGAGTTGGTGAGCGGGGTGTTCGACTCTCCGGTGGACAGAGACAGCGTATCGGGATTGCGCGTGCACTCTATCACAATCCCCAGGTGCTGGTGATGGATGAGGCAACATCAGCTCTGGATAATATCACGGAGAGATATGTGATTGATGCCATTGAGCGGCTAAAAGGAGAGAAAACCATCATTATGATTGCCCATCGACTTACGACTGTTAAAAATTGCGACACCATTCATCTGATGAAGGATGCCCGCGTGATTGCGTCCGGTACCTACAGCGAATTGGTTCATACCAGTCCAGAATTCAGAGAGATGAGCCTGGTAACAGAACCCCCTGAAGTTGCGCTCGGCTGAGTTTAAGGTCTAGGTTGAGCTTAGGTTAAGGCTGAGAATGAAAGAAACTAGGCATAGGAGATTAAACCACTTCATCAGGGCAATTCATATTTTTCACTTTTGCGTTTTGCCTTTTCATTTTTACCATACTCCCTTTAAAACCCGCCATCCATGACGAGGCCGTATGATTTGAGTTCTCGATTACCCCTTCGACAGGCTCAGGGTCCACTCGAACTGACGATTCGGTGAAATGAACAAAAAAAATATCCGTCACTTCGAGTAGAGCGGAACGAAGTGTAGCGGCATCGAGAAGTCTAACTGACCGAATCATATATATACCATGGTCGGAATGGGTATTGAAGGACTCATCCCTCCCGAAGGGATCTGCCCAAGGCATCCCTTTGGGGCCTTTGGGGCGACCCCTCTCTGCGGAGCAAAAAGGGGAGTTTGTTTTGAGGTGTAATTTAAAGTTGTATCGTTTTGGCTAATGTACACCACTAACAGAGTATAGTCTTAACCATGGCCGGAACGGCCATTGAACAGCCCCAATCGGGGCGGCACACAATTAGCCCCGGGTAAAAACAGAAGTGAAACGAACTGTTTGCAGCCCGGGGGACAGGAAGCCAAAAAAAGAGCCCTGAGTCAGGAAATCTGGATTAAAATAATATTTGTATTCGAGGGGCAGAGAATAGATTCGTTGATTAGTATTGTGGTATAAATGGCAAAGAAGCCTTTGTTTCGTTTTCATACTTTTGTCTTGACATATCCCGAAGGGTCGGGACCGGGAATACACCGGAAGTATGCAAAAGGTCAAGACTTCGGAATGCCTGTCGGGAGTGAGTGTCGGCCATCCGACACGGATTGGAATGGTCCATCTGGGTTTGTCATGGTAAACCAAGTGTTTTGTCTGGATTGTTGAGATCTGAGGTTGAAGCTGAGTTTTCGATTGCCCCTTCGAAAAGCTCAGGGTCCACATGAACTAACGGGTGGGGCTACCGTCACTTCGAGTAGAGCGGAATGAAGTGTAGCGGCATCGAGAAGTCTTACTAGTGTTGATAGAGTTCTAGATGCCGTTCGTCACTGTCGCTCCTCACACTACTCAAACTGACGGTGGGATAAATTTATAGTATGAAGACTCGTCACTTCGAGCCTGTTTTGTGCTTCTCAAAACACAGTCAAAAAGCTCTTTTTTCCATCTACTGCCTGATACCGACGAGATCCTTTGGTTTCGTTCGTTATTTCAACCCATTTTCAGTTCAGGAAACCAAGAGGCCTTTTTATGAATGTTTTTTCACATTATTTATTCTGTGTAGGAGTATAGTCAGATCATTATCTTGCTGAAGAAAGACGACATAATCATCAAAATTTATTAGTTTAAGAATGATCTCCAATAAATTATCAGCAATCCACGATGAAACCTGTTATAAAGAAATACGATTTAAAAGCATCCGAACTGCAAGAAGATGATACGCTAAACTATTGGAAAAAAATGTCAGTCGCACACAAACTGGAAATCGTAGAATCACTGAGACAAGACGCTATTAAAATGGGGCTTTTCCCAGACTTCAATGAAAACAACCCAAGACTTCAAAGAGTTTATAACATTACTACACGAGCATAAGGTGCAATATGTAATTGTGGGCGGATATGCTTTTGCAATTCATGCTGAACCACGATTTACCAAGGACCTGGACGTTTTTATAAAACCGGATTCTGAAAATGCAGATAAACTGGTACGGGTACTGAAACAGTTTGGCTTTGAGTCTATCGAATTGAAAATTGATGACTTTATTGAAGAAGATCAGGTTATACAACTGGGATATCCGCCACTCCGAATTGATATACTCACAGGTATATCCGGTGTTGATTTTGAAGAAGCCTGGAAAAACAGGGTTGAAGGTGAGTATGACGGACAAATAGCATATTTCATTGGTAAAAATGAACTCCGAAAAAATAAACTGGCAACAGGTCGTGCATCCGACCTTCAGGATGCAGAGAAACTAAAGTAATATATTTAGACGTGAGTTGGGTCAAGGTTAAGGCTGATAATGATTAAAAAACCTTCACTTAGAGTTCGACGAAACAAAGTGGAGTCGTTATCGAGAAGTCTAACTGACTAGTTTAAATATAAAACATAGTCGAAACGGCTATTGAAGAACTCACCCCTCCCGAAGGGATCTGCCCAAGGCATCCCTTTGGGGCCTTTGGGGCGGCCCCTCTCTGCGGAGCAAAGAGGGGAGTTTGTTTTGAGGTGAAACTGAAAGTGTTATCGTTTTGGCTAATGTATTCCTCTAACAAAGTATAGTCTAAACCATGGCCGCAACGGCCATTGAACAGCCCCAACTACGAAGTGATCTGCCGAAGGCATCCCTTTGGGGCCTTTGGGACGGGGCGGCACACAATTAGCCCCGGGTAAAAACAGAAGTGAAACGAACTGTTTGCAGCCCTGGGAATAGGGTGCCACCAACAATGAGCCCCGAGATGAATAATGTGATATAAAACGAGATTGATTTCGAGGGGCAGAGGATGGGATCGTTGATAAAGATTTTACCATATTTGGCACGAATGCCTTTGTTTAGTTTCGTTCATTTTGGCTTGGCCCAAAACGAACCAAAAGCCCAAGGCTGCGGAATGCCTGGCGGCGTGAGGGATCAATCAGAATGACACAGACTGGAATGGTCCATAAAAACTATCGCGTTAAAGTGGATATGGCCGGTACCCAGTCTTCTGCGGTCAGAATAGTTGAGGCTGAGGTTGAGATTAAGGCTAATATGATTTGCTATTAAAAAATTTGTACCCCAACGATCAAAGAATCCGCTGTTTGAATGAAGGGTGGTCAGGACACTCTGCACGATTTGTACATAAATACCACCCGAGTGAGTTTGGATTCTTTGTGTCTTTTTTGTGGCCGTTTTTGGACAAGCAAAAAGGGCCATGCAAAGGCCTTTTGTCAACTACCTATTTCACGAATTGTACATTTTTTTAAAAAAAAGTGGCAACAATATTAGATAAAGGTTGAGTTTCAAATTAAGATTTCCAACTTTTTTTGCCTTTTGCCTTTTGCCTTTTCATCACCTGTCTGTAATCTTATAAACCCTATTCTCCCTCAAAAAAGGAGATTAACCGAAATTCATGATCAATATTCCTGATTTTCAAAATAAATTTATTATATTCATTGCTATTCATCGCAAGAGATTACCGAAGTAAAGTTGGTTTTGCTTCTATGCGTTTTTCGGTGTACATGAACATAAATAAACATTCATGTAAAACACTCACAATCGTGGTTATACATTTTCACAGGTTCCATTTACTAATCATACAAGACATTTTGAATAGATGAGCGAACAGCATTCTAGAAAAAGACCGTCTGAAACCAACGGCTCTTTGCACCGAAAAAACGGATCATATCGTGGCGAATACTATAACTCAGAACCTTTTCCCAACAGTCCTGTTGAGACTGACGAAATTGATCTTAAATATCTTTTTAGCGTATTACTGAGATATAAATACTGGGCTTTGGGTATCATATTTATAACTACAGCGTTAGCGGTGAGCTATGCATATACACTTCCTCCCGTTTACGAAAGCAGCGGCACCGTGCTTATACAGGAAGATCGAACGAGCCAAGCCTTTGCAGGAAACTCAGACCTGAACAGTATATTGTCTACTTCTTTTGGAGTGGGTGCGGGCAGCCGCATCGGGAATGAAATCGAAGTGATGCAGTCTAGAAAGGTTGCGGAAGAGATTGCCCAAAGACTATTTGATAATCCCAGGATGGAAAATGGTGAAGTACTTCCAATATTATGGTATAATTATCCTGAAGATTCAACCCGGGCATCATCCGATGCTGTCGCAGGACGCATTCAGAACCGCATGCAGGTGCAGCGAACTGATCAGGAAACCGATATTATTTCGATTACGTACAGCAGTCCCTCACCATTTGAAGTAGCAAGGCTTGTGAATACAACCATTGAAGCCTACTCCGATGTGTCGGCTCAGCAGAAAAGGGCCGCCGCATCCGCAGCGCTGGAGTTTCTTGGCGAAGAGAGAGAAAAGGCACAGGCAGATCTAAGGGAATCTGAGGAGCAGCTGCGGGAGTATATGAGCCGTACGAACTTGGTTCAGGTAGATGGACAGACACAGGCCGCGATCGACCGTCTGGCTGAACTGGAATCACAGCGGCAACAGGTTCAGGTAGAGCGCGTATCGGTAAATTCATCCATAGATTCGTATGAAAATCAGCTCGAGCAGATACGGCCCGGCCTCGCCGAACAGCTTTCAGAAAATATCAGCGGACAGCTATCCCGCGCTCAGTTTCGTCTGGCGGAACTCCGGACTGAAAGAGATCTGCTTGTCCAGAGAAATCCCTCCCTAAGATCCAATCCCGAGCAGGAGCCACAGTATGCAAGTCTTGTGGAAGAGATTGAGACGGTTCGCAACCAGATCCGGGATATTACAAGCAACGTGCTGAACGCCGACGATTCAGACGTATACATCGGTTTTCTGGATGAAGAAGACGGAGGGGTGACGCAGCGGATTATTGAGCTTCGCAGGAATCTTATAGAGCTCAAAATACAGCAGTCGCAACTCGATGCGCAGCAGGATGTACTTGAAGAGCGTATTGCAGAAGAGAACGCATTTCTGGATGATCTTCCCGATAACATGATCGACCTGGCACGTCTGCAGCGCGATACCCAGGTGAACGAAGAGCTATTTTCAGCTATTTCTGAACAGTATACGCAGACCCAGCTGTGGGAGCAGACACAATATGGCTCAGGCAGAACGATCGATGCGGGACAGGTGCCCGATACCCCGGCCGGCCCGAACCGTAAATTGATTGCTTTGATTGGTTTTATGATTGGCGGTGTGATAAGCGTTGGATTTGTAGTTGGCAAAGAGACGTTTAACAGGGCTGTGGACGGGTCAGAAAAGCTGAGAAAAATTGGATACCCGGTTTTGGCAACCATTCCGGATATCGGACCCTATGTTCAAAAGAGATTTAATGGTGAAGCACGAATTGAGACTGAAGGCCGACAGGTATCCACGAGCTGGTCGATGCTGATCGACAGTATTTCTCCGCTCTCTGAATCGTACAGACGACTCCACAACAATGTTATTTATGCCGATCCCGACAGAACCTTTCAAACCATTATTGTAACCAGTCCAAAAAAGAGTGAAGGTAAATCGACCGTGTCGATGAATCTGGCGGTTGCGCTTGCCGAATCGGGTAAGAAAGTGGTGATTCTGGATTGCGATCTTCGCCGTCCCGCGCTGCACGGGTTGATGGGAGAATCACGTGAACCTGGCCTTGTAGAACTATTTTATGATGATGAGAAAACCTCTTCAGTCATTAAGCCAACGGCTGCACCCGGTGTGCATATTATTACAAGCGGTCGCCGAATAAACAACCCGGCCGCAGTGCTGAAAAGCGTAAAGATGAGAGAACTGATAGAGGAATTAAAAAACAGGTATGATCACGTTATTATTGATACTCCGCCCTATGGTGTAATAGCAGATGCTGCTGCAATCATGAAACAATCTGACGGTATTGTTTTAGCCACAAGGTTTAAATTCACCAAACTCAATGAGCTATTTCATACTATTGAGAATCTGAACCGAATTAAAGCCAATATTATCGGATTCGTTATCACTGAGTACAAGCATGCCAAGAGCGCAGATTATTACTATTATGATTATACCTACGACAGCTATCAGGCATACGATGAGTACCAGGAGAAGGCTTGAGGGTCAAGGCGCAGGACAAAGGGATCAAGGTTCATGATTCAGGGTGCAATGTTCAAGGTTTTGTATTGAATTAGTATTTTTTTCTGCCTTCTGCTGTTTCACTTTTACCAAGCTCCCTTTAAAACCCTCCCCATTCAAAGGCCGTATGCTGTTGATTCTAGTGTCCGTTTATATGAAAAAAATCTAACTCTTACATATAGACCTATACTCATGAATAATTTATATATTATCTGCGTTATCACATGAGCCGTTACATTTGTCAATTCCGATGTTTAAACCGAACGGAATATGTAAGCAGGCAAATCGATATGACCCGGCAGTTATCAAGTCTGTCTTATCCTTAAAAAATCTGCGGATGTTTGATATCGGCAGAATCAGATTTTTAAATATAATCGTTAGTTATTTATGAGCAATGCGAATAATGGACTGAATCACAACCAAAATAGTGGTTCAGCACGTAATAGTGGCAAATTAAATTCCCCTGCAGGCTATCCAAACTCAAAAAATGTATACAACAGAGAAGAACAGGCAGATACTGATGAAATTGATTTGAAGTATCTGTTCAATGTGCTGATGAGATATAAAGTCACTGCTATGGTTATAATCGTACTGGCCGTTGGAATTGCCGCTGTTTATGCATATAGCCTGCCTGCTGTTTATGAGAGTTCAGGCACCCTGCTGATTCAGGAAGAAAGAAATCAGTATACATGGGCAGGATCCGACTTAAGCAGTATACTAACATCATCTTTTGGGGTGGGAGCTGCGAGCCGGCTCGTAAATGAAGTTCAGATATTAGAATCTCGGAGGGTTTCTGATGAGATGGCAGAACGGTTAATAGAGCAGAAGACAATGAGAAATGGTGAGGTGTTTCCGATATTGTGGTACGCCTATCCCGAGGATTCTACCATTGTGGGTAAAGAGACCGTTTCGAGCCGTGTTCAGGGACGTATGTCGATTGAACAGACGGATGAAGAAGCGGATATCTTACAAATTACGTTTTCTAGCCCGTCTCCGTTTGAGGCTGCCCATCTTGTTAACCTGACTATGGATACCTACTCTGATGTGTCTGCACAACAAAAAAGGCTGGCAGCCACACAGGCCCTGAACTTTCTGGAAGAAGAGCGGGAACAGGCAAGAAGAGAACTTACTAATTCTGAGGAAGAGCTGAGAAACTATATGAGCCGCACCAACCTGGTGCAGATAGATGGCCAGACACAGGCGGCTATTGATCGTTTGGCAGAGCTTGAGTCTCAGCGGCAGCAGGTACAGGTTGAGCGCGTGTCTGTGAATTCATCCATTGAGTCGTATGAGAGTCAGCTCGAGCAGATCCGGCCGGGACTTGCCGAACAGCTTTCAGAAAATATCAGCGGACAGCTTGAGCGGGCACAGTTTCGACTGGCTGAACTCCGAACAGAGAGGGATCTGCTCATCCAGCGGAATCCATCCCTGAGACAGAATCCCGAACAGGAGCCTCAGTATGCAAATCTAGTAGATGAGATTGAGACGGTCCGCAATCAGATCCGCGATATTACCAACAATGTGTTGAATGCGGACGACTCGGACGTATATATTGGATTTCTGGATGAAGAAGACGGAGGGGTGACGCAACGGATTATTGAGCTTCGAAGAAACCTCATTGAACTTAAAATTCAACAGTCGCAGCTTAATGCCCAGCAGGATGTACTGGACGAACGTATTGAAGAAGAGAATGCATTTCTGGATGATCTTCCAGATAACATGATCGACCTTGCGCGCCTGCGTCGCGATACCCAGGTGAACGAAGAGCTGTTTTCGGTAATTTCGCAGCAGTTTACACAGACCCAGCTTTGGGAACAGACACAGTATGGCGCAGGACGCCCAATCGACAGAGCTATGGTGCCTCAGGCTCCGGCCGGCCCAAAAAGGAACTTAATTATACTCATCGGTTTTATGCTTGGCGGTGTTTTCAGCCTGGCTTTTGTCGTTGGGAAAGAGACCATAAACCGCAGCGTGGATGGTGTTGAAAAATTGAATAATACAGGCTTCCCTGTATTGGCGAGTGTGCCCGATACCGCTCCCTATATTAAAAATAAGTTTAGCGGAAAAGAGACAACCAATGTACAGGATAAATCTGTATCCACCTCTTGGTCTGTCGTTGTTGACTCCATATCACCGCTGGCTGAATCGTACAGGCGACTGCAGCGAAACATCATTTATGCAGATCCGGATAAAACCTTTAATACGATTGTTGTAACCAGTTCTAAAAAAGCTGAAGGAAAGTCTACCATATCCATTAATCTGGCTGCCGCCCTGGCTGAGTCGGGTAAAAAAGTTATTCTGGTGGATACAGATTTCAGACGTCCCGTATCATACTCTTTAACAGGTGAAGAGAGGGAGATGGGTATTGTAGATCTGTTTTTTAAAGGGAAAAAATTCAGCGAAGTAGTAAAACATACGGTAGCCCAAAATCTGGATCTTTTAACCTCCGGCGAGCAGATACAGAATCCTTCATCACTGCTGGAGAGTGATAAGATGGAGAAACTTTTGGAGCATCTTCAGGCACGCTATGACCATATCGTGATCGATACCGCACCCTATGGTGTGATTACAGATGCAGCCGCCCTTATGAAGAAAGCGGATGCAGTTGTTCTTACCACACGATTTAAAGAAACAAAGTTAAATGAGCTGTTTCACACAATTGAGGGGCTAAAGAGAATACACGCCAACATCATCGGGTATGTAATTACGGGCTACCAGCACAAAAAAAGCGCCGATTACTACTACACCGATTACACATACGATAGCTACCAGGCGTACGAAGAGTATCACGAGAAAGTGTAGGAGAGGACTCACCCCCGGCCCCTCTCTGCGGAGCAAAGAGGGGAGTTTGTTTTGAGGTGAAACTGAAAGTGTTATCGTTTTGGCTAATGTACACCTCTAACAAAGTATAGTCTAAACGATGGCCGGAACGGTCATTGAAGAGCCCCAATCGGGGCGGTACACAATTAGCCCCGGGTAAAAACAGAAGTGAAACGAACTTTTTGCAGCCCGGGGGATAGGGTGCCACTAACAAAGAGCCCCGAGATGATTAATGTGATATAAAACGAGATTGATTTCGAGGGGCAGAGGATGGGATCGTTGAGAGGGATTTCGCCATTTTGGCAAAATTACCTTTGGTTCGTTGATGTTCATTTTGGCTTGGACCAAAACGAACCATGCCAAAGGCATCTGCCCAAGACATCCCTTCGGGAAAAGCCCAAGGCTGCGGAATGCCTACCGGGAATGAGTTTCGTTCATCCGACACGGATTTGAATGGTCAATCAGGAGTTTTTGAGGCTGAGGTTGAGGTTAAGGCTGAGGACGCAAGAAACCAGACGCAGGACATTGAGCTACTTCAACTGGTGAATTCATATTTTTCTTTTTTGCGTTTTGCCTTTTCACTTTTACCAAGCCCTCTTTAAAACCCGCCATCCATTCCGAGGCTGGACGGTTTGAGGGCTGAGGCTGAGGTTAAGTTTAAGTGCGAAAGAAACCACTTACAGGGCAGTAAACAGATTCACCGGCTAAACTCAAATTTTTCACTTTTCACTTTTGCGTTTTGCCTTCTGCTGCTATTCATCGGATGAAGCGGGTGCCACAACCATGGCCGGAACGGCCATTGAAGAGCCCCATCGGGGCTGAATATGAGTAGCCCCGGGTAAAAACAGAAGTGAAACGACCTGTTTGCAACCCGGGGAATAGGGTGCCACCAACAATGAGCCCCGAGATGAATAATGTGATATAAAACGAGATTGATTTCGAGGGGCAAAGGATGGGATCGTTGATAAGGATTTTGTCATATTTGGCACGATTGCCGGAGGGTTTGAGGACTGAGGTTGAGACTAAGGTTAAGGCTGAAGATGAGTTCTCGATCACCCCTTCGACAGACTCAGGGTCCACTCGAACTGACGATTTGGTGGTATGAACAAAAAATGAACTGCCACTTCGAGCGTGTTTTGTGTTTTTCAAAATACAGTCGAGAAGTTGCCTTTTACTTATCACACATCAGTTTTTTATCGGGGTCAAAAAAGTCCTCCAAAAAAATGTGTTTTGGTCTATCGTAGTGCCTATATTCGTACGACAATCGATGATTAGTCATGTAAGCACCTTAAGGCTCGTATTTGATTGAAAAAATATATACAGCCTGAAACAAATATCATCCATAAAAAGATTAAATAACATCTTATTCATCTATGAAAACGTACTTAACCGCTGTAGCTCTTTCCCTGTTTTTAATACTGCCTCTTGCACAGCAAGCGTCTGCCCAAACCACCGATTCCATGCTCTTTCGTCTGTCGGAAGGATTTGTGCGGATCGCTGAACCCGGCCAGATCGCCGATACACTCAGCGTATGGGGGGATGTAAATGCACCGGGACGGTATATTATTCCAAGGGGAACCACCGTGGGCGAACTGATATCCTATGCAAGGGGGCCGTCAAAACAATCGGGGGGACAAAGAGCAGATTGGAATGAAATCAGGCTTGAAATCTCCATTTCCCGGTTCAACGAAAATACAGGCCAAGAACAAATTTTCAATTACAAACATCGTTATGATGGAGCTTACCCAGCGGAACTTCGAACGTTCAGACTTGAGAGTGACGACATCGTAAGTCTTGAGGTGATATCAAAACCGGCATTTGTCGACTGGATAAGCGTCTTCTCCGGAATTATCAGCGCTACGGCTACCACTATCATTGTCGTGGATCGATTGACCCAGTAGTCATGAACCTCATCTAATTTAGATGAAACACTACTTGTATGAATTCCGACTTTACAGCAATGAACTGTCATTGAGTAAAAGTACACTGCTTTGATATCTGTAATCATTCCTTTGTACAATAAGGAGAGATCAATTCGGAGCACGATAAAATCCGTGCTGAATCAGGATATGGATGCATTTGAGGTGATCGTTGTTGATGACGGTTCAGATGACAGAGGCCCGGAAATTGTAAATTCGTTTAATGATCCACGCATCAGGCTGACATCTCAGCAAAATGGAGGGGTCTCGGCGGCCAGAAACCGCGGTATTCAGGAGTCTTCCTATCCAATTGTTAGTTTTCTTGACGCAGATGACCTGTGGGAACCCGAGTATTTATCAGAGATCACTTATCTGATGAGCGCTTACCCCGAAGCGGGAGTGTGGGCAACGGCCTGGAGTTACATCACACAGGCAGGAAAAACGAAGCCTGAATTTAAGCTTCGGGATAGTTTTGAGGGCATCATTGAAAACTATTGGACACTTCTGCAGCCTGTGCATCTGCTGATGAGCTCCTGCGTAACCGTTCGAAAGTCACTGTTCGATAAAGCCGGGCTTTTCGATACACGTATTCATAATGGTGAAGACCAAGATATGTGGATACGATTGGTGTTTAATTCCCACTTGGCTTATAGTGCCAAAAAACTTTCTAACTATCGGCTTACTGCAGAAAACAGGGTTTCTCTCAAATTCCATCCACCGGAAAGCAGCTGGCTTTACTATAACGCAAAGTATAATTCGTACCGGGCTCAGAATGTTGATTTTAGACGGCATATCGATTTGAAATGTATTCGCCAGGCTTATCCTCGCTATCGCAAACACCCAGATGAAGAGTACGTCTCAGCCTTACTGGAACACGTTCGTTTTGACCTGCAGTCTGCCCGCTGGCAACGAATCCACCAACACCCGCTGCTCTGGGGTTCTTACTATCGATTGAGATCCTATTTGGGCTGAGGTTGAGGTTTAGGTTGGGAGTGCGTAGAAAAGATCGTCACTTCGAGCGTGTTTTGTGTTTTTTAAAACACAGTCGTGAAGTCGGATTCTTTGTGTCCTTTTCCTGAAGGCCCCGAAGGGATGCCTTGGGCAGATGCCTTTGGCATTCATCTATTTTTGGACAAGCAAAAAGGACCATGGAAAGGCTCATTGAAGATAATGAGTTGGATTAAATTATGATCTTCTAGCTCATTATATCATTCTTTTGCCTTGATGCAAAAGAACCAAAAAATCAAGGTTGCGGAATGCCTGGCGGCGTGAGGGATCATCAGAATGACACAGACTGGAATGGTCCAAATAAACTGTCGCGTAAAAAAGGATATGGCCGGTACCCAGTCTTCTTCGGTCATTCTGATCATCTGCTCACTTATCTGCCGCCATCCATTCCGAGGCCGGATGATTTGAGGACTGAGGTTTAGACTAAGGTTAAGGCTGAGGATGAGTTTTCGCTACGCGGGGCTCATTTTTTGTACACGAAGTGAAAAGATGAGCGATTGCATTCGCTGCCGCTCATGTCACTCGAGTTCTCGACAGGCTCGAACTGACGGTGGGGGGGATTAAATTGATAATTAGGATCGTCACTGCGAGTAGAGCGGAACGAAGTGTAGCGCATCGAGAAGTCTAACTTACGAGTTTAAATATAAAACATAGCCGGAACGGCTATTGAAGAACTCACCCCCAACCCCTCTCTACGTCGCATACGCTCCGCAAAGAGGGGAGCTTGTTTTGAGGTGAAACTGAAAGTGTAATCGTTTGGCTAGATTTGTGCCTGTAATAAATGATATTCAAAACAATGGCCTGAATGGCCATTGAATAGCCCAAAAGGGGCGCTAGTCAATTAGCCCCGGGTAAAAACAGAAGTGAAACGACCTGTTTGCAGACGGGGGAATAGGGTGTCACCAACAAAGAGCCCCGAGACGAATAATGTGATATAAAACGAGATTGTTATCCAGGGCCAGAGGATAGAATCGTTGATGAGTAGTTTCGCTATATTTGGCAAAAAACCTTTTCATTCTTTTACTTTCTTTTTGTCTTGTCCAAAGGACACCATCGGAAATACATAAGGAATCAAACCAAAAGCATCACCTTGAGATAAAGACAGCTGAGAAAAAAAGCACAGCTGTGAATTTACACCGTGGATAAAGCCACAAAATGCCTTTAATTCAATAATGGAAGAGATAAATGAAAATTGGTTCGATTATGATTGAAATTACGAACAATATGTAATACATTTTGTAATACAAAAAGGAAATATAGTAATTGCTATGAGATCTGTTCGATTATCTGATAAGCTTGAAACAGAGCTGGACCGCCTGTCAAATCAAAAAAACGTATCCCGATCCTCGATAATAAAAGAGGCACTGGTGGAGTATATCGCCCGTCAAAAAAAAGAGAGTACTCCTTATGAAAAAGGCAAGGAGTACTTTGGAAAGTATAAAAGCAGTGATGATGATCGATCCGTTACCTATAAAACCAGAATAAAAGAAAAACTGAAGCATGAAAATAAGCCTGATTGATGCAGGACCGTTGATTGCACTCTTTGATGGAAATGACCAGCATCATCACCAGGTGCACCATTTTTTGAAAAGTTATACTGGCCGTTTACTATCCTGCTGGCCTGTTTTAACGGAAGTGTGCTACATGCTTGATTTTCACTCACAGGTTAGAAGTGATTTTTTAAAGTGGGTGTTGAGCGGAGGATTGGAGCTTGTAAATCCGGACCAACACCAATTGGCAGGCATTGATGAAAAGATGATTAAATATTCTAATTTACCAGCTGATTTTGCTGATGCAGCTCTTTTAGAAATTGCTGAGACCAAACACATTCGATATATAGTAACCCTAGATTATGATTTTGATATTTATCGTTTAAAAAAAGAAAGAAGGCTTTTTAATTTATTGAATGATGGAGAGTATTGAGATTTCGCTGACAGGGTATTTACCTATTTCTCAACTGTTTATTTATGACTCGTATTTGTTCATTTCATTCGCTCACTTCATTCGAACTGACGAGTTTAAATATAATCCATGGTCGAAGCGGTCATATATGAACTCACCCCTCCCGAAGGGATCTGCCCAAGGCATCCCTTTGGGGCGGCCCCTCTCTACGTCGCATACCCTCCGCAAAGAGGGGAGCTTGATTTGAGGTGAAACTGAAAGTGTTATCGTTTGGCTAATGTACACCTCTAACAAAGTATAGTCTAAACCATGGCCGAAACGGCCATTGAATAGCCCCGTCAGGGGTACCATATGATTAGCCCCGGGTAAAAACAGAAGTGAAACGACCTGTTTGCAACCCGGAGAATAGGGTGCAACAATCAAAGAGCCCCGAGGCGGTAAATGTAGTTTGAAATGAATCATCAATTCGAGGGGCAGAGGATAGAATCGTTGACAGGAATTTTACCGTTTTTAACAAAATTATCTTTGGTTCGTTGATGTTCATTTTGGCTTGAACCAAAACGAACCATGCCAAAGGCATCCCTTCGGGGCCTTTGGGAAAAGTTCAAGGCTGCGAAAAAATACAGGGCGGGTGCTGTTTCGGAGAGGGTTAAATTAGATGGTCCATCAAAATTGTGGAAGGTAATCAGAGATCTGGCCGGTTCTAATTTAACCAGTTCTCTTCTCTCAGCCACCCTGTTCCCCTGTATTTCTTCGAGGCCGGATAATTCGAGTTCTGAGTTTGAGGTTAAGGCTGAGGACGCAAGAAACCTGGCGCAGGGCATTAAGCCACTTCATCGGGTGATTTCATATTTTTCACTTTTGCCTTTTGCGTTTTCACTTTTAATTTCTGCCGTCTGCCTTCTCACCCCAATTTTCCAAAAAATCATTTGAACGATACCTGAGAAATCATTAGTATCTCTTAATAAAAATAAAGCGACATCATTATAGAGCAGTACCCTTAAAGAACGAGTTCATTTTTTAAATACAGCGTCGGAGGTGAGTTTGAACCGGCGGCTGGTTATTTTCAGAAGAGCATTTAATGAGAACATCATCCACTTCATCTGCAGAGGCGAGCAACAATCGTGTTGCATCCGGGATTCAACTATCCCGGACACAAAACCGGGACAGAACATCGCCCCCCTCAACCTGGTACGCGTTCTACGTAAAGCCGCGACACGAAAAGAAAGTGGTGGAAAGGCTATCTGAACAGGTTGAACGGGAAGACTTTAAAGACGCTGCGGACGGGGATGATCACGCTCAGCCGGAAATCTTCTGCCCTATGAAGGAGGAGCGGGTGAAGTGGAGCGACCGCTGGAAAACGGTGACTAAACCGTTCATCCCCGGTTACCTGTTTGCGCGGGTAACGGAGCCGCAGCGAATGCAGATCTTAAACGATCCCTCGGTATTCCGTACCGTCTGCTGGAAGGGGCGTCCCGCAAAAATCAGGGATGAAGAGATTGAACTTGTGAAACGGGTGATCGGCGACCCCGGCGTGGACGATCTGCGCATGGAGGCGCTGCAGCCCGGCGACCGCGTTGAAGTGACCGGTGGCGAACTGATGAATATGAACGGCGTGGTGGTGATGGTAAAAGGAAATCGCGCTACCATTCTGCTCGAGTCGATGCACTGTAATATGACATTTGCGGTGGACCGGGCGATGCTGGAGGTTAAGGCTGAGGTTTAGGCTAAGGCTTAGGTTGAGATTGAGGTTCAGACGAACTTAACCTTAAACTCAATCCTAACCTTTAAAATGTTAGAGTTAATGAATGAGAACAAACGTATGATAAAGTCTTTTCGTGATATGGATGTCTGGCAAAAAGCACATGAGTGTTCAGCAGATGTATTTGACATCTCTACATCACTTCCCCGATCTGAAGATTACGCGTTAACATCTCAGATCCGGCGATCGGCCAATAGTGTTTCCGCAAACATTGCGGAAGCTTTCGGACGAAGCACGCGGAAAGACAAAAACTATTTTTATACCATTAGCCGTGGATCAGCTTATGAGACACAGAATCATCTGCTGTATGGTGTTCGCGTTACATATTTTGATGCTGAAAAAGCAGATACACTGATTAAAGATCTGGATCTGATCATTCACCAGCTGAATAAGATTATGAAAAGCCTGAGTGGTTGAGGCTGAGGTTAAGGCTAAGGCTAAGGTGAAGGTTGAGGTTTAGATTGAGAATTTCTGAACCTCAACCTCAGCCTTAACCTTTACATTGCTGGCTGTAACATAGGTTTCGCAATATTTATTATTGCTTTGCTGAGTTCGTTGTTTAAAACACAATTGGGACTGAGAGTAGCGAAGCTGTATTTGGGACTCACCCCTCCCGAAGGGATCCCTTTGGGGCAGCCCCTCTCTGCAGAGCAAAGAGGAGAGCAGTTTTGGGTGGAATTTATGGCTTGGTGAAAAGAACAATTACCATGGCCGAAACGGTCATTGAAAAGCCCCAAAGGGGCTAAATATGATTAGCCCCCGTCAAAAACCGGAGCGATAGTGAACGGTTTGCAGCCGGGGGTTGGAAACGACCATATAATCCACCCCGAGGCGGTAGATTTGAAATGCAATGAGATTTGTAGTCGAAGGGGTTATGGCAAGGAGCGTTGATGGGATCGTTGATCAGGTTTTGAGACGGTTCTATGATTTTTACGTCTTCTCCCTGTTATCGGGGAGATCCTTCGACTTCATTCGTCGCTCCGCTCCTCTTTTCGCTCAGGATGACAGGGGCGGTTTTAACGCAACCCGGCGTATCAGGCGTATTGCCTTGCAGGGTTTTGCAGTACGCCGGTTTTTTAGAATTGGGAGCATAACCAGACAATGGCCGAAACGGCCATTGGAAAGCCCCAAAGGGGCTGGATATCAATAGCCCACGGTAAAAACTGGAGTGAAACGAACAGTTTGCAGCCGGGGGTTGGAAGCGACCATATAATCCACCCCGAGGCGGTAGATTTGAAATGCAATGAGATTTGTAGTCGAAGGGGTTATGGCAAGGAGCGTTGATGGGATCGTTGATCAGGTTTTGAGACGGTTCTATGATTTTTACGTCTTCTCCCTGTTATCGGGGAGATCCTTCGACTTCATTCGTCGCTCCGCTCCTCTTTTCGCTCAGGATGACAGGGGCGGTTTTAACGCAACCCGGCGTATCAGGCGTATTGCCTTGCAGGGTTTTGCAGTACGCCGGTTTTTTAGAATTGGGAGCATAACCAGACAATGGCCGAAACGGCCATTGGAAAGCCCCAAAGGGGCTGAATATCAATAGCCCCCGTCAAAAACCGGAGCGATAGTGAACGGTTTGCCGCCGGGGGGATTGGGCGAAGCCCTCAAAAGAGCCCCGAGGAGGGAATGTGGCATGCAATGAGATTCGTTACCGAGGGGTAGTGGATGGGATCGTTGATGGGCTTGGGCCTGCGGGTTAGTGTATTTTTATGTCCTGTGGTTGTAAACAGGGAGATCCCTTGCCAAAGGCATCCCGATGGGGCGGTTCCGTATCGAAAAGCATTCGGCTTCACTCGGGATGACAAAAAGCCTTTTTTCACAACCCGGCGTATCAGGTGTATTGCTTTGAAGGATTTTGTATTACGCCGGTTTTTAAAATTGGCGCCATAAAAACACCATGGCCGGAACGGCCATTGAAGCACTCCTAAGGAGTGCCATATGATTAGCCCCCGTCAAAAACCGGAGCGATAGTGAACGGTTTGCCGCCGGGGGGATTGGGCGAAGCCCTCAAAAGAGCCCCGAGGCGGGGAATGTGGCATGCAATGAGATTCGTTGCCGAGGGGTAGTGGATGGGATCGTTAATTGGCTTGGGCCTGCGGGCGATTCGTTGTTTTTACGCCATCTGCCTGTAAACCACGAGATCCTTCTCCCGAATGCATTCGACCATCTACTCGATAGACCACATGTTATTTATTCACATAATCAATGATCGCATCTTTCCATACTAAATATCCCCGACCATTTATATGTAATCCATCAAGTGTTAATTCTGGGTTTAATCTGTTTTCGGTGGTTATAAATAAATCAAATAGATTGACATATGTTAAGTTGTATTTCTCTGTGATTTCAACCAACCCACTGTTAATTTTTATGATATCTATATTTTGTCGACTTTGATGGTCATCGGTCGGTAATATGCTTTGGATGTATAATTCAGTATCAGGAATTTTATCTACTATTGTTTTTATCAACAATTCATAATCAATCAGAATTTGATTTACACTTCTTCCTCTTCCCAGGTCATTAATTCCAATCATGACAAATAATTTGTCTGGCTTTGAAGAAGTTACTTCATTTAATCTGTTGATGACTCCATTAATTGTATCTCCACTAATGCCACGATTTTTTATAGTTGAATTTCCAAAAAGTTCATGCCATTCACTATAATCTGTTATAGAATCTCCCAAAAAAATGATTTCATTTGTGTTGTTTGGCATAACCTCAAAGATTGTATTTTTAACGTTATAGTAATGTCCCCGACTCTCTTCAGTTTGATTAAATATCAAATTCAATTTTTGTCTTATGTAATCCACTCCGCCTCGTTTATGAATCACATATGCACCAAGCAGAAAGAATAAAAAGTTGGTGACGATTGATATTATTAGAATTTTTTTCATCATGGTTTCTCAGTTTTAAGCTGTTCATGTTGGGTGTTTCTATGATGATCGCCCATTGCCGGTTGTAAGCAGTAACCAGAACATAATATGCAAACGATTTTTCATTGAATAAATCAATGAATACCAAAAAAACAAACTTTGGCTTTTGCATTGCAACAGATGGTTTATAGGGTAATGTATCTTAACCGTCAGACTCTGACGGTCTGAAGCCTTGTATACGTTATTATTGTATTCTTATATTCATAGTTATTTATTTTATTTATAGGTCTAAAGACGTAAGTGAGCAAACAAGAACGCTAAACCCTAAACTAACCTTCTTTGAAACGAATCCTTAACAAAGGCGTTGCCGGATTTTCCGCCCTGAAATTCTATATCCGGTTAATGCAAGAAAGGCTACTTATTGGTTGGGTACGATGTGGATTGAATGATTTATTTATTTCTAAGCGAATAAAGTAAATGCTATTTAACTCGCTGGATTTTGCCATTTTTTTGCCCATTGTGTTTGCTCTCTATTGGGCTGTCGGGAAAAAGAATATACGGCTCCAGAATATCATTATTCTTTGCGCCAGTTACGTGTTTTATGGGTGGTGGGATTGGCGATTCTTGTCTTTGATTCTGTTCAGCACCCTTGTTGATTATGCTGTCGGGAGAGGTCTCGAAAAGGTTTCTGCAGCCGGTAAACGAAAAACACTGCTCTGGACAAGTATTACGGTTAACCTGGGGTTACTCGGGTTTTTCAAGTACTTCAACTTTTTCCTGGACAATCTTGAAGGGGCATTTACACTGTTTGGTTCGGCTATACAGCTGAATTCGCTCAATATTATTCTGCCCGTTGGCATCAGTTTTTATACGTTCCAGACATTGAGCTACACGATTGATGTTTATCACAAAAAGCTGCAACCAACAAGGGATTTTATCTCTTTTGCGGCTTATGTCAGTTTTTTCCCGCAGTTGGTTGCCGGCCCTATTGAGAGAGCAAAAAATTTATTACCGCAGTTTAGCAGTAAAAGAGATTTTGAGTATAAAACGGCAGTTTTGGGATTTCGCCAAATCCTGTGGGGTTTTTTTAAAAAACTGGTGATAGCCGATAATTGCGCAATAATTGTAAACCACATATTTGCCAATTCATCCGATTTAAACGGGAGTACGCTATTTATAGGAGCTATTTTCTTTGCATTCCAGATCTACGGTGATTTCTCCGGTTATTCGGATATTGCGATTGGTACTGCAAGGCTGTTTGGGTTCCATTTAATGCAAAACTTTGCGCATCCTTATTTCTCACGGGATATTGCAGAATTCTGGAGACGATGGCATATTTCACTAAGTACCTGGTTTCGGGACTACCTGTACATTCCCCTTGGAGGCAGCCGCGGTGGAACCTCGATGAAAATTCGAAATACATTTATCATATTTATTGTTAGCGGATTCTGGCACGGAGCCAACTGGACCTTTATCGTTTGGGGAGCACTGAATGCCCTCTATTTTTTACCACTGCTGCTTACAAACAAAAATCGCAGATATACCCACGAAATTGCACCCAATAGAAAACTTCCAACATGGGTAGAATTACGCTCAATGGTTGCAACATTTATGATTACGGTACTGGCATGGGTGTTTTTCAGGGCCAACAACCTAACGCATGCATTTGAATACCTGGCAGAGATATTTTCAGTGTCATTCTTTCAAATGCCTCTGTTTCAGGATGGCAGATTTGCCGCTTTTTGCCTGGTACTTATCCTGTTTTTTATTGTTATTGAATGGATGGGGAGAAACAGCCGCTTCGCCATTGAAAGCTTTGTGAACAGATGGAAGAAAGTGTACAGAATTGGTTTCTACTACTCGCTGATTGGGATCATTATTTACTTTGGCAACTTTACTGAAAATGAATTTATCTATTTCCAATTCTAAATAGCGATGAAGAAATTTATTACACAAATAGTGCTCTGGAGTATTCCATTTCTCACAATCATCGTGATCGGGGTTTTTTTACCAACAACTCCTAAAGCAACCTTCCAACTTTTTATGGCGTCTCAAGAGAAAGATTCTCTGCTAACGTATACTGAAAGCCCGAGAATTATACTTATCGGGGGGTCCAATCTTAGTTTTGGCATCAATAGTCAGCTATTAAAGGATGAGCTGGCTATGAATCCGGTAAATATGGGGTTGAATGCCGGAATAAGCCTCAAGTATATGATGGATAGCTCGCTGCCAGAAATTCAGCGGGGGGATATTGTGGTTTTAGTTCCGGAATACCACTATTACAAAAGCGATATACATGAGATAAACAGGCAAATGCTCTATGTAACTTTTGATACCAACAGAGAACAGTTGAGGTATCTGAATACCTGGCAGTTTTTCAATTTGTTACCTTTTTTGCCGAAGTATGCATTAACAAAGTACAACCCCATGCAGTATTTGGGTGATTTTAGCCCTCATTCTGTATATGGCTCAGAGTCGTATAACCAGTTTGGAGATGCGATAGGGCATTGGGGTAAAGAATCGGTATCTTTCAGTCCTCTCTCCAAATTGGAAGGAGAAGTACAGCCAGGGATGATGAAGGAAATTCGCGGGTTTGCAGAACAGGTGAATGACAAAGACGGGCTTTTTTTTATAAGTTATCCAACAATAGATGCTACATCTTATAATATCTGGATGTCTTATATTCACAAAATAGAGAAGATGATTTTAGCGTATAACTTACCGGTTTTGGGTACACCTCGTGATTACCTGTTAAATGATTCGCTATTTTATGATTCAGCTTACCACTTAACGAAAGATGGGGCAGATATACGAACGAAACTGTTGATTAAGGATTTACAGATTGTTATCAAATGACAAAATATTTTTAGCTAAACTAGTGATAATAAGAAAGGAATTATTATCCCAGGTCGTTGGATTGACGACAGTATGGGAAAGTATGTAGCTATAGAAGTTGTGAGAATTTTATATTGGGAAAAGATCTGAAGGTACTAGAATCCATTGTGCTTATGCTGGGCATAACCTTTATAGAGAACTGCCCCGATATTCGCAACACCCGCGCCATTGATATCTACCGTGAACTGGAAAGCTACGATATGAACGTGGATGTGTACGATCCCTGGGCCGACCCCGAAGAGGTACAAGAAGAGTTTGGCATTGAGCTGACCAACGGCGGCGACCTTCCTGATCTGGGCAGCTTCTCGGCCATCATTTTGGCCGTTGCCCATGAAGAGTTCCGGGAACTGCCGATCCGGAAAAGTGACGATTGCGTAATTTACGACGTGAAAGGAGTTCTGGATAAGGAGGTTTCTGGCAGGAGACTTTAAAAACCGAATTCCAATTCAGGATATTTAATCATTGATTGAGAACGATACTTCCAATACTATTCACAGATAAATCAAAAAACGATGAAAAACTTTGGACTTACAGGCCTTGCAGGGTATATCGCCCCCCGGCATTTAAAAGCGATTAAAGATACGGGGAATCAGCTGGTTGCCGCTGTTGACCCTCACGATTCCGTGGGTATTATCGACAGTTATTTTCCGCAAGCCAGCTTTTTTACGGAGGTGGAACGGTTTGACCGGCACCTCGAAAAAATCCGCCGGCAGAACAACGGAAGCGGCATCGACTATCTAACGATCTGCTCGCCCAATAACCTGCACGACGCCCATATCCGGATGGCCCTGCGGGTGGGCGCTGACGCTATTTGTGAAAAACCGCTGGTTCTGAATCCATGGAATCTGGATATGCTGCAGGAGCTGGAGAGGGATCACGGACAGCGCGTTTGGACAATTTTACAAATCCGGGTTCACCCATTGATCCAGCAGCTTAAAGAGAAACTTGAGCTGGAGCCCTCAGGAAAGCGTCATAAGGTCCGTTTAACCTACATCACCAGCCGTGGTGTGTGGTATCACTACTCCTGGAAAGGGCAATCGGAGCAGTCGGGCGGTATCGGAACCAACATCGGCATTCACTTTTTTGATCTGCTGATGTGGCTGTTTGGCCGGCCGGACACTGTGGAGATGCATCTGCGTGAAGAGAACAGGATGGGAGGCTTTCTGGAACTGCCCAATGCCGATGTAGAGTGGTTCCTGTCACTGGAGCCGGAAGACATTCCTGAAAACGGGGATGGATCTCAGCGTACGTATCGGTCGATTACCGTGGACGGGGAAGAGGTGGAGTTCAGCGGCGGATTTACGGATCTGCACACCAGGGTTTATGAAGAGACGCTTGCCGGAAACGGTTTTGGGATCGAGGACGCCCGTCCGTCGATAGAGCTGGTTCACAAACTCCGGACGATGCGGATGACCCGGAGTCCGAAAGGGTTGGTGCATCCGGGTGTGGTAAAGCTTAGGGATTGAATGGTTTATATGTTGATTCATTCACTCCGTGAATTTGTTTATTCGTTTATACATCCCTAAACCATTAAACCCATAACACGGAGTGTTACTAAACCCCTAAACTTATAAACCCAAAACACGCAGTGTTTATAAACTGATAAACTCATAAACTTCAGAAACAAGGTTCAAAAACGTCGTTCCAACTAACAACCAGCAAATGGCAAACAATCCAGTCTACAAAAACAATGTAAAAATCCACGAATCAGCTTGGGCTAATTATAGTGATAACCCGATTCAACGAGATTCTTCGACTCCGCTGCGCTCCGCTCAGAATGACAGGGCACTTGTTAGGAAAGGGCGGCGTATAAGTTTTGTAGATGGAACAAAATGATGAGTTACGCCGCCAACGTAAATTCCTCTGCGCCTCTCTGCGTTCTTCGAAGTTAACCAAACAGGATATTAATAATAGCACAAGTACTGAAATGAAAAACGTAAAAATCCACGAATCAGCATATGTTGATGTACCGGTTCAAATAGGTGAAGGGACAAAGATCTGGCACTTTTGTCATATTTCGAAGAATACGGCGATTGGTGAGAACTGTGTGTTCGGGCAGAATGTGTTTGTAGCGAACGACGTGAAAATCGGAAACCGCGTGAAGGTGCAGAACAATGTGTCTATTTATACGGGATGTGAACTCGAGGATGAGGTGTTTTTGGGGCCCAGCTGCGTTCTCACGAACGTTACCAACCCGCGCAGTCAGGTAAACCGGCACTCGCTCTACGAAAAAACGTTGTTTCGGCGGGGATGCAGCATTGGCGCCAACGCCACGATTGTGCCGGGGATTACGATTGGCCGCTATGCGTTTATTGGTGCAGGAGCCGTGGTAACCAAAGATGTGCCCGGTTACGCCCTGATGCTTGGCAATCCCGCAAAACAAAAAGGATGGATGAGCCGGCACGGGCATGTTCTTAAGAAAAAGGATGGGGATGGAAACTTCGTCTGTCCCGAAAGTGGGTTCAGATACAAGCTTGAAAACGATACCTTGCGATGCCTTGATCTGGATGAGGAGGAGTCGCTGCCTGAGGAGCTGGCAAGTGGTGTTAAGAGTTATGATGAATTTAAGTAGTAACGTTTATGAGTTTATTTATTCACTTCGTAAATTTGTTTATAGGTTTATATTAATCATAAACCTATAAACAAAAGCGAAGCTTATATAAACGAATAAACAAAAAAAATGAAAAAATTCAGTTTTGAGAAATTAGAGGTATGGAAAAAAGCAAAAGACTTGACTTTAAACATCTACAAAATCACAAGGCAATTTCCTGATGAGGAAAAATTTGGCCTTGTTAGTCAGTTAAGGCGCGCTGCTGTTTCAATCAGCTCAAATATTGCTGAAGGGTCATCCAGACGAAGCTCTAAAGATCAAAGTAGATTTTATGTGATTGCATTTAGTTCTGCTATTGAAGTATTAAATCAAATGATCATATCCAATGAATTGGAATACTTAACGGATGATATTTATGGCGAGCTTAGAGCAGAGCTTGAAACGTTTACTGCTATGTTAAATCGACTTAATGAATCAACAAAATAGCAATGGTTTATGTGCTCATTCATTCACTTCGTGAATATGTTTAACCGTTTATAATCTTATAAACCCATAAACTCATAAACGTATCAACCATATCAAATGGAATTCATAGACCTCAAAACTCAATACGAGAAATACAAAACCGACATTGATGCCCGAATACAAAACGTGCTCGAGCACGGGCAGTACATTATGGGGCCGGAGGTTACGGAGCTGGAAGAGACCCTGGCGGAGTACGTGGGGGTGAAGCACTGCCTCACCGTTAGCAGCGGTACGCACTCCCTGGAGATTGCTCTCCGGGCGTTGGACGTCGGGCCGGGAGATGAGGTGATTACTGTTCCCTTTTCTTGGATCAGCTCTGCTGAGGTGATACTGCTGGTGGGAGCGACCCCGGTATTTGTGGATATTGAGCACGACACCTTCAACATGGACGTCTCAAAAATTGAAGCCGCCATTACCGATAATACTAAAGCGATTATTCCCGTGAGCCTGTTTGGCCAGATGCCGGAGATGGAAAAAATTAATGCCATTGCCGACAAACACAACATCGCCGTGATTGAAGACGCTGCTCAGAGCTTTGGCGCCACCCGCAACGGTGTGAAAAGCTGCGGAGCATCGCTGATCGGCAGCACATCCTTTTTCCCGGCCAAACCGCTTGGATGCTATGGCGACGGAGGCGCCCTGTTCACCAACGATGACGCTCTGGCGGAGATTATCCGCGCAATCCGCACCCACGGTGGAGTCCGACGACATTATCACACACACGTGGGCACCAACGGACGCTTTGACTCTATGCAGGCGGCCGTTCTGCTGGCCAAATGGCCGGGGTTTGGTGACGAGGTACAAAAAAGGTCAGAGATTGGGGCGCGATACAGCGAGCTTTTAAAGGATGATGTTTCGACACCGTTAATAGCACCCGGAAATACCCATGTCTATGCGCAGTACACCATCCGGGTGGATGAAGAGATACGCGATGAGATACGATCAGGATTGAAAGAGAAAGGAATTCCCACGGGTGTCTACTACCCAAAATGCTTTCACGAGCAGCCGGTGTTTGAGCATTTGGGTTACAAAGTTGGAGATTTCCCTGAATCTGAAAAAGCTTCACGGGAAGTGATGAGTCTGCCGATGCATCCTTATCTGAGTGAAGGGGAACAGCGAAAAATTTCAGACCGGCTTTGTGAAATGTAATGAGAATAGCTAGCTGAACAGTGATGATTCTGTATTATTACGCGTAAAATCCGAGCTTAAATGCTGGCTACCAAAATACTGTTACCTTCTGATTAAAAAGAATATTCATTTTTTCATTATTGTGTTAACTATTAAGCCTGAAATTTTATGCTAAAAGTATTAACAATTGTTGGTGCCAGGCCTCAGTTTATAAAAGCTGCAGCACTAAGTAGGTTGATCAATTCAGAGGAATGGAATAATCGCATTACCGAAAAGATTATTCATACAGGACAGCATTATGATGATAAAATGTCTGAAATATTTTTCAGAGAATTAAGAATTCCAAAGCCTAATGTTAATTTAGGCATTGGTGGCATGTCACACGGGCGTATGACAGGGGAAATGCTTATTAAAATCGAAGATCATTTACAATCAGAAAAGCCAGACGTAGTTATTTTGTATGGGGATACAAATTCCACATTAGCAGGTGCGTTGGCAGCGGCAAAGATGAATATTCCGGTGGCACATATTGAAGCAGGTTTAAGAAGTTTTTGGAAAAGAATGCCAGAAGAGCAAAATCGAGTGTTAACCGATCACTTAAGTAGTTTTCTTTTTTGCCCAACTGAAACGGCTACCAATAATTTGAATAAAGAAGGAATCATTGATGGGGTATTTAATGTGGGTGATATCATGTTGGATGCTAACATCTATTATAGAAAAATACTTGAAAGTGAAGAGAATAATGGAGTCGAACGATTATCAAAGATTTCAAATCTTAATAGCAAAGTAGTAGAAAACGGCTATATCCTGGCCACAATCCATAGAGCTGAAAACACGAATGATCCCGAAAAATTAGGTGAAATTATAACAGCCTTAAATGAAATGGATTACAACGTGGTTTTACCTCTGCACCCAAGGACTCGAAAGGCCGTTGATCAAAATAACTACAGTTTTAATGAACACATTACCGTAATTGAGCCTGTTGGATTTTTTGATATGTTATCTCTTGAAGTACACTCAAACTTAATTATCACTGATTCCGGAGGTGTTCAAAAAGAGGCATACTTTATAAAGAAACCCTGTATCACGGTTCGGGATCAAACGGAATGGGTTGAAACGGTACAGTCCGGCTGGAATATGATAACCGGAGCGTTTTCTGAAAAAATAAAAAACGCTGAGCAAAATTTTAAAATACCTGATAAACACCCTGATTTTTTTGGTGAGGGAGATTCTTCTGCTAAGATATTATCAATTTTATGCAAAAATAGGTGATTCATTTATTTTCCGAGAATACATTAAGTTGCTGTTTCTTTGGGGTTAAAGATTATAAATGTAAATAATTTAATTACTTGAACATTTAATTAAGATTTTAATATTACAGAATTAGCTTTAATTATTCTTTTTTCTCAAGAAAAAAAATTTGTAAAAGTAAAAAATATGGTAAGTAATTTTTATGTATTGAGAAATTATGGATAAATCATTTGTGAAAAATATTGGTGTTATTGGGGGGTCAACAGTGCTAATTCAAATAGTATCCTTCATTACAGTTCCAATTATAAGTAGGATATATTTACCTTCAGAATTAGGTGAATTTTCTACAATTATGTCTATGGCATATATTGTATTAGGTATTGCAACACTTAGAATGGAGCAAGCAATAATGCTTCCAGATAAAATAAGTGAATCCATACGAATATTTCATATTTCTGTTTTTATAGCTCTCGTAATTTCATTCGTAACGCTTTTAGCTTGCTGGTTGTTATTAGATTCAATCTTTGTAACGCAGATACTTCCTGAAAGGCCGCATTTAATATTGTTCTTACCAGCAATAATTTTATCCACCAAATTGAAAGAAATATCACACCTTTTTTTAAACAAACTGACACTATACAAGGTAAATTCTAAGGTTAATATTTTAACCTCAACTATAAATAGGGCATCTGTCATTGGTTTGGGTTATTCTTTTAGAAGTGGTGGAAGTATATTTCTGTTTATTTCACAACTTTTCTCAGAAGCCTTGGGATTTATTCTTAAAATTAGAAGTATTCCTGTAAAAATAAGGTTTTTAATACCAATAAAAGTTATAACTAAAAAACACCTAGCTTTAATTAAAGAATATAAATCATTCCCAATATTTGACGTTTGGTCCACATTACTGAATACTTTATCAAGTCAACTTGTGCCTATCATTTTAGCTTTCTTTACAACGAGTGCAGTTGTTGGATTATATTCACAAGGACTAAAACTTATACAATTACCCTTGATATTTTTTAGTTCAGCAATTGCACAAGTATTTTATCAAACTATATCAGATAGATTTAAAAAAAACGAAAACATAAGTAGCTTTTTTGAAGAAACCCTATACTTTCTTTTTGTCATAGGTTTATTTCCGTCATTAATTGTATTTGTATTTGGCCCTGAATTGTTCACTTTTTTTTTAGGTGCTAAATGGGTAGAGGCCGGTGAGATATCGCAAATTCTTATGCCTTGGATTTTTTTTCAGTTTTTAGGGTCTACTTTGAGTTCAATTTTTTTAGTTTATAACAAGCAAAATTTACTTTTATCATATAGCGCAATTTCTTTTGTTTCAAGATTTTCAGTGTTAATAGTTTTATTTTATTTATTTAATGTCGAGTATAAACTCGTTCTATCGGTTTTCTCAATCACTGGAGTATTATTGTACATATATGTGCTTTATTTACTTTTTCGAATTGTTTCATCTTCATTTTACAATTTTATTTTTTCAATAAAAAAACAGTTCATGTTAACAATGACTTTCTTTTTATTATTGTTGTTAGTCAAAATGTTTTCCAATGATTTTTATGTTTTATTATCGATGATATTTTTTATTTCTATATTATATTACTCTATTCTTTTAAAGTTTACAGACATGGGTAATAAGTTGAAAGAACTTTTAACATCTTGATACTTTTTAAAAACTATTGAAGATAAAAAAGAGATATTAGAACATTATCCCACTCTTGCAACAAGTTATAGATGCCATCATATTTAAAGGTTCTCCAACAAAAATGATTTTTTGTTTAACTTAATAGGAGTAAATCTATCTTTTTACTTTATTGAGCATGTTTAAATTTTTTGGGTATAGTTAATCTGTAAATTGAATTCGCGGATAACAATTGTTTCTCTATAAATTGTTCTTCAGTAACTGTGCAATGCATACAGGTTCAAATGGACTATTCATTAAAATCAATATTTACGATACCAAAAAGAATATTAAAAAGAGTATTAGGAATACCATTTAGTACATGGTTTCTAAATTTTCTTATTCAAAGAATTTTTCGCTTGAATTCACAAGTAAATTTTCAAGTTCACTTTAGCTCTCAAATAGTAGGTGAAAATATTAGAATTGGTTCAAATGTTTGGAAATCTTTTGCTCTCAGTGGTAATTGTTATATACAGTGTGGTAATGGAGTTGATATAGGTGAAGGAACAATTTTTGCTCCAGGAGTAAAGATAATATCTGCTAATCATGACTTAAATGACTTAAAGAAATGGAAAAAAGGAAAACCGGTAATTATAGGTAAGGATTGTTGGATCGGTTCTAACGTTATTATTTTACCAGAGGTAGAGTTAGGTGATAATATAATAGTTGGTGCAGGCTCAGTAGTAACAAAGTCTTTTGAGGATAATCAAGTAATAGCTGGAAATCCTGCAAGAGTTTTAAAAAAATTGAATGAATGAAAATACTTTATGTCACTGAGCTTTGGTCTGGGCTTGAAGACCTCATAATAAACGGAGAACTTGTTTCATCAGGCATGCCAGCATTTTTGCAGCCTCTTGAATATATGGTTAAGGATGAAAAAATAGATGTAGATTTCATAATTATTGGTAAAAAACCAAAGAAATTAAACATTTATGCACCTTGGTTAAAAAGATCAAAATTTTACTGGGTACATAATCGCTCATTCCTAAAAATATTCACTATAAATAAATTGATAAAACAAGGAAATTATGATTTTGTATATGGTCAAGGTGAAGGGGGGGCTTGGGCTAATTTACCTGCACTTCTTAATAGAGTTCCTTTTGGAATGCGCTATTATGGAACATTTTTATCAAGATATTTAGATGATAACTGGTTTAGATTTGTCTTAAGAAATCCATTGGCTTCATTAGGCTATAACCTGCCTAAAAAGTTTATGCTCACGACTAATGATGGCACAAAGGGTGATGAGGTTTATAAAAAATTATGTTTTTTTAAAAACTTTTATCGTTTTAAATTTTGGTTGAATGGAGTAAACAAGGAAAAGTCTGTATTGCCTGAGGAAAAGGTTTTAGAATTTCTAAAAAGTATTGGAGTAACAAGCCAAACAAATTTGATAGTTTATCCAGCCAGATATGATCGTTGGAAGAGGCAACATAAAGCATTGGAAATTTTAGATAAACTTTCTCATAAACAAAAATCAAATATAAAGTTACTGTTTTGTGGCCATATATACGATGAAAGCTATTATCATGAGTTGAAACAGATGGCTATAAATCTCCAATTGGAAGAATATGTCATTTTCAATGAAGCAATTCCCAATGATTTACTCCAAGGAGTATTTAAGAAATCATTCATGGTTATGTCATTGTATGAATTATCCAATTTGGGCAACGTAGTAATTGAGGCATCCATAAATGGGTCTATTATTTTAACCATAGATGACAAATCAACGGAATTTTTAATCAAAAATTATCAAACCGGTTTTGCAATTAAAGACAATGATAAATTTATACCTAACGCTGTAAAAGTAATTCAAGATTTGATTAGCGACACTCTTTTGAAACGAAAAATTGAGAGTAAAATGAAGCAACATTCAGAAGATAAATTTCTCACGTGGAAAGAAAGATCCGAATTAGAAGTAGCTTTAATTAAAAAGTACATATGAATTTTAAATTAAAGTATACTGCATCTTCCATAAAAAAAACATGATTTTTTAACTGTTCAATTCATGTTTGCGAATCTGAATTTATCTAATTAAAAGTGAAAATGATTTTCATTCTTATTGTAAAGAAAACATTAAGGAAAATTGAATGCAGTTAACATTGATATATTAACTTTCCTACTGTTGAATAAAATTATTTGTAATAAGCTGGTCAAAATTTGTGGGTCATTAAAAATGATTGTTTCATGGCTTAGAACGGACTAATCCTTAAAAAAATGAACGACGCAAATAGTAATCAAAAAAAAATCACAGTAGTTATCACAGCATACAATGCCGAAAGGTATATTTCACGTTGTATCGATAGTATTATTAACCAAAAGGAAGAAGAATGTGAGATTATCGTTGTTAATGATGCATCAACCGATAAAACCGAAGAAGTAACAAAGAAATATGGTGATCGTATCAAATACATAGAATTTGAAGAAAACAGAGGACCAGCTGCAGGGCGTACCAGTGGACTTTTTGAAACCGACACTGAGTTTGTTGCATTTTTAGATGCTGATGATTATTGGAAAGAGGATTTTGCAAGTGTAATGAAGGAATTTTTAGTTTCTGAAGAATCTATGGTTGCAGCAAATTGTGGATATATAAAAAAAGACTATAACGGAAAACACTACTTCCGTCCAAATTTAAATGAACAAGATAAAGAATATTATAGGGATGGAAATGTATGTGATAATTTTTATGAATTTTGGGCTAATTATAAATCATTATTAACGGGTACTGTTCTTATGAGGACTCAGATAGCCCAAGAAACCGGAGGTCAACGTAAAGATCTTAGACTTACCGAGGATTTCGAATTTTGGGGATATCTCGCAACCTTTGGTGAATGGGGGTTCGTTCCTGAACATCTTTTTGTAACAGATGAACAGGTTTTGAATCCTCGAGAACGCCTCAAGAAGTTCAAAAAAAGGTTTGCTTTTTTTAAAGAACTTGATATTCAAACTTGGACTAAGCGAATAAAACCTGCTTTATCTGATAGTAGATCAATAGAAGCTTTAGATAATTTTTTAAAAACAATTTATACAACCATAGCTTTTTCTAAAGCTTACTCTTTTTCTTTTCGTGATTCTTATAGATTTTCTAAAAAAAATAAAGAATACTTAAATAATGATGGATGGGGCAAAGCTATTAGATATGGCTTGAAGGGTGGCCCTGTGTTTTGGCCTATAATATGCATTGGATTAAGAGGTCGGGAGATCATAAAAGCGTATCTACATCCAATCAAAAAAATAATTAAATAATGAAATCTGACACAGTTTCCTTAATTTTTTGTGGAGATTTTGTCCCTGTAAATATATACCCTAATGCGGATGTTGATATAGACGATGAACTTTTAAATCTGATTGCAGGATCAGATGCTGCCTATCTTAATCTGGAAGCTCCGATAACAGATTATGACAATAAGAGAATGAAGGCCGGAAGTAATCTGAAAATTGATCAGAGTCACATAAGATTGTTAAAAAAATTGAATATTGAAGGTGTTTCTTTATGCAATAATCATATTTTCGATTTTGGATTGCAAGGAGTAGAGGATACAATAAATAGTTTAAACAATATTGGAATTAAATATTGGGGTGTTGGATCTAATAAGAAAAAAGCTTGGGAACCATTCATAGTAGAAAAAAAAGGAATTAGGATAGCAATTATTTCTTACGCTGAGCATGAATTTAACTGGGAAAATGATTATCAGTGGTGTACTTCATTACTGGAACCCGGCAGCAATATTTTACAGGTAAATGAATTAAGAAAATTGTATGACTATGTGATTGTTTTTACACATATAGGTCCGGAAAACTGGCACTATCCATCTCCCAGACAAGTTAATTTATTCAGGAATTTTGTTGATGCAGGTGCATCTTTGGTTCTTAATAGCCATTCTCATACCATAATGGGAATGGAACGGTATAAAAACTCTCCTATATATTATAGTCTGGGTAATTTCTTTTTTCCAGGCAACGATTATAAAAAAAGCTGGTATAATGGGCTTTTGGTAAAAATTGAGCTGCCTGTAGATCTAAGTAATCGTAAAATAAAAACGAATGAAATACCCATAACATTTTCATCCACTAGTTTAGAAATTTCAGATAGGAATGTATTAATGAGCAAATTGAGTCATTATTCCAACATATTAAATGATGATATTGAAATTAAAAGGAAATGGGATGAGTTTGGTAAGCAAGAACAAAAAAAGTTACTAAAAGAAGTAATAAAAGCTTTAGGGGCCATAGCTTTAGGGTTTATTCTACAGCCAATTTCGAATAAATTTAGGATAATTAAACAAAAGGGATGGGCTATTTTTAGAAATTATGCTACATGTGAGAATCATGTTGAAAATATCGGTAATATATTTATAAATAAATTAAACAGTAGGCAGAAGTAGCATTAAATGAAGAATGATTTAGTAAAGAAAATTACTGTAAGCAATTTTTTTTCAATTGCAGGTCTGCCGGGTTTACTCCTTATCGCCTATCCTGTGATGCTGGCATTAGTGAGCCGACAGAGAGAATTTGATGAAGTTGCATCCATCGATTCTTCAGCAGTTATTCAAATTGTATTTGCTTCTATTGCATTTGCATCAGCATTTTATATTTTTTTAAAAAATAAACTGCACAGAGACATTCTATTTAAGACTCCCCTCAAGTGGTTTGTTATTTACGTTTTATGGGCAGCTATAAGCTCTTTCTGGAGTGTGCAATTATCACTTACTGCATATAGGGCATTTGAGAATATTGCCTACTTATTGCTTATTACGGCAGTGATGAGCAGACTTTACAGAAAGATAGGAATTAAGGGCATGATCGACTGGGTTATGAAATATGCGGTTTTTACAATCATTGTAAACATTTTCCGAAGGATCATTCAATTTGATATGTCGCTTTTTTCGCTGGGCACTTTAATTGCTGAACAGATGAATTCTACACCTTATTTCTTTTTGGCTTTACTGCTTCCGGTGGGATGGTTAATAAAAGCAGTCATACTTCCTATTTCAATTTTCAGTACCTCAAATACAGCGTATGCCGGAATGGCTTCAGGTTTACTTGCTTTTGGTAAAGGTAACGTTTGGTTAAGGAGTTTCTTTGTTGTTATTGTTACCACAACAGCAGTGCTGATTTATACAATTGGTCCAGAGAGTATTCTTCAGCAGACAATTTTTTACGGTAAGGAAGGAGTTGGATTGGAGTATACTACTGGAAGAGTAAATATGTTTGAGCGTACATACGAAGAAGCGATGAAAAAACCATTTTTTGGGTATGGTTTTGTTGCTGGAGACACATTTGTGATAAATAAAGCATTTAATGCAGCAATTGGAGTACACAATGGCGTATTATCTGCGTTTTTAGGTACCGGCCTGATAGGGACTCTGTTATTTGTAATATTCCTGTTTCGAATGTTTTGGGTATCCAAATCAAATGTTATTCCTGATACACTCAGAGGCGCTTTTTTTTCAACAACTATCTTAATTATTGTACATACTATGGGGAATCCGGGTTTAGGGACCAGAGTCTACGGAACCTGGATACCGGCTGTTCTGATTTTTTCGATGATCTCCTTGTTCTACCTTCACTATACCAATAGATCTTCTGATGAAAATAACCTGGGTTACACGTAGTTTTTTAGATTATCGGATACCGGTCTACGAAGAGTTAAACCGGCTATGTGGGAATCAACTTACCGTCATTTACTATCATGATGTTGTTCCAGAAAGCTGTTCGAAAAATTTGGATAATATTATAGGTGAAAGAGCTGTTGGATTGACAGGGGAAATGCGAGTAACCGGTAAGAAATCACAACCATTGTCATCGACCAAAAAGCGAAGATTACGTATTCCACTCCAACCAGGTTTAATAAGCAAAACAGTGGAAACAAAACCTGATGTTATGCTCAGCGACGGGTTTTTCCAGTGGTCATATTCACCTTTATGGCTTCGCTCGGTTAAAAAAATTCCCCACGTGATGTGTTATGAGGCAACCATGCATACTGAACGCAACACAGGTTTATTACGCACATGGTACCGTAAACTTGCTGCGAAGTACATTGATTGTATTGTATGTAATGGTAAACTTTGCAGTGAATATGTTAAAAGTATAGGATACCCGACATCTAATATCACCTTAGGGAATATGGCTGCTGATACTTCCGGTTTACAAACATCAATAAATGCATATTCGAAAGATGAAAGAGCGGGGCTTAAAAGTAAGCTAAAGCTGAATTCTTATGTTTTTTTATTCGTCGGGCGGTTAGTACAGCTAAAAGGAGTATCAAATTTAATACAAGCCTGGAGTAAGGTTTTTGATGGGAATCAAGACGTTTCGCTACTCATTGTAGGTGATGGCCCTGAGTTTGTGAGTTTAAAAGAAATCACGTTGAAACATAGATTGAAAAATGTTCATTTCACGGGAAAAGTTAACTATGAGGAGATCTATAAATATTTTTCTGTGGCTGATAACTTTATCATTCCCACTCTTCAGGACAATTGGTCGTTAGTGGTTCCGGAAGCGATGAGCTGCGGTTTACCCGTTCTTTGTTCCAAATACAACGGGTGCTGGCCTGAGTTGGTGAAACCTGAAAATGGCTGGGTATTTGATCCATTGGATACTAATGATTTCGTTAGCACTCTTGATGAGGCCTGGAAAAACCGGGAACAATGGGAAGAGATGGGGAAGCAATCTTTAAATATTATAAAAGACCATACTCCGGAAAAAGTGGCAAAGAGCATTTATGAAGCTTGTTTGGCAGTAAAGAAATAAAGTTTGGACTTTAAAACCTGGACATACCTCTTACGCTATTCTATGGCAAAGCCCGGAGCATTAAAGGAGTATCGTGCATCTGTCAGAAATCAATTCCTAGATCCTGATGAGCTGAGTCAATTAGTCAGGCACAAAACGAATAAATTGCTCACGGAGGCCTATAAGTATGTTCCCTGGTATAGATATAAATTTGATTCAGCAGATATTAATGTTGCTGAAATCAGGTCTGAAGAACAGTTTCAGAAAGTACCAACACTTAAAAGGAGTGAACTTTCTAACAATTTTCAAAAGTTTGTATCAGAAAACATAGATCTGTCTGATCTGAAACTTTCAACCACCGGCGGAAGCACCGGGCACCCTTTAAAGATTGGGATGGATCCAAAAGCCGTTCGGGAAATTCCCAAATGGCAGATGTTTTCCTGGTGGGGACTTTCGCCGGCAGATAACATTGCTTCTCTCTATAGGGGAGTGCCACTTTACGGATCCAAAAAATTAATAAAAGATTTTATTGAGTGGCCGCAAAAAGTAGTACACATGGATGCTACCAATATCTCAACGAAGACGATAGAGGCTTTTTTAAAAGATTATTCAGAAAAAAAACCAAAATTAATCCATGGGTATGTGGGAGCCCTGGATGCCATTGCGGACTATTTACTGAAAAACAGGATTCAGCTGCCGGCTCCCGAGGTAATTTGGTCTACAGCCGCACCAATAACAAAAATACAGGAAAATAAGATAAGTGAGGCTTTTGGAGCACCAGTTTGTGATCAATACGGATGCAGTGAATTATATTTTATTGCAGCTGAATGTTCTCATAAGGAGGGGCTTCATATATTTGCAGATTCCGTAAAGGTGGAAATTCTTGACGAAAAGAACAGGCCGGTTCCGAAAGGTGAGTATGGAAAAATTGTAGTAACAAATCTTAATGATACCTCTTTTCCATTAATCCGGTATGAAAATGGAGATGAGGGACGGTTGCTTGATGAAACATGTAGTTGTGGCCTTACACTCCCTCTAATGGATAAAGTAAAAGGAAGGGTTTCTGATAATATTGAACTTCACGATGGCACGATCCTTTCAGGTGAGTATTTAACCACTATTTTTGACGACTATACTGATGTAGTAAATCAGTTTCAGGTGATTCAGCATAAGACAGGAGATATTACAGTTAAAATTGTTTCGGATAGTGCAGCACGCTCTGTTTCAAATGTTATCAAAAAAGTGGAGACAGAGTTACAAAAAAGAATATTGCACCAGGTAAGATTGGAATTTCAAGTAGTAGATGATATTGTACAGCAACGGGGTAAAATTCAGTTCATTATAAAAGAATAGTATGAAGATTCTTTTTATTCACAACAATTATGCCAGCGATAACAGCGGGGAGGAACATGCAGCAGAGGGGCTTGCTCAATTGCTTGAAGAGCATGGCCATACCGTATCGTGGTACCGCCGTAGTTCTGCAGAAATTGTAGGATCACTTGCGAAAAACATGAAAGCTTTTTGCACCGGTATATGGAACCCCGTTGCAATACGGGAAATCAAAAACAAAATTGAGGAGTTCCAGCCGGATGTGGTGCAGGTGCAAAATGTGTATCCGCTTATTTCAGCGGCTGTCTTCGGGGCTGTAAAGAAGAGAGGAATTCCCATTGTTATGCGATGCCCCAATTACAGGCTGTTTTGCCCAACCGGCCTCCACCTCGACGGAGAGGGGGAGGTTTGTGAGCAGTGCCTTTCCGGCGCGCGGGAAATAAACTGTATTAAAAAGAATTGTGAAAATAGTATCGGCCGAAGTGTGGGATATGCTGTGCGTAATTTTGCTGCCAGGAAATTTTGGGGTGTTCAGCAGCTACCGGATGCGTTTATCGTTCAGACAGACTTTCAAAAGAGAAAATTTATTCAGAACGGAATTGCTGCAGATAAGGTCTACATTGTTCCGGGGCTGATTCCGGACGTACCAAATACAACGTATAAGCCTGGTGAGAAAGTATCGTTTGTTGGAAGATCAAAAAAAGAGAAAGGTATTCATGAATTTATTGAGGCCGCCACATTATTGCCTGATATTCCATTTGTAGTTGCAGGAGAAGTTCACGAGTCTTTACACGGGATAGAGCAAACCACTCCTGAAAATGTAGAATGGGTTGGATTTCTTGATGAGCCTGAGCTAAACAGGTTATATGAGAACAGCCGAATGATTGTGGTTCCGGGTAAATGGTATGAAGGTTTTCCCAATGTGATAACCCGGGCGATGCTCCTTAAAAAGCCCGTTGTAACTTCTGATCTTGGGGCTATGGCATCCATCATTGATCATGAACAAAACGGGCTACTGGTTGAACATGGAAATGGAAAAGATCTCGCGAAAGCCATACGAGAATTATATTCCAGTAAAGAACTATGTAAAGTGTACGGTGAAAAGGGCTATATAAAAGCAAAAGAGAATTACACATCTGAAGGTATTTACAGGAACCTTTTAACTGTTTATCGAAGTGTAAATGCTATTTAGCTCCTGGGAATACATCATCTTTTTTGCGGCTTTAATCCCGGTCTACTTCCGCCTGGAGCAGCAGTACAGAAACTATCTGCTGTGTGCAGCCTCGTACTATTTTTACATGTCGTGGCGATGGGAGTTTGGATTCCTAATGCTGTTTGTCTCGGTTGTAAATTTTTATACCGGCAAAAAAATTGCTTCAAGTGAACGGCGTCTGGCTAAGGTTTGGCTTTTAAGCGGGGTCTTCATTTCCCTTTTACCCCTTCTCTATTTTAAGTATGCCAATTTCTTTCTGGAGAGCGTAAATGTGATAACATCTGAGGCTGGTTATGATATTAGTAACCTATATGTAAGCGTTATCTTGCCCGTAGGTATCTCCTTTTTCACCTTCCAGGCCCTCAGCTATTCTATTGATATCTACAATCAAAAAATAGAGCCGGAAACCAGCCTTGTCAATTTTATTGGCTTTGTCGCCTTTTTCCCGCAGCTTATTGCGGGCCCTATCGAAAGAGCGTCAAATATGCTGCCCCAGTTCAGAGAAAAGCATGTCTTTCGATTTGATCATTTCAGGGAAGGAGCCATGTTATTTATTTGGGGATTATTTAAAAAGATTGTGATTGCAGATCGTCTGGCTATCTATTCAGACCCTGTGTTTAATAGCCCCGAGCTATACGGCGGCCCGACCATTTTTTTAGCCACTCTCTTTTTTACGTTTCAAATCTACTGCGATTTCAGCGGCTACTCTGATATGGCAATTGGAAGCGCCAGGATACTGGGGTTCAGGCTGATGCAGAATTTTAATTTACCATATTTTGCCTCATCGATCGGTGAGTTCTGGAAACGATGGCATATATCCCTTTCAAGCTGGTTTTCTGACTACGTCTATATCCCGATAGGAGGCAACAGGGTACCTATTCGCAAGTGGATATTTAATATTTATGTGGTATTTCTCATAAGCGGGCTCTGGCACGGTGCAAACTGGACATTTGTGATCTGGGGAGGATTGCACGGCACCTATTATTTGCTGGAATATATCGGCGATAAAATAATGAGGGTTCTCAATATTCAGGAAATCGGTAACAACAAATGCTACAAGATGTTCAGGATGGTGATTACATTTTTCCTCGTTTTTTATTCCTGGATCTTTTTCCGGGCCAACTCGCTGAGTGATGCCATCTACATGAGCGGAAAAGTGTTTAGCTTTTCGGGTAGCCTTTGGTTTGGTTCATCATCCGTTACAACGCTGCTGTCGCTGGGTTTAATCATTTTTCTCTTCGTAGTTGAACTTTTGCAGTACATTAAGAAGATACCTGTATATATCAACCAGAAATCTGTTTTTCCGGAATGGCTTGTGTGGACGTCTTATATTATTCTCCTGCTTGGGATCAGCTTATTTGGGATCAGTTCGAATGCCTTTATCTATTTTCAATTTTAAGACTTTGTGTAGTAATATTTTGTGTTCGATTCTTAAATGATGATGTCAATAGTCCCCCTTTCCCGAGGGGTTGCCCACGGCGAAAAAAGGGGGATTGAGGGGGATGTTCACTAGATTTAGACTTTCTGGACTTACCCTAATGGTAACAAAAATTTATATGTAGAAATGTCTATGTTATAATTTTACATGGCCTTGAATCAGTTGGCGGGTACAGGGTGACTGATGGGTGACGGGTTGAAAAATTTCATCAGCCGTTTACTAATGTTAATAATGTAATTAAACTCTGCCGGCCTTGAAGTTTTTCCGTCACCCGTCAGCACCCGCCGCCAAGTGATTCACCGCCTTGATTTTTTCGTTCTTTTGTATCAAGACAAAAGGACAAGCATCATTTAAAGCAAGCAATTGGATTTATAGATCAAAAATGGGGTAACTCCTCTTAGACTTTATATTGAATAAGTAAAAAAATTTATTAATCAAACTAAGGTTAATACTAATCACTCGATGAAATACGTAAAATCACCCATTACATACGTTTGTTTCTTTGCTCTTCTTTTTTTTGTGTCCGACTATGTCGTTCATAAGATCATTCAAACCGGCCTGGAGAAATATTATGGAATAGGAACTGATTATGATATTGCGTTTGTGGGCCACTCCCACTTGATGCTTGGAATTGAAAAAGAGAGCTTTGAAGAACAGTTTGGAAAAAAGGTTTCAAAATATACCATCGAGGGAGTGAATGTTTACGATCGGCACCAGATGATTAACCATCTGCTGGATGAAAATAAAAACCTTAAGGTGGTTGTATACGGTGTAGACGCATGGATGTTTACGGGAAGCGGCCTGAGCCAGAACTCTTACCGCCTTTTCTTACCTTTTATGGATAATGAGAATATGGAGAACTATGTAAAGAACGAGATGGATCCTTCAGAATACTGGCAGAAAAAGATCATAAAAACATCAAGGTACAATGAGCAGTTGGTCAGTGGTTCTATGAGGGGTTATCTGGGCGTCTGGTCGAATCTGAAATTCGGTACTCTTGATGCACAAGATCTTGAAAGAAGAATTGAAAGTGGTGATTACCGTATTATAGACTCCTCTGAAAGAAACCGGGAGATATTTGAGAAAAGCATCGATGCGTTAACAAACAGAGGTATAAACGTAGTTCTGCTGTATGTGCCAACAGTAGATCTGTATAATAACAAACAATCGGAAAAATTTGACTATGAGCTGTCCTATTTCAAAAATCTCGAACAAAAAAATGATTTTGTAACTTATTTTGAATACCTGGAGAACTGGGAGAGTCGCTATGATCTTTTTTTTGATCCTATCCATTTAAACCCTGAAGGACAGCATCTGCTTACAAATGAGTTTTTAAATGATTTAGAGAAAAATGAAGAAAGTCTGGGACTGTAAAAGATGAATATTCTCGGATATAATATCTCGTTAAGTAATTCTATCAGCATTAACGGCGAAAAAAAGGTTATAAATACGCTGAACCCCCACTCATATGTTGAATCCAAATCTGATCTGGAGTTCAGGGAAGCTTTATTGAATTCCAGTATACTAATTCCAGACGGTACCGGTATCGTGCTTGCGGCAAGGCTGATCCATAAGAAGAGGATTAGAAAAATTGCCGGGGCAGATATGCATGCAATGCTTTTGGAGCGCGCATCGAACGATAATCTGAGTGTTTTTTACCTGGGATCTTCAGAAGCAACGATATCTAAAATAGAAAGTCGTATTCAAAAAGAGCTTCCGCGCGTACGATGCGGGAGTTACAGCCCGCCCTTTAAATCGTCCTTCACTGAGGAAGATAGTTCGAATATGATAAACGCCGTAAACCAATTTAAGCCCGATATTCTCTTTGTAGGAATGACGGCGCCCAAGCAGGAAAAGTGGGTGCATGCCCACAAGGAGAGGCTGAATGTTAGGGTTATCTGTTCCATCGGAGCGGTGTTCGATTTCTATGCGGGAACACAGAACCGGGCTCCCGAATGGATGCTGAATGTTGGTCTGGAATGGCTGCATCGGTTGTTTTTAAACCCAAAACGTATGTGGAAACGAAACTTTATTTCTACACCTGTTTTTTTGAAAGATGTTTTAATTAGTCGGATTAAAAGGAATATATAGTTTGGTCAAAATTTTTCGATGGTCAATTCCCTGATACATTTTTTTATCGATCCGTTTAATATTCTGTGGCTTTTAGCACTTGCAGCCTGTATTCTTTATGTCAGAAAACAAAGGAAGCAATTTTTATTTACTGCAGGTTTAACCCTGATATGGTTTTTGATTATATCCACACCGTTTGTACCTGTCTATCTTCTGAACAGCCTGGAATCGCAATACCGGCCAGTCTTGAGGAATTCAAATGTCTCACTTCAGGAACCTGTCGAAATAGTGGTCCTGGGCGGCGGGCATATTAATGATCGGAGCTTACCGCCTTCCAGTCGCCTGTATAACCGATCTCTTTCAAGAATTATTGAGGCCATTAGGTTACACCACGTGTACCCCGAAAGTAACTTGATACTTTCTGGCAATGACTCAGGCGGCATAACCACACAGGCAGACATGTTCGCCTTAACGGCCCGGGACCTTGGAATAAACAGTGAGTACCTGATTAAACATGGCGAACCGTTAGACACGTGGATGGAAATTCGTGCATATTTAGATCGATACGATACTTTGCCAGATAATGGAGAAACACAACCCGGTACCTTGATCATTGTGACGAGTGCATCGCATATGCCCAGAGCGGTGAAAATGGCCAGGTACCTGCTTCCTGAAAGTGTTGATATCATTGCATCGCCGAGTGATTTTAAGATAAGAGTGGATAAAGATATGTCATTCGATGATATAGAATATTATCCATCTGTAGAGAATATCGAATACATGACAATTGCGTTGAAAGAGTACGCCGGCATAGTGGAGTTTCACCTGTTGTTGAAGTGATGGGTAAGTCAATTGGCTCCCGACCGCGGTTGTGATAACGTTTGGGGATCCCTGGTTAAACCCGGAATGACGGAGTCGATGTATAACGCTTTTTGAGTCATCCTGAACTCGATTCAGGATCTCCTCGCACTGGAAAGGGGTGAGCGTTGGTAAAGTCAGGGGATCCCGTGCTTTCGCCCCGGGATGACGTGAACGGGAACCATCGCTGCAAGCAGTCATGCCGGGCCCCTCAGTAGTCATGCCGGGCTTGACCCGGTATCTCC
>CAYNZY010000003.1:0-501 GCA_964401805.1 uncultured Rhodohalobacter sp.
AGCCCCAGGTGCAGCGAAGCGGAACCTGGGGAATAAGTGGCAACAAAACATCATCCGCCGAACAGAGGGATTGGATTATTGCTTCAAATAGAATAGAGGCGGCCATCCCCAAGTTTAGATATGGACCGTCCCGATGTGACTGACTCTTTTTCAATGTCTATCAACCAACCAATGAATTGGTGAACTATGATGTAAGCCATGGCTACGCCATTTGATTTCCTGTGGGTTAAAGGGATTTCTCCAAACATTATAATCAGTGGTGATTACAACAGTTTGATTACAAAACTGCACCGGCAGGGGCAGGGGCAGAATGTAATTAGCCACAGGTTAAGCGAAGCAAACCTGTGGCATCTAAGACGAAAACAAATCCGCCGAACAGAGGGATTGGATTGAAGTTCCTGATAGGTTAGAGGCGGTTGTACACCGGGATTTTTGTGGGTCGTCCCGATGGGACTGACTCTTTTTCAATGCTTATCCACCAATCAATGAATTGGTGGGCTA
>CAYNZY010000003.1:511-172018 GCA_964401805.1 uncultured Rhodohalobacter sp.
GTTGTACACCGGGATTTTTGTGATTCGTCCCGATGGGACTGACTCTTTTTTTAATGCATTTGCACCCATCAATGAATTGGTGTGCTAGTATGTGGGGCATGGCTATGCCACTTAATTGCTATAGGATTTGATGATTTGGACATCATTAAATTTCATCATTGATTATAGAGACTTATTGCTGTTAGCAAGATTTGGAGTCGTGCCACGAGTGTTCTTAACTCGTTATCAAACTAATAGACAATCACATATCATTCATATCCTCGAACAAATCTTCGAATAATTTAATCACAGGTTTTTCAATCTGTTATTGAAATATTGATTAATAATAGCGATTCTACCTTCTAATACTTTATATTGATCATCGAAAATCCATTTGCATTCACGTTAAATAGTGCTTGTCTTAAACCCTTGATATCACTAATCTCTCTAACATGGGTAAAGTAAATACCAGAACACATATTGGAGACCTTCTCTGTAGCAGGGGTGTGATCACCGACGAGCAGCTCTCAATGGCTCTGAAAATCCTATCAGAGGAGCCGGAACACTCAAATCGGCGTATTGGTCAAATCCTCTATCAGGACTTGAATCTGGATCGCCATGAGGTGATGCGCCAGATTGCCGATATTTACGCCTTCGATGAGGTTTTTGCCGGCAGAACTGACCTCCCGCCTGACAAAATTCAGGATATTAAGTCGTATATGGATGATCTTCCACAGGAGACTGTAGATGAACTGGCTCATCAAAAAGCCGTACCTATTCATAAAACGACCACATCTTTAACCATCGCAGCAGCTGATCCTTCGGATCCAAAGTTGTCCGGCACACTCTCACGGCTCAATTTTAAAGAGTTTGATATTCAGTACTGCCGATACGAGATGATTGAATACATTCTCTCGAATGTGTATGAGCAGAAAAACGAGTTTTTGGATCTGCTTGAGGAGATCGATTACGAAGAACCTCAGATGGGAGAAGATACCCAAGAGGTTGATGAAGAGGAGATAGAGGCTGAAATCAACCAGAGTATGCTTAATTCCCTCATTGAAGGGATGCTGGTTGAGGGAGTACGACAGGGCGTAAGTGATATTCATATCGTGCCAAGCGGTCCTGCCACCACCGATATTCGATTCCGAACGGATGGTAAACTTCAGCTTTGGTATCAACAGAAAAATGTAAAGCCGGAAGCTATTACGGCCGTTGTAAAAGATAAAACACGGAATGTTGACCGATTCGAAAGGGATAGTTCACAGGATGGTTTTATCCAGAGAAGTGTGGATAATCATAATATCCGGTATCGTGTGTCTATCATGCCGATGGTAGGAGCTCAGTTTGATCGCAAGTTTGAATCGGTTGTTATCCGGATTCTGGATGACCGAAAAGTAATTACAGACCTTAATGTGCTTGGTCTTCAGAAAAAGGCGAAGGAAGATTTTGTGAAAGCCATTGAGAAGCCATCCGGGATCTGTATTATAACAGGTCCGACCGGTAGTGGTAAATCAACGACGCTTGTTGCGGCACTCTATTATGTGATCGACCCGACCAAAAATGTTCTTACAGTTGAGGAGCCGGTTGAATATCTGATTAAAGGAGCACGTCAGCTTAAGATCAGCAATAATATGACGTTTGATATGGCGATTCGAGGGATTCTTCGTCATGACCCTGACATTGTACTTGTAGGTGAGATGCGTGACCTTAAAACGGCAGAAATCGCAATCAAAATGGCGAATACGGGTCACCTTACCTTCTCTACGCTTCACACTAATGATGCTCCAAGTGCTGTATCCCGACTTTTTAAAATGGGAGTGGAACCATTCCTGATAGCCAACGCAGTTAACCTTGTGATGGCTCAGCGACTGATTCGCCGACTTTGTAAGTGCAAGGAGCAGTATGATCCTCATCCGGAAACACTGCGCGGTTTAGGTTTTACAGAGGAGGAGATTCAGAATGAAACATATTATAAAGCTGTAGGCTGTGAGAAGTGCAACGGTACCGGTTTTAAAGGTCGGGCTGCGATTCACGAAGCTCTCTTTTTCAGTAAAGATATCAAACGGATCATTCTGGAATCGGGGGGCGATATTGATGAGGAGCAAATAAAAGAGCAGGCCATCAAGAACGGAATGCTTACATTGCGTGCATCAGGCCGCGAGCGAATTAAGGAAGGGATAACTACAGTTGAAGAGATTATAGCAATTACCCTGGATGATTAAATGAAGCGTAGGTGAATAATATGACCAGATCGGACAGTAATAAATTAAATATGATGCCATTGTATATGCGGAACCTGCTGAAGGATCCACCGCATCTGCTGAAAAATTTTCATTATGAAGATGTTCTGTCTTTTCTTGAATTGGGTAATGAAGAACGTTTCCTTAGGGGGGAAACAATCGTGAATGAACACGATAGAGTGCAAACAGCGTATTTGGTTGGGGAAGGAAAAGTAGGTGTTTGGAAAGATGAAATTCAACTTGCCGTTTTGGATGAAGGCAGTTTTATCGGGGAAACTTTTCTGTTCAGTAAACAAAACCGCATGGCGAAAGTAGTTTGTGAGGAAAATGCCATTTTACTTGCTTTTCAGAGATATGACGTTCTCAACTACTTTAGACGTCGCCCTGAAAAGTTATTCAACATTTTTACCAAGAATATTATTGAGATTCAGCAGAAGAAAATTGAAAACATGAATATTCAGTTGCTGAATCTAAAAAAAAGGCTTTTGGGGAATGAAAGCTGGAAGTAACAACGAAAGCTTTTAGGTTCAGTTATTTTGTAACAATCGCAGTTTTAGGTACTCTTTACATATAGTTTAGAAGGTGCCAACAGTTTTGATGAGTCCGCTCAAAATCAAAAATTACGATTCAGGCACAGAAATACTTTCGTTGGATTTACATTCAGTTTAAACTCACTGAATATTAAACGTTTAAAAATCATCTACATTAATTATATTCGGTAAAATACCTAACTAAAAACCCTGCATGAGTACATCGATATCATTTAAACCTATTCGGGAAATTTGTGGAAAAATTGCTTCTCAGATACCGGAGTCTAAAAAAGGACTCGAGTATCATGCCGCTATAGGTGATATGGTAAATGAATTGCCAGAAGATCAGAGAAAAATATTAAGAAAATCTCTGAATGCATTTCTGATCTATATGGAAAAAATTGAGGCTTCAGATATTGATGTAGGCGGGCATGGTTGTAACGGAAAAATCTGGTACAGGGTCTACGGTAAAAAATCACCTCTCAACATGGATGTTGATCTCCCGATCGGTGAGACTGATGTACTGCTTCACAATGTTCTCACGCAGACACAGCGAAATCAGCTGATGGATAAAAAAAGTCTGGATTTCTCCTACACGATTCAGACTGATGGTAACAGAAACCGGCGGTATCGAGCCAATATGTATATGGACCTCGAGGCCCTGGCTCTTAATATGCGGAAGATTGACACAGAAATTCGTCCGTTCAAAACCCTTGGAGTTCATCCGGAAATTGCAAAAGCGCTTAGTTTAAAATATTACAAATACGGTTTAACTCTGGTTACCGGAATTACCGGGTCAGGTAAGTCCAGTACGCTTGATACTATAATAGACGCCAATAACCGTACTGTAGACGCACATATTGTTGTTATCGCTTCACCGGTTGAATTAATCCACAATCCCATCCGAAGTGTGGTTCGCCATAGGGAAGTTGGCCGTGATGTAACGTCATTTAAGGAGGGGGCAGTTCAGTCTCTTCGTCAGGATCCTGACATAATTGTAATTGGTGAGCTTCGTGATCCAGAAACCATCACCACTACTTTAGAGATCACCGACTCGGGGCACAAAACTTTTGGTACACTTCACACCTCATCGGCTATGGAAAGTATTGAGCGTATTTTGGGTGAGGTGGCCACCGAAGAGCAAGACCGTGTCAGAAATCGCCTGGCTGACGTTTTAACCTGCGTAATTAGTCAAAAGCTTGTTTCCAGCCTTGACGGAAAACGAGTGCTGGCGAAAGAGGTACTTTTGGTTACTCCTTCTATTCGAGCCGCAATTCGTAACAATAATGTGAATGAAATCTATCAGATGCTCAATGAGGGAAGTGAATTGGGAATGAATACGATGGAGCAGGATCTAAAACGACTTTACGACGAAGGCAGAATTTCTAAAGACGAAGCGTTCAACAACGCGAACAATAAGAAACGAATTCAACAACTTTTTAACGAGTTGGATTAGACTAACATAACGTATACCGGATGTTTAAATCTCGTGAATATATTGGCATTAGTCTTGAAGGTGATCATCTGAAGATCGCCCGGATTAAACCTCAAAAAAAAGGTTTCCAACTTTTAAGGCTGGACAAGTTAAAATTAATTGATCCCATTCAATCTACACAAAAGGAATCTCCTCTTGAGGAAGAGGTATCCAATGAAGATGTTTTCGCTGAGGAGGATTCTGATGATATTTTTGGATTAGAGCTTGATGAAGACGAAGATGACGATTCAGGCCTGGATGAACTCGCTGAAATTGATCTGGACGATTTAGATGATTCACCTATACAGGATTTTGATGATCGGGATCTTGTTGAAGAATCCTCTGTTGTAAAAACAAACGAAGAGCTGTTGGTTCAGTATCTGGATGACTTCAAAAAGAGTAAAGTAACATTAACTCTGAATATTGAGTCCGGGAATACAATTTTTCAGATCGTTAAAAACGAGAATTTCAAAGAGAAAAAGAAAAAAGAGATTCAGCAGGCCGTTGTAGAAAAACTCCAGGCTATTTATGGATCGGAGCCAAATAAAGATCTTTACGAATACTTTCTTAGACAAAATGGAAATTTGGTTATTGCCTCAATTGATGAAGAGTCACCAACTCTGCAGCTTGTTTCCAATGCCGGTGACCGTTTTGGTGAAAACTACTACATAAACGATGTAGTACCGGATGAAGTAGCAATGGTTGGCTTGTTTAGAAATCATTACGAAAATGAAGAACAGAAAATAACAGGCCTTGTTCAGTTTAGCCCCGATAAATGCCGAATGGTATTTGTTCGCGGCCATGAGATTCTTCAGGTTTCGCCAGTAATAAATGAGGGAACAAAGGATAAAAATTTCTTAAACACTATCTTTTCCAAAGTTCTTTTTCAGCTGGACACCGGAGAAATCCCTGGTCTGGATCGATTTGTGATTTTCAATAACACGGTTGGTGAAGACGCTACGGATTTCTTCAGAAAGAACTTCCCCGATCTGAAAGTTGAAGATTTCAGGTTTGACAAGGAGTTGGTCAGTTACGGTGAAACGATGAAAGATATCGTTCCGGGTTTTACAACGGCGATTGGTATCGCTAGTTTGGCTGCAAATATTGGGAAAAGTGAGTTCCCTGAAGTTTCATTTCTCCCTGAATACGTATCTGATCGACAAAAGATTTTCAAACTTCAGTGGCACGGCTTTGTTCTTTTGATTTTAATTGGGGCAAGTCCGGTTATTTTAAATCACTTCTATCAGGCCAATGTTGCAGAAATTGATCTGCTGCAGCAACAAAACAGTCGCCTGGAAAGTGATATTCAATCCCTTCAGCCGCTGGTACAAGAATCTGAGGAGCTAACCATGCAGCTTGGGCAGATGCAGAATCAACTGGAACTACTCGGGGATTTGAGTGCTGAGAATATCAAATGGTCCGTCACAGTTGATCATTTCAATCAGGCTGCCGGAGAGGTTGGAGGTCTTTGGATTAATTCATTCAGGCAAAATAATGATGTACTGATGGTTGACGGTTATTCACTGAGTCGAGATAGAATACCTATGCTTGCAAACCAGTTCGACTCCGTTACCTTACTTTCTGTTCAAAGGGAAGAGGTGCGAGAACGAGAAGTATTTTACTTTAATATGATGATTCGCTCAGTGATTGAAGATACTAGCAGATATACTCCTGAAAATGTTCGAAGTCTTAATGATTTAATTAACTAATTGAGAAAAAGTCTATGTCGTACGGTCTTCGAAATACTTTGATTTTACTCCTGGCTCTTTTACTTATCAATGGAGCCGGTTATGCTTACATGCACTTTATTCAGAAAGCTGAAATAGAACAGCTTGAAGAAACCCAGGTAAGCCTAGAAAATGATTATCAGCAGGATGTTCAAACCGCAGAACTTGTGCCCATGCTTCGTGAGCAGTTTGCCGAGGCTACAACAATAATTGAGGGATTTGATAAAACCATCTTTTCAAATAATAATGCTGATGAAATTTTTAGGTTTTTGTCTCTAATCAATGAAGGGGCAGGGGTGAATTTTAATTTTACATTTAGTGATTCAACAAGTTCGGAGCAGTATGGTGTAATTAACTCATCTATTAACGGTTCAGGGCCGTATCGAAGTGTTGTGCGATTTATCAATGCGATTGAGTATAGTGAACCGGTTCAAAAAATTGATGGAATTTCTCTTTCACCGTCGGGTGAAGAAGAGGGTTATCAAAATGTAAATTTTACATTTCAGCTTCAAAGTCACTACGATCGCGTAGGAGTGTTTGATAATAACAACCAAACACCTGATATCGCTTTTAGAACAAACGATTCCAATCATAATCCATTCTTTCCGCTCATACGGAATGTACCACCTAATGAAGATAATTTGCCAAATGTGGATCAGAGTCGAATTGTGGGGTTAACCGGGTCGGCTGTCTATCTGATGGATCAAAACGGACAAATGGTTACGCTTCGGGTAAATGACAGAGTATATTTGGGAACACTACAACAAATTAACATGCAACAAGGATCTGCCACATTCAGGCTCAACAGAGGTGGAATTATAGACGTGGTTACACTGGAGGTACAACGATGAAATCAATCATAAATACTATGAACAGCAGAAATATAGCAGCCTTTTTGATTTGTATTTTTATCGCGATCACTGCGATAGAATCAACAACGGCGCAGGATCGTTACCCCAGGGAATACACGAATCCCGATGAGATGATATCACTGGATCGGCGAACAACGTTTACCGAAGCCATTGATGTGTTGAATACTTTTGCACAAGAGTATGAAAATAAATTTATCATTGATCGAACCGGTTACACAGGTCCAATTGGTGTTACCCTGCCGGCCATGCATTGGCGTGAAGCTTTGGACTATATTCTCCGGGTACAGGATTTTGTAGCCTTTGAGGAGCCTGATGTATACGAAATTGTGACACGTGCTGAAGCTGATGCTCAGCAACAAATTCAGCGCAGAGGCGAGCAAGCAGCAGGCCCTGGAGGTGCACAAACAACGGGGGATTCAGAAATTCAGGTAAATACCCAAACACGGGAAATTCGGATTAACGCTACATTCTTTGAGGGCAGCAAGCGTGCTTTGCGTGAAATCGGTGTGGATTGGTCAACACTGACAAGCGGAGTGCCGGAAAATCTAAGTGACCTTGTAAATCAGGAAGGCGGTGGCGGAGGTGGCGGAGAAGGCCAGATTCCAACTACCGAATTTGAAAACAGTTTTGTGAACATCAATGCCCGTGGTGCACAAACTGTATCTCAGAATGTTTTTAATTCTATCGTAAATTTTGGTGAAGTTGGAAGCAGCGGAATTGAAGTCCAGGCCCTTTTCAGTGCTTTCGAAGCCGATAACCTGGGACAAATTCTGGCTACTCCATCCGTTAAAGTGATGAATGGAGAGCAGGGAAGAATTCAGGTTGGTGAGGATTTTTCAATTAAGCAAAGAGACTTTGCAGGTAATGTAACCGATCAGTTCTTCAGTACCGGTACAATTCTGGAAGTTACTCCTGAGATTGTTCAGTATGCGGACACAACATTGATTTACCTCAATATTGAGGCAGAACGCTCTTCAGCACAGCCTGATCCGGTGAGTACGGTTATCAGTAAACAGACCGCAAGTACTCATGCTTTACTATTAGATGGTGAGAGTACGGTCATTGCCGGTCTATACAGAACAGAAGAGGCAAAAGTTCGTCGTGGTATACCAATATTAAAAGATCTTCCGGGTTGGTTTTTCGGCCTTAAATATCTTTTCGGATATAACTCATCCGATATACAGGAGAATGAACTGATTATACTGCTGCAGGCCGAACTTGAAGATCCTATAGCTGAACGGTTTGCAAATAGGTTCCAGTCTCAAAATGAGTTGGTTGATGAAGCTCAGGAGCGTCACAGAAATCGGTTTGAGTACATAAGCCCTAAATCTCCGGAGCCGGCATTAGGATCAGGTGTCGACAGTGAATCCAATGAAATGGAATCTGAAGAAGAGATGGAAACCAGCGACGTGAATGTTGTGGAAGAACAGGTAGAACTCACAGCCACTCCTCAAACCATTGATGCTGAAGAGATCGACAGGCTAAAAGCTGAACTCGAAGAACGTCAACTGCAGGAAGGAAATGTTGAAGGCAGGGATTTGTCAGAATATTCCGGTGAATGGCGTGAAATGGAAATGGAAAACATGAACGGAGATTACAGTGATCTTAACTTCTACGTGATTGGTGGCTCATTTCTGGTAAAAGAGAATGCAGATCGACTCTATGACCGTTTTATTGATCGTGGATATCAAGCTCACATGCTCTTTAACCCGGCAACTGATTATTACTTTGTAGCATATGAAGGATTCGAAAATCCGGAAGAGGCCATCGATTATACTCGCGAAATTCAAAACAGTGTTCAGTCCGAGGCGTGGTTGTCACGGATTATACGCGAAACAAGATTGGATTTGGACAGGTAACAAAAATACTTATCAAAAAACCTGACAGGAGTAATATCTTGTCAGGTTTTTTTATGTTGTTGAGTATTAGTTACGCAGATTCAGCAGTAGCGATGCGATTAGACTGACGATTCAGGTACTCTAACGTGATACGATTGAATTCATCCGGTTTGTCGACATTTACAACGTGCCCGCTGCCTTCTACAACAACCAGTTCACTATGATTGAAATCCTGAATCATTTTTTGAACAGGCGGTAGAAACATATGATCCTCTTCACCCATCACGTATAGTGTTGGGGCTTCCATCTCCTTCTCTTTGAAATATCTGAGAAGTGGATTGACTTCATAGGTTAACCTGAACCATTTTAAAAACTCTTTACGGGCCAGGTTTTTAGCATCTTTTACGAACAAAGATCTTGATTCTTCATGATTCTTTTTCGGCATGATTACCCACGCAAAAAGCTTATACAGCCAAATAAAAGGGACAACTTTTTTAAATGTATGCCCAAGCCAAACTAAAATTCTACTTCGAACATCCAATCTTGTAATGGCACCACACATAATGGCGGATTTTACAATTTCCGGCCTAATTTCTGCTATTGAACGGATGATAATTGTTCCGAGTGATACTCCAACAAAATGAGCTTGATCAATATTTTCTTTTTTTAAAACATCAAGCACATCATGACTTACGGTTCTGAAGGTATATTTCTCTTTATAGTATTTTTTCATGGTACTCATCTCTTTAGACTTTCCATGTCCGCGGAGATCTACAAGAAGTACATTAAACTCATCCTTATAGGCTTTCAATTGCTGAAACCAAATAGAAGAGGAGCCTCCTGCACCATGGACAAAAACAACCCAGTCTTTGTCTTTACTGTTAATAAATGATTTACTGTAAAGCATGAACCGTTAAGGCCGAAATAGGTAGTTACTGTTCTTTTTTATAACGTCATAAAATACAAATAAGATCCTGCTTATGAAGAAATTGTTTTTTCAGTACGGGTTGGCGACTACTTTATTCTTTTCTTTGTTGTTTAAAGAGTTATTTTTGTTTCATGAAATTTATCATCTCTGTCGGTAAAACACTGTTTACGATTCTAGCCACACTCTTTTTTTATGGCTGCTACGCTATTGGTTTTCTCATTTTAAAACTGTTTAGGCAAGAAACCGGAGCCTTAAGAAACTACTGCCTTAATCGATGGGGAAAATCTGTTTGTAAAATTTTATCCATTAAAGTAGAAGTTATTGGAAAAATGCCTGAGCCACCCTTTTTTCTTGTCAGTAATCATTTGAGCTATGCGGATATCATCATCTTTTTCAGCGTTTTAAAAACAACATTTGTTTCAAAAGCCGAGGTTAAAAATTGGCCTATGCTGGGAATTATGGCAAGAACGCTGGAAATCATTTTTATTGATAGAAAACGAAAGTCTGATGTAGCACGTGTCAATCAATCTGTAGCTGATCAAATATCAAAATATAAAGGTGTTGTTCTTTTTCCGGAGGGAACCACATCGAGCGGAGAATCGCTGCTTCCCTTTAAACCTTCGATATTGGAGCACCCCGCAAAAAGCCAGATGCCCGTTCATTATGCATACATTACCTACCGAACAGGTCCAAAAGATGAAGATGCAATAAATAGTGTATGCTGGTGGAATGACGAGTCTTTTGGGAGTCATTTTTTAAAATTTGCAGGAAATCGATCCATCAGAGCCCGAATATATTTTGGTGAAGAAACTATACACAAGAGTGACAGAAAAGAACTGGCGGCAGAACTTTTTAAAAAGGTTAAAGCGTTACAACAGCAGAACCGGCACCAATCAGAATTGGAAGTAACCAAAAAAAAGTCAGTTAAGATTTAAGCAAGATTGAAGAAGAAAAACAGAAATATTCTGCTCTATATTCTGGGTTTTTATTTGATATTGCTCGGCATGTCGTGGTTTGTCCAGATTGCATATCCGCCTGTAGACTTCCCCGGAAAGTTTGAAAAGAGTACTGTGCTTCAGGTTTCTGGACAGGATGTTGAAATAACTTACCAGGAACTGGGTACTGATATTGGTGGAGAGAATGAAAAACCAAAGCTCATCATTCTACCCGATATCTATTACAGGTCCAATGCCATACTTCCAATTGCAGAGTCACTGCAGGATTCATTTCACATTTTCCTGCCCGAAATTGTTGAATTTCAACAAGGTCCTTCTAGCGAAAAATTTACTATAGACCATAAATTAAATCTACTGAAGCAGTTTATTGATAAACTAAATATTAAAGAGTTTCATCTGATGGGGCACGGCTACAGCGGATATCTCTCACTCCGGGCAGCTTCAGAGCTGGATAGCATCAATAGCTTAACCCTCATCGGTTCAATTGGCGCACAGGAATTAAGGTTTTTAGGAAACCACTACATAAATAGATCTCTCTATAGTTTAGTGAGGCCGGTTGTATCATTTTATAGATTCGCTTTTCCACATTTCGGTTGGTATAACTCTCTAAACTTTTCACTTGAATATGTAGATGCCATAAGATATTTGGATCAGCGTGATTTTCGTGAGATTGTTAAACATATTGATCAACCTGTTTTGATATTACACGATATTAAAGATCATAATGTTCCTCAGTATACGGCTAAAGAGACGCATCGGGTTATACCCCAGAGTAAACTTGTACTGCTCAAAGATGTTCAAAACAAAGAGATTCTCGCCGATGAAAAGTGGAGCTCAGAAAGTTCACAATTTTTACGTCAGGTAGAGTCAGGTGATGGAGTGAGCAGACGGAGTGCTACAGAGCAGAGAGTGCAGCAAGCAAAAGAACCGTTCGATTCAGAAGACGTTGAGGCCCTCGGTGGCAAGGCATTTTTCACAATATTTATTCTCATTATGGCCCTGACAATTTTCAGCGAAGACTTATCGGTTATTGCAGCAGGTCTTCTCACAGCGGCCGGAATCTTTCCATTTATGTATGCGGTGTTGAGCTGTTTTTTAGGCATTCTAATTATAGATACTAATATCTATTGGCTTGGGAAAAAAGTGGGTAATCCAATATTGAATAAAGTGCCGTTTAAGTGGATGATCAAAGAAGAAGATTTAAACAGGGCACAAAATCTTTATGACATGTATGGCATGGAATTGTTATTTGTAGCCCGTTTTATCCCGGGAGCCCGGTTTCCCACCTATTTTTCAGCCGGTTTATTGCGCTCAAAATTCAAAATATTCTTCACCTATTTTGCTCTTTCTGTAGCGATCTGGACGCCTCTTCTTGTTGGAATTACCGTCTTAATCGGCCAGCCTATGCTGGAATATCTCACCGTTTATCAGGATTATGCAATCTGGATTTTGGTGATTACGATTTTAGTGATTTATCTGATCTTTAAAGTTGGAATTCCTTTAACTACCGTCCGGGGAAGAAGAAGGTTACTGGTAAAATGGTCGAGATTTATACAGCGTTTTCAAATAAACTAACGTTTACTTTCAAAGAATCTGTTTAAAATAAATTGGCAATCCATCTCCATCACGCCGTGAATAATCTCTGTTTGGTGATTTAATTTCTTATTAGATGCTATGTTAAATAAGGAACCACACCCTCCGGCTTTTTCGTCTAACGCACCAAAAACAACTCGTTTCAATTTCGACCATACAATTGCACCGCTGCACATCGCACAAGGTTCCAGTGTTACATATAATGTACAGTCAGAAAGATATTTTGTGGAGAGCGTATCACATGCTGCTGATATTGCAATCATTTCAGCATGCGCGGTGGGGTCATTCAAGCGTTCAACCTGGTTATAACCTTGACCTACAATTCTATTCTCATACACCACAACGGCCCCTACAGGTACTTCATCATCATCAAAAGCTTTTTCAGCCAGATGAAATGCCTTCATCATAAATAAATCATGATTTAATTTTGAATTCGAACCTTTTCCATTAAACATTTGCAGCAAAAAATATTATGTTTAGTGCTTCACGATTATTCGTAACTAACTTATAGCGAATTTGTTAAGGAATGTCATTAGATGATACACACAGTGAGCTGAAAAAGATACTGAAAGATAATATTCGTTCAGTAAAAGATTTTCCTAAAAAAGGAATTATATACAAAGATATTACACCGCTTTTAAATGATAAGTATCTTTTAGAACTTACTTCCAGGTTGCTTGCTGAACCATTTCGGGGTCACCAAATTGACTATGTGGCCGGTTTAGAATCGCGCGGATTTCTTTTTGGAACTAATTTAGCGCAGGATTTACATGCAGGCTTTATTCCAATCCGAAAACCAAATAAACTTCCGGCAGAAACTGAATCAGTTGATTATGAACTCGAATACGGAACGGATACGCTAGAAATGCACAAAGATTCCATAAATCCGGGGGATAATGTTCTCATACATGATGATTTGGTTGCTACAGGGGGATCAGCTATGGCGGCAACTCGTTTGGTAGAAAAACTTGGAGGTAACATCATCGGTTACTCTTTTGTGATGGAAATTGAGTTTTTAAAAGGCCGCCAAAGTTTAGACCAAAATGTTCCATTCTATTCAATTTTAAGCGTTTAAGAAACAAATAAGCTTTTTTCGACTATATAACCAATAATCACTAAAACATCATAAACTAACTACTATGGCAAAACCAACAATTACCACACTCGCAATGTGTGTTGCTATCTTGTTTGGCGCTGCAGCTTGTGGACCTTCGTTAGTTATCCAGAATGTGGACTACTCACAGCCGATCGAAAGCGTGCTGAGTCCGGATTCTAACAATGAAGTACACGACCAGCGATATGCGATTAAATTCAACGTATCCAATATTCTTGAAGAAGAAGGATCTTCGTCTGTAGACCAGATTAGGTTGATTCGCAACACTACAGGGTACTACTTTGTAACCGCTGCGGGTTTTAACAACGTCTATGTCTTTGAAACAGGTGAAGGCGAACTTAAACTGAAGAATAAAATCGAGATTACAGGGCAAGGGTTAGGGCAACCGGCTTTTAACCAGCGAGACAACTACATTGAACTTGTAGATCGAGCTTCAGGAAATACCTATAATCTGAACCACGAAGGACGAAACTAAGAGACTAATACAATGAAGAAAACAATCAACCAATCACTTTCTATATTAGCTGCTCTTTTATTCGTTGTTAGTTCAACAGTTGTTGCTCAGCAGTCTGACTATCAGATTCAGCAAGACTTTAGGGCAGAATACTCAGAACTCGTAAATCGGGTAGACAATGCAGTTAGTTCAGAAGATCTCGAAGGCTTAGAAGCCGATATTGATGGACTTGAAGCAGATTATTCAGAGTACTCAAATATCATTGATGCAGCGCTTTATCCTGAAACGTTTTCAGAGAAAATTAGCGACTTGAGAAGTCGATACGCAGCATCAGAACAAAACATCTCAGTAATTGAGCAACTGAATGAACGTATTCGCGGCATGATGGACGAACTCGATCAGTTCAGAAATCAAATGGCTACCCTGGATGAAGAACAGGCTGATCTGAAACAACAGCTCGACCGTTCCTCTGCAAACGAAAGAAGACAAGCTGCTTTGATTCGCCAGTACAGACAGAATCTTGAACAGAGAGATCTTTTCGTAACAGAATTTCTGGAAAATCTGATGACGAAGTATCAGTCTATGGATGCATCTACTCAGTCTGAAATAGCTGATGCCTCAGAAAGAATGGAAGACAATCCTGTTGAGGTTCTGAAAACCATAATTTCGGAATACACAAACAGTGCCGAACAAAGTACTGATCTAACTTCAGCAGATTATTTGGCCATGAGAGCTCAGCATGGATATTTTGTTGATGTCTGGGACAGAATAGGTGACCGTTTAACCAATACGTTTACTCCGGATTCACCGGTTCAAGAACGTCAGGAAGTTTCTGATTTACTTGCAGCATGGCAAGCCAGTGTTGATATCAAACTGTGGAATGCACTTTCAACATCCTTTAATCAGAATGGCATTGAATTAGGGTCTTTCACAAGCTCTGATACATTTTTTGATGCTCTCGGTATCTACGTTCGGGATGCAGCTGAAGCAGCACTTGAATCAAACAGTGAAGAAGATTATGAAGCATACAGAAACTTTGCTAACTACTGGAATTCAACAGTGAAAGGACAGTGGGGCGAACTTTTGGTTGAAGGTAATGTACTTTCAACATCGCAAATGGCTGAAGTTGATGTACAACTGGGAACATGGGGAGAAAACGCGCCTCCAACATCAAATCTGATGTTTATCCTGTTCCTTATCAGTTTGGCCGTTATCCTTGGTTTAGTAGTACTTCTTGTAACCAAGAAAAGTTAAAAGCTAACGGATCAGATCATTTTCATAGAAGCCGGCTTCAATTATGGAGGCGGCTTTTTTTTGATCAAATCTCAGGTGAATTTATTGAGATAGATAGCCCGTAGGTCAGGGCCTAACCTGCGATACTGATCTATGAATATTTCTGTTGCATTTCATCCGATCAAGCAATAGTTTCTATCCGTATGAAAAAGCAAAACGTACATAAGAATTGGTGGTGGCCGGCTCGAAATATTTCGGCAGTGGAATCACTATGATGTAATTACGTTTTAGAAAGATTTGATAAACCCGCTGCCGTATTACGGAAGCGGGTTTTTTTATTTAAACTTTATGGACTTTAAACAATTTTCTGAGTTAGCAGATAACTATACGGCTATACCGGTATATCGTCGGATGATGGCTGATATATTAACACCGGTCTCCCTATTTCTATCGATTCGCAATGGATCTACACATCCATTTCTATTCGAGTCTGTAGAAGGAGGTGAGCATTTGGCCAGATACTCATTTTTAGGATGTAATCCGTACCAGACTCTCTCTTTTGATGGATCGGATGTATTGTTAGAACAATCTGACGGTCATACCGAAACGATGAACTTGGAGTATTTTGAAGCGCTGGAAAAATTAACAACAATTCACAGCGAGCCAAATCTGCCGGATCTTCCCAGGTTAACCGGAGGAGCCGTTGGGTTTTCATCGTACGATACGGTAAGGCAGGTTGAAGCACTCCCAAATTCTCCGGAGGATGATTTACAACTGCCTGAAGCAATCTGGGCATTTTATGATGAAGTGTACGCATTTGATCATGTAAAACAGCAGATTATCTTAATGAAAACCCTCTTTGTGGATGATAATTCTGATTTGAAAGAGGTCTATCAAAATGGTCAGTTAGCGCTTGATCAGATGGAGCAGAAAGCAACCCGTCACCCTTCAGTTCCCGGAGAGTTTGAACTCAACACATCAGAGCTAAAAAGTAATATCGAAGAGTCACACTTTCACGATATTGTAAATAAGGCTAAGGAGTACATTTTTGAGGGCGATATTTTTCAGGTTGTGCTTTCTCAGCGATTTGAGGTTCCTTTCCAGGGAGATAAGTTTACTCTTTACAGGGCATTGAGAATGGTAAATCCATCACCGTACCTCTTTTTCCTCGAGTTTGATGGATTTTCTCTGGTAGGCTCGTCGCCCGAAGTGTTGGTCAGAACTACAGACAGACATGCCCGGCTGTTGCCGATAGCAGGGACACGCCCGAGAGGGAAAACCCATGAAGAGGATCTGGAACTTGAAGAGGATTTAAAGAACGATCCAAAAGAGATTGCTGAGCATATTATGCTTGTCGATTTGGGTAGAAATGATCTTTCCAGGGTTTGCAAAGCGGGAACGGTAAAATTGGAAAGAAATATGGCTATTGAGCGCTTTTCTCATGTCATGCATATCGTGTCGGATGTGGTTGGTGAACTTGCGGATGAAAAAAGCTCAGTGGATGCTTTGATGCAGTGTTTTCCCGCCGGTACCGTAAGCGGGGCGCCAAAGATCAGGGCAATGGAAATAATTGATGAACTCGAAACAACAAAGCGCGGACCTTATGCCGGGGCCGTAGGGTACTTCGACTTTTCAGGGAATATGGATACCTGTATTGCAATCCGAACTATGGTTGTGACGGATCAATCCGTTTTTATTCAGGCCGGAGCCGGTATTGTTGCAGACAGTGACCCTGCAAAAGAGTTTGATGAAACCAAGAATAAAGCCGGAGCACTTGTCGAAGCTCTCAGTGTTGCACTCGAAATAACGTAATGGAAATTGGATATAATTGAAGACGAAAAAATGACGAAAGGAAAAACAATTTTATCAGGAATTCAGCCATCAGGAAAACTTCACATTGGGAATTACTTTGGCGCAATGCGTCAACATATACAGATGCAGGAGGAGGGAGATGCGTTCTATTTCTTGGCAAATTATCACTCCTTAACCTCTTTGTCCGACGGTGATTTGTTGAAACAGTATACTACAGATGTTGTTCTCGATTATCTGGCTTTAGGACTCGACCCTGATAAATGTACATTTTTTGCCCAATCTGATGTGCCTCAAACCACAGAGCTGGCCTGGATCCTGGGAACGCTGACGCCTGTATCCATGATGGAAAAAGGGGTCTCCTACAAAGATAAAATCGCAAATGGCTTGAGCCCGAATATTGGATTGTTTACCTACCCGATTCTACAGGCCGCCGATATTTTGATCTATCATTCTGATCTTGTTCCGGTGGGAGAGGATCAGAAACAGAATATTGAAATTTCCAGGGACCTGGCAGGTAAATTAAATCGTGCATATGATGAGGAACTGCTAAAAATTCCCGAAGAGTATATCGTTAAAAGTGTAGCAACGGTGCCGGGGATTGATGGACGTAAGATGAGTAAATCGTACGGTAACACCATCAACATTTTTACAGAAGGTAAAGCTCTTAAAAAACGGGTCATGGCTATTCAGACAGACTCCACAGGTCTGGAGGAGCCTAAAGATCCCGATAGCTGTAATGTTTATGCTCTCATCAAACTTTTTGCTGAAGAGGAGCAGCAGAAAGAGATAGCTGAGAAGTACAGAGCCGGTGGATACGGATACGGGCATGCAAAAAAAGAGCTGCTTGGGATGATCCAGGACTATTTTGCGGAAGCCAGAGAAAGAAGAAAAGAACTTGCAGAAGACATGGACTATGTGCACGATGTGCTTCGCGAAGGCGGAAAGAGAGCCAGAGAACGTGCGGAGCAGGTAATGGAACCGATTCGGAGTGCTACAGGTTTATTCAGAAGCTTCCAATATTAAAGGCCGTAAAAGAACTCATCCAAAGAGACGATTCATACTACTGAAAAAAGACATGATTTTAATAATCGACAATTACGATTCGTTTACCTACAATCTTGTGCATATCGTGGCTTCGGTTACGGATGACTATAAAGTGATTCGAAACGATGCGATGACACTGGAAGAAATCAGGGAACTGAATTCGGATAAAATTTTAATTTCACCCGGCCCCGGACGGCCTGAAAATGCAGGAATTACGGAAAAAATCATTCGCGAACTCGGAACAACAATACCGATTTTGGGAGTCTGTTTGGGTCACCAGGCAATTGGAAATGTATTTGGTGCAAAGGTTGTACATGCTCCCAGTTTGATGCATGGTAAAACATCAAATATCAATCACGATGGTAAGTCAGTTTTTCAAAATGTAGACGAACACTTTATAGCGACCAGATACCACTCTTTGGCACTCGATTCAAATACAATACCCGATGTGCTTGAAGTATCGGCCGAAACAGATGATCACGTAATTATGGGGGTACGCCACAAAGATTATCCAATTGAAGGAATTCAGTTTCACCCCGAAAGTATTTTGACAACCGAAGGTCCAAAGATTGTGAAGAACTGGATACGGAGTTGAAATTCCTATTGACAAAAAATTAAATTAATTAAACTATTTTGAGTAAAGCATTTACAAGCTATTTAGAGAAAATTTCTAATCTAGAGAATCTTCAGCCTGAAGAAGCCACATCCGCCATGACTGATATTCTCAATGGAGATGTTTCAGATTCTGAAGTAGCGGCATTTCTGATGGGCATGAGAGCCAAAGGAGAAACCGTTGACGAATTGACGGCTTTTGTTGAGGTTATGCGAGACGCCTCTGTAAGAGTTGAAGTGGATACGAAAGGAGCGGTGGATTTATGCGGAACCGGTGGCGATAAATCAGGAACATTTAATATCTCAACAGCCGCGATGTTTGTAGTTGCTGGAGCAGGAGTTCCCGTTTTAAAGCATGGCAATAGAAGTGTATCGAGCAAAAGTGGAAGCTATGACGTGCTTGAGGAGTTAAATGCTGTACCGAATTTGGATAAAGTACAGTCAGAATCGCTTTTCAAAGAAACCGGGATGGTATTTATGTTCGCCCCCAATTTCCATCCGGCTATGAAGTTTGTAATGCCTGCCCGAAGAGCCATGAAACTTAGAACGTTTTTCAATATGCTGGGACCGCTATTGAACCCGGCAGATGTAGAGAATCAAGTTGTAGGTGCTTTCAGTAAAGATGCTGCATCCAAGATGGCTCAGATTCTTTCAAATTTGGACACCAAGAGCGCTTACACGTTAAATGCACATGACGGTCTTGATGAAGTTACCCTGACCGGGCAAAGCGAAATTTTTGAATTGAAATCACACCTATCCAACAGTTCTATTACGTTCGATCCAAAATCTTTGGGATATGAACGCGTTGAACCCCAAGAACTGCATGGCGGCGATGCCAAAGTTAATGCCGGTATAATTAAAAATGTAATGCTTGGTGAGTCCTCCGAAGCTCAGCGCAATATCGTAACACTGAATGCCGCTTTTGCGATTCACGCAGCAGGTGCAGCTGAATCGCTTGAAGATGCTAACAGGATGGCGATCAAAAGTATCGAATCCGGTGAAGCCAATCGCAAGTTGCAGCAGTTTATCAAAGAATCTCAAAAAGTGGCACAGGCCTGATATGGCATCTATTCTTGATACGATCACAGAAAAAACGATTGAAGATCTAAGAAAACGAAAACGAAAAGTTACACTTAGAGATTTTGAATCCTTTCCGGAGTACGAAAAACCTCGAAAAGTATTTTCTGATGCTTTGCGAAAGGATGAATCTGTTTCAATTATTGCAGAGGTTAAGAAGGCATCGCCATCTAAAGGTATTATTCGGGATGATTTTGATCCGGTAAAAATTGCCGATCAATACATCGAAGCCGGTGCATCCGCAATATCCGTGTTAACAGACGAGCCATTTTTCAAGGGATCTCTTACATACCTGGAAAATATCTCAGGCATGAGTCCGATACCACTTCTCAGAAAAGATTTTATTGTAGATCCCTATCAGGTAAAAGAAGCCAGAGCCTATGGTGCTGATGCAATTTTACTCATTGCTACAATTTGTGACGGTAGTCAGCTCTCAGAACTTTTAGCAGCAACCGATGAATTTGGGATGCAGGCACTGGTAGAATGTTATCACCAGGAGGAGGTAGAGTCACTCAACTGGGAAGAAATAGAGATTTTGGGAGTAAATAATCGCAATTTAGCGACGTTTGAGGTAGATCTTCATCGCGGAATTGATCTTCTAAAACAGGCCCCCAAACATGTCGTAACAGTATCTGAAAGTGGAATTCATAAAAAAGAAGATCTTCACATATTACAAGAAAACGGCATTCATGCTGCGCTTATAGGAGAACACCTGATGAAACAGAAAATACCGGGAGATGCTTTAAAAGACCTGCTGGATTACAAAAGCTGAAACGAATATTCTTAAAACATTTATCAAACCTTATGTTTGCTGAACCAGAAAACAGAACCAAAGTTAAAATTTGCGGTTTAACCACTCTCGAAGATGCACGTTTTGTATCCGGAGCATTGGCCGATTACCTTGGATTCATTTTTTATCCAGACAGCCCCAGGTATATTGAACCTGCAAAAGCAGGGGCGATAATTAATTGGCTCGAAGGTCCGGGTAAAGTAGGGGTTTTTGTCAACCAGCCATTGGATGATGTAAACAGTATTGCTCGTCAAACGGGGATAGATTACATCCAGCTTCATGGAAATGAATCTCCTGACTACTGTGCGTTAGTCGAAAAACCCATTATAAAGGCTTTTCATGTCGATAGTGATACTGATCCTACAAAATTGGAAAGTAGAATTGAATCATACCTGGATCAAGTGGAGTATCTGCTATTTGATACAAAGAGTGACACCGATTGGGGAGGGACAGGTCAAACATTCGACTGGAGCATTTTAGATGAAATTTCAAATGATAAACCATTTTTTCTCTCAGGCGGACTTAATGCCAAGAATGTTCAAGAAGCGATTCAAACCGTGCAACCTTATGCAGTTGATCTTTCTAGCGGACTTGAGGAATCACCGGGTTTAAAAGATTTCGATAAAATCGAACTCTTCTTCGATAAAATGCGTGATATCTGGCATGAACAGGAGTTTTAAAAACCCTTTCTATCCAATTAGAACCATACACAGATTTCAATTTACATGGATTTAGTCATGAATTATACAGCACCGACAAAAGAGGGTTATTATGGGCGATTTGGTGGGAAATTTGTCCCGGAAATCCTCATACCAGCACTCGAAGAACTTGAGCAGGCATACCGGGAAACCGAGGATGATCCGATTTTCCAAAAAGAGTATCATGATTTGCTCAATGAGTATGTGGGCAGACCAACTAAACTCACGTTTGCAGACCGGCTGACCGAACATTATGGCAAGGCGAAGATCTATTTTAAACGTGAAGATCTATGCCATACGGGAGCTCATAAAATCAACAATGCGATCGGACAGCTTTTGCTCGCAAGGAAAATGGGTAAAACCCGCATTATTGCGGAAACAGGTGCCGGCCAGCATGGGGTGGCAACGGCTACCGCCTGTGCTAAATTTGGGTTCGACTGTGTAATCTACATGGGCGAAGAGGATATGCATCGCCAGAAACTGAATGTTGAGAGAATGCGCCTTCTGGGAGCTGAAGTGAGATCGGTTGACAGTGGTTCTAAAACGCTGAAAGATGCAACCAACGAAGCGATCCGGGATTGGGTTACGAATGTGGAAAATACATTCTACATAATCGGATCCGTAGTAGGGCCTCACCCTTATCCGATGATGACGCGGAACTTTCACCGGGTGATTGGTGAAGAGACAAAAAATCAACTCAACAAAAAGGAAGCTTCTCTGCCGGACTATCTTGTTGCCTGCGTTGGGGGAGGGAGCAATGCTATAGGTTTTTTCTATCCTTTTATTGACGATGAGTATGTAAAAATGATCGGTATTGAAGCGGCCGGTCTCGGTGCGGATACAGATCAAACAGCGGCTACAATCACAAAAGGAACTCCGGGGGTATTACACGGCTCGCTAAGCTATCTTCTACAAAGCGACGAAGGGCAAATTCAGTTGGCACACTCTGTAAGTGCCGGGCTGGATTATCCGGGTATTGGGCCGGAGCACGCCCATCTTCACGATACGAAACGAGTACACTACTACGGTGTGACCGATCAACAGGCGATGGAAGCCGTGAAGCTTGTTTCCGAGAAAGAAGGTATCATTCCCGCTATCGAAACCGCACACGCATTGGCATATTTGGACACTTTAATGCCTACGACTCAAAAAGATGAAATTGTAGTGGTTAACTTTTCAGGCAGGGGCGATAAGGATATGAAAACCATCTCAGACTGGTTTGCCTAAACAATAGATAGAACAAAACATAGATTTTAAAACTCAGCTAAATATCAGAAGATGAGCAAAAATATTTCACGAATTGAGGCTACATTTCAAAAAAGAGAGAACGATGATAAAATCATGTCGCTGTTTATTACAGCCGGTTATCCAAATCTGGACTCTACTGTAGATCTCATTCTCGGCTTTGAAAAAAACGGAGCCGATATGATTGAGTTGGGCATGCCGTTCAGTGATCCCTTAGCTGATGGGCCCACTATTCAAAAGGCCAGTACCCGGGCTATCGAAAATGGGATTACGATGAATAAAATTTTTGAAACTGTTCAACAGGTACGAAAAAGTTCTCAGATCCCAATTATTTTGATGGGTTACATCAATCCGGTACTGAGATACGGTGTAGCTGAATTCTGTAAAAAAGCTTCTGAAAGTGGTGTGGATGGATTGATCATACCGGATGCTCCGCTGGAAGAGTCGTCCATTATTTCGGAAGAGGCAGAAAAAAACAATCTCAACATAATCTATTTGATCGCACCTAATTCAACAGACGAGCGTATGAGGCGGGTGGATGATTTGAGTTCCGGTTTCGTTTATTGTGTATCAGTAACCGGTGTTACAGGTGCAAGGCAGGGAGATGAAGTTGCCAAATCGGTAAGCAGATTTATAGACCGTGTGAACGCTAATGTAACCAAAACCCCAAAATTGGTCGGATTTGGCATAAAAAGTTACAGTGATGCTCAGATCATCTCAAAAGATTTAGATGGGTTTATTGTAGGCAGCGCGTTGATTAACACAATTGAACAGAACTATCCCAATAAAGACTGGCAAGAAAATGTTTTTCAGTTTGTTAAAGAATTGAAATTTGGAAATATTTGATCCAACAAAATCAAACCTACAGATGACTATGAATTTTAAACTATTTTTGATTCCCATAATGATTACCCTTTTCGCCGTTTCTGCTTGCGAATCGGACTACAGGCCTATGTCTTTCGGACAAGTGGATGAGGTAATTGTTGTGATGGATTCCACAAAATGGAATAGTGAAACTGCGCTGGCTATAGAAGAGACTTTTGGTAAAGCCATTGAAACACTGCCAAGTTATGAACCTATGTACCGACTTTCTTTCAGAGATTTTCGGAATAATGAAGAGTTGGATCAACTGCGAGAGTATAAAAATCTTATTTTTGCCGCTCCGATAGATTCTGATTCCAATGTTTCTGCGTTCATTCGAGCCGTACTGAGTGATGAAATTGAAGAGAGAGTGAGAAGCGGAGAAAGTTTTGCTTTCCCGTTGGAGGATAGATGGGTACGGGATCAATGGACTTTAATCCTGACTTCAAATGATGATGATGAGCTTTCTGAAAAGATCAGAAATTCCGAAGAGTCACTGGTAGGTCATTTAATGGATCGTGAGTTTGAAAGACGAACAGAAGAAATCTTCAGTAGAGGCGAACAGGTTGCTATCAGCGACTCGCTATGGGAAAATCACGGCTGGATGGTTCGAATGCAGCACGATTATATTGAAACGGTTGATACGACCAACGTGAAAGTTTGGAGACGCTCTTTGCCGGATAATGATCGGTGGTTATTAGCTTGGTGGAAAGACGATGTTCCTTCTGCTGATTTTATCAATCAGGAGTGGATTAATGCTACTCGCGACTCTCTTCTTCAACTTTACGTTCAAGGTACTCGGGATGGCTCTTATGTTACGACTGAATACAGGAGAAATGTAATCACGAATGAATTTGACACAGATGACCGACTCACCGGTTTCGAAACTCTCGGCACATGGCGAATGACTAACGACTTTATGGGCGGTCCGTTCGTGAACTTTTTCTATCACGATCCTGAAACGGAGCGGCTCTTTATGATAGAATATGGGCAGTTTGCCCCCAGTGTGAGCAAGCGTCGATTTGTGCGACAATTCCGTGCTATGGGGCGAACTTTTGAGGCAGATTCGACCTGGAACTCATCAAATTAGATTTACGAACCGGAGACAATGGATTTTCCCAAGCAGGAGATCACCAGACGATTTTCTGAATCAGTTCAGGAGTATGATCAATTTGCAAGAATTCAGAAAGAGACTGCTGAACGGCTGGCCAAAGCTTTAAGCCCCTGGCAGTTTTCTATACCGGAAGGTCCGATTCTTGAAGTAGGTGCCGGAACCGGACTGCTGACTCAGCACATAGCAAAAATGTACTCCAACAGAGAAGTAATCGTTACCGATATTTCTGAAGAGATGCTGAAGTTAAATAGAAAAAAGATGTCTGATTACTCGCATCTTCAATATGAGAATCTGGATGTTGAGTTTACTGAATGGAAGGAAGAAACTTACGCCCTCATTACGTCCAATTTTCTGCTTCATTGGCTAAAGCATCCGGCTGAGACCGTCGCAAAAATGCTCCCCTCACTCAAACCCGGTGGTTTATTACTGATGTCTTTCCCCGGAGATGACACATTTCCACAGTGGCGAAAAAACTGTCTGGACTTGGGATTACCATATACCGGGAATCCACTCCCTGATTTGGAAGAGATTGTTATAAAACTCTCTATGGGGCCGGTGAAAGTAGATTATTATGAAGATCAGACCAATCTTGAATATTCATCAGTTTACGATTTTTATCGTGAATTAAAGAAATCCGCGTCCGGCACAAGCTTATCAGGAAAGAAGCTTGGTATCAAACAGCTGCGATTGCTTGATAATTATTGGAGAGAAAAAAATAACGGAAAGGTGAATGTTCACTACCATACGGCATTTATTGCCGTAAAACGAGATCTTTAGACGTACTTCTTAAAAATCTGATCTAAATCTGAGCTGATATTTCGGATTATTTTTGGCTCAAAAGAAGACCCTGTCAACGTTTCAAAAAGTTCGGAATAGCGTTGATAGATACTCCATCGGAATTGGTCAGGCAGGTCGGGAAGTGTTTGCCCCTCTTTGCCTTGAAAATCGTGCTCCATTAGCCATTCGCGCAGGAACTCTTTTGATAGCTGACGCTGTGGCTCTCGATTTTTTTGGCGCTCTTCGTAGCCTTCGAGGTAGAAATAGCGTGAGGAGTCGGAGGTATGGACCTCATCAATAAGGGTCAATTCACCCTCATATAAACCGAACTCGTACTTTGTATCTACAAGTATCAATCCCTGCTCTTCGGCAATCTTGGTACCGCGCTCAAATAATTGAAAAGCAACAGATCGAATTTTCTGCCAAAGATCTTTGTCAACGATCTTTTGATTTAGAATTTCTTCTTCAGAAATGTCCTCATCGTGACCTTCGGTAGCTTTAGTAGCGGGAGTGAGCATTGGCTCGGGGAATTTCTGATGTTCAATCATACCGTCCGGCATTCGTACACCGCAGATTTCCCGGGCACCTGAACGATAGACCCTCCAAGCATGTCCGGTCAGATATCCCCGAATCACCACTTCAATAGGAATCGGGTCACACTTTTTTGCGATTGTAATGTTGGGGTGAGGCACGTCAATAATATGACTGGGCACAATGTCATGAACCCTGCTGAAAGAAAATTCAGAAAGCTGATTTAAAATCTGTCCCTTGAATGGAATGGCTTGCCTCATGATGTGATCAAAAGCAGATATTCTGTCTGTAACCACAATGCCAAGAGTTTTTTCATTCAGCGAGTAAACATCTCTGACTTTTCCTCTGTATGGTTCATCAACTGTGGAGAGAGATGTGCTTGATTTGATTATACAGTGAGTGAGCGCCTCCTGTTGATCCATTCTGATAATCTATTTATTTGGATTATTGGTTGAATTCCTGGCTACCAAAACGGGATCAATTGCAATTTGAAATTTATTCTCTCGGTCTCCGGCAATGATTTCAGCCAACCTCTTAGTGGCTTGAACACCGATGGAATACATTTTTTGATCCATGGTTGTTAAATCGAGATACTTTGTAAATTTAATATTATCGTATCCCATTAAACCGATGTCTTGAGGAACTCGTATTCCAAGTTTATTCAATGCATGATACGCTCCGATTGCCTGAGTATCGTTGGCACAGAATATAGCATCCGGAAATTCGCCCAATTTATCGTATTCATAGATTGCTTCAAATCCGGCCTCTTCGGTAAAGCCGGCATGCTTGGTACTTTGGCCTGTAAGAAATAGCTTTCTGTTGATTGGCATCTTAAACTCTTTCAAGGCATCAATAAAGCCTTCCTCTCGCAACTTTCCTGCTTTGGTTTCAAGGGCGGGACGGATCAAGCCAATGTTTTTATATCCCTGTTTTACCAGATGTTCACCGGCAATAAAACCACCTTTACGATGATTTAAATCAATATAATCATACTCAGGGTGGGAACTGCCGATCAGCACGATGGGCATACCCGAAGCCTGAATTTGACTGTGGATATTATCATCAATGTCTATACTGATGCTAATTACCGTATCAGCTGTACCACGGTTAAAAAAGTTTTCAATTCCTTCTTTCGGATTTTTTGAACCTGTATTATAAATCACAATATCCAGGTCCATGGCCTCAATCTCATCTTTGACACCCTTTAGAACTTCATTATAGTACGGAGTTGTGAAAGAGGGTACAGCAATGGCTAACATTTGCGGCTTTCTGCTGGCAAGTTTTCTGGCACTAACCTGAGGCCGAAAATTCAACTCATCAATTGCCATTTGAACTTTCGCTTTTGTCTTGTCAGATACATTGGGGGAGTTATTTAAAACCCTGGATACCGTAGAAATAGCTACACCCGCACGGCTGGCCACCTGGTAAATTGTAATTTTTTTGTTTGGAGGTTTCATTCGAAGATTGATTTGTTATGATCCTTAGAAAGAATACAAAAAATTAAAATACCCTTAATTAAGTTGAAGTTAAAATAGCAGAAAAAAAGAAGTTTTTGATAAATTTTTCATAGTTGCGGAACTATTTGCATTGATTGTGACATTGCATATTATGAATGACATAATTCTATCCGCCAATGACAAGTATTCTTAAATATCCTTATTCCTTACTAAGACCCATCTATGAAAAGACAAACTTTCATCAGTCGGTAATTACTGAACTGGATAACGAGCGCCTTAAAAAAGCTTACTCACACTGTAGAGAAATAACCCGTAAGCATGCGAAGACGTTTTACATGGCAACCAGATTCTTGCCCAATCATAAGCAGAGAAGCATCTTTGCCATTTATGGATTGTGCCGTTATTTGGATGATTTAGTCGATGAAGCGGAAGATTTAATCCTGAAGAAGAAAATCAGTGAGCTGGATGTTGTAGAGAAACTTGAAGCGTTTAAAAATAAATTGGTTGATACATATCGGGGAGCTGAGCAGGACGACCCAATCCTGATTGCTTTTTCCGATACACTTGAACTTTATAAAATACCTTTTGACCTGCCGCTTCAATTAATGGATGGAGTCAAAACAGATCTTATAAAGAATCGCTATGAAAACTTTGATGAGCTTTATGACTACTCATATAAAGTAGCATCAGTTGTTGGACTGATGACGAGTGAAGTATTTGGTTACAGCAATCCCAAAGCCGTGGAGCACGCCGTTGATTTAGGAATAGCAATGCAGTTAACCAACATACTGCGAGATGTTGGAGAAGATTTGGAGAGAGATCGTATCTATTTACCACAAGATGAATTAAACCAGTTTGGAATATCTGAAAGTGACCTATTTAACCATACGCTGGACGATAAATTCATTGAATTTATGAAATTTCAAATCAAACGGGCGAACGATTACTACAAGAGCTCGGACAAGGGGATACCCATGCTTAGTCGGGATAGCAGATTGCCTGTATGCCTGGCGCGCGAAAACTACTCTCGAATTCTGTCAAAAATCGAAGAGAATGACTACAACGTCTATCAACACAGAGCTTATCTAAACTCAACTGAAAAGCTTTCAATGGTTCCAAAAGTGATGTATTCCCTTAGGTCTGCATAAGTTACAAATCCTTATTCCACTTTAGAAAAGCGCTTACAAGAGATTAAAAAATTCCTATCTTTCTATATAAACTCTTGTGAAGTTGTAATACTGTGAGTTCTACATTATTTATAGATTTATAACTGCTAAGTAGTCTGCTTGCACAAGATAAGCTCTAAAAATAAGATGGTGCGTTTTGGGATGACAGTTGCTATTATGAAGTAATAGCGTGCTGCCTGTATTCAAGAACTGAAAAACTTAATAGATCTATGCAAAGAGAATATAGAAAGTGGAAAAGCCCCACATTGGGACGAGAAATGGAGATGCTGGTTTTTGGGAAAGAGGGCACACCTGTATTGATTTTTCCAACAGAACATGGAAATTTTTTTGAATGGGAAGATCAAGGAATAATGGATTTTGTTGAAGAACAGATCGATTTGGGGTATAACCAATTTTTTTGTGTAGATAGCATCGATAAAGAAAGTTTTCTCAACAAGGATGTAGACCCATACACCCGCGTGATCCGTGAAAACCAATATCAAATGTATATCAAGGATGAAGTGATGCCATTTATCCAGGAGTACAACACAAATCCATATTTAATCACAACCGGAACCGGATTAGGGGCTTACCACTCTCTTGTATTTGCACTTAAATTTCCAAAGCTTGTGGATAAAGTACTGGCAATCTCCGGCTATTATGACATCAATGTACATTTGAACGGATTTAAAGATGATAACAGTTACTACAACAATCCGATTGAATTTATACCCAATTTGCACGACGAAGAGATCCTAAGAGATATATCTACAGTAGATATTCGATTGTTAAGTTATCTGAATGATCCAAATCGTGACGCAACCGAAAAAATGAGTGAAATCTTATGGTTGAAATTTATAGACCATGAGCACTATGTTTGGGAAGAAGAAACGAAGAATCCATGGACCCTCGTACCATCCATGTTTAAAGATAACCTGTTTTAAAAACTATTCATGCCTCAAATTAAAAAGGTTCTTATTGCAAATCGCGGGGAAATTGCTTTGCGCGTTATCCGTAGTTGTAAAGAAAAAAATGTTGAAACTGTAGCTGTTTACTCCAGGCCCGATGCCACTGCACCGCATGTGGTAGCTGCTGATGAATCAGTCTTTATCGGTGAAGCAGCCTCTTCAGAGAGTTATCTGTCAATGGAGAAAATTATTTCGGCTGCAAAAGAAACAGGCGCAGACGCCATTCATCCCGGGTATGGTTTTTTAAGCGAAAATGCTGTGTTTGCAAAGAAATGTAAGGATGCCGGCATCATTTTTATCGGGCCAAAACCCGAAGCCATCGATTTGATGGGAGATAAAACCAAAGCTCGTGAGCTTATGGCGAAAGCCGATGTGCCTTATCCGCCCGGAACGGAATCGGCGATGAAAGATATCGATAAAGCCCGGGTACTGGCCGATGAGATCGGATACCCGGTATTGGTTAAAGCTGCTGCCGGTGGCGGAGGCAAGGGAATGCGAATCGTGCACGATCCCGCAGATTTTGATAAAAGTGTTAAAGCGGCCAAATCGGAAGCTAAAAATGCGTTTGGAGACGACCGTGTTTACATTGAAAAATATCTCGAAGAACCTCGGCACATAGAGTTTCAGATTATTGCAGATGAGCAGGGTAACACCGTTCATCTGTTTGATCGTGAATGCTCAATTCAAAGGAGGCATCAAAAAGTAATTGAAGAGGCTCCCTCATCTGTTTTAACTCCGGAGCTTAGAAGTGAAATGGGGACTGCGGCTGTAAATGCAGCTAAAGCGTGTAACTATGTAGGTGCAGGTACAGTAGAATTTCTGGTTGATAAACATCTCAATTTCTATTTTCTGGAGATGAATACACGGCTTCAGGTAGAACATCCCGTTACAGAGTTGATAACAGGGTTAGACCTGGTTGCTTTGCAGCTTGATATTGCTGAAGGTAAAGATTTGCCATTTAAACAGGAAGATATCAAAGCAAATGGTCATGCAATTGAGTGTAGAATTTATGCAGAGGATTCTGCCGATAATTTTCTGCCCAGTACTGGATTGCTTCTCAGGCACAGAATCCCCGCCGGACCGGGTGTAAGAGTGGATGCGGGTGTGGAAGAAGGTCAAGAAGTGACAATTAATTATGACCCAATGATTTCAAAATTGTGTACTCATGGTGTGGATCGAAAAGCAGCGATAAGCAGAATGCTTCGTGCTCTGGATGAGTATGAGATTTCAGGTGTACGTACAACTATTCCGTTTTGTGAATTTACACTCCAGCATGAAGCTTTTGTTAATGGAAACTACGATACGCATTTTGTTCAAAATCATTATACACCGGTTGTTGATGAGCTATTTAAAAACGACAGTCCGGAAGTGATTTCTATCGTATCTTCTCTTCTTAAAAACAGGTCGAATGAGGCCGAATCTAATCAAACATCAGCTGTTGCAGAACCATCTGTAGACAGATGGTGGAAAAACAGAACAAAGTAATTTGTGAAAGAAGATCAATCACTCTTCAATCAGCTTGAAAAACTTTTAACGGAGCAACGAAATCCTGCCAGTCAGGCGATCGATTTAGCCGATTCTCGTGAGATCGTTTCTATCATAAATTCAGAGGATAAAAAAGTTGCTGAAAGTGTTGAAGTCAGATTAGATGAAATAGCCTCGGCTATAGACACAATTGTTTCTAAGCTAAAAAAAGGAGGGAGACTCCTCTATTTTGGAGCAGGCACAAGTGGTAGGCTTGGTGTATTGGATGCATCCGAATGTCCGCCAACATTTGGCACTGATCCCACAACCGTTCAAGGATTCATTGCCGGTGGCAAAGAAGCGATGTTTGTTGCCCAGGAAGGGGCCGAGGATAGTGAAGAGGAAGGGGGTAAAGAGTTGGTACAGTTAAATGTTACCCCCAATGATATTGTTGTGGGTTTGGCCGCAAGCGGACGAACACCATACGTTCACGGTGCTATTAAAAAAGCTAAGAAAATAGGGTCGCCAACAATTTTTATTACCACTGTTTCTTCAGATCAGGTTGATTTGGAGGTGGATCATATGATAGACATCCCGGTGGGACCGGAAGTGATTATGGGAAGTACCCGAATGAAAAGTGCTACAGCCCAAAAAATGGTTCTCAATATGCTCACCACTGGTGCAATGATTCGTTTGGGTAAAGTGTATCAAAATGTTATGGTAGATTTACAGCTGACAAATAAAAAACTTGAAGAGAGAGCCAAACGAATTGTAATGATGCTTGCCGGCCTGGAGTATAAAGAAGCTTCACAATTTTTGGATAAGGCTGACTATCATGTTAAAACAGCCCTCTTAATGGCATTGGGTAACCTGGAAAAACCTCAGGCAGAGAAAGAGCTTTTAAAACACGACGGCTTTATAAGAAAAGCCTTAATCGACCTGAAATAAATTTTTCTGCAGTCAAATCAAATCAGGCTACAATTCGTTAGTTTAGTTACGAATGAAGCAAAAAACATATTAGTTACGGAATTTGACTCAAGAATCTACAGAACGCAGGATCCCTGAACCGGTTTATCGCAATCGGTATTTGCTGGCACTTATCATGGTAGAAGTTTTTTTAATTATTATGATAAGGTATTGGCCTGCTAATGAATACAATCCGGAATTGAATTTTGAAATACCGCCACAGGAGCAAGTTTTTCTGGATGAAATTGAAATTACAAGACAGGAGACCTCTCCGCCTCCTCCTCCAAGGCCGATACTGCCCAACCCGGTTCCAAGTGAGGATATTGTAGAAATTGAGTTGGATGTTGAACTCGACTTAGACCTGCCGGATTTGCCTGATCTGGAAGAGGGCTTCGGTACCGGTGAATTTGGAGATGAAGAGCGTATCGTAGGAAATCCTCAAATACCGCCTACGGTTGTTCGAATTGTAGAAGCCACAGCTCCAGATGAAGTTCCGGAAGAGTATAAGGGCAGACTTGAGATGATTGTGAACTTTTTGGTTGACCGGGAAGGAAATGTAGAGGAAGCCAGTGTTATGGAAATACGTCTCTACAATGAAGAAGGAGACAGTTACGAGCAGTTACCATTTGTTCAATACGGATTGATGGATGCTGTATTGCGTGCGGCCATGCAGTGGAGATTTCGTCCGGCTCGACAGGATGGGGAACCGGTGAAAGCCTTTACTAGACAAAGATTTAATTACTAATATTCGTTATACGGTTTAGGGTATACGATTTACTTGATTTGTGAAAAGAAGGTTTTGCTCTTTATTGGTATTGCAAATAATTAACTGGATAAGTCTAAGTTTATAAACTTAAATGAAGGAGTTCTTCTCATACCTCTGATGATATAAAAGGGGGAGGGAGTTTATATACAGGTTATGTGGTGGGGACTTATTCGTCTGACGGACTCAAGCCGTCTGACGAAGAATGTGCGGAGAGAAAGGGATTCCCCGATCTGCGATTCCCCTTCGGCGGGACAGGCCAGAGCTCAGAAACTTTAGTGAAGGAGTTCTTCTCATCCCTTTGGGTATCAATTTGATGTCGGAAGGAGTGAAAAGGAGGAGGTGATATCAATATATAAATGCGGAGAGAAAGGGATTCGAACCCTTGGTACCCTTGCGGGCACACTCGCTTTCCAGGCGAGCCCATTCGACCACTCTGGCATCTCTCCAAAAAATCCAAGACTGAAAATATAGGAGTTTCAGTCAGCAGATTCAATGAAACTTACGATAAAATATCCTCTGACTGAGTTATTTTAACGCCTTTCTTTTTCATCTCGTCCCAGGCTTCATCAAGCGAGCCATCCAGATCAATTCCTTTTACGGCATCTTCTACAATATGCATGCTAAATCCTTCATCTATACCGTCCAAAACCGACCATTTCACACAAAAATCAGTAGCCAAACCAACGGTGTAAAGTTCTTTAATTCCCCGCTCTTTGAGGTATCCAGACAGACCGGTGGCAGTTTTTTGGTCATTCTCAAAAAATGTGGAGTATGAGTCAATCGCTTTACGAAATCCTTTTCGTATGATTACCTGAGATTTCTGCGTCTTCAAATCCTTATGAAATTCTGCTCCTTTTGAACCCTGAACGCAGTGATCCGGCCAGAGAACCTGAGTTCCATAATCCATTTCAACCGTATCATAAGGGTTTTTGCCGTTGTGTGATGAGGCAAAAGAGGAGTGACCGGCCGGATGCCAATCCTGGGTTTGCACAATCACGTCAAAATGCTCAATGAGCTTATTGACGGTTGGGATAATTTTGTCGCCATCGGGAACTGCCAAAGCTCCGCCTGGACAGAAATCGTACTGAATGTCGACCACTAAAAGTGCTTTCATTATTTTTAGGATTTAAAAAGTTTTAAAAGTACATCTCGCTTTTCCATCAGCTTTGTACTGATACCCACTTTATAAATGTGGGGATTTTCGAGCCGTTTATATTCCGGGTGCAGTAGTGATAGACGTTTTTTTGCATAATCTGCAATTGTCCGGACGTCAGAAATTTCATTTACAATTTCTCCTTGTTTCAAGACAGGGTTCAGCAGCTCTTCATACGTTCTGCTGGTCAGATCACTTTTTTTGGCCGGAAATGTTGGGTGATGCATTCGTTCAATCACATTCTCATCATCAAACAGGATGGCATCTCCGTAAAAGGAGCCGTCGTCGTTACAGTATCGGTAAACTTTTTTATTACCCGGAAGCGTGATCTTCTCAATATTCTCAGAAATTTTCAGCTTTGGTGTTCCACTCACTGAATTTAATTTATATACGCCATCCAGGGCCGGAGACGTATGCCCGGTAACAAGACGAGTTCCAACACCATAAATGTCTATGGGTGCGCTTTGTGTTTTTAAACTGTGAATCACCCGTTCATCCAACTGATTTGAGGCTGCAATTTTAACATAGTCTAAACCGGCGTCATCCAGCATTTTCCGGGATTGTTTTGAAAAATATGCAAGGTCACCGCTGTCAAGACGAATAGCTTTCAATTTATGATTGCGTTGTTCCATCTCTTTAGCCACTTTGATGGCGTTCGGCACTCCGCACCCCAAAGTATCGTACGTATCTACAAGCAGCGTGGTGTCGTCGGGATAGTACTTTGCGTACATACGAAAGGAATCAATTTCTGAATCAAATGATTGAATCCAGGAGTGAGCCATTGTACCGCCGGCTGGAACGTTAAAACGCTGTGCTGAGTAGACATTCGAGGTGCCGTCAAATCCTCCGATCATAGCTGCTCGTGTGGCATGGATTCCGCCAAGCCCTTGTGACCTGCGTAAGCCAAAGTCCAAAACTACAGAATTTTCGCCTGCGGCCAGTTTAATACGAGCCGCTTTTGTAGCGATTAATGATTGAAAATTCAGGATATTCAGTAAGAGGGTTTCTATAAGCTGAGTTTCAAGTAGATTCCCTTCTACTCTCAGAATCGGTTCTGTTGGAAAAACGACTTCGCCCTCTTTAACACTATAAATACTCCCCTTAAACTCAAAGGTTTTTAAATACTCTAAAAACTCTTCCTGAAACCCTTCCTTTCGCAAATACTCAATTTCTTCATCGCTGAAACGGAGATTTTTAACTGTTTTGATCAGTTCGTTTAAGCCTGCAAAAACAACATATCCGCCTTTAAACGGAATTTTTCTGAAGAAATAATCAAATCCGGCTGATTTTTTATACTTCCCCGAGAGAAAATATCCCTGCGCCATGGTAAGTTCATAATAATCAGTGTAAGACGCAGGTTTATCGATGTACATGGTCAAATTTCAGTGCATTATGTTAAAAGCTTGAAAATAGGGAAGTAAGTGGCAATCCTAAAGCTGTATTTTTTCATAACCATAAAGTTAGAGTTACGAACCACGCAATGGGGATTCCTTCTACCCAAAATGATGACAGGTATCTGGATTGAAAAAGGTTGAGTGTGGCAGTGACGAAAAACAGGAGAGCCGTAAATACAGCTAATGTAATGCTTGAAAACAATGTTTTGTATGAAAATATGACCTCTGAAATAATAATCAGAGTGCATATTGTACCACTGAGAATTTTGGTCTTTCTAATTCCAATCAGCTGAGGTATCGTTTTGATATCTCCATAATCGACTCGAAGATCTCTCAAGTCAAAAGGTAGTGTTAACATGATCACCAGAAGAAATCGCTGAAATGTTTCCAACCATAAGCGTGAATCGCTGATAAGATTTTCACTCAAGCCCGGAAGTATTACAGTAGTGCCTGTCCAGACAATCGAAATGATAACGATTTTAATTCCTGTGACACTCCTTAAACTTTTAAATCTATTTGTTGGAGTGTGAGAATAGAAGTAGGAGACAATACCCAGAAATGAAAGAAGGCCTATTTCTATCCAACCAAATATTCGAATGAAATAAGCCATCCCAGCCAGTGCAACACCTGAAATGACAACTATGGTTTTAAGATTTAATGAGAGCGGGGTTCCACGCTGTACAATCAAATCCAGATATTTGATTGAATTATAGGCAAAGATGGTACTGAAGAAGCAAAATATGACAAGATCGGTATTAACCGGTATTCCGAGATGAAGATACGTTATGGCTGTAAAACTGCTTACAGCCAGTCCCACATGAATACTACTTTTGAGATAGAGATCAAATATTGTTTTCAACTTCAATGGCAAAATAAATTGCGATTTTGGGTACGGTAAATGGATTGTACGGCCAAATTAATGAGCAAGAACAATAAGAATCGAAGCTCAAATTCCATATATTTGCAGCACTAACTTTGCAGCTCATAAATTACATGAACAGAGAACAACAATCAGATCAAAAAGCAGGCCGGGTTCGGGCAACCTATTTTGGATTTACTCTTCTTGCCTCCTTGATTATTGCCGTTAATTGCGCCACGCCAGTAGCTCCAACCGGAGGACCTCCCGACAGACAAGGTCCTGAAGTTGTAGAAACAGAACCTGAGGTGGGAACTACTAACTTTTCGGGTGATGAGGTGCGGATTACGTTCGATCAATTTGTAGACAGAAGCTCGGTTCGACAAAATGTTAGCATTGAACCGGATCTGGCTATCCCGTTTGAGGTCAATTTTAGTAGAAAAACAGCGATAATATCTTTTGAGCAGGATCTTCCGGAGAACACTACCTTGGTAATAAAGCTGGGCCTGGATGTGACGGATACCCAAAGAAATAAAATGACAAGTTCATTTGATCTTGCGCTTTCAACGGGGGACGTACTGGACGAAGGTACCGTGACGGCAAAAATTTTAGACTCTGAAACCGGAGCCGGAGAAAGCGGCAGAAGAGTCTTTTTATATCGTGAACCTGTAGATTTCTCATCACGAGCCAATTATATTGCAGAAAGTGATACAGCCGGTGTTGTGAATTTTGGTTATCTGAGTGAGGGGCAATACAGGGCAATTTGGGTAAATGATGTGAATCGGAATCGTATTTGGGAACAACAGCGGGAAGCTGCGCAACCCTTTTCTTTGGAAAAGTTCGATCTGGAGCAAAACGGTGAATTTGACTTGGGAACTTTATTTGTTTCAATGCCTGATACCGTTGCACCGGTTCTGGAAGGAGTAGGGCTACTGTCTGAGCGGAGATTGAGAATCAGAAATAGTGAAGAGGTTGAGTGGGAAACAGGCGCAACTATTTCAGTATTGGATACTCTTGGAAACAGTTTCACAACAGCATTCCCACTATATAATCAAGAGTCAGACCCTACTGTGTTTTTTGCTGAATCTGAAGAGCCTCTGCAGGAAGGAGAGTTTTTCTCTGTGCAGCCTAACGATTTTTATGATTTAGCAGGCAACCCTTTAGAAGTCAATATAGATCCTTTTGTAGGATCTTCGGAACCGGATACCACCGCCTTGCGGCCCATTTCTCACAATTCAGAAAATGGCTTGTTCCCTGATGAATCGCTTGAAATAACCTATTCGAAATTTATTGATGACGAGTCAGTTTCCGATTCACTATTGGTATTTGAAGGGGATCAAATGTTTGAAGATTGGCCAAATTTTGAAATTGAACGTCACATTCTGCGAATTTCGCCGAAGGACAGCATTTGGGAAAGCGGTCTCCGATATGAGGTCAGAGTATGGGATCCGTGGGAATCGGAATATTTGAGAATCAGTCCAGAAATCTGGCAGAGAAATCAATTGGGAAGTATCGAATTTACGATTGTGAACGCCCGGAATGAGCTGCCTCTGCGTCTTAAGGTTCAAGATATGGACAGGAGCATTGTTGTTGATACTACATTTACCGGGTCAATGATTGAAATTGAAAATCTTCCACCATTGAATTACCGTGCAATAATCTATCAGGATGAAAATGAGAATAGTCTATGGGACGCCGGGAATCTTCAGCCGTATCGAAAACCTGAACCCTATGCTGTTCAGCGATCCATTCCTGTAAGAGAAGGATTTACTTCAGAAACAGAAATAATATTTCCAAACTTAGAATCAGATTCAGAAGATCTGCCTGAAATCCCGGAAATGGAAACTGAAAATTCTATAGAAGACACCACAAATAATGATTCTTAATATGCTATCAGATCTGTTTATTCAATATCAAATACCCATTACAGTTGTATTAATAATTATTGCAACTATCATATTGGCAAGAGTTTCGAAGCGCTTATTTAAAAAATTTATAGGTACCAAAGTAACTGAAGATGAAGATCTGACAAACTATAAATTTCTTGAGCATTCTCTATCAACCATCATCTACGTAGTGGGCTTTGGTCTGGCTATATGGAGAATACCGGCTCTTGAACATGTTGCACAATCGATGGTGGCCGGGGCCGGAATTTTGGCAATAGCAGTTGGTTTTGCTTCTCAGCAAGCCTTAGGAAATATTATTAGCGGTCTATTTATTGTGATCTACAAACCCTATGTAATTAATGACAGAATTACCCTTAGAACCGATTTACGAGGGATAGTGGAAGATATCAGTCTGCGCCATACCGTAATCCGTAACTTTGAGAATCAGCGAATCATCATTCCAAACTCTGTTATCAGTAATGAGGTTTTGATTAACTCCAATTTTAATGACTCCAAAATGTGCCGTTTTATCGATGTTGGAATTAGTTATGGCTCTGATATTGATCTGGCAAAAAAGATTATTGGTGAAGAGATTGAAAGTCATTCACTAAGTATTGATGTACGAACTCCGGAAGATCTGGAAAATGATATTCCCCGCGTTTCAGTCAGAGTGTTGAGTCTGCTGGACTCCTCAGTTATGATTCGCGGATGGGCCTGGGCCGAGAATGCTCAGGATGCATTTGTACTGCAGTGCGACGTTACAGAAAGTATTAAAAAGAGATTTGATAAAGAGGGAGTCGTTATTCCATTTCCGCAAAGAACGATTAGTTATTTGAATAGCGAGGGAAATCAGAATAATCAAAAAGATCATATCTGAAGTCAGACGTAAGTTTTTAATCGTTGTAGGCTATAAAATATTTTTCTGACCCATTTTTGCAAGGATGGCATGGATTGCTGCCTACAAATTCAAACCTCTTAGATTCTGGATAAATCAAATAATATCAAGAGTATAAAATTTCACTTCTATTATCGTCCTGAATTTCTAACAAATAAAAGTTGCGCTGTATATCGTTTTCGTATAATTTGAAATATATCAAATATAACAAATGATGTGAGGCGAAAGTGAATAAGGACGATCTGATACAACAGCTTATTAACGCTTATTCAGAAGCGTACGCTAAGCAAGGATACAGTTCATTAATGGGCAAGATTGTTGCTTTATTGATTGCTTCCCCGGAACCGCTTTCACTCGACCAGATATCTGATAAACTTCAGATGAGTAAAGGTCCGATATCCCAAATCTCCAGAAAATTAAAAGACCACAATTTAATTGAGAAGGTTTGGATACCGGGTGAACGAAAGGATTTTTATCGAGCCTCACCTGATATCTTTGGCCAGGCATTTGAAAATTATGCTGCTTCCATGAGGAAAAACATGGAGATGGGGGCACACTTCAGTAATCTCATCAAAGAATTTAAGTTGAAAGATGAGCAGGCTGAACATATTAAAAACCGAATGGATGAAATGAATCAGTTTTATAAACTGATGGATGAGTACAATAGAAAGTTTTTGAAGTCCTGGAGGGAAACGATCAAACCGGAATTAAAAAAGACACCTCAGCTTTAAATAGCGAATCTGTAAATAAAGCGATTTTTTTGAGATAAACATTTGAAAAATTTCAAACAAATAAAATACTATGGAATTTAAAGACAAAGTTATACTAATCACTGGTGGAGCGGCCGGGATAGGAAAATCAACCGCAAAGGCTTTTGCCGAACTTGGTGGGTCAATCGTTATCTGGGATCTGAATGTAGAAGCCGGAAAAGAGTTTTTAAGTGAATTACAAGAAGATGATGTACCCTCACTTTTTAGAAAGGTGGATGTAACCAACTTTGAAGAGGTTGGAAAGGGAATTCAGGAGATTATTGATAGCTACGGTAAGATTGATGTTTTAATTAATAACGCCGGAATTACCATGGATAAAACCCTGAAAAAAATGGATCCGGAGACCTGGCAAAAGGTTATTGACGTGAATTTAACAGGCGTGTTTAACTGTACCCGTCAGGCCGTAAATCACATGCTGGAAGCAGAAAGCGGCGTAATTCTTAATGCCAGTTCTGTAGTAGGACTATATGGTAATTTTGGCCAGACAAATTATGTAGCCACGAAATCAGGTGTTATTGGGATGACGAAAACCTGGGCAAGAGAGTTGGGACCGAAAGGAATACGTGTGAATGCCGTTGCTCCCGGATTCATCGCCACTGAGATGGTGCAAAAGATGCCGGAAAACGTGATCGAACATATGGTATCTAAAACACCACTGGGCAGAATGGGCAAACCGGAAGATATCGCCAATGCTTATACATTCCTTGCATCTGAAAAGGCTGCTTTTATTACCGGAACCGTAATTAGTGTAGACGGAGGAATCATCTCATGAGAAATGCCCGGATAATAGGTACAGGAATGGCCGTGCCCGATCGGGTAGTACCCAATCAGTGGTTTAATGATCGCCTTGGGGAAGATGTTGATACCTGGCTCCAAGAAAATTTGACGATTAAAGAGCGCCGCTGGATGAGTGACGGTGAAAAGCTGAGTGATTTCTGTGTACTTGCTACAGAGCGAGCGTTAAAAGTGGCCGGTATTAGGGCGGAAGACGTTGATCTTTTGGTTATCTCAACGGATACTCCCGAGTTTATTTCTCCATCAACGGCCTCGGTAGTCTGCCATGAAGCAGGACTGAAGAATGCCGCCAGTTTTGACATCAATACCGCTTGTGCAGGATTTGTAGCCGCCACAGAAACAGCCGTCAATTTTATCAAGGCAGATCAGCATTATAACTACGCCGTTGTGATTGGGGCTTATGGCATGAGCCGTTACCTCAACCTGGATGACAAAAAAACGGTGACACTTTTTGCTGATGGCGCCTCAGCTGCTGTTCTGCAATCAACCAATTCCAAAGAATCAGGGCATCTGTCATCAGACATGAGAACTCGCGGTGAATACAATGATTACATGGGGATTTATCATGGTGGTTCCGCTCATCCTGTGGATGAAGAGAGTTTGAAAACAAACATGGACAAGCTGGTTTTTGCCAAAAAATTTCCAAAAGAGCTTAACCCAATCATGTGGACCGACATGATCAAAACGGTAGCTGAGCGCGGCGGATTTGATGTCAGTGAGATTAAACGGGCCTATATGACCCAAATCAATATCAACCAGATTTGGGAGACGATGGACAACCTGGATCTGCCAAGAAACACTGCAACCACAATTATGAGCAAATATGGTTACACCGGTTCGGCAGCAATCGGTATGGCGATGGATATCTCAGTCAAAAACAGTGAGCTGAATAAAGGGGATATCATTGTAATGATGGGGTCAGGCGGTGGTCTCACCTTTGCTTGCAATGCTTTTAGGTGGTAACTGAAATATAAACGAAGATGAGCTAAGATAATGGAACTGGCATCTGAACTTATGGTAACAGCAGGGTGGATCCTGATAGCAGTATACTCTGTGGTTATACTCTATTTTGTGATCCGGGGTGCGAAAAACGTCAAGGATATTGACGACTACGCATTGGGAAGCATCATGTTTTCGCCATATGCTGTCGGGCTTTCGCTTGCCGCCTCCATTACCAGTGCCGCTACGTTTATTATTAATCCGGGATTTATTGCTCTCTATGGAATTAGCGGAATCCTATCAATGGCGATTGCGCTACCGCTGGCGGCAATGCTTTCACTGATTGTTTTGACGAAGGGCTTTCGCAAGCATGGAAAATTGGTAAAAGCGCTCACCATGGCTCAGTGGATGGAGACGCGATATAAAAGCAAAAAATTTGGGATCTTTTTCGGTTTTCTCTCCTTACTGTTGATCACATTTATCGTGTTGATTAGCGTGGGTATTACCAAAGTTCTTGCCAGTACCCTTAATATTCCTGAATTCTATACCCTAATCGGGATTGTAGTATTTGTTTTCGGATATATGATGTTTGGTGGAGCCAACTCAATGGTCTATACCAATGCCATTCAAGCCGTACTGATGTTGATTGTGGCTTTTATCCTGCTGGGGTCGGGTTATGAGCACTTCAGCAACGGAGTACACGCATTTATGGATAAACTGTCGGCAATCGATCCTAAACTGGTGTCAACCACAAATGACGATAGTTTTCTGTTCCGGGACTATTTTGAGATTTTTGTGGCTCAGTTTATTGTGGGAATTGCCATTATTTGCCAACCACATATCATCACAAAATCTCTTCTTTTGAAAAGTGATGATGATGTAAACAAGTATTTAACAACGGGGATCATAACCCAATTAATTTTCTTCTCTGTGGTATCTGTCGGGCTCTATATCCGGCTGAGTTTTCCTGACCTGACGATAGCAGGAGAAGCACTTGCCATGGACGATCTCGTATCGGCATACGTAGTCAGAGAATTTCCTGTTTTTGTTGGTTTGATTGTTGTAATGGGGCTTATCTCAGCCGGTCTATCAACACTTGAAAGTTTGATACAAACGCTATCCACTACAGTGACAAAAGATATTCTTCAGCCTTTAGCCGGTAATTGGCTTGGAATGAATGGAGAAAATAATCGGTCCGTGGCAATCAATAAGGTGGTCATTGCATTGATGGCGCTGGCAACCATTATCATCTCATGGGATCAAATTGTAAATCCTAAGCTGAGCGTCGGGATTTTTGCACAAAATGGGGTTTATGCCTACTTCTCGGCTGCATTTGTTCCCATCATGTTTGGGATGTTTTTTAAAAATGTGAGCTTAAAAGCTGTTTTCTCTGCGTCAATTGTGGCAGTAGTAGTTCATTTTACAATGTACTATGCAATGCTGCCGGTTCCGTTCACACAATCTACAGGAGAAAATCCGGGTGTTGCAGCAGCCGTAGCCATTACACTTTCAGTACTCACTGTGTTGATGATATCATTTGTAGAAGGCAAATCGATCAAAACAGTAGATGATGTTCCGACCCCTAAAGATCAGGTGAAGGGCAAATGAACGGGATAAGATCGACATATCATCAAACGAAACGGTTGAACATTCATGCACTTGAGCGCTCAGGTGAACAGGGTGGAGATGTGATTCTCTTTATTCATGGTAATGCTTCCTCATCCATATTCTGGAAAGGGTTGATGGAAAGAATCTCAAAACAGTTCTGTTTAGTTGCACCTGATCTTAGAGGTTACGGAAAGACAGAAGATAAACTGATTGACGCAACACGCGGGTTTATGGACCAAACGGAGGATATCATAGGCTTGATGGATGAATTGGACATCGATCAGTTTCACGTTATTGGGCACAGCATGGGAGGTGGAGTTGTGTATGGTTTACTTGCCAATTACAGCGAAAGAATTATTACAGCTACTCTTGTAAATCCGGTCTCTCCATACGGTTTTGGAGGAACGAAAGGGGAAAGTGGGGAGCCAATCATGGAAGATTTTGCAGGTACCGGAGCCGGAGTTGCCAACCCTGAGTTTGCCAAAAGAATAAAGTTGCAGGATCGTACAGATGATGATCCTAATGCGAGTCCCAGGTCAGTGATGAACAGCTTTTATTGGAATCCGCAATTTCGGCCCGAAAATGAGGAAGAATTACTGGAAGGCCTGCTTGAGATGAAGATTGGCGATCAAAGATATCCCGGTGATTCTGTTTCATCTGAGAATTGGCCGTTTGTAGCTCCGGGAGAATTTGGCCCTGTCAACGCAGCCTCACCAAAATATTTACGCGGTTTGGCAACAAAAATTATAGAGTCTAAAGTAAAGCCTTCAATCTTGTGGATCAGGGGCTCTGAGGATAGAATTGTGTCGGATCAATCACTATTTGACATGGGAACGTTGGGGGTATCAGGACTAATACCGGGCTATCCCGGAAGAGATGAATTCCCATCGCAACCAATGGTGACTCAGACTCGGTCAGTACTTGATGAGTATCAAAATAAAGGTGGCAAGTTTACAGAAGTTGAAATGAGAGATACCGGGCATACTCCTTTTATTGAGAAGCCGGAAACGTTTTTAAAGCATTTTATGAACCATTTGGAAAAGGTGATATCATGAAAAATTCAGAAAAAACCATTGAGACTGATTGGATTAAGCGATGGGCTCTCTATGCTCCGAACAAAACAGCACTTAAGAGTGTAGAGAACGGTGAAGAACTAAGCTACAGCGGACTAAATGCCTGTGTGAACCGTGCTGCAGGGATGTTGAGAGACAATTATGGAGTTCAAAAAGGCGACAGAGTAGCCATTCTTTCAATCAACAGTATTGAATATGTGATACTCTTCTACGCAATTCAGAAATTGGGTGCAATTATGCTGCCACTCAATTATCGCCTGGCTGCACCTGAAATCTCCTACCAGTTAATTGATACTGAGGCAAAAGTACTGATTTATGAAATAGCATTTTCTGATACTGTTGAAAAAATTGAGAATAAACCGGAATTAACAATTCCATTTGACGGTGAAGATGGTTTGAGCAGACTCTTTAAAACAGGAGATAAACCAACAGAGATTGACCATGTTGGAGAGTTTCAGGATCCATGTATGATTCTCTATACATCCGGCACAACGGGAAAACCGAAAGGAGCCGTGATTACCAATAAAATGCTTTTTTGGAATTCAATAAATACAGGCCTTAGGCTCAATCTGACACAGAATGATGTAACGATTACGTTTGCTCCGTTTTTCCATACGGGTGGGTGGAACGTATTAACAACACCGATGATGCATCGCGGAGCAACGGTGCTTTTGATGAAAAAGTTTGATGCTGATAAAATACTTCAACTGTGTGATGAAGAGCAGGTAACCATTCTTTTCGGTGTTCCAACCATGATGGATATGATGTACCAAACCGACTCTTTTAAAAGCAGTTCGCTGGAATCGGTACGGTATGCGATTGTAGGTGGAGAGCCCATGCCGGTAAACTTGATTGAAGTATGGCAGGAGAAAGGGGTTCCTGTACGTCAGGGTTATGGGTTAACTGAATTTGGTCCTAATGTATTCTCTCTGAATGAAGAGGATTCTATTCGTAAAATTGGCTCCATAGGATTTCCAAATTTCTACATAGAGACCCGGGTTGTAGATGACAATCACAATGATGTGCCACAAGGTGAACCGGGGGAGTTGATCCTGAGGGGACCGGTTCGAATGAAGGAGTATTGGAAGAACCCGGAAGAAACGGAAAAGACGGTCGTTGATGGGTGGGTTCATACCGGAGATATTGTCCGCGTTGATGAAGAGGGGTATTTCTACGTGATTGATCGGAAAAAAGAGATGTTCATAAGCGGAGCTGAAAATGTGTATCCGGCCGAAGTGGAGCATACTTTCAGAAAACATCCGGCTGTATGGGATATTGCTGTCATTGGAGTGCCGGACAAAAAATGGGGTGAGAGCGGAAAAGCATTTATCGTTCTGGAAAAAGGCGAGAGTGCCACACCGGAAGAATTAATGGAGTGGGGTTACAACAATCTGGCCAAATATAAAGTACCCAAGCATTACGAGTTTTTAGATGAGCTTCCAAAGAGCGACAGTGGAAAAATATTGAAACGAAAACTCAGAGACGCGGAGGAGTCATGAAACTCAAAACTATTCACAATCTGAGTGTTGGCGAGAAAGCAGAATATTCAAAAATGATCTCTGAGCAGGATGTTATTCAATTTGCGGAATTAACCGGAGATAAGAATCCGCTTCATTTGGATGAGGAATATGCCAAAGGCACGATGTTTGGCAGACCGGTAGTACATGGAGCAATGATAACTGGCCTGATCTCGGCTGTTTTAGGAATGAAGCTGCCGGGTCCCGGAGCGCTTTATGCATCTCAAGAACTGAGGTACCTGAAACCGGTATACATCGGAGATTCGGTAACCGCATTTGCAGAAGTGAAAGAGATTATAACCGAAAAAAACCGTGTGATTTTCCGAACAGGCTGTACCAATCAGAATCGAGAACTGGTGGCCGAGGGAATATCCATCTTATTACCATCAAAACAACAATAAACACAACTTAGAACCAAGGTGAATAAAATGAAACGATTAACAATAATACTTATGGTAGCAGGTCTGGCCCTATTGGGTTACGCTTGCGGCTCCAGCACATCTAATGACGACATTGATCCGGTAGATCCAATTGTCGGAGATTGGCTTTCCGAAGGTGAAAATGTAGCAATCGGTCTGCAGAATCTTGCAAATACCGAAAGCATTACTGCAGCATTTAATGAGGATAACTCATATGTGGTGGTTTCAGTGGACGATAGTGGCTCGGAAGTGACCTTCACTGGAACCTATGAAACCGGTGAAGAGACCGCATCCGGAATCAGATCCATTAGACTTGAACAAGCTCAGCCCGTATCCGTTGTCTCAGAAGGTGTCTTTGAGATCGATGGAAATACCATGACCTATGAAGTCATTCAGACGGACCCGGATATCGGGGCAACTGCGCCAACTGTTGAAGGCGGCTTTGGAAGTACGGTAGTCGGTGGCGAGCAAACCGGTACTTTTTGGGTTCAAACATTTGTAAGACAATAGAATGTAAAAGCACGGATGAGTCAAAACCATCCGTGCATTTTTTAAATGGGACTGATTCTGATAGCTGTATCAAATCAAACTGATGTTCAACAAAAACATTCCGAAACCCTAATGACATGAAAAAAATAATATTAACCATTCTGCTGCTTTCGTTGGCGACAGCTCATGCACAAATGAGAGATCGTGATACTAATGAACAGAATTTATCAAAAACTGAGCAGGAACTTGCAGAAAAAGAGCGTCTGAGTGATCCGTTACCGCGTCAGCTTCAATTTATCGGCTACTCATTTTTGAGAACCACTTTATCGAATGTTACCCCGACGAATGACGTGTTACAGGGGCAGGTTATCGGCCGGATGTTTGGCCGAAACTCGACCGAAACCGTAGATCGAACTGCTTTTTACACAGAACAGCGATTTGTTCCTTTGTTTATTTATAAGCCTAACATATTGGATGGCTATGCTACGTTTCGGGGGCTTTTTAAGATCGACTATACCTGGGGAGATCAATCTTACGGGGTGGGTAACAACCGCGGTGGAGGCCTTAGCGGTGGGCAAGTAAACTTACAGACTTTGATGGCAAATGTGGATTTAAGGCCAAAAGATAGCTGGTGGAATCTGGTAATTGGTATGCAGCGTATTTTTGACAGTCCTTACGATCCTAATATTCAAGCTTTGGATCTTTTTCAGAATACAGGTTATAAGCTCTCTTTCTGGGGAACACAGGCCACGGGGGTAAGCTGGTTTGCCCGGCCTCATCAGGCCATTAATGCACGCCTTGGATTCTATCAACTTTGGGAGAATCAGGTTAGTCGAGACCAGGATGTTTTCATTACCATGGCGGATATCATGACTCGCCCGCATCGTAAACTCGAACTTGGGTTCAGTGCGTGGTATCTGCGAGATACTGCAGAAGGGGCCGGAGGGATTTCGATACTTGGACAGGGCCTAACCAGTGCTCTTGCCGAATATAACGGCGCACCCCGAATTCAATTTCCGGGAACAAACCAGAGATACAAAGCAGATATTGCATGGCTGGGCTCTAACATGAATTGGAACCGTAATTTTATTCATGGATCATTTCAATTTGATGCTTACGTGATAGCTAACCTGGGAATTGTCAGTCCGGATAATTCGGATCTGGATAACGTGGATATGTTTGGTTTGTCCTCAAATGTTTCGATGTCTTATCGATACGGTATGACGAATAACGATAAAATCTGGGCAGAAGCTATCTTTACCACAGGAGACGGGGATGGAGTATCCAATGGCACAATAAATAGTGTGTATACCGGAAACGTTTGGGGTTCACCAGTAGGCATTTATAGTGCTCATCGCTCATTATTGCTTTTCCCTGATCCACAGGTTGTCAGCCGTTATTACTCTATGGTTCACGACATATCGAATATGGGACTGGGCGTAGTAGGTGGAACAGTCAATTTTATGAAAGATATTGTACCGCATAAGTTTAGAGCAAAGGTAGGAGGAGCCGTAGCTTTCAGTAACTATACGCTGGACGGTGGTGGAAATCATATAGGAACAGAAATCAATGCCGAGTTGAAATACGATTTAAAAGTGTTTCTGACTATTGGGCTAAATGCCGGTTATGCTTTTACCGGAGATTTTTATGATGCACCGGCTTCTACATTTCAAGGTGAAAGCCCCAGAGATCCCTGGGTGGTATTTACATCACTGAGTTGGTTAATGTTTAATTAAAAGAGGGTTTATTATGAAACGATTTTATTCAATTAGCTCAGTACTGTTCGCGGCACTAATTATTGCCGGCTGCTCAGGTATAAGATATGCCGATAGCGATCCACTTCTTTTTGAGGAGATCGATTATGGCTATGATGTTCAGTTTACGGACTCAGATCCCTCAATCGCATACATTGATGAAGGGTCAGGTGATCAAACATTGCTTTTAGTGCATGGACTGGCTAGTAATGCCGGTTTCTGGAGATACAATATCGATCAGTTTTCGCAAGATTATCGAGTAATTGTTGTGGATTTACCCGGCTATGGAAAATCAGATAAAGGAGATTATCCATACGGGATGAACTTCTATGCAAAAGAGATTGTGGATCTGATTGATGAATTATCTCTTGAGAATGTAGCCTACCTAGGGCACTCGATGGGCGGTCAGATCGGTATCACACTTGCTTTGAATTATCCTGACGTGATTGACCAGCTTATCTTGGCAGCACCGGCAGGGATTGAGAAGTTTGATCGCGGTGAAGGTGAATGGTTGTCAAACGCACTTACGATGGAAGGAACAGTAAAAGCGACTGAACCTCAGGTTAGGGCAAACCTTTCCATTAATTTTTACAGTTGGAGTCCCGATTGGGAATGGATGGTTGAAGAGCGTGTTCGAATGGCAAAAGATAAGCCGGAAATGCGTGAATTTGCCTATACCGTAATGCAATCAATTGAAGCTATGATTGATGAACCAACAGCTGATTTTCTGACGGACCTGTCTATTCCAACTACTATTATTTATGGAAAATATGATGGTTTGATTCCCAACCGATATCTGAATCCGGGATTTCCATCTTCTGTTTTTGAAAGAGGAGATAAGCTAATTCCCAATAGCACACTTATCGAAATTGATGATGCCGGTCATATGATTATGATTGAAAAACCGGATGAGTTCAATCGTGCCGTGCTGCAAACGCTTCGCTAACTCACTGTCAATATCTATTAAAAACCCTTCATGAGCAGTAAACTCTGGAGGGTTTTTGCTTTTAGTCAGTTATAGTATAGACTTCTAAATACTTGACGTTATCTCTTGTTAAACTCATCTCAGAAGCTCTATTTTTTCCTACAAAATGCCTATCTTTGAAAACGCTTCCAAGTTTTAGAATATATAACAACAGACTTTGTATTTATGTCAGAAAGTATTGCTACAAAAAAGGGCTCAACCTCAAATAAACCTGCATCCAACGGAACAAATACACCGGAAAAATACACTGCAAAACATAAAATACGGTTTGTAACAGCGGCAAGTCTTTTTGATGGTCATGACGCGAGTATTAACATCATGCGCCGTATTTTACAGGGTACAGGTGCTGAAGTGATTCATCTTGGGCATAACCGTTCGGTTCACGAAATTGTAAATTGTGCCATTCAGGAAGATGCCCAGGGAATTGCCATCAGTTCTTATCAAGGCGGTCATATGGAGTATTTCAAGTACATGGTTGACCTATTGGAGGAAAACAATGCTTCACATATCAAAGTATTTGGTGGCGGTGGCGGTGTAATTGTAGACCGCGAAATTAAAGAACTTCACGAGTATGGTGTGACCCGAATTTTTTCTGTGGATGACGGTAGCACGATGGGACTTCAGGGAATGATTAACCACATGATGGAACAGTGTGACTTTGACACAGCTGAAGTTGCCCCTGTGGATCCGGCCGGCGTTAAGAAGCAAGACACGAACTCTATTGCGCGTACAATTTCGGCGTTGGAGAATCAAAAAAACAGTATTGCTTCGTTTGATGAAACCGGATTAAAACTATCTGGAAAAAGTGTAGATCAATCAGATAAATCGATTCCTGTACTTGGAATTACGGGTACCGGTGGAGCGGGAAAAAGCTCACTTACGGATGAGATTATTCGCCGGTTTATAACAGAGTTTAAGGAAATAAACATCGGGGTGATTTCAATTGACCCTTCTAAATTGCGAACCGGAGGTGCTCTTTTAGGTGATCGAATTCGAATGAACAGTATCGATACACCGCGGGTATATATGAGGAGCATGGCTACTCGTGCTTCAAATAAAGCGATTAGTGACTCCGTAAAGGGTGCGATTGAAATTTACAAAGCTGCCGGTTTCGACATGATTATTGTGGAAACAAGTGGTATTGGGCAGAGTGGTACTGAAATTGTGGATATTTGTGATATTCCAATTTATGTAATGACTCACGAATATGGTGCGGCTACCCAGCTTGAAAAGATCAATATGCTTGATCTGGCTGAAATTGTAGTATTGAATAAATTTGAGAAGAAAGGATCATTGGACGCCCTGCGTGATATCAGAAAACAGATTCAACGTAACAGGGGAGAGTTTCACACAGATCCAAAAGAGATGCCTGTATATCCTACCATTGCCGCTCAATTTAATGATGATGGTGTTCACCGGCTCTTTTCCGCAATTGTGAATAGAATAAACCATCATTTTGAACTTGGATGGACTCCGGAGCTGTATACAAATAGTGAACCCGCTGAAGATCTTCATACACAGGCGGTCATTCCGGGTAAGCGACAGCGCTATCTATCAGAAATCACAGAAACGATTGAGAATTATCATCAATGGACGGAAGAACAGATTGAAATTGCCTCTAAACTCGACCAGGTTCAAGGTACCATCGAACAGGTGAAGAACTGGAATCCGGATGAGAAAGAGTTGATGATCTCAAAAATGGAGGAGATGGAAGAGCATTGGTCGGTGAAACTCGATCCGCTTCCAAAGAGAATCCTTGATGGCTGGGACGACCTGTTTGATCAGTATCGGCAAGAGACGTTTGAAGTAAAAATCAGAAATAAAACGTTTGAGAATAAACTTTTCAGAACATCACTCAGCGGCACGAAGATTCCGCGGATTTCTATGCCAAAAACCAAAAACCTTGGGGATCGGCTCAAGTTCGCTCTAAAAGAAAATCTTCCCGGCTATTTTCCGTTTACAGCCGGCGTATTTCCTTTTAAAAGAGAAGGAGAGGACCCAACGCGTATGTTTGCCGGTGAAGGTACTCCTGAGCGCACCAATAAACGTTTTCACTACGTGAGTGAGGGGATGCCGGCCGCACGGCTTTCAACAGCTTTTGATTCGGTTACGCTTTACGGGGAAGACCCGGCATATCGCCCCGATATTTACGGTAAAATTGGTAATTCCGGTGTGAGTATATGCACGCTGGATGATATGAAAAAGCTCTATTCAGGGTTTGAATTGACAGCCCCGACAACGTCGGTATCGATGACGATCAACGGTCCTGCACCGATGATTCTGGCAATGTTTATGAACACGGCTATTGATCAGGAAGTTGAGAGGTATCTAAAGGAAAATGGCAAATGGGAAGAAGCCAAAAAGAAAATTGAGTCGATTTTTAATCAAAAGAAACTTCCTGCACCGAATTATTCGGGAGAACTACCCGCAAACAGTGATGGTTTTGGTCTGGGTACATTAGGTATATCAGGTGATCAGCTAATTGATGATGAAACGTATCGGAAAATAAAGGAACAGGCTCTTAAAGTTGTCAGAGGAACGGTCCAGGCTGATATCCTTAAAGAAGATCAGGCGCAGAATACCTGTATTTTCTCAACAGAGTTTGCCTTGAAAATGATGGGTGATATACAGAAATACTTTACGGATCATGGCGTTCGAAATTATTATTCCGTGTCTATTTCCGGTTATCATATTGCGGAAGCCGGTGCAAACCCAATTACACAGGCTGCTTTTACGCTGGCCAACGGATTTACGTATGTAGAGTATTATCTCTCTCGTGGACTCGATGTTGATGATTTTGCTCATAACCTCTCATTCTTCTTCAGCAACGGATTGGATCCGGAGTATGCCGTTATTGGACGTGTTGCCAGAAGAATCTGGGCAATTGCTATGAAGAATAAATATGAAGCAAATGAGCGATCTCAGAAGCTGAAATACCATATACAAACCAGTGGACGCTCGTTGCATGCCCAGGAAATTCAGTTTAATGACATTCGCACCACGCTTCAGGCGTTGATGGCGATATACGATAATTGTAATTCTTTACACACCAATGCGTACGATGAGGCAATTACAACTCCTACAGAAGCTTCTGTACGAAGAGCATTGGCCATTCAGCTCATTATCAATAAAGAGATGGGCATGACAAAAAACGAAAATCCTCTTCAGGGTTCTTATATAATTGAAGAGCTGACTGATTTAGTTGAGGAAGCAATTCTGAAAGAGTTTGATCGTATCACGGATCGCGGTGGCGTTTTAGGTGCGATGGAAAGTATGTACCAGCGTGGAAAGATTCAGGAAGAGAGCCTCTACTACGAATCACAAAAACATAGTGGTGAACTTCCGATTATTGGTGTAAATACGTTTAAAAGTGAAGGTACTTCTGAAGAAGATGAACGAGAAATTGATTTGATCCGCTCTACTGAAGAAGAGAAAAAACAGCAGATCGACAACCTTGAGGCATTTCACGAGCGAAATAGAAATGAAGCTGACGAAGCATTGGAGCGATTGAAAAAAGTTGCCCGGCAAAACGGGAACCTCTTCGAGGAATTGATGGAAACCGTGAAAGTGGCTTCATTAGGCCAGATATCACAAGCGCTTTATGAAGTAGGCGGCCAGTATCGTCGGAATATGTAAATCTTTAAGAATAAGATATAACAGGGAAAGCTGTGGTTTTGTCTGTCCAGACTGAACTGTTTTACTAAATCTTACCGTGCTAAGAATGGTTTCTAACAAATGAGACTGATTAAAAAAACCTCCGGTGACTTATAGCCATGGAGGTTTTTTATTTCCAAAATGGACACCATAAAAAAAGAGTGATTCGAATAGGAATCACTCTTTTTGAGAATTCGTTAAAACAATCGGTTTTAGCTTCTGACTGCCAAAGACCCTTTTAAGCGCTGTGCTTTACTTGCAGTTTGGCTGTTAGGGTAGTCCTGCAAGATTTGATCTAAAACTCTGTTAGCTTCTTGTATTGAACCTGCTTCCTGATAAGCCAGAGCTGCTTCGTAAAGGTTTAGAGGGGTAGTTGCACTATTCTCATCCCAATCTGCAGCTTGCTCAAACATAGAAGCGGCTTCTTCATATTGATTGAGCTCCAAAAGCACAGTAGCATGAAAAGTAGCAGGCGAAACCCCCATTATTCCACTGGGTTTATTAAAGTTTTCAATGTAGTTCAGGGATGATTCGAGGTTGCCAAGCTCAAATTCAGATATAGCGGCATAATAATTGGCAAGGTTACCCGCGTCTGTTCGAGGAAAATTCTCAGCGATCTGAACAAAGCCCAGCGTAAACTCATCTTCATTACCATTTAAAGCAGTTTGATAATCTCCTTCCAGTAGTGCCTGTTCTGCAATACCCAACAGATTTTCAGCCTGAGTTTGTTGTTGAGAAGAATACACAAAATATCCTATGGTTAACCCGATGACCAGTACAAGACCGATTCCACCACCTAATACGGCTGCTTTATTTTGATTGTAGAAGTGTACAAATCTGGACGTGTATTCAATCAGTAGATCTTGTTCCAGTTCCTCGTTTTTCAGTCGTTTACTCATTCTGCTTATGTAATATTACTGTTTCTATAGTAGATTTTTAGGATGATATTTAGACTTTCAAAAATATCATTGTTTGTGCATTATACCAAGTTTTAAGTAGGGTCAGTTTTCTTTTTCAAGCACGCCGGAATGTAGGGAGTAAAGGGAATCACAGCGGTTTGCAATCTCTTTTTCGTGCGTAATTAAAACAAGGGTAACTTGCTCAGTTTCTCTGAGTTCAAATAACAGATCAAGAATAATTTCGGTATTCCTCTCATCCAGATTACCTGTCGGTTCATCTGCTAAGATGATAGAAGGATTATTCATTAATGCTCTCGCCATCGAAACCCTCTGCTGTTCACCGCCGGAAAGCTGGGACGGGCGATGATAAACTCGATCTTTTAAACCAAATCGTTCAAGTAAATTTTCGGCTCTTTCATTTGCTACTGACTGATTCACACCCTTAATCAGAGCAGGCATCATTACATTTTCGACGGCCGTAAACTCGGGAAGCAAGTGATGAAATTGAAATACAAAGCCAACATTTTTATTTCTTAAATCTGCCAGGTTATCTTTTTTGTAATCATAAATGGATTTTCCGTTCCAGTAAACAGAGCCATCGTTTGGGTGATCCAGTCCTCCAAGGATATGAAGTAAAGTACTTTTCCCGCAGCCGCTGGAACCCACAATAGAGATCATTTCAGCAGACCTGACACTCAAGTCAACGCCTTTGAGAATGTGGAGATCTTCCGTTCCGGATTCAGATTTAAATTTCTTATGTATATTCTCACACTGAAGAACAATTGAATCAGATCTGCTCATGGTGTAGATGTATTAATAAATTCAGGGAAAATCACAGGTTTAATAAGTGAACAAGTGGCCGTGTCAGGATCGATTTCGAGATAAACTGCGCACATGCGATTATCTTTATCGGCTACTTTATATCGTTGCGGGGTGCCCAGTCGAAATCGGTTAATAGAGGTTTTCTTATTCATTCCAATAACAGAATCAAACGGGCCGGTCATACCGGCATCTGTCAGATATCCGGTACCTTTAGGAAGAATTCTCGCATCGTTGGTGGGGATGTGAGTATGAGTGCCGATTACGGCAGACACTTTTCCGTCAAAATCCCAGGCAAAAGCCAGTTTTTCTGCAGTAGCTTCAGCATGAAAATCAACAAAGACGATATCTGTTTCCTGTTTGATTTTCTCCAACGCCCAGTCTGCGGTAGAGAATGGATCATCAATTTGCGGCATGAAGGTTCTACCCTGGAGATTTAATACTCCAATTTTCAGATTTGAATCTTTAACGGAATAGATACCATATCCATATCCGGCGTTTCCCTTGGGATAGTTCATAGGGCGTAACAGATTTTCATCTGTTTTCATGTAGGAAAATATTTTCCATTTATCGAATGAATGATTTCCTCCGGTAATTACATCAACATCCAAATCGTACAGTCTCTGTACGATTGAACGGTTTAACCCGCGTCCCTCATGAGAGTTTTCAGCGTTTGCAATGATAAAATCAGGAGAGTATTTGTCGCGAATGGGAGGGAACATGGTCTCGAGTAAATTTAAACCAGATTCCCCAACGATATCAGAAATAAAAAAAATCTTCAGTTTTTTGGACATCTAAAAATATTGAATCATTAAAAATCAGCGGAAAGGTAAGGAAAGTAGCGGGCAGAACCATAACAAATGGTTGTGAGGCAACAATCAAACAAATAAAGCTACTGTAATAAAATGACTTACGCTTCCTGCCAAAACAAAAAGATGCCAGATACCATGCGCCAGCTTGTGTTTACTGTCGAGAACATAAAAGAGTACACCCATGGTGTAAAACATCCCGCCTGCAATTAGGAATTCAAAACCCAACGATGGTAAATTTTGTGTTAGCGGTTCAATAACCAGCATCACAAGCCATCCCATCAACAGATATATAACTAACGGTAAAATTCTGTGACCTTTTTGAGGCAGCAAATCTATAACAATGCCAATCATGGCTAAGCCCCAGATGACAGCGAAAAACGTCCAGCCTAAACTATCAGGAAGGGTGACCAATGTAAAAGGGGTGTAGGTACCCGCAATTAGAAGATATATGGCGATGTGGTCAAATTTTTGAAAGATCTTTTTCCATCGACCTTTAAAACTGTGATAGAGTGTTGAAAACAGATAGAGGATAATCAACGTTACTCCATAAATCGAAAACGACGCAAGCTTCCATGGGTCTCCCTGTCTGACGGCTATATACATTAAAACAAAGAAACCGATTACCGCGGCAATAGTACCGATTAGGTGAGAAATAGAGTTGAAGCGTTCGCCTTTATACATCAGATATCGTGAAAAGAGTGAGATTATTTAATATAAGAACGAGAAAGGAGGATGAAAGATTCTGTTAAATAAAAATTATGATAGATCGTTTACAAAATCTTCCAGTTTCTTATTTACGTGATCCATCAATTCACTCTCTTTATCTTCCTGATGTTGCAGTTTAGAACGGAGTTCAAATACTTCTTCCGCAATATTCAAACAGGCTAAAATCATTACGGTAGAGTCCGGTTGGTTGGACAGCTGATTTCTGTAAAGCCTGAATTTTTCATCCACATATTGAGCAATGTTTCGGGTATTTTCCACTTCGCTTTCCTCCACTCGAAGAGGAATTTGCTTACCCATAATATTTACTTTAATGGACTCCATACTAACTCTTTAAATGATTATCCAATTTCTCGATTAACCCGTCAACTTTGTGCCTCATGGCTATTCGCTCTGATTCACTTATCGAAGAGAAGATATCAGTCTGCTCTTTCTGGATCTCTTCAAGTTTTGATTTCAGCTTCAGGTTATCGCGACTGAGGTCTTTATTTTTTTTTCTCAGAGTTTGTACTTCAGTACGAATCTGTTCAAGAAGATTGAAAAAAGTCTCCTTTTGAATTTCACTGACAGCCATAGGGTTAGCTTTTTTAAGATCTCAGTTTTGCTCCAAAGTCGTTCTCCAAAGATTGAACAATTTTTTGAACTTTCGGTTCTACATCTTTGATTGTCAACGTTTTATTAGGATCTAAAAAAGTGAGACGAAATGCAATACTTTTTTTCTCTTCTCCGATATTTTTCCCTTCATAAACATCGAATACTGAAACGGATTTCAGAGTTTCATCCGCAGAATTGTGGATTCCAGATGAGAGTTCACCCGCGCGGATAGATTTATCTACCGTAAAAGCTGCATCAAATTCGAAAGACGGGAACTTAGCAACCGGGGAGTATGTGGTATCGGATCGACCGGCACCCAGTTCAAAAAGTGTTGTGAGATCAACTTCAGCAACAAACACATCCTTTTCTACATCAAAACTTTTCAGTTTCTCTTCGTCAATTTGATGAAGTGTTGCTACTTTTTTTCCATCCAAACTGTAATGAAGTATAAAGTTATTCTCTGCTTCCCGAACCATTTGTTTATCAATACTTAAGTACCGCATCAAAGATTCAAGATCCGATTTGATGTCAAAAACTGTGTACGATTCATTTGACCCCAGCCAATCTGCATTTTTCTTTTGACCACATACACCCATTAAGAGATTTGTGTGCTCCTGAACTCCTTCAATCCATGTACTATTCTCATTATCGGCTTTTTTAAAAACGTGGCCAATTTCAAAGAATCGAATATTTTCAGCATTTCGATTTAAATTATACCGTACCGATTTTAAAAAGCCGCCGTAAAGGTGGGTTCTCAGTGTCGTATTCTCCTGAGAGACCGGATTAAGTGTTGTTATCTGAAGGTTCTCCTCAGCTAACACATCGGCCTCATTTTTAGACAGGAGAGAGTTCGTTGTAATCTCCTTATAGCTTAAACTACGGGCAAATTGACGTATTTTTTGGTGATAAACATCCGTTTCAGAAAGCGTTTCAGGAGTAAAAAACGGCGAAGTTGTCGGTGTTGGAATATTGTTGTAGTCGAAGATACGACCTACTTCCTCAATCAAATCAATTTCGCGGGAGACATCCGGTCGGAATGAAGGAACTTTGCAGTTCAGTTCCCCTTGCCCTGAAAGTGTAGTTTCAAACTCCAGGTCAGTTAAAATTTGTTCCGCATCTTTCAGGGTGAGATTCGTGCCTAACACATGATTAATTCTCGACAATCGAAGTTTAACCTCCTTTTGTTCGAATTTGACGGGGTGAACATCCGTGTAACCGTCTACGATTTCACCACCTGCCAACTCCACGATCAATTCTGCTGCTCGCTGTGCCGCTTTGAGCTGAATTTCAGGATCAATACCTCGTTCGAAACGGTAGGAGCTGTCTGTTTGAAGCGCCAGGCTTTTTGATGTTTTTCTTATGGACGAAGGCTCAAAATAAGCACTCTCAATCAGAATATTTGTAGTAGAGTCGGAAACTTCACTGTTTTCGCCGCCCATTACACCGGCTATGGCCACAGGCCCGCTACCGTCGCAGATAAAAAGTGAGCCTTTCGGTACATCCCGCTCAATGTCATCCAGCGTTGTAAATTTTATATCTTGGTCAAATGTTTTTACTTCAATTTTCTTGCCGGCAATTTTATCATAATCGAAAGCGTGGAGTGGCTGTCCAATTTCGTGCAGCACATAATTTGTTATGTCTACCACGTTATTTCTTGGCCGAAGACCAATTGCTGTTAGTTTTTGCTTTAGCCATGCAGGAGACTCTTTAATCTCTACACCTTTAATCATCATTCCAACATAACGATGGCACTTCTCTTCATCTTTAATGGAAATGTCGATATGATCATCAATGGATCCTTCTTTGGCTGCAAGATCACTATATGGATTTTTAAGAGGTGATCCTGTTAATGCTGATAGATCTCGTGCGACTCCTACGTGACACGCCGCATCCGGACGGTTGGGTGTTAGTCCGATCTCGATGATGGTATCTTTTTCTACATTTAAAGCTTCTTTAAGCGATGTACCGACTTTAAAGTCAGAATTGAGAACCATAATACCGGAGTGATCATCACTTAACCCAAGCTCAGATTCTGAGCAGATCATGCCATTAGACTTTTCTCCGCGAAGTTTCGCTTTCTTAATCTTCAGATAGCTTCCATCCTCCATTGGCACCGGCATAGTAGCCCCAACAGTGGCTACCGGCACCTTTTGGCCGGCTGCAACATTTGGAGCACCACAGATGATTTGAACTTTTTCTTCACCTAAATGTACATCACAGATTTGAAGTTTGTCTGCATTAGGATGGGATTTTACTTCAAGAACTTCACCGACTACAAATCCATCAAAATCGGATCCGATCTGCTCCATGCCTTCTACTTCCAGTCCGGATAGTGTTAACTTATCAGCAGTGTTTTCCGGTGTTAAATCAATATCGATATACTGTTTTAACCAGTTGTAAGAGATGTCCATACAGTAAAACTATATATTTTTAAGTAATCAGAAATTGTTTGAAAGGTAGCTGTAATAATTAAGACTTAAACTGCTCCAGAAATCGGATGTCGTTCTCATACAGCAGTCTGATATCATCTATACCGTAGCGAAGCATCGCAATTCTATCTACACCCATGCCAAAGGCAAATCCGGTGTACACTTCAGGATCTACATCAACCGATTCAAAAACGTTGGGATCTACCATTCCGGCCCCTAAAATTTCAAGCCACTGTCCACCTTTTTCATTCTCCCACCAAACGTCCATTTCAATACTTGGCTCGGTAAATGGAAAGAAGGAGGGACGGACCCGATATTTAACATTGCTGCCATACATCAGTTTAGCAAACATCACAAGTGTTTCGATCAGCTCTCCCATATTCACACCTTTGTCTACGTACAGTCCTTCCACCTGATTGAACTGAAAATAAGATTTTGCAGTAACAGCTTCATTCCTGTAAACACGTCCGGGCATAATAGATCGTAAGGGGGGGGCTTGATCTTTCATCAACCGAATTTGAACAGGGGAGGTGTGAGTTCTTAAAACCAGATCTTGTTCGCTTTGATCGTCTGTCTTCCTTACAAAAAACGTATCCTGCATATCACGTGCAGGATGGTCTGGCGGGAAATTCAATGCTGTGAAATTGTGAAAATCATCTTCCAATTCAGGACCATCCGCTATATTGAAACCAAGCCTCAAAAATATCTGCTTCATCTCGTTAAGTGCCTGAGTGAGTGGATGGTAAGATCCACTATAAGTTGGTTCTACAGGTAAAGTGATGTCATCGGCGGCACCAAATTCTTTGCGTGAAGATTTTTTTAGATTAAGCTGGGCGTCATCAAATTTTTGTTGAGCGAGAACTTTAACGCTGTTCATTGCCTTTCCAACTTGAGCTTTTTCCTCTTTGGGAACTTTACCCATCAAGCCGAACATTTTTTGGACTTTTCCATTCCTGGAAAGAAACTCCAAACGGAAAGCTTCCAGCTCTTCTTCGTTGCTTATTGCAAAATTTTGAATCTCTTTTTTGATCTTTTCAATGGTGTCGATCATGCCGATATACGCTTAAGGTCTCAGTGAAGAGGTTTATAGATTGTAGCTTCAAAATTAGATAAAAAAAAACCGGCAAACCTTATAAGATTTGCCGGTTTTAAATATGAAATAACAATTAGTTTACTGCTTCTTTGACAATAGCAGCGAATGTTTCCGGATCGCGAACTGCGATATCGGCTAACATTTTTCGATTAATCTCAATGTTATTTTGCTTCATGCCGTGAATAAACTTGGCATATGTGGTTCCGTTTAATCGAGCAGCTGCATTTATACGCGTAATCCAAAGCCGACGAAACATTCTTTTACGAACCTTTCTGTCGCGGTATTGGTACTGAAGACCTTTTTCTACCGCATTTTTGGCAACGGTGTAAACGTTTTTGCGTCTGCCCCAATAGCCTTTCGCCTTACTTAATATTTTTCGGCGACGGCGACGGGAAGCCACCAGATTTCTAGATCGTGGCATTTTTACTTAACGTTTAAATGTTATTGATTTAATTAAATTACTTTACTTGCCACCGTAGGGGAGCATATCCTTGATTGAGGACTCATCAGCTTTGTCTACTAATGCATCCTTTCCGAGGTTATTTTTCCGCTTCGATGTTTTCTTTGTCAAAATATGACGCTTATAAGCTTTTTTGCGCTTAATTTTACCTGAACCGGTAATCTTAAAACGCTTTTTGGCGCCACTATTCGATTTCATTTTTGGCATAATTAGCGTAATTGTCTGAAATTATAAAGAACAGAAATATAAAAATGTTTGAGTTCTGATAAAAGCCAAACTTTAATCTTTTGAAGGTGAAAGTATCATAATCATTCTTCGGCCTTCCATGGTTGGCTTCGATTCAATTTTACTTATATCACTAAGCTCTTCAGCGAGATTATTTAATAGCTCTTCACCTTGTTCGGTATAGAGCATATCTCGACCTCTGAATTGAACTGTTGCTTTAACTTTATCGCCATCTTCTAAAAACTCCCTTGCGTGGCGTGTTTTAAACTCCAGATCGTGATCATCAGTAGTAGGACGGAAGCGCAGCTCTTTTACCTGGATGGTATGCTGTTTTTTCTTCGCTTCTTTCTCCTTTTTCTTCTTCTCGTACATAAACTTACCAAAGTCAATCACCTTGCAAACCGGTGGTTTGGCATTGGGTGCGACTTCTACTAAGTCCATATTGAAAGACTCGGCAATCTGCAGAGCTTTTTCTACGGAAACGATTTCGTGATCTTCATCAGGTTTAATTAACCTAACTTCTGAAGCCCGAATTTCATTGTTAACTCTCGGTCGGTCATCATTCCGTGGTCTTCTCGTTGGTCGTGGTCTTGCGATAAGTAACCTCTGTATTTTTAGTTATGATTAGGTGTAAGTGATTTGGAGTTTATCTCTTCCATCACATTGTCAAAAAAATCATCAAGTGAAAACGTTCCAATATCACCTTTTTTATGTCTCCTTACGGATACGGTGCCATTTTCTTGTTCTTTGGCTCCAACTATTAACATATAGGGAATTTTTGCATTTTCTGCATCCCTAATTTTTCCGCCGATCATTTCAGATCTTGTATCGGTTTCTACTCGGACACCTTCTTTTTCAAATTTTGCAGCACACTTCTCGGCATATTCATTGAAATCTTCTGAAATAGGCAACACCTTCATTTGAAGAGGTGAAAGCCAAAGCGGAAAATCACCGGCAAAATGTTCAATTAAAATACTAACAAACCTTTCCATAGACCCAAATGGCGCCCTGTGGATAATAACCGGTCTGTGCTTCTGGTTATCGGATCCCACATAGGTAAGATCAAACCGCTCCGGCATCACATAATCTACCTGAACCGTTCCAAGTTGCCATTTACGTCCAATAGCATCCCGGATAATAAAATCAATTTTCGGACCGTAAAAACTAGCCTCGCCAATTGCGATCTTGTAGTCGAGATCCATTTCATCGGCTACTTCTCTGATCTCTTTTTGTGCACGTTCCCAATATTCATTATTTCCACCATACTTTTTATCGTTATCGTCCCTGAAAGAGAGGCGAATATCGACCGGCATGCCGAACGTACTAAACACAAATTGAGTGAGCTCAATGGTGTTTTTAATCTCTTCTTTTAGCTGATCGTGCGTACAGTAAATATGTGCATCATCCTGGGTAAACCCACGTACTCGGGAAAGACCGTTCAACTCACCGCTCTGTTCGTATCTGTAAACTGATCCAAATTCGGCCAGCCTTAGAGGTAGATCCCGGTAACTTCGAAGCTCATTTGAATAAATTCGATGATGATGGGGGCAGTTCATCGGTTTGAGCATATACTTCTCATCATCAACTTCCATCGGATCAAACTGTGAATCCTTGTAATAAGGGTAGTGCCCCGAAGTTTCGTAGAGTTCAATATTTGCAATATGAGGAGTTATGACCTCTTTATAACCGCGTTTCTTCTGTTCATCACGCAAAAAGGCTTCCAGGGTTCTTCTCAGTAGAGTGCCGTTTGGTAGCCACATTGGAAGGCCTGAGCCAACCATACGGTCCATCATGTAGATGCCAAGCTCTTTGCCCAGCTTTTTGTGATCTCGTTTTTTCGCTTCTTCAAGCTGCTCGAGGTGTTCCTTAAGCATCTTTTGCTTTGGAAAAGTAATCCCATAAATCCTTGTAAGCTGCTTGCTGTCTACATCTCCGCGCCAATAAGCTCCGGAAATGCTGGTCAGTTTTGCTGCCTTGATCAGTGAAGTGTTGGGAACATGTGGCCCTTTACAGAGATCCGTAAAATCTCCCTGTTCGTAAAAAGTGATTGTTCCGTCTTCCAGATCTTCAATAAGGTCTACTTTATACTCATTTCCCTTCTCTTTATAAAAGGAGAGAGCATCTTCTTTAGATACTTCACGTCGCTTAAATTCTGATTTGTTTCGTGCAAGCTCAATCATCTTCTCTTCGATCTCGGGAAGATCATCCAATCCAACCGTTTTATCTCCAAAGTCGATATCGTAGTAAAACCCATTTTCGATTGGCGGACCAATACCAAACTTAGCTTCCGGATAAAGATCCTGAACTGCCTCTGCGAGCAAGTGAGCTGAAGAGTGCCAGAAAGTATACTGTCCGTCTTCAGATTCCCAGGTATTAATTTCTATGGTCCCGTTCTCTGTGATAGGAGCGTCAAGATCTTGTATAGAACCGTTAACGGTTACACTTAATGCATTGCGAGCTAATCCTTTAGAAATGCTTTCTGCAACTTCGTATCCTGATATCCCTTTTTTGTACTCTTTTTTCGCACCGTCAGGAAAAGTGAGCGTAATAAAATTGTCTGGCATTAAATTTTGTCTGTGAGGTAAAACTTTAATTCATTAACATGTGAACGCCATAAAATACAAAATCCTGACAATCCTTTAAACTGTTATCTCTGAATGAAATTGGTTTACAAATTCTATTCAGAATATTACTGCAAAGAATATCATCGTGATGGATAAAACTGCTCAAAAATTTGCAACAACCGGCAGCTTTTTTGACAAAGAGTGCATGCTTATCTATGACTATTTTACTTTAGACATTCTTGAGGTTAACAATGCATGTTTAGAAAAGTATCAGTTTAGCGAGGAAGAATTTAGAAATAAAAAAATCACAGACCTTGGTGATAAGTATCGGGAAGGTGTAGCTGACCAGTTATCGAACGATGAACAGTTTAAGCTGCCTGCAATCTGGAAGCACTACAGTAAAGATGGGTCTTCGTTCTATGTTCAATTAACATTCCATCAAATGAAGAAAGATGGAAAAAACATTCAGCTTTGTGTATTGCATGATATATCAGGTGAAATACCAGAGTTAAATAAAAATCTCCATCATCTACCCAGAATAGACTCCTACAAAGAACAGCTTCCGCTTGCTACGGTAGAGTGGGACAGGGCTGCAAAAATAAGGGATTGGTCGCCAAAGGCAGAAGAAATCTTCGGGTGGAACTTTGAAAACATTTTAGGTCATTCACTTTTTGAATCCGGTATTGTTGAGGATAAGGTGAAAGACTTTGTTGAAAGTAAAGTTCAGGAAATGGCGGCTCATCACACTACGTACTTTACCTTCAATTCTGTTGTTAGAGATGATAATGGAAACGAAATTTATACAAACTGGCATAACTCAGCCAATTACGATCAAAGTGGAAAGCTGATCAGCATCCTCTCACTCATTAAGGATGATACAGAAAGTAAAATTGCGGAAGAGAGACTTAAAGATTCGGAACAGCGATTCAGAGTACTCAGTGAGGCATCTACTGTTGGAGTTTATTTGGTTCAAAGGGGAAAGCTTCTCTATGTAAACCCGATGTTTTCAAAAATTACCGGATACAGCAAAGGAGAGTTACTCAATGACTTTGATCCACTTGAACTGATACACAGGGATGATGTAGCAAAGCTGTTAACAATACGCGAAAGGTTTTACAACTCAGAAATTGATTCATTTGAAGTTGATGTAAGAGCCAAGTCTAAAAATGACTCCCAAAAATTTGTCAAAATTTATGGTTCAAAAATTGAACTAAAGGGACATTTAGCCATCATGGGTGTGGTTATTGATCAAACCAAACAGATGGAGGCTCAGAATAAGCTGAATCAGTCTATTCAAAGCTACAGAGATCTGTTTAACTCTATCGGTGACGCAATTTACATTCATGATGAGAACGGGAAATTCGCGGAAGTAAACAAAACGGCAGAGGAGATTTTTGGATATAGCCGGGAAGAACTGATTGGAAATGATCCAATGATGTTTGCAGCTCCCGGAAAGGTAGATGAAAAACAGACCTATGAGTACATTCGTAGTTCCTTAAATGGGAAGAGGCAGCGCTTCGAGTGGTGGGCCGTACGAAAAAACGGAGAAGTATTTCCTATAGAGGTTACATTAACTCCGGGTAAATATTTTGGTAGAACTGCAGTAATTGCAATAGCAAGAGATATAAGTACCCAACACATTCAGCAGAAAGAGTTGCGACATAATGAGGAGTTGTTCAGACAACTTTTCCAGAATGCTCCTGTAGGAATTGCAATGCTGGATAGTCAGAATGAAGTTCAAATGTTGAACAGGAGCTTTGAAGAAATTTTTGAATACAATATAGATGAAATCAGAGGTGTAAATATTGATGACCTGATAGCGCCAGCTCAGGATCTGGATATTGCAAGAAAGCTGTCAAACAGCACAGAGACGTTTGAAGTGACAGGTGTTCGAAGAAAGAAAGATGGCAGCTCCGTTGATGTACTTATTTATGGTGTTCCGGTTAAGGTTGATGGTAAAACCATTGCCATCTTCGGAATTTATGTAGATATCACTGATCAAAAAGAAGCTGAATCGAATCTAAAAAGCTCTTTAAAGGAAAAAGAGGTGCTGTTAGCAGAAATTCACCACAGGGTAAAAAATAACTTAGCCGTAATTACCGGTCTGCTTGAGCTTCAATCGCACAGCACTGAAAACAGTGATGTTCGGAATGCTCTGAAAGATAGCCAGATGCGCATCAACACAATGGCATTGATTCATGAGAAGCTCTACCAGAATGAGACATTATCGAGTATCGATTTCTCCCGCTACATTCGCGAGTTGGTTGATGTGATTGATAAATCACACCGCAACAGCTCCCGACCTATTACGCTTGGTTTAGATCTTGATGAGATTGAATTTACGATTACTCAAGCAATACCTTGCGGATTGATGTTGAATGAAATTCTTACAAATTGCTATAAACACGCTTTTGGAGAAGAGTTTGAAAATGAAGCTTCAATTCAAATATCCTTGAAACTGGGAGATAATGACCAGATATCCCTTCAGGTAAAAGATAATGGAGCCGGACTTCCTGATGATTTTGATAAGCTTGGTAAATTTTCGCTGGGCTTAACTTTGATTAAGACGTTGAGTCGCCAAATTGATGCTGATATGACGGTAAATGGAGAAAGCGGAACCTCATATCAGTTCACATTTGATCTCGAAAAATAAAAAGCCCCACCCGGAGAAGGTGAGGCTGGAATTTTTATAAAGTAAAGAACCTAAGCCTAATCAAGCCCTCGTCTTTCAAGAAGGTGCTGAACGTCCGGTTCACCGCCGCGATAGTCTCTGTATAGGTCCATTGCTTCATCACTTCCTCCTTGAGACAAGATGTAATTTCTGAATCGTTCACCGTTCTCACGAGTTAATCCTCCCTGATTGCTCATAAATGAAAAAGCATCTGCAGCTAAGATTTCACTCCAGATATAAGCGTAGTAGTTTGCTGAATAACCACCTGAAAAGATGTGTGAAAAGTAAGTCGATTTATATCTGGGGGGAATTGCCGGGTTTGCCAAATTGTACTTGGCCAGTGATGCTTGTTCAAAAGCCTGAACGTCCGATGGGATTTCGGATGGATCAAGAAGATGCCATTCCATATCTAAAACTGTGGCGGCAAGATACTCATAGGTATCAAATCCCTGGTTAAACTCTCTGGCCTCAATCAGTTTATCGAGGAGTTCCTGAGGTATCCGCTCTCCGGTTTCGTGATGAACAGCATAATTTTCTAGCACCTCAGGCAGTATTGCCCAATCTTCCTGAAACGTAGAAGGAAACTCCACAAAATCGCGCGGCACGGATGTACCCGCCAGAGAAGGGTAGGTGACATCAGAAAACAGTCCATGCACGGCGTGACCCATTTCGTGAAAGAGAGTCGTGACGTTGCTAAAACTAACAAGGGCCGGCTCTCCTTCAGCAGGTGGCGTAATATTGAGAACATTAACAACAACGGGCTTTTTCTCTTTGAGGTGAGACTGAACAACAAAGGAGTTCATCCAGGCACCACCGCGTTTAGAATCACGACTAAAAAAGTCACCATAAAATAGACCGATTTGTGAGCCGTCTTCATCCATCACGTTCCAAACCCGAACATCTTCATGGTATACGGGAAGATCAAACCTCTCTTCAAATGTGATTCCGAAGAGTCTTTCCATTGTATAAAACACTCCGTCGTTGAGTACTTTATCTAACTCAAAGTACTTTCTAACTTCACTTTCGTTGATATTATATTGCTCCTGTCTCACTTTTTCAGCGTAGTATTCCCAGTCCCACGGTTGCAGTTCGTCTTCAATTCCATCCTGGATCATGTATTCCTGAATCAGTTCAGCCTCGGCATCACTGTTTCTTATAACAGGAGGGATGAGATCTTTTAGAAGATCGAGAACACGTTCAGGCGATTCACCGGTTTGTGGCTCTAATGCATAGCTGGCATAGGTGTCGTAGCCCAGTAGGTTTGCACGTTCAGCTCTTAATTCTGCAAGCTCTAATACAATCGGACGAGTATCAATTCCACCATTTTCACCAAGCCCTCTGTAAGCAGATGCCTCCCATAATCGTTTCCTCATTTCCCGATTGTTTAAGGAAGCGAGAAGGGGATGTCGGGTTGTATTGGAAATGTTGATTAAATAACTGTCTTCAAGCCCTCGCTCTTCGGCAAGTTCTTTTGCTGATGCAATCCGATCACTACTTAATCCGTCAAGCATGGCCTCATCTTCAACGACTACGGCCCGTTCACGGGTCATTTCAAGAAGTTTCTCTTGAAATTCAGTTGTCAATGAGGATATGCGCTCATTGATCTCTCTCATCCGTGACTGTTGCTCATCGGTTAATTGTGCACCTGCACGAACAAAATCTCGATAGGTATCAGAAAGAAGTTTTTTTGACTCTTCATCGAGATCCAGTTGCTCAATATTTTGGTGGAGTATTTCAACTCTTTCAAATAGTTCTCTGTTCAGATAGATATTATCCGAGTGGGCTGCCAGTTTTGGAGCTAATTCAGATTGAATTTTTTGAATCTCATCATTTGTATGAGCAGAGGTAAGGTTGTAAAACACTCGTTGCACCCGGGTGAGAAGATCACCGCTCATCTCCATCGCAACAATTGTGTTTTCAAATGTAGGTTCAGGTTCCTGGGTGGCGATGCTGTCAATTTCAGTTAATTGTTCCTCCATTCCACGTTCAAATGCCGGGATGAAATGCCGGTTTTCAATGACATCGAAGTCAGGAGCTTCAAAAGGAAGTGTACTTTTTGTATATAAAGGATTTTCATTCATAGTAGTATCGTCAGTGCTACACCCTGTTATCCACAGAGCAGAAATGAATAGTATTAATATTGCTGTTTTCTTCATGATAGAAATTATAGTTGATGGATATATTTAATTAAACTAAAGCCTACTCTAATAGAATACAAGGCATTTTTGGCAAGAAATAAGGTGTAAGAAGCCTGTCTATTAATCTCACTGATTGTTGACCTTTAATAATTATTAAGCATGGGATAAGTAAGATGAAATACCTACGTGAAAATTTTCTAATAAAGCCACTAATAAGCCGTGCTTTTAAGTAAGAGTCCATTAAAATTATTACATTCGATCATGATTTAGCGATATAGTAATGCAGAGTTAGAGATACTGCAAATCGGTGAATAGGAGTTGGCAGCGTCCTAATTTTAAGGGTATTCTAATCAGAGGACTAAAAATGAAGTGGGTAAAAACATTTTCCAGCACAGTGGGGATTCTACTCATTGTTTCATCAATTATTAATTTTGGGTGTAACTCACACTTCTCAGACTCCCTGTCTAACCCGAATCGTTTTCAACAAGGAGTTATGATTCAATATACTCCAGACTCACCAGACTTTTTAATAGATAACTCACTGCCTGACTCTCTTGCATTCAATCAAATTCTTGCTGATTCATCTGACTTCTTTTTAGCTGATGAGTTAATAGAATCGGTTGATTGGGAACACCGTCAATCCTCACCTGATGTGCACAGAGTTACCTTTGAAATAACACATCATGCGGATTCTGTATCAACAGAAATATTTGCATGTGATCAAACCTGGGAGACTATTATTCACTGCTCTGATACAGCACATTTTGTGATTACAGCCATCAAAGGAGAGAGAACGGTTACATATCGTGACTCCATCAACCTGAAGCTTTTGAACGAGCTGTTTGTTCAGGAACGCTCAGAAAATTAATTATTTCGCAGTCTTCAGCCTACAATAATGTCTCTGACATTTCCCGGAAGTAAATTTCGCTTATCTATACAAATACAGATGAAGGTATGCCTGAAATGCCGGGCATTGTGAATCTTCATGCATTTAAATACTTTTAAAGAGCGCATAAATCTCATTAAATCAACTTCTTAATTGGTTTAATAAGAGTTTTAAGAGAAGGAGGGATGGTTAATTGTGGGTTCAGGCAGATTCGAACTGCCGACCTCATCGATGTCAACGATGCGCTCTAACCAACTGAGCTATGAACCCAAGAATTCAAATATACGATACAGAACATTTGAATAGCAAAAGAAATCGTTGACTTTTCTTTCGGCTGAACGGAAAGCTTTGTATTTTTAAAGTCTTTGAAAATTTATACAAATGTATGTCAAACAGAAGAGCAGCTCGGGAATCAGCATTAAAAGCAATATATGCTGTAGAAATTGGAAAAAGCCGCACACAGGATGTTACCAAAAATATCATTAAAGCTGATTTAACAGACGACACGAATGCAGTAAAGTTTGCAGAGAAACTGCTGCTAGTTACCGTAGATCACGCTCATGAATACGATGAGATTATTCAAAACCACATTAAAAATTGGAAGGTTGAGCGTCTTGCTACTCTTGATAAACTAATCCTGAGAATGGCAATTTCGGAATTTCTTCATTTTGAGGAAGTCCCTACTAAAGTAACAATCAATGAATCTATTGAGTTAGCCAAAGAGTACTCTACAAGAAAGAGTGGTAACTTTGTGAACGGTATTTTAGATGCGGTTTTGAATCAGCTCTCAGAAGATGGAAAAATCACTAAAAAAGGCAGAGGCCTTATTGAATCCTCTTAATTAATGTCTGACCAACTAATTGCAATAGGAGATATACATGGGTGTTCTAAATCGTTAAAAGCGCTATGGAAGAAGCTCGAGACCTACTCCGATTCTACGTTTATTTTTATTGGTGATTACATTGATCGTGGTCCTGACTCGAAAGGGGTAGTCGACTTTCTTCTAAAAGCACAAGAAGAAAGAAATTGTATCTTTCTGCGAGGAAACCACGAACAGATGCTCCTTGATTCTCTTCAATCAAAAAGAGATTACAACTGGCTTCTCAATGGCGGCGATACTACACTTCAGTCTTATGACGCTGACGGAGTGGAACAGTTGCCTGAAGATCATATAGAGTTCTATAGAAATACTGAGCTCTATTATGATACAGAAGATTATTTCTTTGTCCATGCCGGAGTTCCTCCATATCAACCCATCAAAAAAAGTATAGAATCAGATGAATTTCACGATTTTTTCCTTTGGGGAAGAGAACATATAGATTCTTTTGAAACCCCGTGGGAGAAAACGGTTGTTTTTGGCCACACTCCAAGACCATATCCCATCCAAAAGAAAAAAATGATTGGCATAGATACCGGTTGTGTTTATGAAAAGCTCGGTTATGGAAAACTGACCGCCGTAATTCTGCCAGATCAAAAATTTATACAACAAACTTCACTCGATATTTAAGCCTGATATTTATGAATTTAAAATGTGGTATTGTTGGATTACCAAACGTCGGTAAATCCACACTTTTTAACGCCTTGAGTAATGCAGGTGCTGAGTCTGCCAACTTTCCATTTTGTACAATTGATCCAAATGTTGGATTAGTTACAGTTCCTGACGCGCGACTCTCTACTCTTAAAAATCTGGTCGATCCAAAAGAGACCGTGCCGGCTACTATTGAGTTTGTAGACATCGCCGGATTGGTTAAAGGTGCCTCTGAAGGGAAAGGGAAAGGGAATGCGTTCCTCTCACATATCCGTGAAGTGGATCTGCTTGTACATGTGGTTCGTTGTTTTGATGATGATGATATCATCCATGTTGAAGGGTCTGTTGATCCGGAGCGAGATATTCACATCATAGAGGACGAGTTGATTTTAAAAGATCTGGAATCAGTAGAAAAGAGACTGGAAAAGCTAAAAAAAGAATCAAAGAGCGGCGATAAAAAAATACTTTCTGATCTCGAGGTTATTCAAAAACTGGCAGATCATTTAGGAGAAGGAAACAGTGCCCGTACTTTTGAAGCTGATCCAGAGGAGAGAAAAGCCTATCGCGACCTTTCACTTTTATCCGACAAACCTGTGTTATACGCATGTAACGTAGCGGAGGATGAGCTAAACAGCGGAAATCAGTACGTTGAAACCGTTCGGGGAATTGCCGACCAGTTTGATGACGAGATCGTCACATTTTGTGCAAAAATTGAGGCGGAAATTGCAGAGCTGGATGAGGAAGAAAAAGAAATGTTTCTGGAAGAACTTGGTGTTGAATCTGCCGGATTAGACCGCTTGATCCAGGCTGCTTACAAAAATCTGGGACTCATTACCTATTTCACGGCAGGACCAAAAGAGGTACGTGCCTGGACCATCACTGAAGGGACAAAAGCACCGCAAGCTGCCGGGGTTATTCATACGGATTTTGAGAAAGGATTTATACGGGCTGAGACGATCTCCTTTGACGACTATGCTGAGTTAAAGTCAGAAAAAGCAGCAAAAGAAGCCGGTAAAATGAGACAGGAAGGTAAAGAGTATACTGTAAAGGACGGAGATGTAATGCTATTCAGATTCAATGTTTAAAGTTGAATAGCATAAATAAATCATACAATCTGCAGAAATATTAGCGAATATCACCATCCGGTGTGCTTTGTTCTGATTCTGAATCGAGATTATTATTGATCTCTCTGAAACGAAATATAGTTGTATCTGCAGGTACACTTTGAGGTTCTATTCGGTCGTGTACAACCCATGCTTCAGGGTATTGCTGTTTTATGAGTCTTGAAAACTCAATCGCTTTTTCTCGATTTTGAAAATCACCGGTTCGTACCCGGTAGTATGGCTGACGAAAATGTACATATGCGTTTGGCTTATAGGCCTCCATCGTTGTATCTGACCAGGCTACAAAATTATCACGAGTAGTATCAGCATGAATCACATCCCGTGTAGATAAGATTTGAACCCTGTAGCCTGCAAACTGATCCGTTTCACTCTCTTCAATGGCGACTTCCCTTGTGAATAGTTCAGGCATATCATGCTGAATAGTGGAAAAGCGATCGGTTAAACGGGTTCTGTTGAGATAAAGTGTACGCTCAAACTCATCCAGTTCCTCAAGTGCAAACTCTTCAACGGCTTCATCAGAAATTTCAAGATAAGGAGAGCGCTCAGTGGTTGCATCATCATCCTTTTCAGTTACTGACTCTGTGGTAGAGCAGCTCAAAAGTAAGGGGAAAAATAAAATACCTAAGATCAGTTTTTTCATATTGATTATACGCCTGCAGGATGCCATGTGGTTTTGCTTTCCTGAAATTCGAGAATCAGGTATGGATTTTCGTGTTTTTCATCAAACCAGTTATCAACAGGGTAGTGATGTACACGTTTTACACTTATAGATGCATTCAGGTCAATAAGTTTCCTCGTTTCCTGATCATCGATAGAATTAAAAACGGCATTTACATCCATATGTTTTGTAAGATGATCAAGCATTTCTTTCCTGAACCCTGTCAATATGTTCACGACTCCGCCGGGAACATCAGATGAATTCAATACCTCACCAAAACTAACGACGACAAGTGGGTTTTCTTCGGACGCCAGAATCACACAAGTATTTCCTCCAGCAATGACGGGAGCCATTTGTGATACAATAGACAGGAGTGGTGACTCGTCCGTACTGACAATCGCAACCACTCCGGTGGGTTCAGGTGTTGTGAAGTTAAAATGCTGGCTAGCTACAGGATTAATTGTACCAAATACCTGAGGGTATTTATCCGTCCATCCTGCAAAGTAAACCAATCTGTCAATCGACAAATTCACTTCTTCTGTGGCAGCTTTAGCTTTCATGCCACCAAGTTCGAGTTCTTTGATGAATTGCTCTTTTCTACCTTCCAGCATTTCAGCAATCCGATAGAGAATTTGTCCGCGGTTGTAACCGGAACGGCTGCTCCACTCTTCAAATGCAGATCGAGCCGGTAACATAGCATCCCGAACGTCTTTACGGGTACATCTGCAGGCATTTGCAATTACACTGCCTGATGCATTTTTAATGGGATACGTTTTCCCTGACTCACTTCTTGGAAATTTTCCGCCCACATAGGTTTTGTAGGTTTTCATTACTTCAATTCTGTCTGACATAGCAATACTTTTTTTAAATAAATTTAGATACGGATTATTTCAGATTAACGTAAGGGTATAGTCCGTGCAAACCGCCTTCCCGACCCATGCCGCTCTCTTTGTATCCGCCAAAAGGAGATGTGGGGTCAAACTTATTGTAGGTGTTAGCCCATACTACACCTGAGCGAATTTTTTGGCTTACTTTAAAAATCTTTGATCCTTTATCTGTCCAAATTCCACCGGCAAGCCCAAAAGGTGTGTTATTTGCTTTATCGATGGCTTCTTCAGGCGTTCTGAAGGTTTGTACAGTTAAAACAGGACCAAAGATCTCTTCCTGGACAATTCGATTACTCTGCCCAACGTCTGTAAACAGGGTCGGTTTGCAGAAATATCCGTTCTTAGGTATATCAACGCTACTCTGATGAATGGTAGCACCTTCATTAACACCAACCTCAAGATATTCGTTAATTTTATCGTACTGCATTTTTGAGTTGATGGCCCCAATGTCGGTGTTTTTATCCAGCGGATCTCCGACAATTAATGTTTCCATCCGCTCTTTCAACTTCTTAAGTAATTTATCAGCAATCCCTTCCTGAACTAAAAGCCTCGAACCTGCACAGCAAACATGACCCTGATTGAAGAATATTGCGTTTATAATTCCTTCGACGGCCTGATCAATTGGTGCATCTTCAAATACGATATTGGGTCCTTTTCCGCCCAATTCAAGAGTGAATTTCTTCTCAGTTCCTGCCAGAGATTTTTGAATTATCTTACCAACTTCGGTAGAGCCGGTAAAAGCAATTTTATCTACATCCGGATGGTCTACAATGGCGGCTCCTGTGGGTCCGGCACCGGTTACGATATTAACAACACCGTCCGGTAAACCGGCATCCTGACAAATTTCCGCAAATTTGAGGGCTGTGAGGGGAGTGGTTTCAGCAGGCTTGAGAACAACCGTATTTCCAGCAGCAAGGGCAGGAGCAATTTTCCAGGATAGCATCAACAATGGAAAATTCCACGGGATGATTTGCCCGCATACGCCGACAGGTTCAGCTTTACGGCCGGGGAATGCATAATCTAATTTATCAGCCCAGCCGGCATAGTAGAAAAAGTAAGCTGCCGCTAAAGGCACATCCACATCACGAGATTCACGAATCGGCTTTCCGCCATCCATAGATTCGATAATTGCCAGGTCTTTTGCATGTTCCTGAATCATCCTGGCAAGGCGGTAGATATATTTTCCTCTCTCTTTGCCTGTTAGTTTGCTCCACGTTTTCTCATAAGCTTTTCGGGCAGATTTCACCGCCAGGTCAATATCTTCAGAGGTTGCTTCTGTAAATTCTGCAAGCGGCTTTTCGGTTGCCGGATTTATGGTATTCATCGTCCGGCTTTTTTTACCTTCAACAAACTCCCCATTAATAAACAGATTGTACTTCTCTTTCAGCTTGATATGATCACTGCTTTCCGGTGCATCACTGTAGGACCAGAACGAATCAAAATCCAGTTTTAAATCTGAATTTGGAGAAGTAGGTTTTACTTCACCGTTTTGTGACTTCTCTTTTGTTGATTGAGTCATAATGTAAAATTGTTCTTATATAAAAAATAGATAATCTTTGTAAAGTACTGATCGGCAATACTTAATCGTTTGAAAAGTAGTGCGAGCTTTGGTATACACCTGTTTCCTGTTTCACGATTTGCATCAACAGATCGTTCGTTAGGGAGCTTGCTCCAAATCTAAACCATTCAGGAGAAAGCCATGCGGCTCCCAGTGTCTCTTTCACCAAAACCAGGTACTGTAAAGCCTGCTTTGCTTTTCGAATTCCACCGGCAGGTTTCATTCCTATCATTTTTCCGGTAGCCTGGTAGTAGTCACGAATCGCTTCAAGCATAACAAGGGTTACAGGCTGCGTTGCAGCAGGTGATATCTTTCCGGTAGATGTTTTTATGAAATCAGCACCGGCATACATAGCGATATCGCTTGCCTTTCGTACATTTTCGTACGTTTCCAGCTCACCTGTTTCAAGAATAACTTTAAGGTGTGCCTCTCCGCATGCTTCTTTGATGGAGGCAATTTCATCGAATACAAAATTGTAATTACCCTTTAAAAATTCTCCCCGGGAAATGACCATGTCGATTTCATCTGCACCGGCATCAACTGCAAATTTTGTATCCTCCAGCTTCACCTGATGCGATGCCATTCCGCTTGGAAATGCAGTGGCCACACTGGCAACATTAATGGATGTTCCTTTCAAAGCATTTTTAGCCGTTTTAACCATACTTGGGTAGACACATACGGCGGCTACAGAGGGCAGGTCCGGCATTGGTGCATACGGTGTTCGAGCCTTGCTACAAAGCTGGATCACTTTCCCTTCAGAATCTTTGCCTTCCAGAGTTGTAAGGTCAATCATGCTCAATGCAAGTTTCAATGCCTGCATTTTCGATTCATTTTTGATACTTCTTTTATTTAAACGGCTTACACGTTCTTCAACACCTACTTTATCAATAGAGACAGTGCTGTTAAAATCCTGCAGTTGTTTTGTATTCATTCAATTAAATCTCTTATTCCATTTATTCGATACAAATGTAAGGATATTCAACACTGTCTAAAAGTAATCAATGGAGATATCCTTAGGGAGAAATGAAATTTTATAAAAATAAAAAACCCCGGCATACTTGAAGTAAAACCGGGGTTCTGTATAGATGGCACTGAAAATTTAGATATTCGGTCCCGCAGCAAGGAGCTCCTCACTGGCCTGATCGCTAAATTTTCTAAAGTTTTCTTTAAACATTTTTGCCAGCTCAGAGGCCTTTTTATCATAAGCATCTTTATCAGACCATGTGAGTTTAGGCTGAAGTACGTTGTCCGGAACACCTTCTACTGACGTTGGAATTTGAAGGCCAAATATAGGTTCTGTTATGAATTCAACATCATTCAGGTTTCCTTCCAGTGCTTCATTAAGCATCTTTCGTGTATGCGATAGCTTCATCCTTTTTCCAACCCCATACATTCCACCGGTCCACCCTGTATTTACCAGCCAAACATTTGAGTTGTGCTTTCTGATTTTTTCCGCAAGAAGCTCAGCATAAACCGTAGGATGTAGCGGCATAAAAGGAGCTCCGAAACATGCCGAAAAAGTTGCCTGTGGCTCTGTGACTCCACGTTCAGTTCCTGCAACCTTGGCCGTATATCCGCTGATAAAGTGATACATTGCCTGCTCAGGTGTAAGCTTTGAGATAGGAGGCAGAACACCGAAAGCATCAGCAGTGAGGAAGATTACATTTTGTGGGTGCCCACCACGTCCGGTTTCACTCGCATTTGGAATGTACTTGATTGGATAGGCACATCGGGTATTCTGTGTTAAGCTATCATCAGTAAAATCGGGAACTCTATTATTGTCGAGAACTACATTTTCCAATATTGTGCCCGGCATTTGAGTAGTTTGAAAAATCTCGGGTTCATTGTCAGGGGAGAGATTGATGGTTTTTGCGTAGCAACCACCTTCGATATTAAAGATTCCATCGTCACTCCATCCATGTTCGTCGTCACCAATCAGTGTTTTACTGGAATCGGCTGATAGTGTAGTTTTACCGGTACCCGATAATCCAAAGAAAACGGCGGTTTTGCCATCTTTGTCTACGTTTGCAGAACAGTGCATTGCCATGACATTCTTCTTGGGTAATAGGTAGTTCATAACAGCAAAAATACCTTTCTTTACCTCACCTGAATAAAGCGTGCCACCAATTAGGATAATTTTTTTCTCAAAATTACAGAGAATAAAGGTACTTGAACGTGTTCCATCCACCTCTGGATTAGCCTCAAAATTGGGTGCAGCAAGAACAGTAAACTCAGGTTCATGAGTTTTGAGTTCATCATCTGATGGATTGATAAACATATTGTGAGAAAACAGACCGTGATATGCAGCTTCGCTTACAATGCGGACATTAAGTCTATACTTAGGGTCCGCACCTGCATAAAGATCTTTCACATACAACTGTTTACCGTCAAGATAATCCACCACTTTTTTGTGCAGATTATCAAATACCTCTTCAGAAATAGGCTGGTTAATGGGGCCCCAGTCGATATCATCATTGATTGAGGGATGTTCTATAAGAAATTTATCTTTTGGTGAGCGCCCGGTGTATTTTCCTGTCTGAACCAGGAGGACCATTTTATCAGTTAGTTTCGCCTCTCCGTTTTTTAAAGCTTGCTCATAAAGCTGAGAAGGGTTCAGGTTCCACAGCGCTTTTTCTGTGTTTTTTAGTCCAAGATAATCGAGCCCAATTTTGCTTTTTGGCTGATTTTTGTAATCGATTTTCATTCGTATGCTTTTCTTTAGAGATTTAGTTCTTAGAGAAATCTGTTAGCAGTTTGTATCAGCTTACATCTTTACTGTACCACCAAAAATGCCCGGTGGCGATGTATCAGCAGAACACATGTTATGGTTGAGACAAGGTATAGCTTTCACCTCTTTTTTTGAAAAGAAAAGCGCTTTCAAAAGCTATTTATTTCAATTGGCTGATTGAACTTAAATGGGTATTACAATCAATTTCCTTACATTCATTTTTAAACATATCTACAGTTAATTTTTAAATCATTTCTGAACATCTTGAATTTTTCTGCTATACAATACAGCTGCGGTACAGATATCGGCGAGAATGTTGATAAGGCCGAATTATTGATTAGAAAATCAGCTAAGAATGGAGCTGACGTAGTTGCTCTGCAGGAGCTGTTTCATACTACATACTTTTGCCGTGAAATTGATCAGAAATATTTCGATTGGGCAGAGCCGATTCCGGGACCGATAACCGAACGGTTTAGCAATCTGGCTGCTGAACTGAAAATAGTTCTACTTCTTCCAATGTTCGAAAGGAAAGCTCCCGGTGTCTATTTCAATACAATGGTTGTTTTTGAAAAGGATGGCAGCATTTTAGGGACATATCGGAAAATGCATATTCCTGATGATCCCGGATTTTATGAAAAGTACTACTTCACACCCGGTGACAATGGGTACAGAGTTTTTGACACATCAGCCGGAAAAATAGGCACCTTAATTTGCTGGGATCAGTGGTTTCCGGAAGCTGCACGTCTTGCAGCATTAGATGGAGCTGAAATTTTAGTTTATCCAACTGCAATCGGTACGCTGCCTGAAGAGAGTGATGTGGAAAAAAAAGAATTTATGGATGCCTGGTTAACGATTCAGCGAAGTCACGCCATCGCTAACGGATGTTTTGTTGCCGGAATAAACAGGGTAGGGGTAGAATCCGGTACAAAATTCTGGGGCAATTCTTTTATAGCCGGACCATTCGGACAGATTCTTGCTCAAGCGGGAGAGAGTGAAGAGATTCTGAATGTAGACATTGATCTGCATGCCATAGAAAAACAGCGGCAAACCTGGCCTTTCTTCAGAGATCGCAGAATTGATTCTTACCATGACATTCTGAAGCGCTTTAAATAGTATCAAACCGAAATCGACGCTGAGATTGGGATGACCCTGACCTATTATTTCTTTATCTTAATCAGCTATTGATAATTCGCTATCACAGATCAAATTAACGTAATCTTAAAGAATTAATGAGTTCGTACGATCCTTCAAAAGTTGAGACCCGCTGGCAAAAATACTGGCTGGAAAATAAAACATTTAAAACCCCCGAAGATCACGACAAACCGAAGTACTACATTCTGGATATGTTTCCATATCCAAGCGGATCAGGTTTGCACGTAGGTCACCCTGAAGGATATACAGCTACAGATATTTTAGCTAGATACAAGAGAATGAAGGGGTTCAATGTGTTACACCCAATTGGATGGGATGCATTTGGACTTCCGGCTGAGCAGTATGCAGTAAAAACCGGCACACATCCTCGTGATACCACCGAGAAGAATATCAACCGTTTCAGAGAGCAGTTACAAATGCTCGGCTTCTCTTACGATTGGGACCGGGAAGTAAACACAACAGATCCCGATTACTACAAATGGACTCAATGGATCTTTTTACAGCTCTACAATAAAGGGTTAGCCTATGAGGATGAAGTACCTGTAAACTGGTGCCCAGAGCTCGGAACCGTTCTTGCAAATGAAGAGGTGATAGACGGAAAGAGTGAAGTAGGAGGATATCCCGTGGTTAGAAAGCCAATGCGGCAGTGGGTATTGAAGATTACCGAATATGCAGAAAGACTATTGGCAGATCTGGATGATCTTGAGTGGCCGGATTCCACCAAAGAGATGCAGCGGAACTGGATAGGGAAATCCATTGGAGCAGAGTTGGATTTTCAAATTAAGGATTACGATGATAAACTGAGAGTATTTACAACGCGCCCCGACACACTTTTTGGCGCAACTTACATGGTAGTAGCTCCTGAGCATCATCTTGTAAAAGAGATTACAACAAAAGAGCAGCGGCACGAAGTTGAAGTTTATGTTGAGAAAGCAGGACATAAATCTGACCTGGAAAGACAGGAAGTGAAGAATAAAACAGGCGTTTTTACCGGGGCTTATGCTATCAATCCGGTAAACGGTAAAGAGATCCCGATTTGGGTGGCGGATTACGTATTGGCCCATTATGGTACAGGCGCAATCATGGCGGTACCCGGGCAGGATGAAAGGGACTGGGAATTTGCCGAAAAATTTGATCTGCCTATAGTCCGCACCGTTCAACCGCCTGAGGATTTTGAAGGAAAAGCTTACACGGAAGATGGACCGGCCATTAACAGCGATTTTCTGAATGGTCTCCACATAGCTGAAGCAAAAGAGAAAATTACGGACTGGCTTGAGGAGAATGGAGTTGGAAATAAAAGTGTGAATTTCAAACTTCGCGATTGGTTATTTTCCCGTCAACGCTACTGGGGTGAACCTTTTCCTATTATTCACGTTGATGGTGAACCCAAACCACTTCCTGAATCCGAGCTTCCTGTAACGTTGCCTGAGGTCGATGATTTTCAGCCTACAAAATCGGGAGAACCACCATTAGCCAGAGCCGAAGATTGGATAAAAACGACCGATCCCGAAACAGGAAAAGAAGCAATCCGTGAAACGAATACCATGCCACAATGGGCAGGTTCATGCTGGTACTATCTCAGATACATCAGTCCTGAATTTGATGGCGGACCGGTAGAAGCTGACGAAGAGAAATACTGGATGCCGGTTGATCTTTATGTGGGTGGAGCTGAGCATTCTGTATTACACCTTCTCTATGCACGTTTTTGGCACAAGGTACTCTTCGACTGCGGTGTGGTAAGCACACAAGAGCCATTTCAAAAGTTGGTTCACCAGGGGATGATTCTTGGCGAAATGGAGTATACGGCATTTGAAAAAGACGGAAAGATGATCTCTGCAGAAAAAGCTGATGATTTGGATGACGTTCAGAGATTACCTCTTTCAGAAACCGATGTTGAAAAGAAAGGTGACCGTTTTGTAATGAAGGGAACTGAGACTACTGTTGAGGCCCGGGCTCATAAAATGTCGAAATCGCGCGGAAATGTCATCAATCCGGATGATGTGGTTGATCAGTATGGAGCTGATTCACTGCGCTTGTACGAAATGTTTATGGGACCGCTTGAGCAGGTAAAACCCTGGAGCACCAAGGGTGTAGAAGGTGTCAATCGCTTTTTGAATCGTTCCTGGAGACTATTCCTGGGTGATGGTGAGGATGAAGTTTTGAATGTAACGGACAGTGAACCTGACAAGGATCAGCTTAAAGTTCTTCATGAGGCCATAAAGAAAGTCACTGAAGATATTGAAAACATGCGGTTTAATACGGCAATTTCTGCCTTGATGATTTTCGTAAATGAGGCCAATCAATGGGATGCAGTTCCAAAGGAGATTGCTGAAGACTACATTTTGCTTCTGGCACCATTTGCTCCGCATTTGGCAGAAGAACTTTGGAGTAAATTGGGACATGAAGAGAGCCTTGCATACGAAGAATGGCCTGAGTTTAAAGAAGAGTACCTAAAAAGTGATACAATCGAATATCCGGTTCAGATTAACGGTAAAGTAAGAGAGCAGATCCAGGTACCCGCAGAAAAAGCCAAAGACAAAGAATTTGTTATCGGGCTTGCTAAGCAGCAAGAGAAAGTTCAAAAATATCTTGATGGATCAACGATCGTAAAAGAGATCTTTGTACCGGGCAGGATTATCAATCTTGTTATTAAACCATCATAGTCTAATAGTTATGATGGTTTTTTAGCTAAAGATTGATCTGCTTCACGACAACCGGAGAGTTACTAACATATTTTTTACATATTTAAAACATTTTGTAGTTTCGAGGTATGAAAAAGTTTGTCCTCTCCAAAGACGATATTTCCCCGGCTGACTATACTATTGAGTATGAAAACTTATTAAATAAGGCTCAGCTGGATGCTGTTATGCATAACAACGGCCCGGTTCTTCTTGTAGCCGGAGCAGGTACGGGAAAAACAAGAACGCTTGTATATCGTGTGTCCAGATTGGTTGAAAGCGGTACAGATCCATCAGAAATACTACTTTTAACGTTTACAAGAAGGTCTGCTCATGAAATGTTACGCCGTGCCAGTCAAATTCTGGATGAAAGATGCCAAAGGGTAGAGGGAGGGACGTTTCATCACTACTGCAGTAAATTATTGCATCAGAATGCAGAAAGCTTAGGATACCCGGAAAACTTTACAATCATAGACGCGGCTGATGCAATGGATGTAATAAACCTGGTCCGAAGCAGGATGGATATTCCAAAAGAGAGAAAAAGATTCCCGAAAAAATCAACTCTTTACTCAATCATCAGTAGTTCCGTTAACAAGCAACGTTCTATTAGAGAAACGATTGAAGATGAATACCCTCAGTTTATTTCACATTTAGAAAAAATTGAAGAGTTAAATACTAAGTACCAAGACTACAAAGAGTTAAACTTTGTTATGGACTTTGATGACTTGCTTGTGAAAACAAGGAATATGCTTCTTCATAATGATGAAATACGAACTCAGGTCGCTTCAAAAAACCGCCACGTCATGGTCGACGAATATCAGGATACCAATGCCTTGCAGGCTGAGTTAACCCGGTTATTCAGCAGCTATCACAAAAATGTAATGGCAGTTGGTGATGATGCGCAGAGTATCTATTCGTTTCGGGGCGCTGATCATAAAAACATGATGCGGTTTCCTGATCTTTTTGAAGATACCAAGATTATCAAACTGGAAGAGAACTATCGTTCAACTCAGCGAATACTGGATGTGGCAAACCGGGTGTTAGAAGAAGCCCGGGAGAAATTTGACAAAAAGCTTTACACCAATAATGAGAAAGGGGATCTGCCCGGATTGGTAAAAGCGGCTAACATGAATGATCAGAGCCGTTTTTTAACACAGATGATCCTAAATCTGAGGGAACAGGGATCAGAACTTAATGATATAGCGGTGCTGTTCAGAAATGGCAGGGATTCGTTCGACCTGGAAGTCATGTTGAATAAGAAGAATATTCCGTACATCAAATATGGAGGACAAAAGTTTACCGAAGCGGCACACGTAAAGGATGTTCTGGCGCATTTGCGGGTGTTACAAAATCCAAAAGACTCCATTTCATGGAATCGGATTTTGATGTTGATTGATGGAATTGGCCCAAAAACGGCTGAAGATCTATTTTTATGGGCTCATCAAAACGGTGATCCTTTTCGGCCTCAAAATGCTCCCAACATCAGTGAGCGCTATTTAACGCAACTTAAAGCATTAGGCGAGCTGTTTTCAAAACTTAAACAGCTTACCGGCTCAGTCCCCGAACAACTGCAGGCCGTTGTGGATTACTATTCGGTATTTTGTAAAAAACGGTTTGATGATCATCCTAAGCGGATGAAAGACCTGGAAACCTTCGTTGATATTTCAGGGACATATCGATCATTGGAGGTAATGATTGAAGAGATTGCCCTGGATCCCATAGAGGCTACAGCAATTGAAACAGAAACTGCTCAAAAAGATGAAAGTCCGTTGATTTTAAGCACAATTCATTCGGCAAAGGGACTTGAATGGCGAACAGTTTTTCTCATTCAGTGTCTGGATGGGATTTTGCCTTCAGGATACGCTTTGGATGATGAGGATCAGCTTGACGAAGAGGTTAGGCTTCTTTACGTTGCCGTGACGCGCGCAAAAGAGAATCTCTTTATTACGTATCCGGCACTTTTTCAAAGCCGGTATGGCGATTATTTCTCCAATCCATCTCGTTTTATTGATAGCCTTTCCGATGAACTGATCGAACCTTGGTTGCTTGTAGAGGAAAGTGAATCATCACAAAATCAACTTGGAGGGGAGGGCAGACAATTAGAAGATTAAAGCTTCTTCAACTGCTTTCTCTGCTTAATCATGTCGGCAATAAGCCATAAAACAGGGTAAATTGGTACAAAAATAGCCAGTGAAAAGAATATAAATTGTCTGTGTTTTGATCTCTTCAAAGAACAGATACCGGCTACTCCGGCCATCCAGAATACAAAGAATAGAAAAACCAGGAATGAAACGACCAAAGAACCGACAAAACCAAAATAGTTGTATAAAGTTTCAAGCATTAGCTTACAATAAAAATCATTAACTTTCGCTCTTCTAAAATAAACAATTAATAAAGAATATGAATCCAACAGTATCAATCGTTGGCAGACCCAATGTAGGAAAATCTACACTATTTAACCGATTAATCGGGAGAAGAAAAGCTATTGTCCATGATGACTATGGAGTTACAAGAGACCGACATTACGGAGAAAGCTATTGGAACGGTAGAAACTTTACCGTAGTAGATACAGGCGGATATCTTCCAAACGAAGAAGATGTCATCACAGCAGGGATAAGAGAACAGGTTCACATGGCGATGGAGGAATCCGATGTTATTCTGTTCGTTGTGGATACTGAAAGTGGAATTAGTTCTCTGGATCAATCTGTAGCAAATATGCTCCGTAAACAGGAAAAACCGGTATTTCTTGTAGTAAACAAAGCGGACAATGAGAAAAAAACGATGGAAGCTGTCGAGTTTTATAGTTTGGGGTTTGATGAAATTTACCCGGTTTCGGCAATCAGTGGTACCGGAACCGGTGATCTTTTAGATAAAGTGGTCGAGAAGTTGCCGCCTGAACAAGCTGAAACAAAAGAACCTAAATTTCCCAAAATCGCCTTTGTCGGACGGCCTAATGTTGGTAAAAGCAGCCTGATGAATGCACTTTTAAAAAGTGACCGCTGCCTTGTAACCGACGTTCCAGGAACAACGCGCGATTCTATCAACAGTCAACTGGAGTATCAAGGAAAAAATTACATCATAGTTGATACTGCCGGGCTACGAAAAAGAGCAAAAGTTAAAGAAAATGTAGAGTTTTACAGTACCGTTCGTACGAACAGAGCCATTAAAGAAGCCGATGTCGTTATTTTAATGCTCGATGCAAATCAGGGATTTGATGATCAGGATAAACGGATTCTGCGGGAAGCTGAAAATTTTAACAAGGGAATTGTTATCGCACTCAATAAATGGGATGCAGTGCCTGAAAAAGACACAAATCTTTTAAAAGAGTTTCATACCTACATCTACAGTAAAGTGCCGACGATGAAGTATGTGCCAATCATTTCAATTTCTGCTTTAACCGGCCAGCGAATTGAAAAAGTAATCTCAACTGCCGAGAAAGTAATTCAAGAACGGAGAAAAGAAGTATCAACTCCGGAATTGAACGACTTTATCGGAGATATGTTGAAGGAGAGGGCACTTCCTGTAAAGCGAGGACGAAAACTTAAAATACAGTATGCGGTACAAGTAAAAAGTAATCCGCCGGTGTTTAAATTTTTTATGAATAATCCTCAGGAATTACCACCTAATTATAGGCGTTTTATTGAGAGTAAACTTCGAGAACAATATGGTTTTGAAGGAGTACCGATTACTATGGTATTTCGACAAAAATAACTCATATATTTATGTAATTATCTTTGAACTCGATAGTTTAAAGGCTTATTTTCATTTCAAAATCAGTATCAGAAATCTTTTCAAACGCGCATCAGAATGCAAAAAAATCTTGATAAACCGTCTGCTAACCCAATAAGCGAAGATTTTCAACGGGAACGAAAGCTGTCATTTCTGGAAAAACTATACATTCCAGAAATTTTAAAGGGGATGAAGTACTCCTTTAAGCAGATGTTTGCACCCACATTTACGATGAATTATCCGGAAGAAAAATGGGATCCACCGGCTTCTTTTCGTGGGCGACCTGTTTTGGTTGAAGACAACGGTAAAGAACGCTGTGTTGCTTGTGGGCTTTGCGCTCGGGCTTGTCCGCCATTAGCAATCAGTATGCAGGCAAATGAAGATTCTGATGATCCAAAGGAGCGATATCCAAACTTTTTCGAGATCAATATGCTTCGGTGTATATACTGTGGGTATTGCGAAGAAGTTTGTCCTGAGGAAGCGATTGTGATGAGCAAAGACTACGATATCGTGTTTGAGTCACGTGAAGATGCTATTTACGACAAGGAAAGGTTGTTGGTAGCCAAAGAAGATCTCTCAGACCGGTTAGAGTTTTTAAGAGAATATAAAAACAGACAGTTTGGTCAATTCTGGGATTTTCAGGAAGAAAATAACATTCACTCTGTAAGAGATAGAGATACCGATTGGAATACAGGCCTGTCACTTGTTGATATGCTCGAACAGCAAAAGAAAAATGATGCAACAGAAGCGTCTAAAAACTGGTCTGTTTAGGTTCGGTAGCCAATTATGATGACTGACCAGGAAGTTACTCAGGAACAGTACGAACAGTTGGTGGACGATGTGAGTTATCTTGCAGACGAAGCCGAGGCCTTGCAGTATGTTATAGACAGAGTGCCTCATTCAGAAGACCCACCTGAAGGGATGTCGATATATTCAACTCTAAAATTAATCGACCACGCCCAGACAAATTACTTTCGTCCTATTGTTGAACAAATATTTTCAGAGAACCGTCTGCTTGATCTGTCTGAGTTTAAAGAGTATAAAGAAACTTTTGAAGTTGAAGAGGATGAAAAAGATATTCAAAAAGTTTTAAGGAAAATTTCTAAACATCGTGCTGCACTTCTCAATGTGATAAAAAATATACCTCTTATCGATTGGGAGAGAGGAGTTAAAAGCAGATCTGGTCGGATTATCACACTTTATGATTTTGTACAAAGTATGGTCAGGGAAGAGAGAAAACACCTCAAAGAGATTACGGATCTGATTTTGATTTATCAGAACGAAAAGATGGCTCAAAAAGAGATCAATGCAAAAGCCAAAAATCGTCAAAATAACTGATATGAATGATTTGGAGTGAAATATTAATCATTTTAGTATCGGCTCTTGGTGCTGCATACATCTTTATTGCCCTGGAGAGCAATCACAAAGATGTTAAAATTATCGGCCTATTCGCTCTTATTTCAATCATTTTCTTTCAGATTAATAAATTTCTCGAATACAGCAGTTCATGGATTGTCTCTGAAGTTCTTGTACTTACCATTTTTTCGGTAGTATTGGTCGTTTTGCTGATCACAAATAGAAAATTGAAGCCCGAATTTGCCAGATATCCTTACATACTTACCTATTTTCCTATCCTAATTCCAATTCTCTACCCGTTGATTTCCGGTAATGAGTCCATAATAGAATTGGTACTTCAACTAACACAAATAGCAGCAATACTTTCTGTGGTTTTTCTTTTATTAAGCCATTTTGAAGAAAAACGTAATTTACTGCTGACCACTCTTGCAGTAATATTTTTAACTACATCAGGAATCCTTTTTTGGATCGAGGAACTGAATTATATAGGAATTTGGTTGTGGCAAACATTAGCTGCCGTAGGAGTTGGCCTGCTAAGCTACACACTAACTAATTTTTATAATTCAAACTCGAGTATTAATCGATATGGGCATTTCTAAAGGAGACGTTGTAAAGAATTTTTCGCTTCAAAATTCAAATGGTGAACAAGAGAGTCTAACAGACTTAACAAAAAAGGGTAGAGCCGTGCTCTTATTTTTTCCGTTGGCATTTTCCAGTACATGTACCGAAGAGCTATGTGTAACCAGGGATAACATGAAGTTATACAATTCTCTGAAAGCGACAGTTGCTGCTATAAGTGTAGACAGCTTTTTTGTACTTAAAGAGTTTAAAAAGGCGAACAACTTGAATTTTACTCTGCTAAGTGATTTCAACAGAGAAGTATCTGAGCAGTTTGATATTATCTATGACGATTTTTACGGAATGAAAGGCGTTCCAAAGAGAGCTGCATTTGTGATTGATCAAAATCTAAATGTAGAATATGCAGAAGTTTTAGAAGACGCGAGCAACATGCCTGATTTTAAAGCCATTCAAAAAGTCTTATCCAATTCATGATTTCCAACCAACAGTGAATTGGATCTGCTGAACCGGGAGGAGGAGGGTTTTTAGATATAGTGAAGAGTAATCATGTAATATTCTAACTTTACATAATATATATTATACGATTTAATATATAGTATTATACTGATCTTATTTATTTTTATTAACTTATTCGGCGTTAACATTATCCTATTTCATTCTCAGTACGTTATGAAAATCTTTATTGTCGAAGACGATCGCGTCTTACAGCTTATGCTAAAAAAAATGGTGGATCGTTTAGGCCATATAATTAGCGGTACTGCAGTTGAAGGTTCAGAAGCAATTAAAAAAATTAAAGAGACCTCTCCTGACCTGGTTCTTATGGATATCCAGTTGAAAGACGAAATTAATGGTATTCAGGTTATAGAAATCCTAAAAAAAGAAATGGATATAAACGTAATTTACATTACCGGCAATTCAGACAACAAATTCAGAGAGAAAGCGAAAAAGTTTGGATACGTAGATTATCTCATCAAACCAATTTCAGTCGATATCCTTCAAGAATCGATTTCTAAGGCTGTTTAATCCTTAGTTCTGATCAATTTGAATGTCAAACTTGCCCTCTTTACTACTGTCCAGCCGAATTTTATCAAGTATTGCAACAACAGGAATTGCATCTTCTATTACATACAGACCTTCATTATCCATCTTTGGTAATTTGTCCATTCTTGTAATATCAATGATCAATAAAAATAAGTTCTTTCTTCCAGAGTATTTACTATTTAAGTACTCATTTACTTTTTCTGCCGGTAAGAGCGTTATTTTGTTGTTTTCAACCAGTTCATCAGGCTTAAACTGTCCGCCTCTGGTTAAATCGGACCACTTTCTTGCTGATACAACGTAAAATAATAAATCTGATTTCATGCTTATGTTCTGTTTGCGATATGTAAGATTGCATCTCCTTTATGGACAACAGGATTATAGTTTAACCCGATGACTTTACCGTTATAGTTGCTGACTACCTTTACCGTTTCATTTCCATATGGATCGGTAATTCTTCCCAGTAACTGTCTTTTATTGATGTTGTCTCCTAAATTGATTTTTGGATGAAACAAGCCGGCTATTTTAGCCCTGACCCAACTCGATTTTTCAAATATTTCTGTTTTCTGAGGTTCCGGTGCACTTTTAATCATTCCTAAATGCTTCATTAACCGCTGTGTTCCTTTAATCGCCTCTTCAATACCTGTATTATCAATTCGTAAAGATTCACCGGTTTCGAACACAAGAATTTGTTTCCCTTTCTTGTATGCAGCTTTTCTAAATGATTTTTCAATCAATTTAGAGTGTAAAATTACTGGTGGTGAAAATACTTTAGCAAGTTCAATATTTTCAGGTACATCAAAGGTGCAACGTATTTGTGGAAAATTGGACCTGCTGGCACCGCCTGTGTGAAAATCTATACCGTAGTCTATCTTAGGTATGATTTCCTTCATGATATTGTATGCAACCAAATTGGCGAGTGAACCGCTTTTGGATCCGGGAAAGCTTCTGTTGATATCTTTACCATCCGGAACGCCGCGTACATTCTGGATAAAGCCATATACATTCATTAAAGGGATGGCGATCACAGATCCACTTTCAGGCTTTAGAATATTCTTAACCAGCATTCGTCTTACAATCTCAATCCCGTTAATTTCGTCTCCATGCAGTCCACCCGAAATTAACAGCACAGGGCCCGGTTTTTCACCCCTTATCACACGGACCGGTAAATCGATATTGGTGTATGTGGGTAGTCTTGCAATTGAGAGGTTAATGAGTTTATCCTCTCCCCTTGCAACTTTCTCTCCATTTATTTCAATGTAATCAGGCATTGGATTTGAACTTCTTATTCTTTTTGAGCTTAGAACTCTCAATGAGGTCTACTACATAATTAATAAGTTCTGATGCAACATCTTTGTTGGTCGTTTTCTCTATTCCTTCAAGCCCGGGTGACGAGTTTACCTCAAGTACAAGAGGCCCTCGTTCTGATTGTAGCATATCCACGCCGGCAACGGATAAACCCATAGCTTTTGCTGCCGTTAGCGCAACTTTGCGTTCATTTTTAGAGAGTTTGATCAATTTCCCGGTACCGCCCTGATGCAAATTTGATCTGAATTCGCCCTCTTTGCCTTGACGTTTCATAGCGCCAACCACCTTATTATTGATTACAAATGCGCGTATATCGGCACCTTTAGCCTCTTCAATAAATTCCTGGACAATCACTCGCGCTTTCATGCTGTGAAACGCTTCAATAATCGATTCTGCGGCTTTCTTTGTGGGTGCTAAAACAACACCGTAACCTTGCGTGCCTTCCAGTAGTTTTACGATTAGCGGAGCACCACCAACACTATCAATGATTTTCTTTACCTCTTTACTGTAGTTCGTAAAGACAGTTTTTGGCATTCCCACATTGGCTCTTGCCATTATTTGAAGACTTCTGAGTTTATCGCGAGAGCGAACCAGTGCCTGAGATTCTACGGCCGTTGGAATGTTCATCATTTCAAATTGACGTACTACTGCAGCTCCGTAAAACGTAACGGAAGCACCAATTCTTGGAATTACAGCATCAATATTCTTTATACGTTCACCTTTATAGTATATAGATGGCAAATCCTGTTCAATCACTATGTCACATTTTAAGTGATCCAAAACAATAGCTTCATGTCCTTTGTTTTCGATGGTCTCAATTAAACGTTTCGTAGAGTACAGCGATCGATTTCTGGAAAGAATTGCAATTCTATATGATTGATGCTCCATAAATTATGATAAGTCTTGACGGGTTAAATATTTTTTTGATACATCCACTAAAAATCTGTTGGACAGAAATTTACGCCCAATTAAAACAGGAAATTTCATTTCTGATCTGTCTGTAAGCGTAAGTTCTATCGTTCGAATTTTCCCAAAAAACCTGATTTTCCTTTTTATAGTGAACCTTTCTTGTATTTGTCCATTCGAGCTTTTTACTTTCCGAATTTTATGGACAGGAGCTGAAAACGGGTTTTCTTCATATTCCGGATGATTGGGATCCAGCAGAATGAATTGAACCCAATTATCACCATTAGATTCTATTGGCTCGATATGATGACAGTGTAAACTAGACGTATAAGCCCCGGTATCAATTTTTGCATCCAGGTTTGAAATAGAGAATTCAGGAAAGTCTATTTTCTCTAATCTGCCAATGATGAGTTTCGTATTCTTTTTCTGCAAGTTTTTCCTTTTTTTGATGGTTCAATAATAAGACCTTTTAGTGTGTAATTCATTCAAAATTTCAGTTAATACTCTTTAGAAAATTGAACCTACCAAGAACTTCATACGCTGATCAACAAGTTGAAAGTTTATACTTAATATTAATCGGGTTTTAAATAATGAACATGGTCCATTCTCCTATACTTTTATTAGATAAAAATCGCTGCAGGAATAACATAAAAAGAATTGCCTCGAAAGCAGAAAATCATGGGTTGAACTTCCGACCACATTTTAAAACACATCAATCCATAGAAATCGGCCGCTGGTTTCGTGACTTTGGTATTGATGGGATTACAGTTTCCTCAATAGGTATGGCGCAATATTTTGTCCAGGATGATTGGGATGATATAACGATCGCTTTTCCATTTTATCAAGGGATGGTTGATGGACTGAAAGATCTGCAGGATAAAGCTCAAATACGACTATTTTTAAACCGGGAAGAGGACGTTTCTTTATTAAACAGTGAATTAAAAAAAAGCTTTAAGGTTTATATAGAAATTGATGCAGGATATGGTCGAAGTGGAATATCCATTAATGACAAAGATAAAATCGAAAATCTGATCAGTTCAATCGATAATGGTAAACATTCTGAATTTCATGGATTTTACATCCATGATGGCGGAACCTACAAAGCACAAGGCAAAGCAGAAATAAAAGAAAAGGTAGAGCGCTCACTTACAGCATTACGAGAATTAAAAAAGTTATATCCCAATGCAATAACCTCTTTGGGTGACACTCCCTCAGCATCCGTTTTAGAAGATTTTGACGGTATTGACGAAATAACCGCCGGAAACCTGGTTTTCTATGACTGGATGCAAGTCCAAATAGGCAGCTGCAATCCAAATGATGTTGCAGTTTCTATAAAAGCTCCATTCAGCCAAAGAATCAGCGAAAATAAAGCAATTATTCATGGTGGAGCGGTTCATTTTTCAAAAGATTATATAGAGAAAAATGGATCTAAAAACTATGGACAGGTATTTTTAATGCAGGGAAATGATATCGTGCCTAAAGAAAGTGCAATGCTAACGGGACTGTCTCAGGAACACGGCACGTTAAGCGGTTTTGATCCAAATTTGGTGGATAAGAATAATTGTATAAGCATCCTTCCTATTCATTCCTGCTTAACTGTAAACCTATATAATTGCTATCACACAACAGACGGTGAAATCATACAAAAAAGAATTTTGTCATGACTCAGACATTGAAAATTGAAGAGAAGTATTCTCGTTTCTGGCCGGCAATTGCTGCAGTAAGCGGTATTGCCGCAGCTATTTTATTTACCTACTACGTAATGGTTGATGAAGTGTTGCTTGAAGGTTATTTACGCTTGATCTCTTTTTCATTTTTTGCCCTCATGGTTTTAAGCCTGTTTAAAGTAAAAGATGGAAAAGTAATGATCACCATTACATCTGAAGAAGGAACGCTTTACCTGAAATATCATGTGCGAGACAGATTGATCTATGAAGAGAATTTTCGACTTCAGAACATAAAAGAATTGAAAACAGATCAGATGCCTAATAAATCGCTCTATAATGATTTTGCAAAAAAGGATCGTACTGTACGGTTCAAGAAGGGAAAATCAAATGATTGGATCTATATGGCTCAGCTTTTTGGTCGGGTGATTCCCTTAACTCAACAGAATGCAATGAAAATTGAAGAGTTTGTTCATAAGGAAATCGAAAAAGTAACGTAAAGGTATAGTTTCAGAAATTTACTCCATTGTCCAGCGGATCAGGATCGTCTGTAAATGCCTGTTTCCAGAAAATGTACAGGCCCATTATCAAGCCTTTAAGAATAAAAAAGGAGAACACTAAGATCAGTCCTATGTCATGGAAAATCAAAATGATAAAAAGATAAGCGGCTAAAAGAATGAGCCGAGCCTTATATTTCTTGACAGATTCCCTGTCAAAACGTGGAATCTTGTCGAAAGGTATTGTGCTGACCATCAAAAAAGAGAGAAGAATAACTACCGGAATCAGAACACTGATAACACCCTGCTCAAATCCTTCAAACAGGAAAAGTTTATTGTTAAAGGTAAGGTAGAACCCGGCAAACATGACAGCTTGAGCCGGAATGGGCAGTCCCCTAAAGTAATTCAGCTCGTCATATTTAGACTCAACATTATACCTTGCTAAACGAATAGCCCCGCACAATGGTGGCAAAGCACTTAATAAAATTCCGATGATGGCAAGTTCGTTTAGAGCAAAGATATAAATTAGAAACCCCGGTGCTACCCCAAAAGAGACTACATCACTGATTGAGTCCAGTTCCATCCCAAATTCGCTGGTTGCGTTAGCAAGCCTTGCCATAAAACCATCCAAAACATCAAATAAACCGGCTAAAACGATGAGCCAGGATCCTGCTATTAAATTCCCATCAGCGACTAACAAGATGGACAGGAAACCACAGAATAGGTTCATCAGAGTAAAAAAACTCGGCACAACAATTTTAGGTATCGGCTTTAGTTTTTTTCGTTTGCGCTGATTCCCTTTTTTGAACCTTAGTTTTTGGATGGGATATTTCATGAATTATTGAATTTTTCCGATGATTGACTCACCTGCAACTGTCTTGTCTCCAATCTTGACGTTTATTTCAACATTTTTTGGGAGCAACAAATCCATTCTGGAACCAAATTTCATTATGCCGAACCTCTCTCCCGCTTTCAGTCTATCTCCTTCTTCTATGTTGTATACAATGCGCCGAGCCATGAATCCAGTTATCTGTTTAAACATCATTTTCATGCCAGATGAGTGCATTACGCCAAAATGAGCTCTTTCATTCATTTCGGAGGCATGGTCTTCCCAAGCCATTAAGTATTTTCCGGGATAGTACTTTACATATTCCAACAGGCCTGATAATGGATTTCGGTTTACGTGAACGTTAAGCGGGGAAAGAAAAATACTTACTTGTGTAACTTCTTCTCCTACATACTCATCTTCATTTACATTTTGTATGAGCACTACTTTACCATCGGCCGGTGAAATAATAAGTGAGTTATCATCAGGTGTGGTTCTGTCCGGATCTCTGAAAAAATAGAGCACCAACCCACACAATACAGCTAAAATTGGATATACAATATAGCCAACCCATCCAGGAGCAAAGGAGATAGCGAAGATGACAAGTAAACTAAACCCAAAAACAACAATTATAGTTGAAAACCCTTCCTTAGCAAGCATTAGTAATTAGCCTCCGAATGTGCGTAATATGTCATTAAAAGTAACGAGAATGAATAGACCGATAAGCAGAATAAAACCAAGTTGTTGAAGGCCCATTCTTACTTTTGGTGATGGCTCGCGACGGGTAATTCCTTCATAGAGTAAAAACATAAAATGGCCGCCATCCAGTGCCGGAATGGGCAGCATGTTCATAATTGCGAGAGTAACACTTAGAAAAGCTGTGATATTCCAAAATCCAAGCCAACCCCCTCGGTCTGTGGCTTCACGGGTGACGTTTGCAATGGCAACAGGACCTCCTAAATTTTCCCGGACTGAGATATCACCGGAAAACATTTTCCCAATTCCTTGAACAATTCCAAATAGAGCGTCATTGGATCGTTGAACACCAACACCCAAAGCTTCAGCAAAATTATAGTTTAGTTGCTCAATACTGAATGCACCCTCAGGATTTGGTGAGGCAATACCTATTTTTCCTGTTTCAGGATCCGGTGCTAAAGTAACTTGAAATCGTTCACCATCTCTTTCCACATCTAACCTAAGTGAAGTTTCCGAAGCCTGTATTTTGTCGACCAACTGTACCCAATAGCTTACCGGTTCACCGTCAACAGCTACGATCCGATCTCCGCCTTGTAATCCGGCTTCTTCTGCAGGACTGCCCTCTTGTACAGCAGAAAATGTACTTGGCAAGTAATTTTCCTGAGAAATAAATCCGTCATTACTGACAAGATCCAAAAAATTAGGTGGTGTTGACAGGGTCACTCTTTCACCATTTCGTTCTACTAAAAACGTGAGATCTCTTCCGGTGAGTTCAGAAGGATTGAGTAACTGTCGGAAATGTTCTACTTCTTTGTTGTTTACACCAATGAGTCGGTCACCGGTCTGCATCCCTATCTGCTGTGCAACAGAGTTTTCACTTACATATGCTCCCTTCATTGAATCAATGGGCACAACCGTTTCCCCGTAATGCAGTGCAATACCGGCATAAATTGCCACCGCTAAAATCACATTAAAAATAACACCGGCAGTAATTACGATCATGCGCTGCCAAACAGGCTTGGCTCTGAATTCATCCGGCTTGACTTCCTGATCTACAAAATCTGTATCCATAGACTCATCAATCATTCCAGCAATGCTTACATAGCCACCTAACGGTGTAGCTCCTATAACGTATTCAGTATCTCCTTTTTTAAAACCAAATATTTTAGGCGGGAAACCGATAGAAAATTTATCGACTCGCATCCCAAATACTTTCGCAGCAATAAAATGACCTAACTCATGGATAGTTACCAAAATAAATATGGCAGCTATAAAAATGAGTATGGTACTTGAAAAGTTTACTAACCAATCCATAAATATCTATTGTAATAATGCGTTCGCGTATTCACGAGTTTCTTTGTCAATTTCAAATAACGTTTCAGGAGTAATATCCTTGTTGTTCTGAATGTTGGTTAAAGAATTTTCAATAATTTTCGGGATGTCAATATAACGAATTTCACCCTTCAAAAATCGATCCACAGCTATTTCATTTGCTGCATTTAAAATAGCGGGTGCCAAACCTTCTTCTTTTGCAGCCTCAATAGCTAATTGTATGCAGGGGAATAGATTGAAATTCACCGGTTCAAACTCCATCAAAATTGAATCTGTATAGTTTAACGTCTTATTCGGAAAATCAATTCGATCAGGATATGTTAAAGCGTAAAGTATCGGCACCTTCATATCCGGTGGCCCTAATTGTGCTTTAGATGAACCGTCTACAAACTCAACGATGGAGTGAATAATGCTTTGTGGGTGTATAACCGGCTCAATCTGATCAATAGGTAGATCAAAAAACCATTTGGCTTCAATAATTTCCAGACCCTTGTTCATCATTGTCGCAGAATCAATGGTGATTTTTGATCCCATGTCCCAATTGGGGTGATTCAAAGCATCTTTTACAGTCACATTCAGTAATTGATCCTGAGTATAATCCTTAAAGGGACCACCACTGGCTGTGATAATAATTTTCTGAATTGAACTTTTTTGTTCACCAACTATTGATTGCAACATTGCAGAGTGTTCTGAGTCAACAGGGATAAGGTTTCCACTCTTAAAACCTTCCAGATTGCTTAAAAGCTCACCACCAACCACCAAAGACTCTTTGTTGGCAAGCGCGACCTTTTTACCGGCTCTGAGTGCTTTGTACGTGGAATTGAACCCGGAAAATCCTACCAAGCTATTGAGCAGTATGTCGTAATCTGCCTCTAAGGCAACATGCTCTAAGGCCTCCTTTCCAAATAGGATATTTTCAGGTTTGAATTTTAGCAGACTAAGAAAATCTTCCCGGCAATTTTCATCACAAAGGACAACAGTATGTGGCTTCAGTGTATTCACCTGCTCAGCCAGTTTTTCGTAATTGCTGTTAGCTGTGAGAGTAGTGGCTTTAAAAAAATCAGGTCTGGACGATATGATTTCTACAGCTTGTGTCCCTATCGATCCTGTAGATCCTAAAATGGCAATTTTTTTATGCTGCAAATATTCTGGTCTTATTAATTGATATCTTTAAAAATAGAGAAACTTTAACGAAAGTATGGTGCCGAAATTTCCTTAGCTGCTTTGTACATAATTGCATGTGCTTCAACCGTTTTTTGGATTGTTGGAGCATAGCCTCCCGAAAGTAAAAGTGCCAGCGGTATCTCTTTTTGTGTAACAGTTTCAATGACCATACGCTCTCTCTCCTCCATGCCTTTTAAGCTAAGTGAGAGCCGGCCAAAGTGATCTTCTTCCAATGGATCTATCCCTGCAAGATAAAAAACTAAATCAGGTGAAAATTCATTAAAAACTTTGTCCAGTGAATCTGAGAGAGTTTTCAAATACGACTTATCCCGCGTTTTGTCGGGTAATCCCACATCCAGGTCAGAAGGAGGTTTTACAAAGGGGTAATTTTTCTCACCGTGTATAGAAAAGGTGTAAACATCCGGTTCATTTTGAAAAATTGCCGCATTTCCATTGCCCTGATGTACATCAACGTCAATAATTAACACCTTGTTAACCCATTTTGATTGTCTGAGAACCTTAATTGCCACAGCTACATCGTTGTAAACACAAAAGCCTTCTCCATGGTCAGGCATGGCATGATGTGTACCACCGGCCAAATTGCCGGCTATTCCATCTTGTAATGCCATCAAACCGGTATTTATAGTACCCTGAACGGCTAACCTGGATCGTATAGCTAAGCCTTTAGACCATGGCAAACCCATTCGGCGAATCTCCTTCTTGGTCAAATTACCCGTCCAAACGCCGTGCCCGTATTTCTGTGTGTGAACCGTGTAGAGATTTGCGAAGTCTACCATGGTCGGTTCAACAATATCAGAACTCTTAAACAAACCGTTATTGATGAGATAATCATGCAGTCCCGAGAATTTTTTCATCGGGAAAATATGATCTTCAGGAAGTTGAGCTACGTAGCCGGGTGAATAACTAATGCGCAAAATGGGTCAGATTAACTTTATTTATTCAATTTTATCATCCCCAACATTCTGCCGGCTCTCTCTCGTTCTCTTCGATAAGAATAAAAAGAAGAATCTTGAACCGTGCAGTGAGTAGATATTTCTACGTTTTCCATTTTTATACCGCAATTTAGCAGTTGCCACCCAATGAAGCCTTTTAGGTCAACATGTGGCTTTTTGTACGATCTACGGTCCAAAAACTGTTCGGGAAATTTAGACGCAACTTCCTCTCCTACTTCGAAATTTTTTAATGATATGCATGGGCTCAAATAAACACGAATGTGATCCGAATCTGCTCCTAATTGAATCATCTTGTCAATCCCTTTTGGGACAATGTTACCAGCAGCCCCTTTCCAACCGGCATGAAAAGCCCCAATAACGCCATTTATAGGATCACCGGCTAAGACGGCCACGCAGTCGGCCACTCTAATTCCGAGAGATAACTCAGATTTATTCGTAACAAAGCCATCCGCATCATCATATGTACCCGGCTTACTCACTTCTACGATATTTGAACCATGAACTTGATTTGCTATAGCTAATTGATTCAAATCCCCACCAATCTCATCGAATAGTAGCTTAAAATTCCGATCAACTTCAGTCGGTTCCGCGTTTGTATTATATCCCAGGTTTAGTCCGGGAACAGAACTTCCGGTATTTACAGCCTCTTTATTTGCTTCCGAAAAAAGAGCTGAAATATCAGATTCGCCATCAAATATACTCGGATAGAATATTTTCATATAACTATTTTAATTTATTGCTTAACAATTCTTTAATAGATTCAAAAGGGAACGTTTTTCCTGTCCATATTTCGAACGATCTGTTCCCTTGCATTATTAACATATCCAGGCCATTGATTGTAACGGCGCCAAACTCATCTGCTTGTTTTATAAATTTGGTTTGCAATGGATTATATATCAGATCATAGCAAATTTTATTTTCAAGTAGCTTTCCGTCAAAATCTGAAATTGGAGAACGGTCTGTATCAGGAGACATTCCCAATGGGGTTGTATTTACAATCATAGAAGCTTCATCAGCATAAGATTGCCATTGATCGTAAGAAACAACGTCAACCCAAACATGATCTGATTTCATATTTGATTGATGTGGAGTACGGGATACAAAAACAATTTCTTCAACGCCTAAATCCTCAAGGCCGATCATGACAGCTTTTGCTGCTCCACCTGTACCAAAAACGATAACCCTCCCCCCTTCAATTTGATCTGTATATTTAAGAAGTGGGGATGTAAACCCATGTATATCGGTGTTGTGACCAATCAGCTGATGGTCAGATTTGGCAATCGTGTTGATGACTCCTGCTTCTCTGGCATAACGATCTATCTGATCTACAACTTCAACAAATTGACTTTTGTAGGGAATGGTAATATTACAACCTAAAAATTCATCCCGATTAAGCCATCCAATAAAGTCAGAGATATCAGCTTGTGCAAGATCAATTGCGTGGTAGCGAGCATTTATACCGTGAAAATCCAAAGCGGCTTGGTGCATTACCGGGGATAGTGAATGTCCAATTGGATTCCCTACTACAAGATAATGAGGATGTCCCGATTTCTTTGATTTTTTAAACTCTTTAAAGGTAAAGGTCATTGAAATTCTTTTGAATAATGGCAAAAAAAAAGCGCCTCAACAGAAGTTAAGGCGCAATTTCTTAAAAATGGTATAAAGAATAGTAACGAATTAGGCGGTTACTTCCTTAGTCTCCTCTTCAGTTTCGTCGTTAAACGTACCTGATTCGGCAAGATCCTTAAATTTATCGAGATCTTTTTTCAGTTGTGCAGGAAGTCCTTCAATAAAATTGGCAAGATCTTCTTCTGCTTCGCCGAAAAATGTTCTGTAATCCAAAGAAACGTCAACTCTCGTTCTTTCACCATTGTCGAGTGGTGTAAAACGTATAGTACCGGTTTGATTTAAATTTCCATTAATCGTAATCCAAGCAAATCGGGTATTTCTCAGATTGTCAATAATATTTGTGGTCCATTGAAACTCCTCGTTCCCAATCTTGGTTGTGTATTCGAAAGTCTGGGAGTTTATTTTTTCTATTTTATCAATACGTTCCAGAAAATTTGTAAAATGAACGGGGTTGGATAACAGTTCGTAAACTTTGGCTAAAGGTAAGTCTACATCGATTCTTTCGTGCGCCATAGGTATGATTAAGCTTCAGAAATGAAAAGTTATAATTCAGAATTGGTGATACTTGTGATGTACATAGAAGTCATCCACAATGCATTAAATTTACGCATATTTTGATTAAGCTTCAATTGATTTCAAAAATAAATTGTATAAATAACATTTGTTTAAAGTATATTTTTCAGCTTGTCCTATTTTTATTCTCAATTCAACTCTTCTTATTTAATTCAGGTACTCTCCGGGCACAAACAAACATCAATGGCCTTCTCCAAAACTACAATGCCGTTCAAACTATAGGCGACCATGAATTTGTAGCCGGCAGAAATCGATTGAGATTGCAACTGAATACCTCAACACCGGCCGGTAATATCTTTGTTGAAACAGACTTTCTGCATCAATACGCTAAAAGAGACACTGAAACCGAAATTATTATAAGAGAAGCCTATTTCGACAGATATTATGATAAAAGCGATTTGAGAATTGGTCGGCAGATCATAAGCTGGGGACGTGCAACCGGTGGATTTGTTACTGATATCCTGTCTCCAGTCGATTTGCGAGAGTTTTTAACCCAAGACCCTGCTGATTTACGTCTGGGATTAACCGCTATCAATTTTCAACGGTATTTTGGCTCTAATTCTCTTCAGTTGGTTTTAAATCCGGTTTTTGAGCCGGACAGATTGCCATCACCTGATTCCAGATGGTTTCCCGTTCAGGAAATCCCCTCTCCTATTCCATTTAACTATGTTCAACAAGAGGAAGGTTTTGAGCTATCCGATATCCAATTTGCATCACGATTTAGCCTTCGTTCTCCATCTTCATTGGATTTAGACGCAATGTTGATGTATTGGGCACACCCAATGCCTGCTTACGCATTAAATATCAATCCTTTCAATTTTCCTGATCCGCCTTCAGTTGATCTGTTTGAATCGTATCATGCTTCTCCCATGGGTGGTATTTCGTTGGAGTGGCTTATTGGCGATAACTGGAAAATACAGACGGATCATCTATTTGTCTATCAACGTTTATTTACTTTTTTGCCAGTATCGGTCAACCGTTTGGAGCAAGCTCTTGAAGATCTTCCAACAGCAATTCAGGTCCTTCAGGAATTTGAGATTAGAGATGACGGCTATTTACTTAAAAAGCCTTGGCTGCATTCGATGGCAGGTATTGAAACTGAACAGTGGAATACATTAATAAGTCTCCAAATCTACCTGGAAACCATTTTTAACTACGAAGACAGAATTTTACCACAACAACTCTTCCCTTATGCCACACTGCTTACAAATCGGGCATTTCTGAGAAACAGATTACAAATATCCACCCAGAGCAGATATAACTTCTACGCCGAAGATTTTTGGATACAAGCTCAGGGCACTTACGAAGTTGATGACGGGTTTGAAGTTTCCGTTGGCACAAATCTGTTTGGCGGAAAACCGATCACTCCATTTTACGGTCACTTTACATTTAATCAGTTCAGGGAGAACAGCTTTATCTTCTCAAAAATATCTGTCTATTTCTAAAATTTCAGGAATTTACCCCAGTTAAATTCGGTTTCAGAGACAGAAAATAAAACGTATTCATCTTAAGTAATCTTTAGACCTTTTGAAGCAATTCGGAGAATTTATACTCGCTCATCCAAAATCTGTTCTGTTTGGTCTGACGATTTTGCTTTTTGCATCCATATTTCCGGCTTCAAACATCCGAACTGATTTTAACCTTGAGGGCTTCTATCCGGATGAAGACCCGGTAATTGCTGATTACGAGAAGCTTGAAGAGGAATTTGGCAGAGACGACAACAGTATCATTATTGGGTTTAAATCCGATTCTCTGTTTACTGAAAAAGTATTACTAGACCTGGAATCCATCACCGAACAGTTAGGTGAGATTGATTATTTGGCTGAAGTGTTGTCCATATTGGATGCCCAGGAAATTAAAAGTGAAGATGGTCAGCTAACATTTGCTCCCTATTTTGATCTTGAGAATTCAACGAATGAACAACTTTCAAATGTAAAGCAGAACATTACGCTCGACCCCTTTTTAAATGGGGCTTTAATTAATAGTTCAGGAAATGCCACAGCCATCGTTCTTAGAATTAATGAAGAAGAGAACACATTCTTCAACAGAAATTACATCATCGATTCAATTAATGATGTGTTAGAAGAGTACAGGTCCGATTACGAGTTTCACACTTCGGGTATTCCCTACTTTAGAAATCAGTACGTAAATCTGTTAAACGGGGAAATTGTAATGTACATCGCAATCTCCTCTATTCTCATTATTCTTCTTCTTTGGTACATCTATCGAACCATATGGGGAGTTTTATTTCCTATGGTGATCGTTTGGTCTACCCTCCTTCTAACGGTTGCTATCATTCAGCTTACCGGTGGTTACCTGGAAATTATGAGCAGCACCATTGCTCCCATTCTTCTCTGTGTGGGGGTGGCAGATGCCATTCATATGATATCTAAGTATGACGATGCCAGGGAATCGGGCTTTTCAAAGCACAACTCTATCATTGAAATGCTGAAAACGCTTGGCAGCGCAACATTTCTCACAAGTCTGACGACAGCGATTGGCTTTGCTACGCTCTTCACCAGTACTGTAATGCCGATGCGCAGATTCGGTATATATACAGCGGCCGGGGTACTGATCGCTTACCTGGTAACGATATTCTTTTTGCCGGTTATACTATCTCGCTTGAAGAGTAAACGCATTTTTGATGAAAAATCAGGGTCTTTCTATCCGCTGCTCCAGAAATGGCTCAACAAATTAGCGGGATTAAACAGGCTCAACTATAGAAAGGTTGTCATTCTTGGGCTCCTCGTAACCGTCATTTTTTCTATTGGTATCACCAAAATTGAAGTGAATGGTAAAGTATTTGACGATGTGGGAGATGATACTGAATTGATGCAGGACAGCCACTTTTTTTCCGAACAGATCGCTCCGCAGTTCCCCATGGAGTTTCTTATTAATACTGAAGAACCTGATGGAGCTCTCTCTGTCGATTTACTGCAGAGGGTGTCACAGTTTGAGCAGAAGCTTCTTGAGTATCCTGAGATACATCGTGTTGTTGGCTTGCATACACTCATGGGAGAAGTTCATCGTGTGTTAACAGATGGAGAAAGAAACAAAGATTTAAATAACCCACTGCCTGAAAGTGATCAGGCAATTGCTCAATACACTCTTTTGATGGAGATTAATGAGGCTGATGAACTCTACAATTTAGTAGATTTTGACTACAGAAAACTTCGTATAACTGCACAGACAGAAGATGCCGGATCAAAACGCATAAATGAAATTCGGGATGAATTCAGAAGTGAAATGAAGAGACTCTTTCCGGATGAGGAAGTTACAGTAACGGGTACTACAATTCTAAGTGCTGATCTCACCGATAAGATTGTTTATTCTCTGGCCTGGAGTATTATGCTGGCCATCATTGCTATAACTCTTATCATGGCAACGCTATTTAAAAGTTTTAAGATGGCTTTGATTGCTTTGGTACCAAATCTCATTCCTTTATTAATAGTGGGAGGAGTGATGGGTTATGCGGGTGTAGACATTAAACCTTCAACAGCCGTAATTTTCACGATTGCTCTGGGTATTGCCGTAGATGACTCCATTCACTACCTGGCCAGATTCCGAATTGAATACCTGAAAAGCAAGGCGATGCTTCCTTCTTTGACAGCTACAACTGTTCGGACCGGAAGGGCCATAATCGTAACCAGTTTAATATTGATTGCAGGATTTGGGACGCTCATAACAAGTGCTTTTACGTCAACTGCAATGATGGGAATCTTAGTCTGTACAACTATTTTTGGCGCTTTACTGGCGGATCTTTTTGTACTCCCCTCTCTCTTTTACTGGCTCAAACCTAAGCTCAAAATTTAATTCAAGACTTTATTCAGTCTTGCAATAATCTTTTGGTGAATATCTTCTTGTGATTCAGTTGCATCAATTACTTCAAATCTTTTTAAACGGGAAAGCCTGTCATAGCCTTTGCAAACTTCTCTGAAAAAATCCTCACCGGCTTTTTCCATTCTATCTTTTGCTCCGGTTTGCGTCCGTTTTGCAGCCTCTTTAGGGTCGATACGTAAATAAAAGGTAATATCCGGTTCAGTGTGGTGAGTAGCCAGCTTATTTAATGTCTCAATATGGGAAAGTTTGGCTGATTTACGACCATACCCTTGATATGCCGTTGTTGAGTCAAAAAATCGATCCAGAATCACGATCTCTCCATTATTTAATCTTGGAATAATCTCTTCTGCTACAAGCTGTGATCTTGCGGCAGAAAATAGGAGTAGTTCTGTGGTGGGGTCCATCTCTTCAGTTTCATGCAACAGCAAACTTCTGATTTTTTCTGAGATGTCTGTTCCCCCGGGCTCTCTGAAAACAGAAAATTCAACTCCTCTATTGTAAAAATAGTCTTTTAGAAGTTTGATTTGAGTTGACTTTCCACATCCGTCAATTCCTTCAAATGATATGAGCACGATAAAGTAATCAGGTTTTAATTGAAATCATCCATCAGGCTGATGGGTTCTTTAGGCATTACGATAGCCATCGCAATATAAGCAAGAATTGCGGTACCAGAACTCATAAAAAATGCCACGAGAAACAGAATTCGAACAATAGTAGAGTTCATGCCAAGATATTTTGCCAAGCCACCGCATACACCTGAAATTTTTGTATCGGTTCGAGACTTCATCAGTTTATTTGTACTGCTATAAGCGTAAATATCACTTTTCGAGGCGTTACTCTTGCTTTTTTTATAAGTTCTCTCATTTTCGCTGTACAAAAACTGGTCTAGTTTGTCGTACGTTTCTTTTACCTGCTCTTCTTCTTTAGCCTCTGTCCTTTTCTTTTTATCGCCAGACTTTTTAAACATCGCTAAAAGCGTAACTGCTAATAGTGCGCCACCTATATAAGGCATAAACTGTATAAGCCCTCCTATAAATGGTAAAGACCCCAACCCAAATATTTCTGTAGCAACGCTATGGCCGATGTATGCAAATGCAGTAAAAACCAAAGCTAAACCGGATATTGTACGGATATTCCAAATGCTGGGAGTCGGTTTCTTTTCATTCTCTTCCAGAAACTCTTGTAGCGTGCTTTGCAATTCACGGTCTGAAACAGCAAGTGAGGAATCTATGGGTGAAGTTTTTGTACTCATAAGTCAGTTTTTTGGAGGATCTATTTTGTCAATACTACGATTACCCGTTCTACTTGTTTCACTTTTATTGATCTGTATGGTAACTGCTTTACTATCTCAAAATTCTTTTTTCAGTAATTAAAATATCCAGTGGCACATCGAAATGATCAACCGGAATAGGCTTGTCTGACAGCTGTTTTTCAAATAGAAGCCCCGCTTTAAAAGATTCAGTAACTGCCAAAAAGCGATCGTAGTACCCTTTGCCATATCCCAATCGATTCTTTTGGTGGTCACCGGCTAACATAGGCACAAAGATTACATCGGGATTCACCTCTTCAAGCAGGTTTTGATGAACCGGTTCCGGCACACCCCAGCTGTTCTTTTTCAGTGAATTTGTTGAATCGATTTCACAATGTTTTAATTTTCCGGCCTCTTTCATGACCGGAACAAACACGCGTTTCTTTTGTTTTAATGCATAGTTGATAATCAAAAATGTATCTACTTCATTTCGCTCACTCATTGAAGCGTAAATATGAATTGTATCAGCTTCTTTGAATTCTCTAAGTGAGAGCACTTTATCGAATATTCCCTGATTATATGAGGCAAGTTGAGAATCATAAAGTTGCCTCCTCTGTTGCTTAAAAAATTTTCTTAAACTTTTTTTTTGCTCACTTATTTTATCAGAAATCATAAATAGATGAGCTTGTGAGTATCCGGTTCATGATTTTCAAGTGATTTCAGCAGTTCATCGAAAAGTTCAATTCCGTACTTATTCAGATAGTATATAAACGCAATTTCCCGTTCCTGAAGATTACCATTAGGGAATAGATTTGATTGTATTTTTAATATTCTCTCTAACTGGGTCTTCTCCTGTTGCTTCAGAGACTTATAGAGCTTTCCCTTCAATTTATCGAGTTCTGAAAAATAAGTTGAACTGGCCTTGCCTGCTGTATTTTTCAGCGTGGGGTCAATCTCTCCAATTACACTCTTTTTTTCATCCGTGATAGAATCGATGCGTTGCTTCCAGTCGCCAAAGATTTTTTCCAGATCCGGTTGATCGGTCTGTTCAATATATTCTGATTCCAAATCTTCAATGCGCTTATTGTAATCATCCAGATTAAAAGGCAGCTTTCCCATGATTCGCTCAACGCTGCTTTCAATGAGTGTGCCACTGAATCTTGGAACGATTTGAGGCATAGATTGCTCGAAGTAGTCATAAATACCACTCATTTGAGCGTAATAAGCTATTTCTCCGGGACCGGCTACATAACTTAATGTTGGTAGAATTCTATCCTGTAGAACGGGCCTTAATATTACATTTGGCGAAAATTGATTCGGATTATCATTTATCTCTCGGATTAATTCATCCGAGCTCCAGCGCATATTACTGTTATCAATAAACCAGACTTCACCGTCATACTGTATCTTTAACCTATGGCCGGTTTCTGAGATGTAAAAGATATTACTGTTATTGAGATGTACCTGACCGTGATAACCCAATTTTTCTAAATGCTTGGTATTCTCTTTCAATCGATCTGATACATCGTCTGCTTTGATAACACTTTTTGTAAGAACGCTTTTTGAAAACGATTTTAGCAACTTGTCGTTGCTGCCGGCAAGAATCAACCCGTGCTTTCCAAAAAGTTTTTGCAAAAAGATGCCAAAAGCTTCTGCAACAGAGTGTTTTTCACTATAGCTGTAGTCAAGAATTTTCCATAAATCTTCACTGAAATCCGTATCAATCAGACCGCTTTTTACACAAGATCTCAGTTGATGATGTACCTCTTTTAAAGAGTACTCACCGACTCTTTTCCCCGGTTCGCCGAATGAAGTGCTGCATTTTATTATCTCGTCTCTTTTGATCAGACTAAACTGTGAGATCTCTTCTATATCATGATCTTCATCTGCCAGCCAAAACACGGGAACAACCGGTCGATTGAGCTCCCTTTCATATTTTTTTGCAAGTTGAATTGCAGTGAGGGCTTTTAAAACAGTAAATACCGGCCCACCATATAAAACCATCTGCTGGCCGGTTACTACTGCGAGTGATGATGGATCACGTAATTTTTCAATATTTAAAAGTGTGGTTTCTGACGGTTCAAACGCAGTATTGAACTCCTTGAGAGCATTAGAAACTTTAGTTCTATCAGAAGGAAAAGAGAGATTTTCAGCTTTCGTTTTCAGACGCTCAATGTTGAATGGCGGAATTTCAAAAAAATCAGTTATCTCACTTTTTTGCAGTATATAATCCTTAAAAAGTTTTGAAAATGGTAGGTCAGAATAAGTTTGGGATTTTATTTTCACTTCACCCTTTCAGTTTTTGAATTTTATCTCTGATTTTTGCGGCTTTTTCATAGTTTTCGGTCTCAATGGCTGTTTGGAGTTCTTTTTCCAGTTCCTCCATTTTTGTCATTTCTGATCTACCCGGCTCCTGCTCTCCCTTTTTACGCTTTCCCTTTCCTTTTGATGTAGTTTCAACAGACGTAGTATCCGTTTCAATTCCAGCCTCGTCCAAAACGGTAGTATTTACAAATATAGGAGCACCAAAACGGATTGCCAGAGCAATTGCATCACTTGGACGAGCATCAATGTTGAATTCAGTATTTTCAGCACCTAAACAATGAATTTGCGCAAAAAATGTACCTTCATTGAGGTCGTTTATTACTACTTTTTCAACTTGGGAATTAAAGTTCTCAACTATACTTTTAAGCAAGTCGTGGGTCATGGGCCTGGGGGGTTTGATACTTTCCAACTCCAATGCAATGGCTTGTGCCTCAAATGTACCAATGATGATTGGCAGCCTTCTGTTGCCTTCAGTTTCTGATAATATCAAAGCATAGGCGCCACCGCTGCTTGGGCTGGTAGAAAGACCTAAAATATCCATTTTGACTGTCTGCAAATCAATCTCCTTAAAATTTATAATTCCTTATCTTCCTTAAAGGTAACTAATTATTTTTTTCACTTAAACAGTTCTTTGCTGTTCTGTAATCATAAACACGTTTTGGATTTAAACATTCCGATTAAACATCAGATCTGGAAGATAGCTGCAGTCGGTCTGGGGATTATATTATCTATCTTAATTATACATATCATGCAATTTATAAATATTGCATTGTACCCCATTGAAGATACGGTTTCAGATTTTAATGCCTCTGTTTATGCTGATTTTGTCAGAGTTAATCCTATTTTTTTAATCGGAATATTGTTCAGTAATCTCACAGGTAGTTTTTTTGGCGGTGCTATAGCCAAGCTCACACATACTTCCGTAACCATTCTATCAGCAGGTTGGGTTGGTGTTGTACTTCTGGGACTAGACCTCTACAATCTTTTATCGGTTGATTACCCGCTTTGGTTTTGGTTACTTTCTTTAATCATTTACATTCCTGCTGCTTGGTTTGGAGCGTATGCAGTCGCATTTATTCAGAACAAACAAATTGAGGTCTCACAGTGAAAATTGATATTAAAGAAAAACGAAACCCTAAAACCGGTAATCCCATTACAGTAATTTCCGGAGTTAATCACAATCCGCAGCATATTGAAAAGCTAGCCAAAAAGTTAAAAAGCAGCTGTGGTGCAGGTGGTCATGTAGAGGGTAAGACAATTGTAGTACAGGGTTCTCACACAGAAAAAGTAAAAACAATTTTATCCTCAGAAGGTTTTACATTTTAAGTGTTTAGAATAGATAAAATTCAGATATATTTACCCCTTAAACTAGAGTAAGATTTTTTTAAATTGCTCCTGATAACTAAAACTCAAATTATTTATAGCTTTGGAAAAGGATAATAAAAAAATTCTTCTGGTAGAAGATGATGGCGTGCAGCAGGTTATTATGGAGCGTTTCATTAACAAACTTGGGCACACGGTACTTGCAACGGTGTCTGAAGGTGCTGCTGCAGTCGATTCAGCTCTGAAGCTTAAGGGGGTTGACCTGATCATTATGGACATCAAGCTTGGAGACGAACTTGATGGGATTGATGCTATGAAAGAGATCCGTAAGAAATCGGATGTAAAGGTCATATACATAACGGGTAATACCGATGATCTTACAAAAAATAGAGCTTCAGAAACTGATCATGAAGCATTTATATCCAAACCCATTACTCCGGAAAATCTAGAACGAGCCATTTCAAAAGCTTTTAAAACATAATAGAAATCTATTCGTAGTACCTGAATGAAAGCAAGAGATCATTTTCAGGTTTATTCATTATGAAACAAAAATCAGTTTATCTACTCGCCTTATTTCTATATTTCATTCTTCCCTGTCAGGCCCAATCAGAGAGTAAAAATTTATCATTTGAAACCCTGCAATCTGATTCACTAAAAGTGGGTGTTGTTCTAAGCGGTGGAGGTGCGAGAGGTGTTGCCCACATAGGAATTTTAAAAGCACTTGAAGAAGCCGGTGTTCAAATAGATTACATCACCGGAACAAGTATGGGCGCTTTGATAGGCGGGCTCTATGCAATTGGATATTCTGCCGATCAACTCGCAGAATTGAGCAGGAGAAGTAATTTTATAGAGCTTTTTACGGAGACGCCGAATCGAAGATATACATCCAACTACGAAAAAGGATTTGATGAACGAACCATTTTAAGCGTTCCGATAAGCCAAAGCGGTTTGTCTTTACCACAAGGCATTATCACCGGCCAGAATATTTATTCCTATCTCTCCCGCCTACTATGGTCGGCACACGGAACTGAAGATTTTGATAATTTTCCCATTCCTTTTGCCGCAGTTGCCACAGATGTTGAAACCGGTGAAGCCGTAGTTTTTAGATCCGGTTATTTGCCGGATGCAATTCGCGCCAGCATATCTATACCATCGGCGTTTGTACCACACGAAATTAATGGTAAACATTATATAGATGGCGGACTTTCGCGTAACCTGCCTGTTCAGGATGCATTAGATATGGGAGCTAATTATACAATAGCCGTTGATGTTACCTCTGCCCTGGTTCCCAGTGACAGTTTAAAAACATTGACTGAGATTATGAATCAGTCAGTTCAATACAGAATAAATGAACGAGTAGAGCAAGAAAAGAAAAAAGCAGATTTAGTAATAACGATGTCGGAAATTGATGAGTATTCTGTTGCATCTTTTGATATGATTGACACGTTCTTAGAAGCTGGTCTAAAAGCCGGTGAAAAATATTCAGAGGAATTCAATGAGATTGCCGAAAGACAAAACAGGCAGTACAAATCAAGAAAACCAATAGCCGCTCCTTCACCGCTCCCTATTCAGGATGTAATTATAGAAGGAAATAACCTATTTGATGATGATTTTATAAAAAGAAAATTGCAGTTTGAAACGGGTGCAAAGTTGGGTCCTGAAATGATTGATGAGAAAATCAGCAGGCTCTATAGCTCACAATATATTGAACAAGTAACGTATCGAATCAAACCGGATACACTCTATTACTACAATCTGCACGTCAATATAAAAGAGAACCAGAGTAACGATTTTAAAGTTGGTTTGAGGTATGAATCACAAACCAAGGCTTCCATCTTTTTTGAAGCCTCGTTTCAAAATCTTTTCCACGAAGGATCAATTAATAAGCTGGAGTCACGATTGGGTGATCAATTGATGTTTGGTGCCGACTACATCTACTATGGGGCTTTAGGTTCCAGGTTTGCTGCGCTGACAACATTACAATACCACACAGAAAATGTGGATTGGTTTGTAAATGAAGAGAGAGTATCCAGGTTTGAAAATCATGTCATACGCGGTGAAGTTTCATTCGGGAATTATTTCAGTACACAGCATCTGTTTGCACTTGGCTTACGAAAAGATTTTAACTACCACAGAAATGAAATAAATCCACAACAAGTAGAACCGGTGAATGAGGGGTATCACGCTCTATTTGCAAAATACAGATACGATTTTCTAAACAGGAAATCTTATCCATCGAACGGACATAAGGTATTGGCTCAGTTTTATTACAGCGACCCCTTAGTCTTTAGTCCAATTCAATTTTCTTCAGTAAACTTTTATTGGAATGGATACTATGAACTATCAAGTAAATTCTCACTGACAAACTCTTTATTGGCAGGTTACTCATATGGTAATGAACTGCCGTGGGGTTACTGGTACACTCCCAATAGGTACTATCGAGAAATTGGGTACCTCCGTTTTGGAGGCATTAACAGATATGAAGTTTCCACCTCTCACGTACAAATGGCTTCACTGGGTATCCAGGCAGAACCATTTTACCATAGATTTATCAATATCGATTTATATGCGGGGCGATTTTTAAACGAATGGAATTTAAACCCCAAAATAGATGATATTGATTATGGAGCTTCACTATCTTTTGGGGCGTTAACCATTGTAGGCCCAATTAAAGCAATTATTTCTACCGGGACCGTAAACTCTTTACAAGCAGAACTTCAAATAGGATATCAATTTTGAAAAACGAAGCTGAAATCCGGCAACAGATTTCAATTATTCAACAAGAATTAAAGGATAAGCCGAAAAGTGCCAGTTTGCTTCATGATTTAGGTATTGGTCACTATCTTTTGGGTGAATTATCTGAATCTATTCAGTATCTGAAAAAAGCAGTTGATTTAGCTCCCAATAAAGTAGCTTTTCTTTTTAATTTGGGTAACGCTTTCAACGAAAATGATCAACCGGATCTTGCGATAGATATTTACCTAAGGGCATTGGATCAGAATCCTAACCATATTCCTTCTTTAAATAACCTTGCGGATTGCTATGAGCTTGTAGGGCAACCGGATAAAGCCCATGAACTGTTTCACTATTTGACAAGAATTAATGGCGAAAATGCACTTTCGCATTTTAATCTGGGTAATTTCTTTCTGAGACAGAACCAGCATATTGATGCTGCGAAATGTTATGAGGAAGCTATAAAAAGAGATGAGTCGTTTACAGATGCATATCACAATATAGCGTGGATATTACATCAGGCCAAAGCAGATGTTGAAGCAATGGAATATATACAAAAAGGTTTGAAATCAGATCCCGGTCACGAAGAGATGTTAAAACTTAGGGATAAAATTTCCGATTCCTGAGACTATATAGCAGAAATACTTCTATCCCCTACTCTCTTTGCATTATTCTCTGTAGTCTCTCTTTCAAGCTCAATGGCAAATTTTGCCGCCATTTTTTGGTCGAATCGATTGCTGACTTTTCGTTTTGGCAACGCTGCCATAGCTCTTCTTATATTTTTACCGTTTACAGCTGCATTACAAACCACTTTCGAGTTGTTCATTAACTCTTTGAAAGCAGATAATTCCGGCCCCGTCAGTTTGTTTTCACTGTAATCTAGTATAAACTCAGTAAGTAGTGTGCTTTTTTCAGGCTTAGTAAGCATAAGGAGTATGAATTTCTATTTGGCGTTCAGAAATTCATACTCCCGTTAAGTTAAATTGTTTCCGAGTTCACGTAACTGCCTATAATTTCCTGAAGTTGTTGGCGTCCGCGATTAATTCTGGATTTTACAGTACCCATTGCTGTGTCCGTAATTTCCGCTATTTCTTCGTACGTCAACTGCTGAATATCTCTTAAGATTACAGCTTCCCGAAAATCTTCATTTAACTCCTGAAGTGCTCTTTCGAGTTCCTGAACACTCAGTTTAAGATGAAGTTCATCATCCTGGAGTATAACCGTATCTGTAATCTGCATTTCGCGATCATCAGGATCTGATTCATCAGCATGGATGGATATTAAACTCATTCTCTGCTTCTTCTTGTACATGCTTTTAGCAAGATTCAGAGCAATAGTGTACATCCAGGTAGAGAGCTTTGCAATTCTTTCGTACGATTGACGGCTGCGGTAAACTCGCAAAAAGGTCTCCTGCACCAAATCTTCGCAGTCTTCATGATTATGTGTGTAGCGATACAAAAAGTTATGAAGTCTGTCTTTGTATCTCTGTACGATGATGTCGAACGCCTCAACCACGCCTGACTGTAGTTGTTCCATTACATCTTCGTCTGACATTTGTCTTAAATCGGATACTTTAGAAGCTTTCATAGTATTACCCCTTTTTAGTTGCTTGTTTACCGCAACGCCGGGCTAATACATTTACCCGATGATGCGCTTAAGCAGAAGGAGAAATATTGATGAGGTATCTAATGTGCCGAAGCCTTTTGCAGCTCGATCTGCATCGAGCATGGCTTCAAATATCCGGGGCATCTCTGCCAATCTGAAATTTGAAGCTTCCCGCCACTGAGCATTAAAAATGTAATTACTTTTAATTCCCAGTTCGGCCTGAACCTGATCTTTCGTTAGACCTTTTTCAGTTAGCCTGCATATTCGCCAGATATTGCAAAACACAATGTAAAAGAACCCCAACGTTTTAATTACTTCTCCAACGCTGTGATTATTGTGTTGCAACATCTGTTCCGATATACCAAGAGCTTGATGTAAATTACGGTTCACAACGGCTTTTTTAAGCTCCACGACGTTGTAATCGCGATATGAGCCGGAAATTTTTTTTATGTGATTAATTTCCACACGTTCACCGGTGTCCACAAAAGTACACACTTTTTCCAATTCAGTGGACAGTAGCTTTAAATCCGGGCCTACCATTTGTGCCAGCAGCTGAGCAGCTGCCGGATGAATATCTCTCTTGTGTATGTTTTTTGTCCAATCGGAAATCCAGTCGGGCAACTGATAGTCGGGTACTTCTTCAAACTTATACTCTGATACCTTATCGCTTTTATTAAGTTCCTTACCGAGCCCGGTTCTTTTATCCGGAAATTTTGAGTCTATCAAACATAATACACAAGTTGGATTTGGCTGTTTGATGTAGGAGACAAAATCATTCAGCGATCCATCTTCTGCTTTTTCGCCCAGTTTAATAAAATCCCGCACGATAACGACTCTGCGTTCGGCCATCATTGGATAGCTTCTAGCAATGCTTAGCACTTTGGAAGGATCTGATTCAGAACCATAAATCAAATCAAAGTTAAAGTCTTTTTGCTCATCAGGGACAAATTTAGAGATCTCTTCTTGAAGCATGTCTTTGAAGAAATCCTCTTCTCCGTGAAGGTAATAAACGGGCTTTATATCTTTTTGCCCTTTTATTTCGCGAAAGGCCTCTTTAAATAGATCTATACTGCTTCTTTTCGCCAAAAGTTAACTCTGTTTTTGAGTAATAAAATCAATTGAATGAAATCGTAAGGTATGAAAAACAGATCTAAATTATGGGTTCGAATTGTATTAACCCAGTTCTTTTTGAAGCCACATTATTGTATCAACACCATCCGGTTTCCACCAGATATCCGGTGTTTGAGCTTTAGAAAGCAGGTCTGTTTCCGTCTCCAATTCATTTTTTAATTCAACCATTTGAGATTCAGATGTCGTATAAACAGTTTGGAGTCCGTTTTTATATTCATGTACGATATCTTTCAATGTATATTTATCTCCCTGGACCCACTGCAGCACAAATTTATCTGTCGGTTTTGAAATACGCTCTTCAATCAGAAAGTCATTTAACCAGGCCTGATTAATGTTCAATGCTTTGTTGGTTGCATATCGGTAGAAAAGTGATTGATCCGGCTTTTTGAGCTGAGGATTTTTCAGCCAGAAGGCCTCTATATAATCGGTAAAGTGACATTTTTGACTGTCCAATTTAAATGGTGCAACTACAATAGCAACAGATCGACATCCTGTTCCTCCATATCTGAAGACGGCCTCAGTCAGATCTTCCATAGTTTCTTTTTTATGATCAGAGATAAAAGCTACCGAAAAATGTGCTGTCCTCATCAATCTTGGAGTATCAAAGTCGGCAATATTTAACTCATTCAGGCTTGAAATGACTGAATTAACTGAATCTTCTGAACCGGCGAACAAAACAGCATCTGCTTTTTCATTTGAAAAATAAGATAGATCAGTTGAGTACCGCCTGTTACCGTCTATGTTTTGTTCATCCAATTTTTCAATTAAAGTTGGAAGCAGATAGGGATCTTTCCCGGACAGTTTACCCATATAATTTGCACCAGCAAAAACAGTCGCCAACAAATCCTGCAGGCCAACTAAAGGTAAATTACCGGCGTGCAGACAGATTACATTTCTATTTTTTAAACGGGAAGTGTTCAGGCTCGACATCTCCCCCCATTTCAGCAGGTTTTCTTCCGTTAGTGAACCTTTGAGATGTCGTATCTGATGCTTTATATCTTCCAAACTAAAGAGGTTTTCTTCTACAGTTTGGTCAATAGCTTTTTTCAGAGATAGATTGTCCGGCTGTAGCCAGTCATTAATGGCAGTGGATATTTTTTTTATATGTTTTTGGGTGTCACTATGCATTTAATCACTATCAATTAAAAAATTACATCCCCTCATTTCGGCTTTTTTCCAGCGTCCCATAATCTTAAAACGTCCATTTTCATCCATAACCGCTTTATCGTCTGTCAAAATAAATGAACAGGAGTACAAATTAGCCAGATCAATCACTCCAAGCTTGCCGGGTTCATGTGGCTCACAAATACGCTCAGGATTTGCAGAATCACGTACAGTCATATAAACCCATTCAGGTGGAGTGAACCATTCACTTCCGATCGCATAGGATTGACTTAGCAGTTCACACATTCCATATTCTGAGTGAACTTGTTGTTGAGGAATTTGAAATCCTTCTGAAAGAATATTTCGTAATTCACTTTTAGAGATCTCTCTTCGATGAGTCTTCATCCCTCCTGTTTCCACGATTTGCGCTGATAAAGGCAGAGGGTCGGATTCATTTTCTAACAAATCTAAGAGACCAAAAGCAGCTCCAAAAAGGACGATGTTTCTATTTTGTTCAATAAGAGGTTCTAATGAGCCTTTTTTTAATGGCTCTTGTAATTGAATAAATCGACTCAGCCCAGAGGGATCCTGATTTACAAGGTGGTTTAGCATCCAGATGAGTGATGAGTTAGGATTATCTGAATATCCCGGCGTATAGCAAAGAATAGACGTATTATCTTTAGGAAAGTGACAATAGAACTCATTCTCAATTGCTTCTATATAAACCGACCTATCTTTTACAACATGCTTGCTTTGAGTCATATTTCCGGTACCGCTGCTTTTAAAAAGCATGTCAGCTGCACCCTCAAAGCTTTTTATTTCGGCTTCTTTGAAGACTCGTATCGGTATCAAAGGTATTTTATTTACCGGGAAATTGGCTGAAAGTTCACCGCTGATGCCTAAAACTTTCGTAAATGTTGAATAGACTGAGTTGGAGGCTCTTTGATAATTAAATACTCTGAGTGCCCTATCAGCAAATGGAACAGAAGAGTCAAATATGATTTGTTGAAGAGCTTGACTCATCAGATAGATTGAGTGAATTAATTTTAAGGAATTGATATACGATCAACAACAAGTAATACTGTATTAGCAGCAAAAATTGGCCTGCAAATGATTCATGACTCATTTCAAAAGTAACAGGTGGCAGATTTAAGAAGTGAATCAAGAAGTTCTATTCAGGCCTTTGTGCCCGATATCTTTACGGTAGTAGCACCCTTCAAAATCAATATTTCGTACATTTTTATATGTGTGATCGATTGCTTTTTTCAGAGTATTTCCTTTTCCAACAACACTTAACACACGTCCACCGGAAGTGACCAGGTCATCTCCATCTTTTCTTGTACCGGCCTGGAATACGAGGGAGTCTTCATCCACTGAATCTATACCTGTAATAACTTTACCTTTAGGATAGGATCCCGGATACCCTTCACTTGCTAAAACTACACAGCATCGATAGTCGTTATCAAGCTGTATCGAGATTTCATCCAGCCGTTGCTCTGTCGTTGCGATCATGAGGGTTAGCAGATCATTTTCAAGAGACGGGAGAATCACCTGACACTCCGGATCTCCAAAACGGCAGTTATACTCTACAACCTTGGGGCCATCTTTGGTAATCATCAGACCCACATAGAGAATTCCGTGGTAGGCCGCTTCTTCCAGCTGCATGCCTGTGATGGTCCGTTCAATAATTTCACTTTTCACAAGATCAAGAATCTCGCTGGTTAAAACAGGTGCAGGAGAATAGGCTCCCATGCCTCCTGTATTTAATCCGGTATCCCCCTCACCGATTCTTTTGTGATCTTGCGCATTATGAAGAATATGGGACGTATGGCCATCCGCAATGACAAAAACAGAAGCTTCTTCGCCTTCCATAAACTCTTCTACTACGAGCTTATTAGCAGCTTCCTGCAGGTTCTCGTCGTTTTTAAGGGTGTTCAATCGTTTTTTTACCTCATCTTCCGAATCACAGATAAATACACCTTTTCCGGCGGCAAGACCATCCGCTTTCAAAACAATCGGGTAGCTATCTTTTGACTGAACAAACTTTAAGGCATCATCAAATTCGTCTGAAGAAAAAACAGCATAGTCGGCTGTAGGAACATTATATTTGACCATAAACTCCTTGGCAAACTGTTTACTGCCCTCCAGCATTGCGGCAGATTTCTTCGGGCCAAATACTGCAATTCCCTCTTTTTCAAGATAATCCACAATTCCATTTACCAATGGAGCCTCGGGCCCCACTACAACCAAATCTATGGAGTGATCTTTACAAAAATCAGTAACTGAAGCAAAATGATCTGTATTTAACTTAATATTAAGGCCCAAATCTGCAGTACCGGGATTACCCGGAGATATATAAAGCGTACCAAGATCCGGAGATTGGCTCAATTTCCAGGCAATGGCGTGTTCACGTCCGCCACTGCCGATAAGTAGAACGTTATAGTTGGTATCCATTATTTCGAAATTTGCTCAGCAATCGTCATAATTTCACTAAAACTATCTGCTTTCAAACTTGCACCTCCAATCAAACCGCCATCAACATCTTCTTGAGAAAGCAATTCTTCTGCATTACCCGGTTTCATACTGCCTCCGTAAAGAATCCGGACTTTTTCAGCTGCCTTAGAACTCCAGCTACTAGCTATGAGGAAACGGATATAAGCATGCATCTCCTGGGCTTGTTCCGGCGATGCTGTCTCTCCTGTTCCTATTGCCCATACCGGTTCGTAGGCAACTACAAAATCCTCTGCATGTTTTTCATCAACTTGATGTAAGACAGCTTTTAGCTGCTTCCCAACAACAGATTTTTGCTCGTCGGCTTTACGTTCTTCAAGCTTTTCACCCACGCACAAAATCGGACGGATAGAATCGTTTAGCGATTTGATTACTTTATTTGCAATAAATTCATCCGATTCCTGGAAGTATTCTCGCCGTTCTGAGTGGCCTAAAATGACGTAGTCGCAGGTCAGTTCTTTCAGCATCGATGTGCTAATTTCGCCGGTGTAAGCACCATTATCTTCAGTGTAAACGTTTTGAGCCCCTGTTTTAAAAAATGAATCTCTAAAACTTTTGACAACAAATGGCAGAGAAACATAAGGAGGGCAAATTAAAGCCTCGTTCTTAAAATCTTTGTTTTTCCACATCTCAGCCATTTCGTCTGCTAAAACTTTAGCCTCGGTTGGTCCAGCATTCATCTTCCAGTTCCCGGCAATAAGTAATTTTCTCATAATATTAAATTAGTTGCTTGATGTAATGTTCTGAAGTCCACGTACTACTTCCTGATATTCTTCGCCAATATATCGTCGAATAATTTGTCCATCGGAATTTACTAAAAATCGTGTTGGAACCCTTGTAATGTTAAAACGCTCAATCAATTCTTCAGCATTAAAAGAGTCTGGTTGAACCAATTTCCAAAGCATGTCGCGTTCCTCAAAAAATGCTTCGAACATGACAGGATTTGTAGCTACCGGCACTGTGATGATATCCAATCCAAAGTTGTTATAAATTTGGTAGATAGCAACCGTACGGTCATATTGACGTTGATAGAGAGGATTATCAAATCTTGTTATTTCAATGATGTACGGAATGCCTTCCATACTATTTGTGGAGACAGAATCACCTGTGATCGTTACAAATGAAAAGTCGGGAAATGGAGATCCGGGAGCCAAAAATTCAATATCATAACTAATATTTTCCGCCCATTCCATGGCCAGGGGCACATCCTGGAACTGTTCCTGAAACTGTTTCAGTTGTTCACCGGCTTCTGCAGTCCTGGAGCTGTCATAAAGCAACTCAATCTTATCCATTTGAGTAGTCATAATGTCATTCCTTTCGGTAGATAGATTTTCAATTCTATTCAGGAATGAAATCGCCCGATCCAAGCCCTGAGTCCCGGCATAGTAATCGATAAGTACAGATCGTCCGTTAGATCGTAATCTACTTTGAGCACCAATCAGTGATTCAGCCCTTTCAACCATCAAAGAATCATTCCACCCACTCAAAAGTGTAATCGACATGTTACCGGCTAATTCTGCCGCAAACGTGTCTGTATGTTCATTATAAACGTCCCAGTATAGGTCACTCCAGTTACGAAGTTCAACTAAAACACTATCTTCCGATATTGCCCCTGCATTGATATACTGAGCCACACGATTAAAATTTCTCTCTACTCTTTGAAAGATCTGGAATACGTCATTCTCTTTTGAAGAGACCTCAGCAGTTTGATTCACATTCGGTAGCTCTGCATTTATAGAGATCGAATCACCATCGGCAAAAACCACATTCAGGACGCCAAACGTATTTTGATTTCTTGAAACAATGACCGGATAGAGATCCCGAGTTTCGAAAGTGGCCGTTCCAGAAAAATTACCCTCAACATCTGTCACAGCATGGAACAAAGTGTCGCGAGCTTCACCTTCACTTGTTTGAAAAGAGACCAAAAGTTGAATGCCGCTGTAGTCTCCGGAGTTGTCCAGGTTTTCATCAACGGTTAACGTACCACTAATGTATGCTTCGTTTAGACCTGAATCTTGACTTGAGCACCCATACGTCACAATAGCAGCAATAAATAAAATATAAGCAGCTTTGAAGTTCATTAATGTAATTTTGATAATGAAAATTTTCTGTAGATTAATTTTTATGTAAGCCGAACCTATTCTTCCAGTTTTTCAGATATGCGTTCCCGAACTTGTTGCGGATTGGCTTTGCCTTTAGACTGTTTCATAACCTGTCCGATGAAGAAACCAATTAATGCCTTCTTCCCATCTCTGTAACGAGCGACCTCGTCAGGGTTTTTGGATATGACTTCATCAATTATCGGATCAATAAAGTTTGAATCTGAAACTTGAATCAAATTCAACTCTTTAGCAAGATTTTCCGCGGATTTGTCAGAATTTAGCATTGCATTAAAAATGTCCTGCATTGCTGACGAATTCACCTTGTCGTCGAGTTTTAACTGAACAAGATCTGCCAGTCTTTTTTCAGATATCGAAAAGTCGCTGATTGTAAAGCTCTTCTCGTTCAGTACTCTTAATACCTCAGTGAGTATAATATTTGCAACCGCCTTTGGTTCATTAATCTCAACCAACGTGTTTTCATAATAATCGGCAAGCTGACGGGTTTCGGTGAGCGTATATGCCACATCTTCCGAGAGCTCAAACTCATCCATGAAACGACGAAATCTAACACTGGGTAATTCCGGCAAATCTTTGCGGATATCATCCAAGAGTTCATCCGTAACGACCACTGGCGGCAAATCAGGTTCCGGAAAGTAACGATAGTCGTGAGCTTCCTCTTTACTTCTCATTTTTCGTGTTTCAAGTTTACTCGAATCCCAAAGTAAAGTCTGTTGAACGACCTCTCCGCCTGACTCTATCAAATCAATTTGTCGTTCAATTTCGTAGGTAATCGCACGCTCAACATTTCGGAATGAGTTCATGTTTTTCAGCTCCGTACGAGTGCCAAACTCTTTTTGACCCCGGGGACGAACAGAAACGTTGGCATCACATCGAAGACTGCCCTCTTCCATATTTCCATCACAAATCTCCAGATATTGTACAATCTGTTTGATTTTTGTCAGGTATGCATAGGCTTCCTGAGGTGTGCGGAGATCCGGTTCTGACACAATTTCGATAAGCGGAGTACCGGCCCGGTTCAAGTCAACCAGTGTATGATATGGATCCTGGTCGTGGATGGATTTCCCGGCATCCTCCTCCATATGAATACGGGTAATCCCAATTTTCTTATCGTAATCTTCCAGTTCGATATCGATATTCCCATCAAAACAGATTGGAGTATCGTATTGCGAGATTTGATAGCCCTTTGGGAGATCTGGATAAAAATAGTTCTTACGGGCAAAAATTGATTTTTCAGCTACACTGCAATTTGTAGCCAATCCCATTTTAATGATATATCGAACAAGATTTTCGTTTAAAACAGGTAAAGTGCCGGGATGGCCTAAGCACAATGGGGTTACCTGAGTGTTGGGTGCTGAGCCATATTCGGCAGACACAGGTGCAAAGGCTTTACTGTTGGTTAAAAGTTGGGCGTGAACTTCCAGCCCGATAACAGCTTCGTACTTCTCGTTTGAAATCGTTGACATTTGTAAAATTATAGTTACAAAAACACTTTAGCCTGAAGATATGAAAGTATAAAGACAATGTAACAAGGAAATATAAAGCAACTCAATTGATCTGAATTGATAAAGACACTCTCTAAATGGCTCATAAGACAGTTTTAATCAGTGTATAAGCAGTTTTAAAATTTTAACTGTAACGGCAAAAGAGGTATTATAATTTTGATTATACGCAACTAAGTACTTCGATTTGTTGATAGAATTTTGTTAATTGAATTAACTTTTAATTCTGAATGGAGGATACCATGGCCACTCCGATCCGAATATCTATTCTTACTTTTCTGGTCTGTTCGATTTTTGCCTTTTCCATAAATGCTCAGGAACGCCAGGGAAAATATATGCATATCGATTACCTTAAAATTGAAAACAGTTCTGAAGATGATTTTTTACGTCATATTTCTTCTACGTTTTTATCTATTCAGGAATTGAGAAAAGAGAACGGAAGCATTGATGACTGGTATGTTTATAAAGTGACTTACCCCGGTACTCAAAATTCTTTCTATAACTATGTAGTCATTACGATGAGCGATCATATTTCCGCATTTGAAGATGTGCTTGATCAATATTCTAGTGGATTGCCCCGGGATGAAAGACAATCAATCACCGATGACTATTTGGAGTTCTTATCTCCCAATCACTCTGAACTTTGGAAGGTAAGAAACAGCGTCATAGCTGATAGTGCGTTCTCTCCCAGCAGATACATCGTTATGAACTATATGGATGTAGGGCTGGGATATGAGTACGAATACCAAATGTTTGAAGATGAAATTGCTCGGCCAATGCATGAAGAGAGAATGCAGAGGAATCAAATGGAGGGATGGGAACTTCATGAGTTGATTATGCCCGGAGGACTCAACTATGGATACAATTTTTCAACACTTGACTACTTTACCAATCTCGAAGATATCGAGTTTGGTTTTACTGAGGAATTGATAAGGCATACTCATCCCGATACGGATATTAATGAGTTTTTCGATCATATTTACAGAACCAGGGATCTTATTAAATATGAACTTTGGGAACTGGTAGAATCACTGTAAAAAAATTGAAATTTGAGCTACTGATGATCAAAATCAATAGCGTAGAGTTGTTGAGTGATACAGTGAATACTGCCCTGCCCCCAAACTAAATCTGTGCAGTCAATTCCTACAATATCCCTGTCCGGAAAATATTCAGAAAGCAGATTTAAGGCATCTTCATCATAGCGTTCATCATACAAAGGAAGCAGTACAACTCCATTCGCCACGTAAAAATTTGCGTAACTGGCGGGTACATACTCCGATCCATCTACGGTAGTTCCTTCTATTTTAGTACGAGGTAGAATCAATGGGATAATCTGAAAAGGATTTCCATTTTGATCTGTTGCTCTTTTCAGAATCTCAAAATTCTCATTCAGAACCGCATAATTTACATCATCGGGGTCTTCACATATCATCGTCAGAATCGTGTTATCGTTTAAGAAGCGAGACAGATCATCGATGTGTCCGTCGGTGTCATCACCGGCCAGCCCATTTTTTAACCAAATTACCTTATCCATACCTAAGTAGTGCTTTAAGGCATCTTCTATCTGTTCTTTGGAAAGGTCCGGGTTTCGGTTTTTGTTCAATAGAACTGATTCTGTAGTTAGTAGTACACCATTTCCGTTTGTTTCTATTGACCCTCCTTCTAATACAATATCCGTTTCAAATCTTGATAAATTGAAATTTTCGGCAAACCATCCGGGCAGTCGATTATCATCATCAAATGGCGGGTATTTTTCTCCCCATGCATTGTACTCCCAGTCAGTAACCGCATATTGATTTCGATGATCCAGGTGCTGAACAAATATCGGCCCGCAGTCCCTTGCCCATACGTCATTTACAGGTAGGGAGTAGATATGTACTTTTGATAAATCAATTGACTGAGTGTTCAATTTTTCTCTTACTCTCTCAATTGAACACTCCTCATCAACCAACAGGATAATAGGTTCATACGAATGAAGAACTTGAATAATGTCCAAATAGACCGCTTCTACCCTTTTTAGTCTCTCCCCGGGCCAGGTCTCTTTGTTAGATGGCCAATGAAGCTGTGTTGCAGCATGATGATGCCACTCGGCCGGCATTCTATAGCGATATTCTGTGCGTTTTTTCATATCTGTATTGCTGTTTTTGTAAGCAAAGTACTCTGTTTCTTATCTGATATTTGCCAAAGATTTGGTTTACTGGAAGAACTGACCGATATTTTTCAGCAGTTCATAATATCAATTTTAGACATACGTAAAAGCTGTTGTTTTGAAAATTATCGTAAAGCGGGTTGCCGTTACTATTATTTTGTCGATTATTGCCATAAGACCGGCTATGACTCAAGATACAGCAAGCGGACTGGATTTTTTAAATATTGGTCCGTCTGCACAAATTTTAGCATTGGGAGAAGGGACCGTTGCTATACCAACAGGATCCTCATCAATCTATTCTAATCCATCGCTTTTGTCATTCGAAGAAAGGTCAGGTGTTCAGGTAAATTACTCTCTTTGGATAGCCAATGTAAATAACCAATTTGCAGCTTTTCATATGAACCGAGACCGATTCACGTTTGGATTCGGAGTGTACAGCTCACAAGCTGACGATTTTGAAGCAAGAGATCAACCCGGTCTACCCTCGGGTACTTTTTCAATCAGTTACTTTTCTCTAAGTGGAGCAGCAGCATATCAATTAGGGCCACTTTCTGTCGGAATAACGGGTCAGTTTTTACGTGAAGAAATTTTTCAACTAAGAGCCAAAGGCTATGCTTTTAATTTTGGTACATCAGCAAAGTTATATGATGGCAGAGTAACAGCCGGACTTTCTCTGAATAACATCGGAACAATGGAGACTCTGAATGAATCAGCATCAACGCTACCCAGTTTATTGAAAGCCGGTGTTGCTCTCCAGCTCGTTGAATTCACAACCCCCGGTAAAAATGACTTACCGGTCTTATTAAGCACTTTTACGGAATTTACCCGCCCGCTGGAAAATAATTATTCGGGAGATTTCACTGCTGAAGATACTGCCGACGACTATTACACGCTTGGCATTAAAACCGATATTGCTAACCTTTTTCAACTCTATTCAGCATATCGATTTGGTCCTACAGAACGGCCTTTTAGTCTAGGAATGGGGCTTTTAATTGAACAGATAAAAGTAAACTATGCTTTTATTCCATTTTCCACAGGATATGGGAGTGCCCACTCTTTTGGAGTGGAGTTTTATTTCAACTGAATTGAACGGAGACTCATCTAAAGAAGTTGTCTTATTTATTAACAACGGCTTTCATAGCTGTCTTTTTTACAAAAAAGCAGCACCATCGTGAGGCTGTTCTTTAGGGTTAGGCTCCATTTCTTTTAAGATCTGGAGCCTTTTTTTCAACAAGCTTATGAAATCTACAGAAAAGAAAGAGCAAATCTACGACTATATAATCGCGGGTGGCGGTGCCTCGGGGTTAAGTTTGCTGTGGAATATGCTGCAATCAGAAAAATTAAGATCTAAACAAATCTTACTTGTTGATCTTAATTTTACTCCTTCCAACGATAAAACGTGGTGTTTTTGGGACAACTCAAAAATCCCGTTTGAGGAACTGATCTATCACACCTGGTCTAACCTGGAAGTCTCTGCCTTTTCCAATAGAATGAATGAAGATCTCAGTAGATATAAATACTATTGCATCAGAAGTGTTGACTATTCTGAAAAGATTCTGAGTTTGGCTGAAAAGTCAGATAATGTAACTCTTTTGGAGAGTAAAATCATCGATTTTAAGTCTGATGAAAATCATGGAATCATCGTAACTGGGAAGGGTGATTTTAAAGCTAAATACATTTTTCAGAGTGCTCTAAAGCCACCGGGACTTCAAAAAGAGAAAATCGACATCTCTCTTAAGCAACATTTTTTAGGCTGGGAAATCGAAACCAAAAAGAACTTGTTTGATCCAGACAAGGCAATATTCATGGATTTTGATATTCCTCAAACCAATGGGTTTTCATTTTTTTATACTCTTCCCTTTTCCGAAACCGGAGCTCTCATTGAATACACTATATTCTCATCAAATGTACTTACCGATGAGCAGTATGAAGTGGAGTTAATCAACTATGTAAAGAATAAGTATAACCTGGAAAGTGATGATTTTTCCATTGTTCGGAGGGAGAAAGGTGTCATACCTATGGAGGATCGTAAATATCCTTTCATGTACTGCAATCGTGTATATAACATGGGTACTGCCGGCGGATTAACAAAACCTACCACCGGCTATACTTTTACCAGAATTCAAAAACATAGCAGAGAAATCATAAATGCTCTTGAAAACGGAACATCCATTCCCAAGCAAAGAGCGTCAACCTACAGGTTTCGAATTTATGATATCATGCTTCTTAGTATTTTAGATCAGCAAACCGATATATCTGTTCAAATATTTCACGATCTCTTTGAGCACAACAGTTTTGACAGAATACTGCAATTTTTGGAGGAGGAGACACATATAGGACAGGAACTAAAGATCTTCTCAACGCTGCCATATATACCCTTTTTTAAATCCATCTGGAAAATGAAACATCGAATATTTACGGGAGCCTAAAATGCGGCACTCATCTGTTCAATTGAACCGTTTGGTTGTATCCACTTCGCTTATCTTGATTGGGATAGCCCTGTTTCTGCCGGAATTTCTTGACCAATTGACGCTTCCGGTTCTGTTGCTCTCTGTTTTTATTATAGGAATTCCACACGGCGCGATAGATCACATCATGGCTACTGAGCTTTATGGATTAAAAAACTCCCTTAAAGATCACTTACTATTTTATGCCAGCTACCTCTTTATCATGCTCCTCATAGCTATACTTTGGATTTATGCTCCGGTTGCCGGAATGACCCTCTTCCTGTTGATCTCCATTTATCATTTTGGTCAGGCTGATATGGAAGATTTTCTAAACTCATCAGCCCCACATTACCTCTGGTACATACTCAGAGGAGTACTCATTATCGGAATCATTGTTTTTTCTGATCCCTCTACTACATATCCAATCATTTCTGAAGCGATGAGAATGGATCTTGTGGTTTTTGAAGAGTTCATGCCGAATGCCTCATTTTCTTTGATTACTCTTTTATCACTTTATGCGGCGTTTACAACATGGGGAATGGTACAAAATCACTTTAAACAGAATCTTCGCTTTGCAGCAGACAGCGCATTACTTGCCGGCTTGATCATCATTACCGGACCGCTGATTGGTTTTGCGATCTATTTTGCACTTTGGCACTCTATCGGCCACGTGAATGAAATGAAGGAGTTTTTTGAATCTAAACGTAAAAGTCTCTCTTACTTAGAGTTCTATAAGAAGGCCGCTCCATTTACTATGGTATCCCTGTTTGGATTACTTATGCTTTACGGCATCAACCAATTTCTTCAGCTTGAAGGTGAGTTTATCACGCTGATGTTTATTCTGATAAGCGTTCTGACTCTACCCCATCTTTTTATTGCAGATAGAATGTACCGTGAGGTTTAAGAAAACAGGAATCTCCCAATTGCAAGATTCCTGCTCATCTTTTTATGCCGGTACTGAAAATATCTCTTCGAGTCGCAGACGCTGATGTTCTACGGTATTACGGATGGATTCCAGGTTTTCTCCGGGATAAGCTTCCGTTGCAGAAACCTCCAGGCAGAAGTCCATTCCCTTCTCGAGGTTCTTTCTCATTTTATTCAGTTTTTTCCACTCCTGATCTTCGTCTCCGGCAATAATCGATAGTTCCGAAATGTAGTCCACATACATGGTGATCTCTTTCGCAAACATGTGGGGACGTTCTTCCGGCACGAGCGAATCTATACGGCCATAAATATGATCTACCATCTCATCAAGAGAGTATTCCCGATTGAACCATGCGATATTGGGTCCCGGACAGATGGCCTGTCTTCCGTAAGAAGGCTTCATTATTTCAAGCCGAATCAAAGAGCCGGTCCCAAGATTGGTACAGAGACAGGTTTTAGCCAGAACCCTGCCTTTCTCCCGCTCTTTTTTCTCTTCCGTCATATCACTTTCCTGAATCTGATTTACTTTCAGGAGTTGATATTCAGAAGAAGCCGTGCAGATTGGATTTTCAGTAAACTCTGTATTGGATACTAAAAATCCCTTGGGACATTTAGAACCGGGTTTTCCTTTTTCAATAAGTTCTTTGGTATGAATTTCTGAACCTGATCCCCGGACGTTATTAAACGGTACACCCAATGGTGATACTCCACTCAAATACAGATCTTCTTCACCGGCTCCGGCCAGTACATTCGATGTAAATTCATCTACACAAGTAGCTTCCGGTACCAACAGAAAAGGACTTCCCCATCCGGTGGCATCTACTTCAAAATCTTCCTCTAAGCGTCTCAGTTCTCCATGAGTACCGATCCCGCCCTGTACCGTGATACGAGGGTTTGCAATTTCGCTGTCGTCAGCCGGATAATCCCATCCCTGAGCCTCGTAAAAACTTTGGATTAGCGGTTGAAAGCTTTTCTGAAGTTGATCTTTCTTTTCGCGAAATTCCTGCAGCAAAATCGGAAGTAGTTGTCCGTCAGAGGCAAATGCATGACCGCCACAGTTGAGGCCAGATTCAATTCGGAACTCTGCAACTTCAAGGCCTTTTTTGGCCATATACTTTCCCTGTATCAAAGCTGAGCGAAAATCACTCACTTTTAGGATAATCTTCTTTTTGATCTTTCCTGACTGATCACGGTAGAAATCCTTGAACTCTGCCAAATAGTTATACAGCCTGGGATTGAAACCGGCTGAAAGTACCACGCTCGATTCCAGTTTACTGTTTGCAAAACCACGTAACGCTGCGCTTGCATCACTAAACTCAGAACTCAACGGTTGATCTTCCTTATCCATTCTCAATGCATCAACTTTTGCCATTATGTTGACGTCAATGGCACCGGGAGTCATTTTTTCAGTTAATTCCCGGATATATTGCTCCCGAGTCTCCTTACTACCTAATGACGAGATAAATTCATAGCTCTTCTTTAAGGGATTCTCATCCGGCAACAGTTGAAAGTATCGATCCTTTTCAGAATTACTGAAGAGCGGTTTTTCTTTTAGATCTTCAAATTTCTGACTAACAATTTCCGAAACAGTATTCAGATAAGCGGTTATCCGCTCTGCCCGGCCGTCTAAAGAAGAACGGGGAATATTTTTGTATTGGATGTTGTACTCTCCACTGTAGTGCTTTCGGATTTTCTCACAAAGCAGATCATCAACTATAGATATTACTGAGTGTATTCCCAGGTGAGCAACTCTTATAGGACTATCAATAGAGTGACCGGTTCCCATAACCGGAATGTGAAATTTGTGCTGATTTTGAATCATAAAAATTATTCTGTGTTAAATATGCGGTATCAATATACATAAATAAGATAAAATACTCTTTATAATTCTATACTCAATTTTAGCCGTTTGAATTGTAACCAATGTTACAGTTCAGTGTTAATAAAGTTTATTGGTGATTATGTTATTTGTTTGAATTGCAATCTATTATGGATTTCTTAAATAACGATAACTATCATTCAATAAGTTTATTGAATGATGTTACCACCCTGCCTATCATGTGTATGAACAAAAAGAAAATGAGCATGGATATACGAGAATTTAAAACATCACTCTACAAAGAGATGTCCGGTATGACCAAAGCGTTGGGTAATGCACATCGTTTGGAAATACTGGATCTGCTGGCACAAGGCCCCGCGGCGGTCGAGTACGTAGCCATGAATACCAATTTAACTGTGGCTAATGCCTCGCAACATCTCCAGGTATTGAAAAACGCTTTTTTAGTGGAAAGTGAAAAGCGTGGAAAGTACAACTACTACAAATTGGCAAACAAGCAGGTTTTTGATGCCTGGTGTGCACTTCGGCGTCTTGGATTTTCACTGAATGATGAGATCACCGATCTGTTTCAGGATTTCAGAAAAGAACGCAAGCATTTAAAAACCATATCCACAGAAGAACTTATAAAGAAGATTAGAAATGACAGTGTGGTAATCGTAGATGTGCGGCCTGAAGAGGAGTTCAAAAACGGACATATTGTAAATGCTCTCTCTTATCCAAGAAATGATCTGGCAGACAGGATGAATGAGCTTCCAAAAGAGAAAGAGATTGTTGCATACTGCCGGGGACCACTCTGCATGATGGCCGATGATGCCGTGGAGATGTTAAATCAGAACGGATACCGGGCTTACAGGCTGGAGAAAGGATTTCCGGATTGGTCAGCCGGTCAACTGCCGACAATGCGTGAAGAGGATATTTATCAAAAAAAATCTCAGGGCGGCACCCATTGACTTCTCGAAAATTGTAAAATCATAAATAATTAAATAACAACAACTAAAATGAATTTTAAAATTTCATATGTACCCAAGGTATATCTGATTTTGATGCTTTTTCTGATGCCGGTTCAACTTCCGGGTCAGTCAACTTCAAATGATGATGACAGGCTTTTACTCTCACTTCAGGAAGCTATGGAAATGGCACTGGAGCAAAATTTTTCAATAGAACAGGCTGAGTTTGACGTAGACAAAACCGAGGCTCAGTACAGGCAGACCAATGCCGTATTTCTGCCACAGCTCTCATTCGAGTACAATGCCGTTTCAACAAACGATCCGCTGAATGTATTTGGATTTAAGCTGAAACAGGAAGTTGTAGGTCAGCAGGATTTCAATCCCACCCTATTGAATGATCCGGATTCTTACGAGAATTTTAGTGCCAAATTTGAAGTACGTCAACCGCTGTTTAATCCGGATATGATGATGCAGCGCGGGGCTGTAAAGAGTCAGCTAAATTCCACAAATGAACAATTGCAGGGAACCAAGAGTCATGTACGCTACCAGGTTCGTAATCAGTACTACAGTCTGATACTCCACACACGTCAACTCGAAGTGATTGAAGCCGCATTGGAAACGGCATCTGAGCACAGACGTCAGGCACAAAACTTTTTTGAAGAGGGACTTCTCAGTAAAGAGGATTTCCTCGCGGCCAGGGTTTACGAGTTGGAGATGGAGAGCCGGAAAATCAACACGGAAAATCAATTGAACAGCGTACAGGAACAGATGGCTCTTTTGCTTGGGATGACTGGCTCTGTTGAAATCATTCCAACTGAGAACCTGGAAGGCATAGAAGGTTCATTTATACCCTCAGATCTCACCAATATTCAAGTGAATAACGCCCAGACCAGAGCTATTGCACAGAGAGTGAAAGCAGCTGAACGAATGAGTAAGTCTGCCAAATTTAGCTTTCTGCCAAAAATAAACCTGTTTGGCAGCTACGAGTATAACGATCCTGATTTTGGAGGATTCGATGCTAACTCCTACATGATCGGGGCTAATCTGAGGTGGAACATCTTCTCCGGATTTAGTCAAGCAGGGAAGATAATGGAAGCCCGTGCCGATTACAGAAAGGCTCAAAGCATGCAGGAAAGCCATCTGTTTGAAATGGAAAACAGAGTTCGTGAAGCCTACCGATCTCTGGAGCATGCAGAAAAAGAACTTGAGCTTACCGAAGAGTCGATTGAACAGTCCACTGAGGATGTGCAAATCCGTACCAACCGCTACCGCGAAGGAATGGAGCGAACTACCGACTTGCTCGAAGCCGAAACAAAATTGGCTGAGGCCAAACTGAAAAACGTGATGGCTCTCTACAAATACAATATGAGTATCGCCGCATTGGAGATGCTTCTTGAACAAGATTTTAACAACTAAAAATAATGACTAAGAAAATGAATAAGATCATAAAACCTATTTCAGGAATGCTAACTCTGCTGTTTGCCGTAACGCTTATAAGCGGCTGCAGTTCGGATGAAACATCCGCCATAGAGCAGGATTCCATTGAAGTTGAAATACGCACAGCAGAAGCTTCCGTATCTCAATCCGAAATGGTATTTCCGGCAAAAGTTGAAAGCAACAGCCAGGCGAATCTCAGCACCATTGTGATGGGAACCGTTACTTCCGCTCCTATTACCGTGGGTGACCGTGTTCAAAAAGGTGATCTTCTGGTGAGGATTAAAGATGATCAGATCCGGGCTCAAAAATCACAGATTGAAGCCAATATGGTTCAGGCTAAAGCAAATCTGGAGAACACCGAGAAAAATTATAATCGAATCAAGAATCTCTATGCGGAGGAAAGCGCTACATCAAAAGAGCTGGACGACATCTCTACCATGTACGAAATTGCCAAAGCCAATATGGAAGCGTTGGAAGCGCGCATGAATGAAGTAAATGAGATGTTGGAGTACACGGTGATAAGGGCACCTTTTTCCGGAATTGTAAGCGGCAAGTTTGTCTCTGAAGGAGATATGGCTGCTCCGGGACATCCGCTGGTTTCTGTGGCAAACCCAGGCTCCGTCAAAATAACAGCAACTGTTGCTGAAAGTCAGATATCTCGTCTTGAAGAAGGTTCAACTGTTTTAGTCTCTGTCTCTTCTGCCGGACTGAATAACATTCCTGCCCGTCTGACTGCTGTTAGTCAAGCCGGTGACCCTATGAGCCGTCAGTTTTCAGTTGAGGCGGTGATAGACGATGCTGAAATCAACAATGCACTCAAAGTGGGCATGTTTGCGCAGATCGGCATTAATACAGATCAGACAGAAAGCTTAACTATACCTGTCGATGCCATTGTTGAACGAGGCCAGCTTACAGGAATCTATACGATTTCTGACAACAATCGGGCCGTACTAAGGTGGGTTCGGCTGGGGAAAAGATCAGGTGGTACTGTTGAAGTTATTACCGGCCTGAAACCCGGAGAGCAGTACGTGTATGCCCCCGGCCAATCTCTGCGCCAGGGACAACTTCTGAGTGTGCGATAGATCACTACAAAGATATTTAGAATCAAAAATTTGAATTGAAACAGAGATAAAATGAAAACCGGATTAGCAGGTAAAATTGCACAGGCGTTTATCGATTCGAAGCTGACACTGCTTCTGATGATCGCCTTTTTAGCGATCGGTGTGTATGGCGTTTGGCTTACACCGAGCGAAGAAGAACCACAAATTGATGTCCCCATGGCCGACATTTATGTCGGGTACCCGGGAGCATCACCCCAGGAAGTAGAAAACAGAATAGCCATCCCGCTGGAGAAAATTCTCTCCAATATTTCGGGTGTTGAGTATGTCTACTCCACTTCCATGCCGGAACAGGCGATGGTTTCGGCCCGATTTTATGTGGGACAGGATGTAGAGCGGAGTTTGGTTCGTCTCTACAATGAGATCATGAAGTTCATGGATACCAAACCCGAGCCGGTTACCATGCCGCTCATTAAAACACGCTCTATCAATGATGTTCCGATTGTCACCCTTACCCTTTGGAGTGACATTCACAATGATTATCAGCTCAGAAGAGTGGCGCAGGAGCTTGATCATGAGATTAAATCGATAAACGATGTTGCAGAAACCAATATTCATGGAGGTCGCTCCCGCACAGTAGAAGTGATCCTGGATAAGGAGAAAATGGCTTCGATGATGATTGACCCCCTTCGTGTGGCTCAAACTATTCAGACGGCAAACAGTGAATTTAAATCAGGCACATTTACACAAAATGATGAAGAATTCCGGGTACAGACCGGAAATTTTCTGGAAACGGCAGATGATGTTGGTTCATTGGTCGTGGATGTCCGACAAGGCGATCCCATTCTACTCAGAGACGTAGCGGAAGTAACCGACGGACCGGGTGAACCGGCCAACTATGTCTCCTATATTGCGGGACCTGTTTCTGCTCTTGAGAAAAATATGGAAGCCGGGCTCTCCTACCCTGCTGTTTCTATCTCCGTGGCTAAGCGTCAGGGAGCGGATGCCATGACCATTGCAACGCAGATTGATGAGATGGTTGAAAAACTGAGCGGCTCGGTCATTACGTCCGATATTCAGGTAGAAACAACCCGAAACTATGGTGAAACCGCAACGGAGAAAGTAAGCACTCTGCTTATTCACTTGGTGGTAGCCGTTTTAGCGGTATCCTTTGTAGTCTTCCTCGCGATGGGCTGGCGCGGAGCATTAGTTGTATTTATATCTGTCCCGATTACCTTTGCCCTCACGCTCTTCTTCTACTATATGTACGATTACACCTTGAACCGCATCACGCTATTCGCACTGGTGTTTGTAACCGGTATCGTGGTGGATAACTCCATTATTGTAGCGGAGAATATGCATCGCCACTTTAAAATGAGGAATCTTCCATTTAAACAGGCCGCGATCTACGCGATCAACGAGGTGGGAAATCCGACGATTCTTGCCACATTTACGGTGATTGCCGCCGTCATCCCGATGGCATTCGTTTCCGGTTTGATGGGGCCCTACATGAGCCCGATTGCGATTGGTGCAACCGTAGCGATGATCTTATCGCTTATTATCTCACTGATTGCAACACCATGGCTTGGATATCGCCTTTTGCGGGCTGCCAGGGTTCAATCCGGCGGAAAAGATGGCAAAGGTTATAAACTGGAAGAGACGATTATTTTCAAGGTTTACGACAAAACCATGCGACCTCTGATGGAAAGTACCTGGAAACGATGGGCATTTCTTCTTGGTACAACGGCCGTTCTTTTTGCTACGCTGATGCTCTTTTATGTTCGATGGGTTGAGGTGAAAATGCTTCCTTTTGATAACAAAAACGAGATACAGCTGATCATCGATATGCCCGAAGGCACAACTCTTGAGCGAACGGCAGCGGTAGCTCAGGAAGTGGGGCTTGTTTTACTTGATGTACCGGAGGTGTATGACTACCAGATCTACTCCGGAACAAATGCTCCGATTAACTTTAATGGTCTGGTAAGAAGCTACGATCTGCGGCAATCCTCAAATGTGGCCGATATTCAGGTGAATTTAGTTGATAAGAGTATGAGATCAGATCAAAGTCACGACATCGCCAAACGGATGAGGCCGTTGGTTCAGGCTGTTGGTGAGAAGTATAACGCCAACGTTAAAGTGGTGGAGGTTCCACCCGGGCCTCCGGTGATGTCTACTCTTGTGGCAGAAGTCTATGGTCCTGATCTGGAGATGCAGCGTGCCATTGGCGAGGATATCAAAGGAATCTTTACACAAACACCGGGTATTGTGGATACCGATTGGATGGTAGAAGCCGAACAGACCGAGTATCGATTTAACGTTCAGCGAGATAAAGCTGCCGTATCAGGTGTAATGCCAAATCAAATATCACAATCATTGGGAATGATATTAGGACAGCACCCAGTAAGTTCATTGTACAGGGAAGATGAGGCGTCTCTGGTGCCGATTACGCTGAAGCTGGATGAGGCAGATCGATCGGGAGTGGATCGACTGGGTGGACTTCACGTTCAATCCAGAACCGGAGCGATGATTCCGATTGGCGACCTGGTTCAGCAGGAAGAGCGAACACTCGAGAAGAGCATTCATCGTAAAAATCAGCGAAGAGTGGTATATGTAACAGCTGAAGTTGCAGGTGAAATCGAGAGCCCGGTGTATGCCATACTGGATGCCAGGGATGAGATCGATAATATTGCCCTGCCGGCCGGTTATTCACTGGAGCAGGCATTTGCCGGTCAGCCCTTTACCAGCGAAGATCTGACGGTAAAATGGGACGGAGAGTGGCAGATTACCCTCGAAGTGTTCCGTGACCTGGGAATTGCTTTTGCGGTGGTATTGGTCATTATCTACATCCTGATTGTAGGCTGGTTCCAGGACTTTGGCGTACCGATTATCATGATGATTGCCATTCCGCTTTCTCTGATTGGAATTTTAATCGGCCACTGGGTTACCGGAGCTTTTTTTACAGCTACATCGATGATCGGACTCATTGCTCTGGCGGGAATTATGGTGAGAAACTCCGTACTGCTGATCGACTTTATTCAGATCAGCCTGCGGCAGGGCAACACACTGGCTGACGCTGTAGTGGAAGCCGGTGCGGTTCGAACCATGCCGATTCTGTTGACGGCCGGTACGGTAGTCATCGGAGCGATTGTGATCCTGTTTGATCCGATCTTCCAAGGCCTGGCTATATCGTTGATGGGCGGAGCCATTGCATCCACGGCGCTAACGCTGGTCACCGTTCCGTTGATCTACTTTATGGTGAACAAGAATAGAAGAACCGAAGAAATTGTCAGAGATTAATCAATTAATCTCCCCTTGAGGGGAGTACCCGATTTATCGGGGGTGGGGTGTAATGTGTATAATCTAACATCGAAAAAACACCCCTCTGTATCTCCCCTTTTTAGGGGAGAATTTTTAACAACAACATCAAACTACCAAAACCCATGAAACTATTAATCATACTAAGTATCGCTGAGTTCTCCGACGAAGTACGGGCGATGATGACACGAAATAACGTACCCGTGTACAGCGAAACCGAGATGTACGGCTTCCGGACCGAAAAACACAAGCCGGATATACGCACATGGTTTTCCCAGGGAGATCAGGGCATCTACTCTACCCTCTTCTTCTCCTTTCAGAATGAGTCAACCGTGAAAAAGATTCTGGAGGAAGTAGCAAAATACAATGAAGAATATGAAGGTGATCGCGATAATCCACTGCATGCCTACCAGGTAGCGGTTGAGGATTTTGCATGACCCCGGAATACACCCCTGATTTCTGCGCTGAACGCGCATCAATCTGGCTCCTCTCGAGAGTGGAAAAGCGTATAATAAAGAGGCGAAGCCTGCTTTATTTAGCAAGGGGTGTGTTGAAGCTACTTTATTTCACTATTACGTTCAAAAAACAACTAAACCCAATCAACTCATGAAAACACTTATAACACTATTCGGAATTCTTTTAGGATTTGCGGGATTAGCAAACGCTCAGTCTGAAACTGAATCACTTTTTGTCGTGCTGACCTCAGACGATGCTGAAACCCAGATGATGGCAATGGTACTGGCCACGCAATCGCTCAACAAAGAAGTGCCGGTTCGTGTACTTCTCTGCAGTGATGCAGGTGATCTGGCTCTAAAGGATTCTGAATCTCCAACTTTTGCTCCGGCCAATCGATCTCCCAAGCAACTTCTGATGGGATTAATGAATAATGGCGTACAGGTTGAAGTTTGTGGTATTTTTCTTCCTAATCGGGATTATACCGAAGCAGATCTGATTGATGGAGTCGGCACTGCAGCCCCACCGGAAGTGGCTGAGTTCATGAAACAGAAAGGTGTTCGATACTTTACGTTTTAGGTTCAGTAAAGACAATCAAGAACGATAATAAATAATCAATTCTTATGTCTTTCCCCATATGAAATAACAACCGAAAAGTTTATTTTAGATAAAGAAGTCTGATATTCTAAATGTAGAATAAACATGTCTCTCAACAACTAATTCCATCGCTATGAAAATCAAAAAAAGCCTGGCCATCAGCGAAACGGGTTTTGTTTTTGACCCATCCACCGGAGACTCATACACACTGAATCCCACCGCACTCGAAATCATTCTACTTTTAAAAAAAGATCATTCTCCCGAACAGATTTCAGAAATTATTACACAGAAGTATGATGTAGATGAAAGTGCCTTTGAAAGGTATTATTATGACTTTATCGGAATGCTGAAACAGATGCAGCTGGTGGCTCCCGATGAAGAGTAAAACACTGAATATTGCCATTTCGGGTCTGAACAATGTGGATAGTCCCGGACCGGGAATACCGGTAATACGAGGTATTCGGGAATCAATTAAATTTGAATCCCGAATCATAGGTTTGGCATACGAAAATCTGGAACCGGGACCCTATATGCACGATTTTGTGGATAAAACCTACAAGGTCCCCTATCCGTCAGAGGGTGTGGAATCTTTGATGGAAAGAATCAGCTATATTCACAGCCGGGAAGATGTAGATGTATTGATTCCGAATTTTGACTCAGAAATTTTTGTGTTCATCAAATTGGCTGATCGATTAAAAGAAATGGGGATACATACATTTTTACCCACACTGCACCAGTTCGAAGAGAGACACAAAAGTAATCTGCCCGCCTTTGGTAAAAAACATGGTATAAAAGTCCCTGACAGCTACCCTGTTACATCAGCATCAGAAATATTTGACCTTAAGAAAGATCAAAAAGTTGACTATCCGTTGGTTATTAAAGGAATATTCTATGATGCTTTTATTGCAGGCAACTCAGAACAGGCGGCCATCTACTTTAACAAGATCAGTGCGAAATGGGGTCTCCCGGTTGTAGTTCAGCAGTTTGTGAAAGGAACAGAGGTAAATGTTGTAGCGCTGGGCGACGGAACCGGAAAAACTATCGGGGCAGTTCCAATGCGCAAGCAGTACATCACCGATAAAGGAAAAGCGTGGGGCGGCATTACGCTTGATGATCCCGGGATGATTGAGTACACCCACAAGCTGATTGCCTCCACAAAGTGGAGAGGTGGAATGGAGTTGGAGCTCATACGCACCACCGATAATGAACTCTACCTCATTGAAATTAATCCGCGTCTCCCGGCCTGGGTTTATCTGGCCGTAGCAGCAGGTCAAAACCTGCCTGAAGCCATGATTCAGCTTGCTATGGGTGAAACTGTAGAACCTGTTACCAAATATGCCATCGGGAAGATGTTTATCCGATACTCGTTTGATATGATTTGTAACCTGGATGAATTTCAAAAATTATCAACAACCGGAGAACTATAATGGACAACAACGAAACTGAATTCCGAACTACTAAAAAACCGTTCGAACGTCCTGTTATCAAAAAAATTAATGCGGGGATGCCTTCAAAATTTGGAATGCAGGTTCGGCATGAACCCATTACAGAAATTGACGGGATACCGGTTCAGAGTCTGATGAAGCAGTATGGCTCACCCGTTTTTGTCTACTCAGAAAAAACCATCCGAAGAACCTATAAAAATGCATACCGTGCATTTTCGTCAAGATATCCCAAAGTACTCTTTGCCTGGTCATATAAAACCAACTATCTGAACGCCATTTGTAACGTTTTCCATCAGGAAGGCGCCTGGGCAGAAGTTGTTTCAGGATTTGAGTATAAAAAAGCGATTGCCAACGGAGTTCCGGGAGATAAGATCATTTTTAACGGACCGTATAAAACAAAGCATGATCTTGAACAGGCTGTAGAAAACGATTCCCTGATTCATATCGACCATTTTGATGAGCTATATGATATTATCGAAATCAGCAAATCATCAAACAACAAGCCAAAAGTGGCAATTAGAGTGAATATGGATGTGGGCATCTACCCGGCATGGGATCGCTTTGGATTTAATTACGAAAACGGTGAAGCTTGGGATGCACTCAATCGAATTATGCACTGTCCTACCATCGAACTTACGGGACTGCATACTCATATCGGAACCTATATGATGAGTACGGAACCCTATAAGGTTGCCGCTCAGAAAATGTCGGATCTTGCACTTGGGCTTGAACGGAAATTTGACCATACCGTGAAATATATTGACATGGGTGGTGGTTTTGCATCAAACAATACGTTGAAAGGCGGTTACTATCCCGGCAGCGACACCTCCCCCTCATTTGACGACTATGCTGAAGCAATTGTCTCTGTGCTGATGAAAGCTGATTTCAAACCGGATAATCTGCCCACTCTTATATTGGAAACCGGGCGTGCCATGATAGACGATGCCGGATATCTTGCAGGAACTGTGATTGCCAATAAGCGGCTGGCCGACGGTCAGCGAGCAACAATTATTGATGCAGGAGTAAACCTTCTATTCACTTCATTTTGGTATGATCACGACATTCGGCCTGCAATAAGTGTCACCGATCAGACCGAAGAGACCGCCATTTTTGGGCCGCTGTGCATGAACATTGATGTCATCAGGAAAAATATGGTGTTTCCGCTGCTCAAAAAAGGTGACCCGTACGTCATTCGAAGAGTAGGCGCCTACAACAACACTCAATGGCTGCAATTTATCACCACCCGGCCAAATGTGGTTTTGATAGACGAGCAGGGCAGCACACACATCATACGAAAACAGGAAACTCTTGAAACGCTGAATGATCAGGAAGAGATTCCCGACTATCTTTTAAATCAATAAACCGGAAGACAATGAAAGCACCTGACTGGTTTTGGAAAGGGCTGCTTAACAGCTATACGCAGATATTCTTTTCTGAGAATATGATGTTTGCAGCCATCCTGATTCCGGTCTCATTTATTGATGTGTATGCAGGACTTTTCGGATTGATATCCCTACTAATCACCAATTCAGTGGCTTATGTTTTTGGACTCGATCCGCAGAAAATCCAAAAAGGATACTATGGATTTAACTCACTTTTAGTTGGACTCGGACTTGGTATTCAATTTGAACCCGCCCTTATTCTACTCTTTATCGTTCTTCTCGCCTCAGTGCTCACGCTTTTCATTTCTGTGACTCTTGAAGGCGTTATAGGAAAATACTATCTCCCCCATTTGAGTCTGCCGTTTGTCTTTGCACTCTGGATGCTGATGCTTTCAACACGGGAGTTCGACGCGCTGAACCTAAATGAACGCTGGATCTACACGCTTAACGATCTCTACATTATTGGTGGTCCGCCGCTGGTGTCGGTTTATGAGTGGTGGAATCAGCTTGCATTTCCCTCACCCGTAAAATCGTACTTCCTGTCGCTGGGAGCGATCCTGTTTCAATACAGTGTGTTTTCAGGAGTTTTGCTTGCTATCGGGCTGGTTATCTATTCAAGAATTGCATTCACGCTTTCATTAATCGGCTTTTTTGCAGCATGGGCGTTTTACGGGCTTATTGGGGCAGAAATTTCTGAAGTGGGTTACAGCTATGTGGGATTTAACTTCATTCTTACGGCCATTGCGGTCGGTGGGTTTTTTATTATTCCCAACATCTATTCCTACATCTGGGCGATATTTCTTGTTCCGCTGGTTGCCATTATCGCCATCTCCGTCAGCACTGTTCTTTCGGTTTTTCAGCTTCCGGTTTATGCACTGCCGTTTAACATTATCGTTCTTGTTTTTTTGTACGTGCTCAAATTCAGAACCGGCGAACAATTTGGCCTTTACACTTGGTTCGTTCAGAGAAACTCACCCGAAAAAAACCTCTACTCGTTTCTGAATTATAGGGATCGTTTCTACAGCTACTCCCGGGGTTCTATAAAACTTCCTTTTTTTGGTGAATGGAAAGTAACCCAGGGCCACAATGGAGCCTATACTCATAAAGGTGACTGGAGCCATGCATGGGATTTTGAGATAGAAGACGAATATGGAAAAACATATCAGAGAAGCGGGGATTATCCTGAGGATTATTACTGCTACAATAAATCAATAGTCGCACCGGCTGATGGGACGGTGGAAGAGGTGATTGATGGTGTTGAAGACAACGTAATAGGTCAGAAAAACCTGGCCGAAAACTGGGGAAATACAGTTGTAATCAAACATTCCGAATTTTTTTACTCCAAACTCAGTCACTTAAAAGAAGGGTCGTTGAAAGTAAAACGTGGCGACCGAGTTCACACCGGAGACATTCTCGGTGTGTGCGGAAATTCCGGAAATTCACCTTATCCCCATCTCCATTTTCAGATTCAGGAGACGCCTTATATCGGCTCAAAAACACTGAATCATCCGCTAACGAATTATTATGAAGGCCCTAGTTCATCAGAAAAAAGATTGATAGACAGCGGTATTCCTGAAGAGGGTCAATTTGTATCGAATATACAGGTGCATTCTTCTCTGAAAAAAGCGTTCGACTTGGTACCCGGGCGTATCTTTGAATTTAAAATGGAAAATGATGATGCAGATCCCGTGATATGGGAGGTTAAGATCGATAGCGGCCTCAACCGTTATGTTGAGTGCCGTGAAACCGGATCAAAAGCCTACTTCAAAAATGAACCGGCTATGCTTCACTTTCTTTATTTTGAGGGCGACCGCTCCTCCCTTCTCTATAAATTTTACTTATCGGCGTACAAAGTCAGTTTTGGATTTGAAAACGGTCTGGTTTTGCAAGATAGTTACCCGCTTCATCTGATATTCAATCCCAACCGGACATTCTTGCAGGATTTTATTGCTCCTTTTTACCGCTACTTGGATGGAGTATTCACACTCTCCTATCCCGACCGAAATTCAGGCCTTCAATCATCTGAACTGGAACTGCATGGGACTGCCCAAAAACGCCGGTTTGGTAAGAATATCGGAGAAATGTCTTTTTCATTTCGGGTTGATGGCGATGGATTACGGGAATTTCAATTTACAGATCATCAAGAAAAATTGGTGGCCACATGCGTCAAATAGCTATTATCATAGTGATGCTTTTATCTGCTGAAGTTTCCTATAGTCAGACTCAGCAGACTACCAGCTCTGTAGATGCCACTACTTATCAGCTATGGGCACAACAGGATTGGGATACTCTTATTGAGACGGGAAACCGTGCCATCAAAAACGGAATTGATTTCTACTATTTACGATATCGACTTGGGATAGCCTATTACGAAAAACAGAACTATCACCGAGCTGCAAAACATTTTCAAAAAGCGTTTGAAATGAATGACAGTGATGAGCTGCTAAAGGAATATCTCTACTATTCGTACTTGTTATCCGGTCGAAACTATGAAGCCTATTTTACCGAGCAAATGTTTTCAAACACAACACGGCGAAAGCTAAATCTCGGCAACGATGTGGTATTCAAAAATATATATGTTTCCTGGTCGGGCCAACAGGACGCCCCCGAATCAGTTATCGAAAATTTTAATACTACCATCGAAAATGAAGGACTGCAGACTCTTTCGACCGGGTTCAACCTGTTTCAGATCGGTGCTGAGCACCGGGCAGGCAATCGAACATGGTTTAGTCATACCTATACACACCTTCAAAAATCGTACTTTCTGCTTTCAAACACCGATGGCACAACGGTCATAAATCCTGATGAGACTGTTTATCTGAATCAATACTATATCGGTACAACGACTCTCCTTAAACCGGGTCTGGATCTTCGCTTTGGATTGCACTACATCAATCTGCTCAATTACGTTACGACGGTGACCTCCGCACCCCGCCGACGGAGTGTACGTACCGCCGTAACAAATAGCGATTTTGCAGGTTCAGTAGCTTTAAATCGACGTTTAAGCTATGTTGAGACCGGAATCTCAGCCTCTGCTTCAAATCTGAACGGTGCCACACAGCTCCAACAGAATGCAGTTTTGTCACTTTTCCCTTTCGGTAATCTGCGTTTTTACACATCGTCAATACTTCACTATCAATCGGAAAAAGCAGGGAGTCAGGATTGGCGAACGGATTTGATCTTCACCCAAAAAGCCGGGCTCAAATTGATGAACCGTATCTGGACTGAAGCATTTATGAATTTCGGTGATCAACTAAACGTAGTTACCGACAATGGGCGCACTATTTTTAACGATACAAATGTAACGACGTCGCGGTATGGTATTCGGCTGCATACCCTTATTACAAATAAACTGAACCTTATTTTGGATTACAGCTACATGGAAAAAGAGAGTCGGTTTACTGCGGGTGAGTCCGCCTCGAGCATACAGAACGCTGTTCCTTACGAAACTCAAAATTTAACGGTGACACTATTATGGAATATCTAAAACACGCTATTTTATCCATATTAATCCTCACATCGCTTTCCCTCCCCGCTTTTGGGCAACAGAGTTTAAGTGATGCGTTTAATGCCAGTTATCAGTCTGAAAATGCCGGAAATCTGGAAACAGCGATTGAAGTACTTTATTCTGTATACGATGCTGAATCATATGAACTCAATTTACGACTCGGCTGGCTGCACTATCAAAAAGGTGATATGGACAAGTCGATGGAATATTACAGACGTGCCGTGAATCTGAAGCCGTATGCAATTGAGCCAAAACTTGGGCTTGCTTATCCCTATTCAGCTATGGCCATGTGGGATGAAATTATTGAACTGTATGAAGAGATATTGGAAACGGATCCGCAGAACAGCCTGATTAATTACCGTCTTGGTTTGATTTATTATAACCGGGGGCAGTATGAGCGAGCTGATGGTTATATCGAGAAAACGGTAAATCTTTACCCGTTTGATTACGATTCGCTGCTACTCTTTGCCTGGAATAAATTAATGATGCAGCGCACCAGGGAAGCAAAAGTACTCTTTGAAAAGGTTCTGCTTGCGAATCCAGGCGATGAATCAGCACTGAATGGATTGAGCTTGATACAGTAATTTATGCGTGTGGAATCGAGTCTGGTGTACCATTTTCACTATTGAAACCCCTCAAAAAAAAGCTGCCGCGAAAATAATCACGGCAGCATTTATTTTTTAAAGATGTACTATCTCAAACTCATTTGCCAACATACGAAGCATACATCCAAACAAGTTTCTCCTGCTCTCTGATATAATCGCTCATCAATGCGTTGGTGCCTTCATCGTCGGCATCGTCAGAAAGTGCCAGAATTTCCCGCTGAAGTTTTAGTGTAACTTTAAAAGAGTCGAGAATGTTGCTAACTGCTTTTTTCCCATCACTAACCTTATCGCTTTCCGAAACCTCTGAAACTTTCACATACTCAGAATATTGATGTTCAGGCGTGTATCCCAGCGTTAAAATCCGCTCGGCAACCTCATCGATTTTTAAAACCAGATCGTTATATAGCTCTTCAAATTTTACATGAAGCTCAAAAAAGGTGTCACCTTTGATGTTCCAGTGGTATCCTCTTGTATTCTGATAAAACACAGAATAATTGGCCAATAATGTATTCAGTTTATCGGCTAATTTTTTCGTTTTATCACGGTCCAAACCTATTCTGTTTTCTGTACTCATATCTCTTTGTTTTTTGCGTTTTTTGTTCTCATTGACTTCTATTTAAAATACAAAATTTGAGTCCTAAAAACCCCATTTGTTGTCGATTGGGTATATCAATAAAATCGAACTGTAAATACTGAAATTAAGTAAACAGACGCTTTCAAAATGAGTTTTGACCGATATAAGCTTGTATGTTCTCGCTATGGGGCCTCCTACTCAACCTAAAGCAAATAGTTATCTTCTTTTGTTGATTAACTCTCTATTCTTGTATATTCGCTTAGAGACAAGAGGATCAACTTAAATCAACAAACGATATGAGAGAACTAATCGCATTTCTAATTATCACATTAACGTCATTGGCATTTGTTTCCACAGCCGATGGGCAGATTTTTAACCGACTTAAAGACCGTGCAAAGAAAGCGGCTGAGGAGAAGGTTGAGGAGAAACTTAGCAACGAAGTTGAGAAAGCAGCCGAAAGAGCCGTAGAAAAAAGCTGGCAATCCATTTTTGGAGAAGAGTTTGGTTCAGAAGGTGACGGTATAAACGTATCATTTGCCATGAACAGCAATGCCGTAACCGAGGAGGCGTATCGGTTTGATGTGATTACCACTATGGAAGTGGAAACCATTGAGGGAAATGGCAGCTCTGAGGGCCCTATGATCATGAAAATGCATTTTAATAAAGATGAAGCCTATTCCGGTACTAAATTTTCCGGCGAACAGATCGATGAGTCTGAGGGAGAAATGTTTATGATTTACGATCTCAAAAATGAATCGATGGTTATGTTGATGGAGAATGAAGATGGTAAATTTTCATTTGCCTACGATTGGAAACAGGCTCAAATGCTGGCACAAGATTTTGAAAATATGGAATCCGATGAAGGCATGGTCTCTGATGAAGAAGAAATGGAAGAGTGGGAGAACTTTGAGGAGATCGGTACCAAAACCATCGCCGGGCTGGAGTGCCGCGGATACAGATCAGAGAATGAAGAGAACGTAATGGAGTACTGGGTGACTGAAGACGAGGATTTAGGAATCCAGAAGATGCTCCGAATGAACGAGCAGACCAAGCATCTGAAAGGAAATGTCCCTGAGAATTATCCTGCCGGAATGCTGATGGAAATGACTCAGGAAGATCTTAAAAGCGGTGAAAAAATCGTAATGAAAGTAACCGATATCAACAGGAATGCATCCGTAACATATACGATGAGTGATTACCCTGCGATGTCTCTTGATTTTAACAGCCGGGATCAGGATTAATTATCCGAGCCCGACCGGCAAGACTCTTTAGCAGCTCTATGTAGTTTTGATTGGATAGAATTAAGTATGATGTAATTACTATGGACGCTGAAGCACGGAATTAAATATATAATATTGAAAGTCATTACGGACTGATTCCAATATTCTATACTGGAATAGTTTAGCTACGTCCTTTTTGATCCACCCCGGCTCCTCCCTATTGCGCCCTATCGGGACTTGATATGGAGGGGTGATTCCATACGCATTTCTTTAAGTCTCTGTAAATGGTAGAGTGTTCTTAATCATAGATAACAGAACAGACCAGACCTACAAATCGTCCAAATCGGGCTTCAATTCTCTAAATTCATCCGGTACTAACGGATTGTCTAACTCAAAAAGAATTCTCTCATTCAGGTTGAGTTTCTCAAAAATAAAACCGTAGTAGCGGTTAAAATTGGAGTCCGGTTCTCCCTTATCAATGATGTGTTCCATCCCTACTACTACATTACCTGTCACGATTTTGACACCAATTGATCCTCAAGCTCTTCCAGTGATTTGTTCTTGGTTTCCGGTACAAATTTCCAAACAAAGAAAAGCCCGGCTGCAGCAAAAACGCCATAAATCAAAAAGGTCATGCTATTGCCGAGCGTTGCCAGCTCCCATGGAAACACGAGCTGAACCAGGAAGCTTATGCCTGAATTGATAAATCCGGCAAACGAAATAGCAAACCCTTTCACGCGAAGCGGAAAAAGTTCCGAAAACATCACCCACATCACCGGCCCCAATGAGATCGCAAAGGATGCCACAAATCCCAGAATGGCGAAAAGAATCAATCTTGGGTTGATATCGATGGCGGCCGTGATAATCTGTGACTCAAACTCTACGGCTGCATCTGGCCCCAGTGTTTCAGTGAGAGCGGCTCTGAACTCGACATCATCTTGGTAGGTGACATTTGCCATATTCGTTGATAGCAAGTCCAGGTTTACAGGAGCCTCTATGGTTTGAATACTCTCCTCATCCAGCTGATACGTTGCCGCATTAAATCCATAAGCCAAAAGCATCATCATTAACGTAATACCCGTTAATCCACCAATAAGAAGCGGCTTTCGGCCAAGCTTGTCGATCAAAAGAATCGCAAAAACTGTGAACACCAGGTTGGTTAACCCCACCAGAACAGCCTGCATAAAGGAAGCGTCCGTTCCAATACCCGACTGCTCAAAAATGACCGGAGCGTAAAAGAATACAGCATTGATTCCGGTTATCTGTTGCAGGATAGCAAGTGTTACACCAATAAGTAACACATATCGCAAATAGGGATGGAAGATCTCTTTAATCGAAACTTTCTCCTTCTCTTTATCCGCCTCCAGATTATGCAGAATTTCCTTTATCTGCTTTTTAGCGACATCGGGCCCTACAATTAGATTGAGGGTATTCTCTCCATCCTCTCTGTTACCCTTCATAATTTGCCATCGAGGGCTTTGGGGGACAAAAAATAAACCGATGAAATAGGCAAGTGCCGGCAGTGTCTCCAGGCCCAGCATCCAGCGCCAGGTATGTTCATCCATCATGAGAGTCTGCACCCATTCGTAATCCGACTGTGCCCACTGTAAAATCAAATAGTTGGTGAAAAAGGCGGCAGAGATTCCTACTACGATGTTCAGCTGGTTGAAGCTCACCAGGCGCCCCCTGATTTTTGGCGGAGCAATTTCTCCGATATACATAGGTGGAATGATCAGTGCAAAACCGACACCAAAACCGCCCAACATTCGTGCGATGACAAGGAACCAAAACGTTTGTGCCATGGCTGATGCAATGGCTGAAAAAGCAAATAGAACAGCCGCCAACTTGAGAATAGATCGTCGTCCATATCGATCACTTAACGGACCGGCAATGAGCATGCCCAGCGTTGACGTTAAGGTAAGTGAACCCACCGCCCACCCGAGCTGCAACTTTGAGAGATCAAACTCAGGTTCAATAAACCGAACAACTCCGGAAATAACGGATGCGTCAAACCCCATCAAAAATCCGCCAAGTGCCACTGTTAAGGCGATCCTGGTGACATAAACTTTTCTACTGTCCATAAATGATCATGTGCGTGATGATTTACTTCTATCTTAAAGCTCTCTCAACTCTTTTACAATGAGAATTTAAATTCAGGACCATCTTATTTAAGAATTGGATCATCTGCATTTATTGCAATAAAAAACTTTTGAAAAACACATTTCCTCCAATACCTAAATCGACTCCAGAGTTGCTGAACAGAGACAGATCATTTTCAATGGAATATTTGTTTAATGCTTCAAAATCTTTTTGTAAGTATCCAATTGACAAGTAGGCGTTTACTGCACTCAATTGATTTATTGACTGATCCTTTTCTTGAGCAACCAATGAGTTACTGAACAGTAAAATTTGTAGCGTTAAAAGAAGAATTGATGTTTTCATGTCACTTTTTAAAAGCCCTATTGGAGCAATGGGTTGAAACTGGTTCTACATAACAAAAATTGAAGACAGAAAAGCAAAATAGAGAATACCGGCTAAAGGCGTCATTGCCATCCTCTCCTTTTTACTTTCAGAATTGATGTTTGCCAATGAGCTCAACAAAAAAAGCACAGTAAAAAATATGTTCAGCTCACTAAATGGTAAATTTAAGAACTGAATATCTATCCATTCAATTTGATGCAACAGCACAAGCAAAGCGATGCTTAACAATAGAAAAGAAACAAAACTGCCGATTCTGAGATGTACAGGCAGAACTTTATGGTAGCCGCCCCAGGCGTAATCACCAAATGGAAACCCCAGCGACAACATTAGCTGTAATCCGGCAAGAACCGCTAACACGAAACTGCCTGCTATTCCAAGGGTTCTGTTTAAATCAAATAGTTGCGAAAATTGTACCTCCGCGACCATATCCTGCCCATCAAAGAATACCCTGCAATTAGCCGAATAGAGATCAAAGGGACTTGCAGCAAATAGTGTTGATCGATCCCCTCCTATTTGAATAGTCTCATAGCTTAAGAGATTCGCAGTGTTCAAGGTTGTTTTTACCTGTTCTATTGAATCACCCTCTACAAACATGGAACATAAAATGTAAATCTCTTTCTCCGCTTCCATCCAATAGATGAGCAGAGCAGAAAACGAAAACAGCAAAACTAGCGTGAAAAAGGTTTTAAAAAGAATTCTTTTCATAGGTCATTTTTTTCTGTGACCAGATTCGATGGTCCTGCCTGCCAAGAGTAAACATTTCGAATTGGAACACAATGGTATTGTACAAATCTACGGCCGTATTGATAACCTTTCATAATTCTCTTATTCCTATTTTCATAATTAACCGATAGATTACATCCTTATATAATTTTTTATAAGAGATGTTACCACAGTGCAACTAAATATTCACAACAAAATCATTGAGCTGAACATGAAAAACCCATTCAATCTATTCAAAATCGTAATACCACTTTTATTTTTGTTAACAGCCTGTGCTGCTCCACAGCAGACTACAGCACCTGAAGCCGAGGAGCCGGTTGTTCAGGAAGTTCCGGAATCTCTACTTCCTGAATATGAACCGGTCCCATCCTCAATTCTCGACAATGGTCGAATGTGGACTTTTGAATACGCCCCTGCCGACTATTTTGCAGAAACGTATGATTTTAATCCGGATGAAGATTGGTTTGAACACGCACGCATGAGTGCCGTACGCCTTCCGAATTGCTCCGGCTCCTTTGTATCCGATATGGGATTAGTGATGACTAACCACCACTGCGCGCGAAACTTGATTACACAAATTGGTCAGGAAGGTGAGAGTACACTCGATAATGGTTTCTATGCTTCCACACTCTCCGATGAACGTAAAATAGATGATTATTACGTAGATCAGCTTATTGAGATTCGAGATGTTTCCGAAGAGATTCTGGCTGAAGTGGATGCCGTTCCACTCGATATGCAGCCGGAGGTTCGCCAGGAAGCAATAGCCCGTGTACAGGCTGAGATTTCCGAAGAGGTAGCAGAGTTTGGCGACCGGCAGGTACAGGTTGTTTCGTTATTTAATGGCGGACGATATTCTGCATATATCTTTCGACGGTTCACAGATGTTCGAATGGTAGTGGCTCCCGAGCTGCAGATCGGCTATTTTGGGGGCGATTCAGACAACTTCACCTACCCTCGCTATAACCTGGATATGACCTTTTACCGCGTTTATGTGGATGACGAACCTTATGAGCCTGAATTTTATTTCCCGTTTGATGATGAAGGTGTTGAAGAAGGTGATGGGGTATTTATGATTGGGAATCCCGGACGTACTACACGGCTCAATACTGTTGCACAGCTTACTTATTCAGGCACATACGATCTCCCATTTCGTACCAGTTTATTTACACGAATTATTGAAGGTCTTGAAGCTTATTTTGAATATGACTCATCAACACCCGCAGCACAACAACTTCGAAACACAATTTTCGGACTCAAAAACTCTCAGAAGCTTCTTAGTGGACAAATTGAGGCTCACAATGATGAGTACCTGATGGGGCGTCGTGTAGATAATGAGCAGAACTTTGTGGATGCACTCAACGAATCTCCTGAGTTACGAAGCACCTATATACCCATTATAGATAGGATTGCTGAAATACAGGAAGAGAAGGCAGCCCTTGCCCCATATTCCTATTTAACACTTGGAATTGCTCCAAATTCATTCGCTTCTGCAGCGCTGCTTCAGCGGGCTTATTTTTACACGATGATGGATCGTATTGAAAATGATGAAGAAAGAAGATCAGCTATTATGAGTCAGATCCAAAGTATTCAGGATAAGCCTGAATTCCTTGAAAAACAGATGATCATCACTCATCTGAACTACCTTGCCGATGGTCTTGGTGCCGAGCATCCATATCTTATGGAAATTACGGGCGGGCAGTCTTATGAAGATGTAGCGGACCGACTTATTGAAAATTCCGGCTTTGCTACAGCTGCACAAACTCAGGAGCTTTTGGAAAATCCGGAGGAAGCGGCATCTGATCCGGCAGTAGCCTACTTTAAAACATTTGGTGATCCACTTTTTGAATACAGAAATCGATTCCAAGAATTGTCACAGGAAGAGAGTGAGCTTCAAACGCGTCTTGGCCGCGGTTGGTTTGCCGTGTACGGAACAAGTATTCCACCGGACGCTACGTTTTCACTGAGAATTCAGGATGGTGTAGTTGATGGATATGAATACAATGGAACTGTAGCACCCGCCTATACCACATTTTATGGCTTGTATGACCGACACCATTCTCACACAGGCGAGCCGGAATGGGATTTACCTGAGCGTTGGGCTACTCCGTCATCCTCACTTGATCTCTCCACTCCCGTAAACTTTGTATCTACCAACGATATCATTGGCGGGAATTCCGGGTCACCGGTTGTAAACACCGATCTTGAAGTTGTAGGCCTGGCCTTTGACGGCAACGTGGAAAGCATGGGCTCAAGCACATTTATCCTGGACGACCGCAGTGCACGTGCTGTATCCGTTGATGTTCGCGGTATGCTTGAAGCACTCCGGCATGTCTATGAAGCAACAAGAATCGTTGAAGAGCTGGAAGGATCAAGAAAACAATAAGGTTCTTTTATTGCCTAATAGATTATTCTCTTTTTAATCTACTGCAAAACCCCGGGACCCTTCTCCCCGGGGTTTTTTTATTGGATCTATTTCTAAAAATGTTTTGAGCAGATAACAAACAATTTATGTCTGAATAAAAAACTTTCTCTAAAAAGTAATAACAACATTACCGGTTTTATGTCCCTTCTCTACATAATCAAAAGCTTCTGCAATCCTGTCAAGGGTAAACTCCCTGTCTATGATTACCCTGAGTTTACCGATGTTATACAATTCACTAACCAAACCAAGATCTTTTTTCTTCTCTTCATTGGATCGAAGCCCTGTAAATGCAAGAATACTTTTACGACTTCCATAAGCTGTCCGAATCATATCTAATACCGATTGCCACTTTAAAACCGTAGTCAGGTATTTACCGTCGGCTTTCATCAAGTGTTTAAGTTTTCCCATGCTGTATTTGCCAACTGTATCAAAAATAATATCAAACTGCCCCTGGGCACTTTTTAAAGGTGTCTTTTTATAATCGATGACGTGATCGGCCCCCAAAGAGTTAATCAAATCAATATTATTTGAGCTGCACACCGCCGTTACTTCTGCTCCAAAGTATCTTGCCAGTTGTACAGCGTATGTACCCACACTTCCGGATGCTCCAATTACCATAACCTTGTCATCCTGCTTTATCTTTCCATGATCCCTCAAAAAAGAGAGAGCTGTTAAAGCACCATACGAAATAGCAGAAGCTTCATTAAAAGAGATATCTTCGGGTTTTGGTACTATAGGATCATCTTCAGAAAGAGTAATAAATTCTGCGTGAGCGCCATAGTTTGTTCCGCTGTCGGCGATGATGGCATCACCGATTTTAAAAGCTGTGACCTTTTCACCAACACTTTCCACAACACCGGATAGCTCCGTACCCAATGTTTTAATCTTTGGTTTCCATATACCGGTTGCCAATCTCGGGAAAAAATCACTGCCTGATCTGAAAATAGCATCAACGGCAGTAACGGTTGTCGCTTTAACCCGAATCAGAATCTCGTTTTCTTTTGGAGCCGGAATGGCCATTTTTTCAACTGAGATAGAATTCTCCCTGCCATATTTTTTAAACAGTGCTGCTTTCATTGTGTTATCTGTCAATTTTATCACCTTTTGTTCTTGGTCAGTAATTTTGCTCCAGTAAATGACGGAGTTGAGCAAAAAAGGTTTCACTATATATAATTACACAGCATCCAGTTACGGCAACGTAGTCTCGCAAAAAACGCAACTGATTTATTGCATCTTATTTATCAAGGATCAAGTAAACATAAACTTTATCGTTCATAAGAGAACACTTCTTCGAGTCCAACTTCAAATACCTCCGCAATTTTAAAAGCCAGTTCCAGCGACGGATTATATTTAGCCGCCTCCAATGCGTTGATGGTTTGACGGGTCACTCCTACTCTTTTGGCAAGCTCAGCCTGAGTCATCTCATTGGCGTGGAAACGAAGCGTACGAATATTGTTTGCAATGTTTGAATCGGACATGATTAAAGGGTCGCTCTCCTGTAATAAAAAATTTGGGTTGCCCTGTTCAATATAGATGCTGACAGAACAACGTAAACAAGAACGTGTACGAGAGATACCGAACCATAAATAAATGAGTTAAATCCGAGTATATCTTCCATCATCATTTGAAACAGCACAAAAACCACAGCTACCATTAATAAATGATAGCCGTTACGATAACCTTTACCGGCAATCATATCGTCCCGCTCATCTTTTTCGACTTCATTTTTGTTCTTCAGGATCTCCAGTGCGATTTCAATAACCAGGACAAACAGAAACACTTTTATAAATATCGAGGTTAACTGACTTTCCACTTCAGTCCAGTTTTCCGGCAAACCGATGGCAGATACAGTATAGATAACTACAACAGATATTGAAGAGAGCAGAGAGGTCCATGCATACATTTCTTGTTTTGACATAATATATGGGTTTCGTTAAGAGTCATATACATTTTACGTGAAGTAAGAAATATGTTACATGCTATTTTGAAATTTCATAAAAAATATAATTTTGCGGATTTTAAGCGAGTCACTTAGCCGTAAACCTCTTACATCTTATATCTTGAAATTTGAACTATTAACCAGACCTCACCCATTCATTTTCAACATCGGAAGTGTAGTGAATCCCTGTTCAAAACTCCGTTTAGAAGCATTCTTTCATGATATGCTGATCACTTAAAATCGAGCAACGAAAACTCTCTTATTCGTTGTTTAGACTTGCTAAATAATTCTTCAATTCACATTGTACATCTCATAAAGCACCGTCACAATATCTCCTTTACCCTCCTTTGCCGGAACCGACAATAACTGCTTCTCCCTTTTTATTTTCAGATTGAACGGCGGGGCCAGCAGATCGACTCCGCTCTTCTTTTTAAGGCGTATCCCCTGCCCCGATATTATATCTTTGTTGGCTTCAAAATTTCTTTCGGGAATGTGTTCAGTCAGAATCACATATTTGTAAGCAGAGAGCTTCTCAACAATTTGTTTGATTTCTTGATTTGAGAGATGCTGGAGGACCTGCCTCAGCAGAGCACAATCTCCTTCGGGCAGTTCATCTTCGGCAATATCAAGGCAGCGGAACTCTACATTCTCCCATTTATATGATTTCCGGTTGTGTTCTATAAGCTCTTCGACAATATCTACGGCAATGTACTTCTTTGTATGCTTCACCAACTCTTTGCCAACGTTAAAATCACCACAGCCCAGGTCACAAACAGTTAGAGGTGGATGAAAAGAGGTCAGAAAACTTGAGACTGCATCCAAATAAGGTTCGACCAATTCCGGATGATGAGACCCGATGCCCGAGTAGAAATCGGATTCACCCTCACCCCAAAGATTCTTCTCATAGATCTGCGCCATGGCGTCGCGTGTCGGCCATGGTTTTTTCTGTTTTATCTTATTCACCAACTATTGGATTTCGATTTCGTAGATTTTGAACAAAGATAACCTCTTCCTTCACGTTTCGGGAATGAAATTTTGATTTTGCGGATTATGCGGATGGATTTAAAACCATTTCAATTTCCCGCATAACGAAAAACAGAACTTACGATCTCTCATTATGACTTCACATACAGATTCAATCATTTCAACTGACCGTCAAATGGGATTCGCACTTCTGCGCGTGCTGCTCGGATTTAATATGCTGGGTCGCAGCCTGGTTCGTATTCCCGAAATCAATAACTTTGCAACAGGAATGGCAGAGAGTTTTGCCGATACAGTACTGCCCGGTTCGTTTGTCTTTGTGTATGCCTTTGTGATCGTTATTGCCGAATTGGTGATTGGTGTGCTTCTTATTCTCGGTTGGAAAACACGTTGGGCGCTGGTTGCGATGGGGCTTTTGCTCCTCACACTGACTTTCGGACAGGTATTGCAACAAAATTTTGGTTCGTTAGCCAATATTCTGATTTACGGTTTTGCCGTCTCATTTCTCCTATTTAATACCCGTTATGATCATTTTGGGTTAGACCGCGGATTTTCGTTGAATCAGAACGTATAATTTCTACTCAGTTATCAACTCAATCCGTAAAAGATAGATTATTATGATCTTCTTTCTCTAAAAAGTAAAGGACTTCAAATTTTTATTGTTACCTAATTATTAAATTATAACTGTCTGAAAATAAACCTTTGAACTTGCCGTTTTTTCGATACTAACATATAACTGCAACATATTCTGAGGTTTACAATGAAACTCATATTAGTATCTGCCATTTTACTATTTCTTATGCCATCTTTAGTCAGTGCACAATTTACCGGTCCGGTAGTCGATCGTGAAGAGCTTACAGTGGAGAAAGCTCAGGAAGCGATGGTGGGCACTTACGCAACCGTCACCGGTCGTATTATTAATCAACTCAGAGAAGACTACTATACATTTCAGGACGAAACAGGCGAAATCCGCATCGAGGTATCCCCTGCATTATGGAATAATCGACAAGTAACTCCCCAAATGATGGTTCGTTTATCTGTTGAGGTAGATTCAAATATATTCGGCAGACGCTATTTATGGGTTGAATCTATAGAAATATTGGAAGAGTCAGAAGGCTGAAGTGCAATATTTCAGGTTTCTAAAATTTAAAGGATAATACCCTGCGATAGAATTTGGGTGTTATCCTTTTATTTTTTTAGCTCATTTTTTCAATCATTCAACAAGTCGGCCAGAAACTCCCTCAAGAGAACTGTACTGTTATGATTTTCATCTTTTGATGCATAGATAAGCGTAACTGTTTTGTGCACGCGGATCAGCTCAATCATCTCCTCTACCGCTTCGGACCCAAACAGCTCTCTTCGGTATTTCTCCTTGAACTCATTCCATTTATCGGGGTCATGATTAAACCACTTACGCAGTTCATGACTCGGTGCAATTCCTTTCATCCATCGGTCGAGCGACGCCCTATCTTTACGTACACCTCTTGGCCAAAGCCGTTCAGTTAATATTCGGTATCCGTCTGATTCATGCAGTTCTTCATAAACTCGTTTGGTTTGAATCTTCATCGATAGAAGGTTTTTTGAGTGAAAACATACACTAAGTACATAATGGATACTGCAGTTAAAATAATCACACCATCACTCCACAACGGCATGATTCCGAGGGATACAATCAGTGTGGTTGCACAGGCCGGCGGGTGGCTCACATTCAGCCAGAGCATCAAAAATATGGTGATGGCAATTGCAATAACAGCTCCAATGATCAGCTCGAGCCCGGTTTGCTGAAAGGGTTCAGAAAAAGAGAGAAGAGTAGCATGTTGCGTGATGAAATAGGAGCTGAAGAGTCCTCCGGCAACAGCAGCAGTGTGTCCGCCAATAACTACTTTTGATGAGTGTGAGTGCTTCCTGTCGAATGCGAGCAGATAAGCTGTTGGACCCAGACTAGGAAAGATGAACGGCTTTCCAAATATCCAGGCAATCAAGCCGAGAACGAGAATGTAGACCGAAGAGATAAGTGTAATTATAAAATTCCGTTTCATGCTTTAAAGAAATGAATTTAAGCAACCGATCTCTAAATCAATTTTACTCTATCGCATTCAACAGTTTATCAAGGTTTAGATTTTGCATGGCACTAATCGCTGCCTCCATTGCACCCTCCCTGCAAAGCCCGCTCATCGAGGCGTCCCGGAACCCCTCCCTTGCCGCTTTGATACACTCCTTTCTGATCCGTTCAGCAAGCTCCATTTTTTCCTGTTCACTCATCACCTTCAGGTTAATTGATAATTTCAGTAATTCATCACTTCAGCGAGCAGTTCATATGACCGAATTCTCTGCTCATGATCGAAAATATAGGTTGACACCATCAGCTCATCCGCTCCGGTCTGTTCCAGAAACTGTTCGATATCACTCTTCACGCTCTCCGCGCTTCCGATAAAAGAGTATGCCAGCATCTGCTTCACGGCATACCTGGTATGTTCATTCCAGATACCGTCCATACTGTCAACGGGTGGTTTCATCGGTGATCGGTCTCCGGTAACCACACCCATAAACATCTGCAGCATCGAAGTAGATAGAAATTCTGCCTGCTCATCTGTATCCGAGGCTATCACGTTCACACACGGCATAAAATAGGGCTCTTCAAGCTGATCTGACGGCTTAAAACGCTCCCGGTAAATTCGAAGAGCTGGGATTAACTGCTGTGGTGCAAAATGACTCGCAAATGCGTAGGGAAGTCCCAGTTCGGCGGCCAGAAAGGCGCTGTCGGTACTGGAACCCAATAGCCAGATCGGTACTTCGGTTCCCTCACCCGGGAATGCCCTAACTTTGCTTTCGCTGTTGTTTGATGAGAGATATTTCTGAAGCTGACGAACATTCTGTGGAAAATTCCGCACCTCCTGCATCCGGTCAGAGCGAATGGCGTTCGCTGTAAGCTGATCCGTTCCGGGGGCCCGTCCCAGGCCAAGGTCTACCCTGTTTGGATAGAGTGTCGCAAGCGTGCCAAACTGTTCTGCGATAATCAGCGGCGAGTGGTTAGGCAACATAATGCCCCCTGAACCGACTCGTATCTTTTCCGTTGCATCTGCAATGTGCCCCAAAAGGATCGAAGTGGCCGAACTTGCAATATTTTCCATATTGTGGTGCTCCGCCATCCAGAATCGTTGATATCCCAACTTTTCAGCACGCTGAGCCAAATTCCGACTGTGCTCAATCGCCTCTTTGGGATTGCTTCCTTCGGTAACGATGGCAAGGTCTAAAATGGAGAGTGGTATCATTATTCAGTGAAAATTGAAAAGGAAAAAGTGAAAAGTTATTCTTTTGATTAATGAATTAAATCTTAGTTTTCCCCTCCTTCGCAAGGAGGGGTTAGGGGTGGTTGACCGGACTTTTAAAAAAATTGTGTTTTGAATGGTATAAAATCAATTTGAATCATCCTATTTTCTGCTCTGATTGGAAAGAAAGTGATTACATTTAAAAATTAACGAACCCTCCAAGGGTTCGGAACCCTTGGAGGGTTCAATCGCTATTCAATTCATTCAACAAGTCTTGAAGATCAAGCGGTTCGGTGACCATTTTGATCGATCCGTCATCCTTGTATGTCCATTCATTTTTTGGCCGATCCCGGTATAGCTCCACCCCATTCCCGTCCGGATCATTTAAATAGATCGCCTCTGAGACGCCGTGGTCACTCGCTCCGGAAAGCGGATGTCCATGTTCCAATAATCGCCGGACTATACGAGCCAGATCTTTTCGGGTTGGGTAGAGAAATGCCACGTGGTAGAGTCCGGCTGAACGTTGTGGTGCCGGCGGGCCTTCTTTGCTGTGCCATGTGTTCAGTCCGATGTGATGGTGATAACCACCCGCAGATAAAAATGCCGCCTGGTCACCGTACATGGAAGTCAGTTCAAACCCAAGCAGATCAAGGTAAAATTTCAGAGCACGATCCAAGTCTGATACTTTTAAGTGTATATGCCCGACCGAAGTACCGGCCGGGGCTTTGTATGGTGTTTTCATGATTTTAAATATTTAAATAAACCCTCCAAGGGTTTTAAACCCTTGGAGGGTTTATTGATCAACCTTTAGCAATTCCCGTCCGGGCCACAAAACTCACCACCGGCATTCAAATCCTCAGGTTTTCTCTCCTCTTTCACTTTCTCGAGGGCTTGAACAAAAGCTTCCACGGGCTGAGCCCCGGAAACGGCATACTTCTGATCCAATACAAAAAATGGGACACCCTGGATTCCAAGTTTTCGAGCGTTCTGAATGTCCTCTTCGATCTCCTTCTCAATTTCTGCACTTTCCAATGCTGATCGGATATCCTCTTCCTTCAACCCGGCATTTATTCCTGTGCTGACAAGAAACTCAGTGTCATCAATGTTTTTACCATCCGTAAAATAAGCTTTGAACAGCAACTCCTTCACTTCATTCTGTACACCTTTTTTCTTTGCAAGATGCAGGAGCCGGTGTGCATTAAAACTGTTGGCGGGAATCGTTTTGTCGAAGTCGTAATCGAGACCGGACTCCTTTGCCCTCTCTTCCATCTGTTTGTGAATCTGCTCAGACTGTTCGTTACTCCACCCTTTTCGTTTTGCAAGTTCTTCATAGATAGAGGCCTCCGGCTTGGTTTCTGCATCAGGTGCCAATTCAAAGCTGTGCCAGACTACCTTTACCGAATCCTTCAAACCGGATTGTTCGAGTGCGTCTTCAAAATTTCGTTTACCGATGTAGCAGAACGGGCAGACTATGTCCGACCAGATATCAACGTAGATCGGTTCATTTTTTGTTTCGGGGTTCAGGTTTTTCAAATTATTCATTGGTGCGTCTTAATTTATTATCTAAACTCCTGTAATTTGCATTGAGTTACCGGAGCAAGATAAAATGTGATGATTAAATTTAGCCACGCAAGCACGGAATATTATTCTTCGTTTTACTTTATGCATACGTGGCTTATAACATTTGTATACGGTAGAATTAACGGTTCTCTTACAGAATTAAATTCACCTTTTCGCTTTTAATTTAGTTGTAAAATCAATTTATCCTTATCACGGCGGACCTTCTTCGCGTTGGCCAGAAAATCGTTCTCCTCATCCCGGTAGCCAAGCGCCATCATTGCCACACTCTTTAAGCCTTTCTCTTTCAGGTTGAGGATTTCATCCACCTTTTCAGGAATAAATCCCTCCATAGGAGTTGCATCTACTTGTTCAACCGCAGCTGCTGCCAGTGCCGTGCCCAAAGCGATGTAAACCTGACGAGCTGCCCACTCATACCTCTCTTCCAGCGTTCTGCTCTGAACCGTATTAATGAGAGATGTTTTGAAGTCCTTTAACGATTCAAGTGAAACACCTCTCACTTTCGCAATCTGCTGCATATAGTCATCAATCTGGTTTTCACTGATATCATCCCATGCCGCAAAGACGATCAGGTGCGATCCTTCAACAATCTGAGGCTGATTATAGGCAGCCGGTTGAAGCGTTTTTTTCAGATCGTTGTTGGTTACCGTTAAAATTGTATAGGGCTGCAGACCCATCGATGATGCTGATAGACGAATAGCATCCAGAATCCGATCCACCTTCTCTTCCGGAACCTGTTTTCCTGTCATTCGTTTTGTGGCATAACGCCAATTAAGAGCTTCAATTAAATTCATTGGGTTTAATCTATTTGTGTTTAATGTTGAATTATTTTTGAGTGTACCTATCTTTCAAATGTCTTAAAACTGGTACATGGTATTAGATGTGATTCAATTTTTTGAGATCAGGAACTAATCCTACATCTTTTGCCATCTGGTTTATTGTTTCCAAAGCTCTTGTATGTTTGGATAGTATCTCTACCTGATCTGATTCTTGAGGTGAGGTAACTAAACCAACCACTTTAGAATCAGGAAATTTTCTTTCGATCATATTTAAACGATCAGTACCGTCACTCTTCAAAATAACACATACAGTTTTTTGAGTAACAACATCTTGAACTTTTTTTGATATTGTATCTAAGTTATTATCCTGCAGTGTAATAATGATTACGTCTGCTTCCCAGCTGGCTAAGTGTTGACAATCCAGAACCTCTACGTCAGCTTCTTCTGATGCGGACGTCGAACAGATTCGATCATAAAGCTTTTGTGCTTCTGCGGGGTCTTCATCAAATAGTAGCAGCCGGTAATTCTTTTTGCATAACCCCTGGGCAATGGCGCTCCCTAACATGCTGTTGCTGCCGATAATGGCGACGGTCTGTTTCGTAATTGGCATTATTCAATGATGAGTTTCTATTCTCAGATATGATAAAAACCATCAAGCTGGATACCATTGATCTATGTCAAGAATTGCGGTTGATCTATATCAAGATTTGGCAAGGCTTCGGCGGATGCGACTCAGAGTTTCAGGTGTAATTCCAAGATATGAAGCAATTAAATGCTGAGGAACACGGCCAACCGTTTGTGGATAATCCTCCTTAAAACGTATGTATTTGTCTTCAGCGCTCAAACCAATGGTATTTTCAATTCTGCGCTGAAGAGCTACGAATGCATTTTGAAATAGTATACGGTTGTAATTGGCAAAAGCGGGCACCTTTTCCATCAAGATCTCATTCTGTTCGCGATCGATCATTAAAAGTTCTGCTTCTTCCAGTATTTCTATGTTGAGCCTTGAAGGTTCTTCAGTCAGAAAGCTGTAAAGGTCGGCAATCCAGTACCCCTCAAACCCAAACTGGATTACATTTTCATTACCCCTGTCATCAAGCGAATAGGAAAACAGAGCTCCTTTCTCGATAAAAGCTATACGGCGACATACGTCCCCATTCTGAAGAAGAAACTGCCGCTTTCGCATTTTCTTAGGAATAAAACTCGATTTACAGAGTTTCCACTCCTCATCACTCAGTGACACGTGTTCATGAATACTTTTGTAAAGCTGTTCAAACATTTCAGGTCTGTACGGTTCTTGAAAGTAACCCTGAAAATATCGGTTTATCGAGTGGGATCACAGAGCTATTGTTTTAATCTTGCCTGTCGAATTTCATCCTGAAAAGCCGCATGACAATTCACACAGCCCTGCTCCACGATATTATACATCTCAAGAACCCGCCCCATATCTTTTGCAACAGCTGCATCACGGATAGAATCAGCGTAATGGTGTACCAGATTATCAAATTCACCAAACTGTGACATTCGATCACCCAGAGTCTCCATAACGAGACTACGGCTTTCGTCGGAGAGCGGAGCATGTTCATTAATTTTTGCTGCTCCGGTTTCTATCAGATCAAAATTTTGTGAGTAAATTCCCTCATTGATGGTGTGAATATCCAGCATCAGCAGACGCATGATGGTGTGCAGTTCCTGAGAATCAGGTTCCACATCCTGGTTTGTAAACGCCATCCCACCAAGCACAGAGCCCAAAACTACCACAATTAATAATAATGTTATTTTATTTTTCATCACTTTCTCCATTTTTGTTATTCATCTTGATCAAATTTACCGGCCATTTCCATTCGAATCGTAAATGAGGCCGCTACTCGCCCTGCCAAATCTTTGGCAAATTCCGCTTTCTCCCCCTCAAAGTGCTCATTTACCGTATCCACGAAGAGACCGAACCATATGGAGAAATCCTCTTTTTTAATCGGCAACGGCATATGCTTCCTGAATGGACGTCCATGATAGTTCTGGGTCTGAAATAACATTTTGGACCAGAATTCAACCATTTTCGGCAAATGACTCTCCCAATCAACTTTGGCGACATCATTGAAAATATATCCCAGCCGATCGTCTTCACGAACTTTATCATAGAAGCTGTAGACCAATTTTTGGATATCCTCTTTATTTCGAATGTCGGAATTATTCATGCTCATTGATTAATGATATATCAAATACAATCTGAAACTGAGCAAAGCTGTTGTCAGCATCCAATGATGCATATCTAACGACATCGCTGATTCCAAATACTCGGAACTGTCATGTTGCTTAGGTAATATTGCGCCCATCCTCCTGAAATAATACACACGAGAACTCCACCGCAAAGGGAGACAATACTTTAGTAACACAACTATGATCAGTTCAAATAAAGGTAGAAAGCTCTTTAAACCTTATCAACTATTAAATCGGTTTATTACGTTTTTATTTTGATTTTACTTTTTTGATCCCCTATCCTAAAAGAGATAAAAGCTGCAACTCCAAGGTTTAGAAAACATGGAATCAACCACATTAAACAGTATCAAAACAACGTCAACTCTGGAAGAGATTATCTCTGCAAATAAGCAGACAAAATCTCTTCTTCAGTCCATTGGTATTTCAACCGAAATTCACCAGGATAAATCACTGCTGCAAATCTGTGTTGAAAAGCAGTGGAATGAGAAGGAGTTGTTAAAATGGCTTCGAAAAAAGACTGAGGGGCGTAAAGAACAAAATAGTTCTGAAGAGGTCTACTTCAGCAAACTGAATCGTAAACAGCTCTTTGAGCAGTACAACCAAATTCAGAAAAAACTAATCCCGCAGCTTAGCAGCCTTCAAACAGATTTTGGTAGAATATGCAAAGTTCACGGAATACAATATCCGGTTCTGAAAGAGATGCATTGGCATATTGACAAAATTATAGAAAAGGTTCGTTTTATTTCGATGATGGCGGATAAGACAATTAAACCACTTTTAAAATCTTCCAATAACGGAAGTGATTCTATTCTGTACGGTGAGGCCAAGAAGTATAAGAAATCCGTAAAATTGGTAGTTCAGGATCAACATCAGGTAGCGAGTCATATTCAACAAATTGATAAATTGGATCCCAAACCTGATACAATGGAAGGAATTTGCGGAACTTTAAAAACCGTATTTAAGGAAATGAAAGATCTTTTTTTTGAAATAGAAACCTTCTTTGAGCTCTTGAGAAACGGAGTGATTCCAACAATCAACCAAGCATTTAACATCGATTAAACTAAGGGTGAAATGATAACTTCCGGATCCAAGAAACAGATTTTAGATTTAATAAAACGGCAGGGTACTCTTCGAATAGACGAAGCCGTGAAGCGGACTAATCTGGCCAAAACAACTTTACGAGAACATTTTTTGCAACTCGAAAGAGACGGCTATATCACCCGCGACTATGTTAGGTCGGGGCCCGGAAGACCAAGCCTTCAATATGCACTTACTCAAAAAGGTCATTCACTCTATCCCAGCCAGGAATCAAATATGCTCCGTGAACTAATCCGCTTTTTGGATGAAAAAGGTAGCGCGGAAGAGATAGAACAATTTTTTACCAGTTTTTGGGACAAACGATTTGACCAGGCATCCCGGCTGATGGAGAGTGTTTCAGATCAAGAGTCGAAGCTTAAGAAACTTGGCGGGATGCTTGAAGAAGAGGGATTTATGCCAAAATTTGAATCCGATGATGATACAATAATGATCAAGGAGTGTAACTGCCCGTTCAGCGAGGTTGTGAAGGAAACTCGTCTCCCTTGTAAACTTGAAGCCGAATTCTACGGAAGATTGTTTGAGGGAGAAGTAAATCGAACTTCGTTTATCGCGGATGGTGACCACTCCTGCTCCTACTGCATCACAACAAAATAATATTTTACAAATTGTTCCATCCAAGTAACACAAAATCTTATTGGTATTAACCTCAATCATGTAAGGTTTGAGATTTTTCTTTCATCAATGATTTCGCCCCAAACCGCACCTCTATCACAATGTAACTGGATAACCACGAGTGTTTTTGGAATTCCGAGGTTTCACAGTAACTATTACAAAAACATCTGTGCCTGAGCTCTTACTGAACGCTTTCTATTTGTCTGAAAGGCTCATCAGGGCATAACTCATATCCCTCCAGAATTTGTAAAAGAGACTTAAGCATTTTTTGATTAGCTGCACTCAATCCCTAAATTGAACAAGGACATAATTACTCCTTGTATAACAATTGCCTGTTTCTGATTGACACTTCGTGCATGATGTGATGGGGAATACTTTTAGCAAACATCCTCAGAAAGTCTCCGTTAGTCCGAAGTATGCACAATCTAAGTTCATTCCCCAGATTTCAATTCTCCACAAAAAATAGTGTTGTCGTTTTTTCTTTTGTTTTTGCTGTTTTGCTCTCACTGTTAACCGCCTCAGTTTCGATGGGCCAAACCGTATCCGTTGGAGAAGGGAGTTACCGTACTGTTTTGTCTCCGGGTCAGCAGGGACCGAGTCTTCAAAATGGTCAACCGGCCTATCCAATGCTATCAAGCGGGTTTAATCAACCGGTTCAGACCAATGATTTTTGGAGCAGTCTGCTCTACCCCTTTTTCGGGGACCCTCATTCTGCATTTCTCTATGCGCACCCGCTTGCCATGAAAGCTGTACCGACTGGTATGCAGCTTGGGTATACGTCGCAAGCTGTAGTAAACAACCGTGACTACATTTTTCCATTTGCAAACCACATGACAGTTGGAGTGAGTGGTCTGAATTCACCGGATACAAATACTTTTCATTACGGTGATTGGACCGTTACGGCCGAATGGCAGGATAGCGGCCGTGAAATGCTTGCCACATTCGGGCACGGATTGCCCTTTGTTTATTTCGAAATCGCCGGCGGAGACGCGGTTATCCATCCGGGCCAATCCCACACTGTTTGGTACCAGGATGAGGAAGTACTGGGATTAACCATTGGAGGAGAACATTACGGAGTGTTTGCGCCGTCAGGGTCGCAGTGGTCATTTCAGGGACACTTTACCTCATCACTCAATGGAGAGGCATTCTTCTCTGTGGCTGTATTGCCGGATAACGACCCCGAAACCCTTGAATTTTTCAGAAAACGAGCTTACGCATTTGTTACGGACACACAAGTTGAGTGGCATTATAACGAAACCGAATCAACTCTGAACAGTGTATATTCGTTTGAGACAACGCTCCGCGACAATTCGGAAGGGAATTTAAATGAAACCTTAACTGCACTCTACAGGCATCAATGGCTTAGTGTTGAGCAGAACTTAACCGGCCACACTTACAATTCACCACGAGGTGAAATGAAGCTACTGGCAGGCGATGCATTCTCGACAACTCGAAATTTTTCCGGAGTACTCCCCTCCCTTCCAGATGCTGGAGATTACGACAGGTCACAACTTCTGCAACTTGTTCAACAAGCAGCCTCCGGTAATCTTGGAAGCGGCCCAACGTATCAAAATGGAAAGGATATGGCTCGTTTTGCCCATCTTATTCATATAGCTGATCAACTGGGTGAACAGGCAGAAGGAGCAAAAGATCTGTTGATGAGCAAACTGAAGAACCGACTTGAAAACTGGTTCACTGCGGGCGGCGATCAGGAGTATGTTTATGATGATACATGGAATACATTAACAGGCTACCCCTCCGATCATGGGGCTAGTACGCAAGTCAATGATCATCATTTTCATCACGCCTACGCTATCATGAGTGCAGCTACCATTGCACGTTTTGATCCGGAGTGGGCAACTCCCGAAAATTGGGGCGGCATGGTAAACCTATTAATCCGAGATGCTAACAACTGGAACCGGGAAGACGATATGTTCCCATTTCTGCGCTCTTTCGATGTCTATGCCGGTCACTCCTGGGCTGCGGGACACGGTGCATTCGGTGACGGCAACAATCAGGAATCAAGTTCAGAAGCTATGAACTTTGCTTCTGCCTCAATCCTTTGGGGTGAAATCACCAATCAACCGGAAATTCGTGACTTGGGAATATACCTGTATACAACCGAATCGGCAGCGATAGACCAGTATTGGTTTGATGTAGACGAAGAGGTTTTCCCGTCGACTTACAACTACAATGCACTGGGAATCGTATGGAGCAACAAGGGAAGCCACACTACTTGGTTTGGGCTACAGCCGGAGTATATTCATGGGATTAACATTTTGCCTGTACACGCCGGTTCGTTCTATTTAGCCAGACATCCTGAATATATCATTCAAAATTTCAATGCTGCTGAATCTGCAAGCGGAGGTGAGATTTCTCTTTGGAAAGATATTTTTTGGCAGTACCTCTCCATGGCAGACGCTGAACTGGCATTAACAAAACTCGAAGCTGATCCAAACTATGAGCGCTTCGACGGTAGCTCCAGAGCCCACACTCTTCATTGGATTCATAATATGAAGAAGCTTGGACGTGCAGACTTTTCTGTCACCGCCGACATTGCCACCTATGCAGTATTTCGAAATGCCGATGATCAACGCACTTATGTAGCCTACAACGCTGAAGAAAACTCAAGAATAGTAACCTTTTCGGACGGTTTCACAATGGAAGTGGATGCCCGTCAAATGGCAACTGGGTTTACCGGAGATGATACAGTTGACGATGATATTGAAAAAATAGCCCTTCCCATCGAATTTGAACGCAGTGATATCAACTGGGATAATGTATTTCAAAATTTCGGAGGCGGAGTCAGTTCCGTTGTAGCCAACCCTGATCAGATCGGTATCAACCCGTCCGAGCAGGTAGCCAAAATGGTGAAAAACGAGGGAGAAACCGGAGGCGGCAGCTTGTTTTCTCTTTCGGAAGAGTTAGATACCTCCAAGCCTTTATCCATCATGGTATGGGCTCTGCGTGAAGGCAGCGAACTAAAACTCAGAATCGAGAGCTCAGAAAATCCTGAAGTGATTTCTGAGATCACCCGTACTATTCCGGAAAGCGGCGAATGGGTGGAATTAACCTATGATTTTTCAGACGCAAACTCAGGTTTTAGTTATGATAGAGTCGCTCTTATTTTCGATCCCGATACTGAGGGTGACGGCAGTATGGACTTTACCTGGTACTATGATGAAATTGGCTATCAAACGGAACCCACCGATTCTGATGAAAATATACCGTCCGACTACGTACTGTATCAAAACTATCCCAACCCTTTCAATCCCACTACCAGGATTAGTTACTATCTACCCGAAGCGACAGACGTCAAACTTGAAGTGTACAATTTGATGGGACAACGTGTAGCAACGCTTGAAGAGGGCCAGCAAAGTGCAGGGCAGCATACAACTACGTTTGATGCAAGTAATCTGGCAAGCGGAACTTATCTGTATCGACTTACAGCCGGTAGCTTTGTAAAAGCAAATAGAATGATATTTGTGAAATAGGGTGCTGAAAATAGTCCGCGATTGGAAAATGAATTACGCCAAATATCTGCACTCTTCTTGCAATAATGACATTTCTACCGCTCACCCGCTTAGCGTATTTTGGAGAATGAAAAACAATACGGTTCCGATGAACGATTCTTTCCTTTTGATATGTTGGAAAAACGACCTGTCGATGCTGAATAAAATCACGTATCTTTAAAGGTCTATTTTTGATCTCACGAATCAATATTTGTGAACAGCAAAAGAAAAATAATCATCGCAGATTTTACTCAAAATCCGGTCACCGCTCAGGCTTATGCGAATATTGCCCTTATCAAATATTGGGGGAAACGTTCTGTTGATTTAAATCTGCCTGCTGTTGGCTCGATTTCCCTCACCCTCGATGCATTAAAAACCACAACTACCCTCCAGTTTGATTCAACGTTGGAGAGTGACATTCTTCAACTGGATCACCGAAATGTAGTGGGCAAACCGATTGAGAGAATAACCCAATTCCTGGATACAGCCGCTCAAACAGCAGATCGGCCAAAAGCTAAAATTGTCTCTTCAAACAGTTTTCCAACCGGTGCGGGACTTGCATCATCTGCTTCAGGATTCGCAGCGCTAGCGGTGGCGGTGAATGAGGCAATGAAATTGCACCTGTCCAATGAAGAGCTTTCAATATTAGCCAGGCAAGGTTCAGGATCTGCAGCCCGGTCAATTTTTGGTGGTTTTGCTGAAATGAAGTGCGGTACCTCATTGGAAGATGGTCAATACGATTATGCCGTTCAGCTTGAAGATGAATCATATTGGGATCTTAGGCTTTTAATTGCGGTTACATCAACGGATAAAAAAGAGATCGGGTCGACAGAGGGAATGGTGCGGACGGCTAAGTCATCTCCATTTTATGACGGCTGGGTAGAGAGCCAACCTGAAGATTTAAACGAAATGCGTAGCGCAATAAAAAAGAAGGATTTTGTTAAGGTTGGTGAACTGACAGAACACAGCTGTTTTAAAATGCACGGGTTGGCGATGTCCGGAAAGCCACCTCTACTCTATTGGAATGGTGCGACCACAGAAATGATTCATACCATCTGGAACCTGAGGTCTAAAGGTACTGCGGCATATGTAACTATGGACGCCGGCCCCCAGGTAAAAGTTTTATGTCAGCCCGGAAATTCAGAACTGGTAAAACAGGCGATGCTATCCGTAAAAGGTGTAAAACAAGTCATCGAAGCTAAACCCGGACCGGGAGCCGCTATCGTTTCAGACAATCAAATAAAAGTAAAGAACAGCTAGCAGAATGTACGAATCTTCTTTTTGTGTAAAATCACCCGGAAAACTTATTCTGTTAGGAGAATATGCCGTTCTTGAGCACGCACCGGCACTTGTTACGGCTATCGACCGTCACTGTGTTGTCAAAATATCACCTCTTTACAATAGTACATTTCAGATTCGTACCGGTAACTTAAACCTACCTGAAGTTCAGTTCACTCTCGATTCAGATGGAGATGCCCATTTCAGAACACCAATGAGCATAAAGACGGAAAAACAGCTTCAGTTTGTACTTTCAATGCTCAAGTATGTTACCCAGCGAAAGGGCAAGATCCCCGGAGCATCTATAGAAATTGATACGGCTCCATTTTACCACAAAACTACCGGACACAAATTTGGACTTGGATCGAGCGCTGCTCTAACCGTTTCCCTTCTCTCAGCATTGATGGAGTACATGAATAAGCATATTGAACAGGAAGATCTCTACAAAGAAGCCTTTCTGGCTCACCGGCATGCTCAGGGTAAATTAGGCAGCGGTACAGACATTGCAGCCAGCGCTACCGGTGGAGTCATGAGTTATAAAATGCCTGAATCGATTGAAAAACTTAACGGACAAGTGAAACCGCACAGCTGGCCCGAAAATCTGCATATGATAACCATTTGGGCCGGTTACTCTGCTTCAACCCGAAGCTTTGTAAATAACGTGAATGAATTTAGAGATAGTCAACCCGGAAAGTATGATTCAATCATGCAAACGATGATGGAACTTTCAGAAGATGGTTCCAAAGCTTTTTCCAAGGGTGATACAGATGCTTTCCTCAATATTGTTGAAGATTTTAAAAATCAAGAGTATCTCCTTGGGCAGAAAAGTGATACGGAAATTATATCGGATGTTCATCAAGAGATTTTCAGAATGGTAAAGAGCGTTGGCGGTACCTATAAACCGTCCGGTGCCGGTGGCGGTGATATTGGTGTAGCCTTCTGTAAAGATTCATCCACTGCAGAGCGAATTCGTCAAGTTATCAGTGAGAGCATGTTTGATGTTATGGATCTAAAAATGAACCCGACAGGCACGGAAGTAGTTCATAGAATGAACATCGAATAAAACGTTTTTCTTTTTATCTCCTCCTCCCAACTACTAACATTTGTCTGACTCACTATGACCAATAACGACAAATCTCGAATCCCAAAGTTTTACAAATACAGTGTAGAGAATCGCCTTGACGTTCTTCGTGAAAAAGATATTCTGAATCAGGAAGATTATGTGTCACTTCGTGAGCAGATGCATATTCTGTCGCAGGATGATGCCGATAAGATGATCGAGAATGTAATCGGTGTATTTGGACTTCCAATGGGGCTTGGACTCAATTTTTTGATTAACAACAAGCCTTATGTCGTTCCTATGGTGGTTGAGGAGCCCTCTATACTGGCAGCCGTCAGCTCTGCAGCTAAAGTAGTACGAAATGCGGGCGGATTTGAATCAGAATCGGACGATCCGATCCTGATCGGACAGATTCAGCTTGTGGATGTTCGGCATCCTATGAAGGTGCGCCATGCCATACTACAGGAAAAACAGGAGATTATAAATCTTGCCAACAGCCTCCATCCCAATATGGTAAAACGAGGCGGTGGTGCAATCGACCTGGAAGTCATGATTCATCAGCAGGATCGGCATCCGGGAAGTATGGTAGTGGTTCACCTGTTGGTTGATACTCGTGATGCTATGGGCGCTAATCTTGTAAACAGCATGTGCGAAGGTGTAGCGCCATTAGTTGAAAAATTGTCGGGTTCAAAAGTTTACCTACGAATACTTTCCAATTTGACCGATCGCGCCATGGTTCGGTCAAAATGTGTAATTCCTACCAAGTATCTTGATTTCAATGACTCCTCAGGAAAAGAAGTGCGTGACGGTATTATCCGTGCTGCAGAGTTTGCCGCAATCGATCCCTACCGGGCTTCTACACACAATAAGGGTATCATGAATGGAATTGATCCGTTGGCAATCGCCACCGGAAATGACTGGCGCGCCATTGAAGCTGCTGCCCATGCATACGCAGCCAGAAGCGGACGATACACTTCACTTACAAACTGGTATAAAAATGAAGATGGAGATCTGGTAGGTACCATTGATATACCTTTAAAAGTGGGTACGGTTGGTGGTTCGCTCAAATCGAACAAAGCGGTTGGAATTGCTCATCGGATTCTGGGAACAGAATCTGCAACTGAACTGGCTGAAGTGATGGGAGCCGTTGGACTGGCCCAGAACTTTTCCGCACTGCGCTCTTTAGGAACTGAAGGAATACAGCGTGGACACATGACCCTGCATGCGAGAAGTGTAGCGAGTACCGCCGGTGCTCCTTCCGAGCTGTTTGAAAAGGTACTCGAACGACTTGTGGAAAGTGGAGAAATAAAAGTATGGAAAGCGAAAGAGATTATTGAAGAGCTGAAAGGCGAGCAGAAAGTTGCAGCTACCGGTAAAGTACCACTGCCTGCTGATGACGATGAAATGTCGTTTGGGTACGGCAAAATCATTTTGACGGGAGAGCACTCAGTCGTACACGGAACACACGCTGTAGCAGCTCCTATCACCCTTAAAATGAAAGCAAAAGTATGGGATCATGACAAAGGAGTACGTCTTCTGATTCCAAGATGGGGAGTTGAGCAGACTATTGAATTTGGAGCGGATCATAAATACTCGATTTATAAATCCCTGGAGATGATTCTGGATCATCTTGATCTTCGAAACAAGCCGATGAATATTGAAGTCTTTCCCGAGGTTCCACGCGCAATGGGTATGGGAGGCTCAGCTGCTCTTGCTGTTGCCATTATACGTGCTCTTAACAAACATTTTGAGCTTGGCCTGGGAGATGATGATGTCCGACGCCTTTCATTTGAATCAGAGAATATTGTTCACGGCGGAGCTTCAGGTATTGACAATACGGTTTCCACATATGGCAACCTCATCATGTTTCAGAAAGGTACACCGCCAAAAATGGAGACTCTTACACTGAAAGAGTCAATACCTATTGTCATTGGCCTGAGCGGTGTGGAGAGCATGACTTCCAAGATGGTGAATCAAGTCAGGGAAAATGCTAAAAAACATCCCAACTGGCACGAACAGATTTTTAAACAGATGGACGAGCTTGCTCTTGCTTCCAAAGAGGCGATTGAGAAGCGTGACTTGAGTGAACTCGGGATGATCATGAATATGAATCACGGGTATTTGAATACGCTTGGTGTGTCGTACCCTGATGTTGAGAGCTTAATTGAAATAGCTCGTAACAACGGAGCACTGGGAGCTAAACTGACCGGTGGCGGTGGCGGAGGTGCGATGATCGCTTTGTGTGATTCTGAAAAGATGCAGAAAAAAATTCAAAAGAAAATGCATGAAGCCGGCTATGATGCATTAATTGCAGAGATCAAACCGTCTACCCCATAACCTCCCCGTTGTTAAGCGTAGCGAAATCCCGAGCACTTCGGGAAGAGGGGATTGAGGCCTGCCTGCTCTGAAGATTCGGAAGGCAGGGGTGTGTTAAATGAGGAATCGCTTTACGGTATATGGTATAAGGTTTACGCAGAATCCTCGTCACACGGCTGGCGTCCCCCAGACGAGCTAATGTGAGCATGAATTTGGAATTGATGTTACATCAACGATCACTGTAGGTTACATATCCAACCCATGAGACATTCCGCCTCATCAAAATTTGTCTTTTCTAACCAATCCCTCTGTTCGGCGGTTTTTTTATTAGACTTCTTGCCACCCCAAGCTGACGCTTGGGGCTACTATCTGGACATCCCATCGGGATTTAAGTTTGCAACCAATCAATAGAGGTCTCTACTAATTCAAATGAATCATATTAAGAGTACACCGTTTATACTGGTCAGACGAGTTAATGTGAGCATGAATTTGGAATTGATGTTACATCAACGATCACTGTAGGTTACA